>NZ_JBSIOU010000001.1:988664-1522668 GCF_053618295.1 Flagellimonas sp. 2504JD1-5
ATTTCCATAACTTTATAATGTTTTAAAATGGTTGCGTTGACTAAAACCTTTAATAGGGGATTCCTGAAATTCTATCTGGTCCTTTGTAACCTGATTAGAAGAGAATGGGGACTAATACTTACCATGGGCCGTTAACCCAGGATTTGGGTGAGTTCACCCCATTCTCTTTTTAAAAACCAAAGTTATCCACAAAAAAGGAAGTTATGAGTCTCCCCCGGACCCCCTCTTTTCAACATCATAAACAATGGTTTTAAATAGAAAGTTAATCTAAAGGTATTTGGGGAATTATAGCTATCGAATGCCAACCGCTAAAAACGTAACAAAGGCATTTGTACTATAATTGTTCTTATGTTATATATAATCAAAAAGTAATTATAATTACATACGGCTGTTTTCCAAATTCAGATAGTTAATAAGTGAACATATTCACTAAAAAACATTACTTTTGGTGAGTTAATTCACTAATAGGAATGATTAAAAGAGTTCTAGAGCAGACAATTGTTCAAAAATTAGGCAAAGGGAAAGCCATAATTCTAATTGGACCAAGACAAGTAGGAAAGACAACCCTTATAAATTCTATTCTGGAGAACAAAGAACATCTGTTTCTGGATGGGGACGATTCTACGGTAAGAGCATTACTCACCAACCCCAATACCGAACAGATCAAAAGTATTATAGGAGGTCATGAAATTATTTTCATAGATGAGGCCCAAAGAATTGAAAATATTGGGTTGACCCTCAAAATAATCACGGATCAATTCAAATTAGTGCAATTGTTGGTGAGCGGTTCATCAGCTTTCGAATTGAACAATCAAACCAGGGAACCTTTGACCGGACGAAAATGGGAATACAAGCTATATCCCATTTCGTGGCAAGAATTGGAAAGTAGCATTGGTTATGTGAAGTCTGAACAGCAACTTGAATTGCGGATGCTGTATGGCATGTATCCAGATGTCATCAATAATCTGGGAGATGAGGTTGAGGTATTGAAAGAACTAACCAATAGTTACCTGTACAAAGATATTCTGGCGTTCAGTGGTATTCGAAAACCCCAAGTATTGGAAAGGCTATTGCGCGCATTGGCTTTACAAATTGGGAATGAAGTGAGTTATAATGAACTTGCTCAACTTGTAGGAGTAGATAAGAACACGGTAAGCAATTATATCGATATTCTTGAAAAAGGGTATGTGATTTTTAGATTGACTAGTTTTAGTAGAAACTTACGGAATGAAATAAAGACCAACCAAAAGATTTTTTTCTATGATACGGGGGTGCGAAATGCCATCATTGGAAATTTTAATGCTCTTGATAGTCGTAGTGATACTGGTGGACTTTGGGAAAATTTTTTGATTAGTGAGCGCATCAAAAAATTGGCCTATGAAAATTCTTTGGCCAATTCTTATTTCTGGAGAACCAAACAGCAACAAGAAATTGATTACGTAGAGGAAATATCAGGAACGATAAAGGGCTATGAATTCAAGTGGAACCCTAAGGCCAAAGCGAAATTTCCAAAATCCTTTATGGAAACCTACGATGCCGATATTGACGTGATTCATCGGGAGAATTTTCGAGAGTTTGTCATGTGATCACTTTTTAAAACAGAATAAGTTAATCGATACTTCTGGCAATAACCTCGAAATTCCCTACAACAATAGTGGAATTATCAGGTGCTTTTTTATATTTGAGAAATGAAGAAACACCTACTCCTACTACCAACCCTTTTTTTTAGCCTTCTTATTTCTGCCCAGGAAAAAATCCCTTTCGTAGACTATAATACTGTAAATGAAAAGGTAGGTGAAACCGCAGAAAAAGGAGAGTATGAAAAAACAGTGGAATATCTTAACAAGATTAGCAAAAGTGACTCTACCTATTGCTCGGTAATGGTTACCAAATCATATTATTTGATGGCTCAAAAAAAGTATAATGAGGCCATTGCAATAACGGATGAAGGACTTGGTTCCAAATGCTATGATTTACATAGTTCATTTTACGTAAACAAAGTGGCTTCACTTTTGGGGCAGGATAAAAATCAAGATGCTCTTGATATTTGTGAAGTAGGATTAAAACGTTTTCCACAGAATAAGACCTTATGGTACAATAAAGGAGTTTGTTTGGAAAAAACAGACAAATGGGAGGAAGCAGTTGATGCATATCAAAAGACAATTCTTCTAGATCCCTTTTACAAAAACGCTTATTTAAAACTGGGAGACATCTGTTACAAACAAGAATTAATTAGCCAGGCCTTAATGTCCTATAACATGTACTTGGTGATTGAACCTGATGCCAGTAATGCGTTTAGCCTTTTAAAGCTGCTCAATACCACCGCGCAAAGTAAGAATACGTATGAGAAGAATCCTGATATAAATGTTTCTGAGGATGATGAGTCGTTCGAAGAAATTGACTTGATAATCAATAATCGAGTTGCATTGAATGAAAAGTATGAAACAGGCAACGAAATTGACATTGCGCTTATAAGACAAAACCATGCCCTTATGGAGTCTCTGAAAAACTTTTCAGGTAATGGGGGATTTTGGGATACCAAGTTTGTCCCATACTATCAATGGATAGTGAATCAGGGGCTTTTTGATGCTTTCAGCTATACCATCTCATATTCTATTGAGAATGAAACTTACGCAAAAGTTATAGAAAAGAAGATAGATGAGATTCAGGAGTTTTTTGACCTATCCAAACAGAAGTGGGTTGATATCGTAAAGAACAATACCATAAAACAAAATGGAAAAGTAGAAACGTTGACTTACTATTTTGAAGATGGCTATACCAAAGGCATTGGTAAAACTGAAAATAATGTTGTCGTAGGGCCTTGGGAGTTGTTCAATGATAAGGGAAGATTGACAGCAAAAGGAACATTTAGTTCTGATGGTAGTAGAGATGGAGAGTGGATTTTCTACAACGCACAAGGAAAAATTAAAGAATCGGCCCAATATGTAGATGGAAAATTGAATGGAAAAAATGTTCTATATCATGAGAATGGAAAACAAAATATTCTTGCCAATTACAAGAATGGTAATTTAGAAGGAGAGTATTTACTGTATAACAAAAATGGCGCATTGCAACAAAAAAAACAATTCAAAAATGATGAGTTGGATGGTGAGTTTTATTCTTACCATGATGTTGGTGAAGAACTACTAAAATCCAAAGCGTCGTATGTAAATGGAAAGGTAAACGGAAAGTATAGCGAATACTTTCCTACTGGAACGATAAGCTCCGAAATAAATTTTAAAGATGGAATGGCTCATGGTCAAGAGACTAAATATTATTTAAATGGGCAGCTAGACACCGATTTAAACAGCAAAAATGGATTTGTTGATGGGTATTACAAGCTGTTTTATCCAAATGGGTCGTCAAAAGAGGTTGGACAAACTTTTGAAGGGAATTATGTAGGACACTGGCAAACTTTTTATAGCAATGGCACTCTAGAAAGCGATTTTAACTACGATGACAAAAGCCAAACGGACGGTGAATATAAATACTATGACATTGATGGAAAGCTACACTATATTTTTGAATACCGCAGAGGTGAATTTATTGCCTATAAGTACTTTGACAAAGAAGGTAATGTGATTGAAGAAAACCGCAAAAAGGGAGGTGAATTTTATTACAAAGGGCATTCTTCATACGGTAAAATCAAGTCTGAAGGATTATATGATATTAAAGGAGGAAAGAAAGGCAAATGGAAGTATTATTCCAAACATGGCATTCTTACTGATGAAGGGGTGTATGAAGACAATAATTTACAAGGAGAGTATAAAGGATATTATACAAGCGGGGAATTGCAATCTATTTCCCATTATAAAAATGACTCACTAAATGGTTATTATGTCAATTACCATAAAAACGGAAAAATAAAAAGACAAGGATGGTACAAGGACAACAATCTTCATGGAGAATGGAAATCATACGCTCCAGATGGCATAGTTTCAGAAATCAATTTTTATCATAAAGGGTTGCTTCACGGAGAGCAATTGCTTTTTTCTGGAAAAGGACTTAAAACCCAAGCCAGTATTTACAATTACGGCGATCAATTAAACGACACTTATTATGATATAGATGGGAATGTTGCCTATACTATTAAATATGAGAGTGATAAAGAAAAATATGAGTTAGTATTCCAACATCAAAACGAAAAACCAGGTACGAAAATAACATACGTCAATGGCATAAGACATGGCCCTTTTTCATATTTTGATTTCTATGGAATAAAGAAAACCGAAGGTAATTACTTAAACGGAAAGTTACATGGAGAGGTGACTTGGTATCATGATAATGGAAAGGTCGAAACCGTGGCGAATTATATGAATGGAGAATTGGACGGGGATTATATTTATTATTATGAAAATGGGACTATAGACACCAAAAATTATTATAACTCAGGAAAGCTCCAAAAGAATGCTGTAAGCTATTATGAAAATGGCAACATAAAAAATAGAAGTGAATATTATGATGATATGCGACACGGTAGAAGAGAAACTTATAGTCCAACTGGAAAATTGCAGCTTGTTAGATTTTATGAGCATGGACGTTTAAAAGGTTACAGCTATCTGGATGAAAATTTAGAGGAGGTGCCAATGATTCCTATGGAGAACGAAACAGGTAAAATGTTGACCTATTATGATAATGGGAAGATATCAAGGGACATGGAGTATAGTAATGGGAACTTGGTCAATGTGTACAAAGAATATTATTACTCAGGGCAATTGCTAGAAGAAATATATTATATCAAAGGAGAAATTGACGGAAGAAGAGTTGAGTACTTTTCCAATGGCAATGTTAAAAAAGAGCGCAATTATACATTAGGTAATCTAAACGGTATTGTCAAAGAGTATTTTGAGAATGGTAATCTGAAAAGGGAAACAACTTATTTGCATGATGTTAAAGAAGGTGTCTCGAAAGAGTATGATGAGAATGGGAAATTAATAATTGAAGAAACTTATTTCAATGGCGATATTATTTCATCTACTTCCAAATAGAAAGGGTTTGAGAAAAAGAACGCTTATCATACTGCTACTTGGGTATACCTCATACTCACAAATTTCTACTGACTATAAAAAGTATAAGGAGCAATATCCAAACGCCCAATCTATTAGATTGAACCAAGAGACAGTTTTGAATATTGGTCTTGACAAGGGACAATTTGTAATATCCCAAGAGTTTTTAGAGGAAGACATATTCCTGTATGACAGTGCTAAAAATGACGCAAAACAATCTTTGAGCTATTCCTCTTTTTACGAGTTGGAAAAAATTGAAGCATCTTCATTTGTGATAAGGGACAATAAGTATGAAGAGCTAAAAGTTTCTGATTTTAAGGATAAAGATGAACTGGATGGATCATTTTACGATGATGTAAAATCAATCAATTTTATTTTCCCCAGTTTAGGCCAAGGAGCAAAAACTAGACTAAGTTATAAGCAAACAATAAAGAACCCACGTTTTTTAAGTGCCTTTTATTTCGGGAACTTTTACCCTATTCAAAATAACAAGTTCACTATCATTTCTGACAATGCCATTAACCTTAGGTTTCAAGAGGTTAACATGGAAGGTGTCCAAGTGGAATTCACTGAAAAAAGGACTAGAAAACAGAATATATATACTTGGCAAATAAAAAACATTGATGAATTCAAGTATGAGGAAAAAGCACCCAATTATAAAAGCATTTTACCACATATCATCCCAATCATTGTTTCATATCAAACCAATGGAAAAACTGTTAACCTTCTTGAGGATGTGTCGGATTTATATAGGTGGTACTTTTCCCTTGTGGAAAATTTAAATGAAGAGCCAGCTCCTAAAGAATTGGTGCAACTTGTTGAAGATCTAACAGCTGACAAAAAAAATGAGCTTGAAAAAGTAAGAGCCATTTATTACTGGGTACAAGAAAATGTAAAATACATAGCTTTTGAATATGCCTTGGGCGGATTCGTTCCAAGAGAAGCTAATGAAGTTTTTCATAAAAAGTACGGTGATTGTAAAGACAACTCCAATTTATTATTAAAAATGCTCGATATAGCCAATATCAAAGGAAACCTAGCTTGGATTGGCACAAGAAGTATCCCATATAGCTATAAGGATGTTCCAACTCCATCAGTTGATAATCATATGATTTTACATTATGAGTATCAAGGGAAATCTTATTTTTTGGATGCTACTGGGAGGTTTAACCCTATGGAAATACCTACATCTTTTATTCAAGGAAAGGAGGCATTGGTTTCGATGGGAAAAGATTCATTTATGATAAAAAAAGTCCCAATTATTGATCCATCAAAAAATATCTATAAGGATTATTCTGTTATCGAGTTGCAAGGCGATAATTTGAAAGGAAAATCAAGATCTGAATTATCTGGTTATGGAAAAATAGACCTCTTCTATCGCTTGGAAAAAAATAATACTAAAACAAAACTCCTTGATATATACAATTCAGGTTTTCGAAAGGGAAATAACAGTTTCCAAATATCCGATTTTACCGAGAACAACAAATATAGCTATGATAAAAACCTCATTGTAGAATATGATTTTAACGTGCCCAATTATGCCAAAACTTTGGGAGATGAGATCTATATTAACTTGAATCTGGGAAGGACTGTCATTTCTAACTTAAAAACAGATAGTGATCGAACTGTTCCATTGGAGCACAGATATTTAGATTCAGGAGAGTATCAATACGTATTTAATATTCCTGAGGGCTACACAGTTGATTATTTGCCTGAAGGCATAAATCTATCTAATCAATACTTTGACTATGGCATTACTTATGAACTTAAACCAAATCAAATAGTCTACAAGCGTCACTTTAAGCTTAATGCATTGATTTTTGATTCCGATGCTCAAAAAAAAGTAAACCAGCTTGCAAAAAAAATTGAGCGGCAACATAAAGAGGTTGTTGTGCTCAAGAAACAATAATATAACTTCCAAAACCCATATGAGAAATCTTTATTTTCTGGTAATTGTTTTTTTATCCTATTCGATTCACGGCCAAGACAAACTTTTCGTGTCAAACTACAATTGGGATGAAACCCCTAAATATGAATTACCTGTAGACAGTGAAGAGCCAATGATGGCTTTAAAGGAAAAATACGTTACAGAATTTGCCTATTCGGATAACGCTTTTACTGAACATTATCTGGAACACAAGGCGTTTTGGTTAAACAGCAATGAGAAAATTGAGGCATATAATAAAATATATTTGCCTTATTCCACAAATTCTGTGCTGCTTGAAAACAAAGCAAGGGTAATTACCAAGAATGGAAAAATCATTGACTTGGACGAATCAAAAATATTGACCGCTCAAGACGAAGAAACGGGGAAACACTACAAGTATTTTGCCTTCGAAGGAGTGGAAAAAGGTAGTGTCATTGAATATTTTTATGTAGAAAAGAAAAAGCCAAGCTACAGCGGAATAGCATTTCGGTTGCAATCAGATTTTGAGAAAAAAAATGTTGATTTTGACTTATACTCTCCATCGAACCTAGTATTTCAGTTCAAAAGCTATAATGGATTGCCAGAAGTCGTTAAGGATACATTATCAAAAGACAGATTGCATTGGAAATTAAATTTAAAGAATCTAGAAGGTTTACTCAAGGAGGAACAAGCTCCTTATGCTGCCTCTCGTGGCTATTTGATTTATAAGCTTGACAAAAATCTAAAAACCAATAAAAGCGACTTATCCTCGTATGGAAACGTTGCTCAGAATATTTATAACTATTACTATGCTGAACCAAGCAAGAAAGCAAATTATTTAATTCAACAGTTTGTAACCTCTTCAACTAAAAATAGTGATGATTTAGAATCCAAAATCAGAAGTATTGATAATAGAATAAAATCTGGCTTTATCTTATCGGAATCTGGAGGTGATAACCTGAAGAATCTAGAGGAAATTCTTGAAAAGAAGATTGCTAGTTCTACTGGAATGATAAAGCTTTATGTCACTCTGTTAAGACATTTTCAAATAGCTCATGAAATTGTTATAACATCTAATCGTAAAACTTTAAAATTTGATAAGGATTTTGAAGCCCACAATTTTTTGAAGGACTTCTTGATTTATTTTCCTGACCTGAAAACTTACCTTTCACCTACAGATATGCAATCCAGATATGGTTATCCACCAGCCTTTTTAACGGATAACTATGGTCTTTTCATAAAGGAGGTAAGTGTTGGGTCTTTTAAATCTGCTATAGGGAAAATAAAATATATTGAACCATTGAATGCTGATAAAACCATTGACAAAATGGTAATTGATGTCCAGTTCGACCAAGAAGATTTAACCTATAACTCGATAAAGTTACAGCGTTCTTTTTCGGGTTACTATGCAATGCCGTTCCATCCGTATATGGATCAAATAATTGGAGATAACAGAAATGAAATGATGGAGGGACTGGCAAAAACCATGAATGAGAATATTGAGGTTAAAAAAATGGAATTGGTCAATGAAAGCCCAAACCTTTTTGGGATAAAGCCAATAGAGTTTATAGTGGACTTAAAGTCTGATGCTTTTGTTGAAAAGGCAGGACGAAAATACTTATTTAAACTAGGGGAACTAATAGGCCCTCAAATAGAAATGTATCAAGATAAAAAACGCGTTCTTCCTTTGGAGAACGAGCATACCAGAAGCTATTACCGAACACTTAACATTACTTTACCAAAGGGCTACAGGGTGGTCAATCTGGATGAACTCGACATAGAGAACAAGTATGATGAAAATGGAGAAGAGCTCTTTTCATTTATCTCATTTTATGAATTAAAGGACAATGTTTTAAGCATTACCGCAGACGAACATTATAGAACCAATATTGTTGCCCCATCCATATTTGAGGAATTTAGAAAAGTGATCAATACCGCTGCGGATTTCAATAAAATAACATTGATATTAGAGCCTAAAGGATGATAAGGGAATTGACCCTATTTAAAGTAGAAGCTCAACCGCCTTGTCCAAAACTGAATTATCCAGTTCCTTGAGGTAAGCCTGGGTAATTGCCAAGTTCTGATGTCCAAGGGATTCACTGATAATGTCCGTAGCGACTCCCTTTTGTTTTAGGCAATTGGCAAAACTGTGTCGGGCAACATAACTACTGATGTTCTTTTTAATTCCACATAAATCTGCCAATTCTTTTAATTGTTTATTATAAATGCCCAAAACCTTATGCTTTCTGTTGGCTATTTGTACAGGGTCAAGGTCTTCCTTTAAAAGGATGGGAAACACATATTTCTTACTTCTACCATATAGCTTATAGTAATCTAAATGTCTTGTACGGGAGGGACTATTTTGACACTAAAGTTTCCTTTGGTCTTTGACCGGGTGTAATAAATGTAGCCCGAATGGATATTTTCCCATTCCAATTCCATCATGTCCTTAAAATTCATCCCCCTGGTATAAAAGCTAAAAACGAAGTAATTTTTTGTGTCAATTAAATGAGGATAATTGCTCATGTCAAGGTTTACAATGGCCATGACCTCATTAAAATCTAGGGCTCTTTTAGCAGCCTTTCCCTTTAGCTTGGAAATCTTATATGCTCTAAAGGGATAGTAGCTCTCTTTTGTGATACCTCGTTGAATGGCCATATTGTAAATAGCCCTGATCGCTCTCATTTTGACACCTATTCCCCCGTCGGTTCCTCCCTTAGACCTTAAAAATGCCTCATACTTGTTTAAGAAAGTCGGATTCAGTTCTCTAAATGTTAGGCTTTGAAATTTATTGAAAATTTTCACAGAGGTTTGTGCGTCATAAGTCACTTTGGCATTTCCAATTCGTCCTGCTCTTTTTTGTTCATCTATGATTTCATCCCAAAATGCAAAAACATCCTGTTTGATCGGATTGTAAGCGATTCTATATTTTCGGTCAAAATCATAAATCGTATAATCAGGGTTGTCAATTTCCAATTCAGTGATGACCTTAAATGCTCTTTCCTTAAACTTTAATAACAGCCTATTGTTTTGAATGTGGTTTTCTTTTCGCTTATTGAAACTTCTTGTTGAGTCTACCCACTCATCAATTTTGGAACTGAATGGTGTCTTGTAGAATTTGGATTGCCGTTCTTTGGTTACCCGAAGGAAAATGGGATAGGTTCCATCTGATAATTTTTTCTTCCTTAAAATGATTTTTATCGAGGCCATAACTGATATGTTTTTTAGGATGCCTTTTGATATTTGGGTACAACATAGGTACAACAAATAGGCTATTAAATGTAGAATTTATGCAACCAAAAACAAAGCCAAAATCGCTAAAATATTGGAAATCAGAACAAAAGAAATCAAATATAACTATATGATAATCAATATTTTAAGTCTGCTAATCAGAGAGTCCTTGGTTCGAGCCCAAGAGGGGGAGCAAAAAGAAAAAGAGCTGCACGAAAGTGTGGCTCTTTTTCTTTTTAACCTTTTGTTGCATGAAGTTTATCCCAAGCGCAGACGAGAGGAGCCCATGAGGAGGAGCAAAGCTAAATTAGGGTTTTCGGGAAACCGGAAGTCTTTCTAGATTTAAATAAAAACAAAGAGGTTCTCTTACTTTCTTGATGACAATAATAGGTTTTCTCGTATTAGAAGCGATCGGATACTATTGATTCACTATATTAGTACCTCATTGGACTAACACAAACATTTTTTATTTGGTTTTTTTTAAGGAAATGACTGTAATGCCTGTCATATCCAGAAGATTCTTATGCCTTATAAAACCTAGTTAAGTATTAACCAAGGGAATTAAAAAATTCCATGATTTGAGAACTGTCCATGAAAAGAAGAAATTATCTAAAAACCTTATTGGTTGGAGCTATTGCTCCCTGTATTTCACCTTCCGTACTTGCTAATAGCACGTTTAAACCTTGGCCTTACCCACAAGGACTGAGCTTTAATAGTAATTGGCATAATTGGCCCAATATGAAATGGGTGGGACCCGAATATTGGGGTAACCGACTGCAAGATTGGTATTTGGAGAATGGCAAGGTCATCTGCGATGTTACCGACAAGAATCGAAGCCTTCATTTACTCCCTGTTCAAAAGCCTGAAAAAATGGTTGGTTTTATCACTTCTGTTACGGTTGATGTGCTCCACCCAAAACTGGAAAGCTATGATGAAGGATGCTTAGGGATTCTGCTAGGGGTAAAAGGGCCTAATAATGATTATAGGTCTGCAGCAGTGTTTGGTAAAGGAACACCTTTTGGGTTCACGCCAAAGGGCAAGCTCAAAGTTGGTAACCGGATTTTTGAAACTCCGTTGAACACTATTCCTAAAAAATTTGGACTCATAGTTGAGGCAATTCCCGACAATAATTCTTATAAAGTTAACGTTTCCGTGACCAATCCAGAGGAGGATGTTCTACTTTACAAACAAGAATTGATTGAATGCTCTAATGCCCAACTCACTGGCAATTTTTCCTTGTTGTCCGATTTTAAACTTAAAAAAGGAGAAAATTCCGAAGTGCCAAGTGCCGCATTTTCCAACTGGCATATTGCTTCGGAGGATTTAACCTTCAATGAGGATAATTTCTTTGGACCGATTTGCTTTACCCAATATACCTTGAACAAAGGCAAGCTTAAGCTTACCGCCCAGATGGCGCCTATTGAGAAAATTGAAGGACATTTTGTTCATTTTGAAATGAAAAATGATGAAGATATCTGGGAAACTTTTCAATCAAAGACCATTGAACCTGAGGGGCGTTCTGTTCATTTTTCTGTTATCGATTTTGTACCAGAAAATGATGTTCCCTTTAGAATAAGCGTTGACATTCCTTTGAATCATAAAATTGAAACTTACCATTATGAGGGAACCATAACCAAAGAGCCTCATCACAAAAATGAAATCAAAACAGCAGTTTTCAGCTGTAATTTTCACTACGGTTTCCCGGACGTGGATATTCCGGAAAATGTATCCAAATTAAACCCGGATATTATCTTGTTTCTAGGTGACCAGTTTTATGAAGGAACAGGTGGTTTTGGAGCCACTTTTAGAGGAGAATTTGATAAAATGTGCCTGGATTACCTACGAAAATGGTATATGTTTGGCTGGTCGTATCGTGACTTGTATAAACATAAGCCATGTGCCATAATCCCTGATGACCATGATGTATATCATGGCAATATTTGGGGTGAGGAAGGTGAAAAAGCCAATACTTCCAGAGGTTTTGGGGCCTTTGCCCAAGATAGTGGCGGCTATAAAATGCCAGCGAAATGGGTGAACATGGTGCAACGAACCCAGACGGGTCATCTACCTGATGCGTACGACCCATCTCCCGTGAAGCAAGGGATAGGGGTATATTATACCCATTGGAACTACGCAGGGATTAGTTTTGCTATTCTAGAAGATAGAAAATTCAAATCGGCACCTAAGAATGTGCTGCCTAAAGAAGCTGAGGTGAATAATGGTTGGATAATGAGTGATGACTTCGACATAAAGAAATATCGTGATGTTGACGCCGACCTTCTGGGTGAAAGACAGCACAAGTTTCTTGATGACTGGGCTATGGATTGGAGCAATAATGTCCAAATGAAAGCAGTTCTTTCCCAAACCAATTTTGCCACTGTCGCAACACTTCCTGAAGGGGCCAAGACCGGAGCTGTTATACCTTCTTTGCCCATACCGAAAAAGGGAGAATATGTGAACGGTGATCGCCCAACGGTTGATATGGATTCCAATGGTTGGCCCGCCAAAGGGCGTGACTTTGCCGTAAAAAAGATAAGAAAAGCTTTCGCTTTCCACATAGCAGGAGACCAACATCTGGGCAGTTTTATCCAATATGGATTGGATGTGCATGGAGATAGTGGATATGCCTTTGCAGGACCGGCCCTAAACAATATATGGCCGCGTAGATTTTGGCCTGATATTGACAGTAGTAAACACACCTACGAAGATCCGGCTTATTTGGGTGAGCATATGGATGGTTTTGGAAATAGAATGACAGTTTTCGCAGTTGCAAACCCGCATGACACAGGTAAGGAACCCAAAATTTTGCACAATAGGGCAGTGGGCTATGGTTTGGTAACTTTCAACAAGAAAACAAGGACCATTAAAACCGAATGTTGGCCAAGGTTTGTTGACCCAACTATTCCGAACAGCCAATATCCAGGATGGCCGATTACCATCACGCAGGCTAACAATTACCCTAGAAAAGCGGTCGCGTGGCTTCCGAAGATTAAATGGACAGGGAACTTTCATCCTGTAATAAAGGTGTTCGATGGCCAAGAGCAACTTGTGTATGCCATAAGACCAAAAACCAGCGGTTATAGACCAAAGGTTTTTGAAAAAGGAATCTATAAAGTTGAAGTGGAGGTGCCAGAACTGGGGTTAAAAAAGACCTATACCAATTTGAGATCAAGAAATAAGGATAACAAGACCATTGTTGTCAATTTGGAAAGCGAATGATTTAAACCTTATGTAAGAGGTTCAGGTGCTACGGACTGTAAAGCCACTATATTATATTTTTCAATCAGTTTGGCTATACCCACCTCTTTACATTCACTTTTAATGGCCATGGGGGGTTTTCCAAATTCGTCTTTGAAACACTTGGTGAAGTATTTTGAATTTTTATAGCCTACCATATAGCCCGCCTCGGAAACATTGTATCCGTTTTCAAGGAATAACAGGGCCGCATGTTTCAATTTCAGGGTTTTGTGAAAATCGACAAGGGTCTTTCCGGTAATTTCTTGGCATTTTCTGTAAATCACCGAATAACTCATATTCATAAGGTCGGCCAGATCTTCTAACCTAAAGGTTGTGTTTTCCAAATGATTATTTAGCGCATTTACCAATCCTTCCAGGAAAAGATCATCCTTGGATTTGACTTTTTCCATTTGTGGGTCACTGATCACATCTGTTTTGTGCTTGCTTATTGTCTTTGCTTTGCTTTCAAGAATGTTGTTCACCTTTACCAAAAGCTCATTGGGATTAAAGGGTTTTTGAATATAGGCCAAAGCCCCGGTCTGTAACCCCACTAATTTGGTTTTGGCAGCATCCTTGGCCGTAAGCAAAACAATTGGAATATGGGTGGTCGCTTTTGATTTGATCAGGATCTTGCTCATGGTTATCCCATCCATCGCAGGCATCATAATATCACTGACAATAAGGTCGGGGAGGTTTTTTTTGGCCAACTTTAGCCCCTCTTGTCCGTTGTCGGCTATCAATACATGGTATTTCTCATAAAATAGGTCGCGTAAAAATATTTGCATTTCCACATTGTCTTCTACAATAAGTATCGTGGCACGCTTATCAACTTTGGTTTGTGCTGAAAGGTCCAACTCTCGGAGCAAATCCACTTCGGCAAGCAATTTGGGGAATTTAGGTTTTGTATTGATACCAACTCCTTTTTCTTCTTTGGAAAAGAAATCCCCTGTTTTTAAGCTAACCGTAAAGCACGTTCCCTCATCTGAAGAGGCAACTTTTATTTTACCATGATGCAGGTTCACCAACTCCTTGGTAAGTGCTAGTCCTATGCCCAATCCCTTTACATTCTTTCCCACTTCAGATTGATAGAACATCTCAAAGATATCTTCCCTCTCCTCTTGGGGAATGCCCGGCCCTGAGTCTATCACACAGATCTTAACCCTTTTTTTGCTCTCCTTCACTTGTAAAATAATTGTTCCGCCCCTTGGGGTGAACTTAAAGGCATTGGATAGCAGGTTGTAAAAAATATGTTCCAGTTTTTCCGCATCGTACCACAAAAACAATTTTTCTTTTGGGTAATCTTGAACAAAATCAATATCCTTGAACCTTGCCTGTTCAGCAAATGAATGGGCAATTTTACCAAGATCTTCAATGATATTTTTACGCAGTGCATAAACCCGGAGCTTGTTAAGCTCTCTATCACGAACTGTCATAAGACCTTTGGAAATCCTGGAAAGTCGTTGCGCATTGTTTTTGATCAAAGAAAGTCTTTGCCGCAACAGTTGATTTCCGTTGGACGCTGCCCTCTGTAACATGTCATCAATGGGTCCTGTGATCAATGTCAATGGAGTTTGTATCTCGTGGGACATCTTGGCAAAGAAATTCATCTTTAGGGCATAGAGCTCTTTCTCTTTGTTGAACTGAAACTCTTCCCTGTGCAGTTTGTTTCTGAGCCGTACCCAAAAAACAATGCCCAATACTAGTAAGACCGCGATAACGCCGTATATGGCATAGGCAAGTCCACTGGCCCACCAGGGTGATTTAATGGATATGGCTATTTGCTTTGTGGGAATATTCCAGATTCCTTTTTGGGTTCCAGCCTTTACTTCAAAGAAATATTCACCAGGAGGGATGTTCGTGTAGGTGGCAACACGCTCCCCTCTTGCGGTAATCCATTCCCTATCAAACCCCTCTAACCTGTAGGCGTAATGATATTCCGGTTTAAGTACATCCCCAATTGCGGCAAACTGAAATGAGAAAGAGGATTGGTCATAGTCCAACTTTAACGATTCTACATATTCAACCCCTTTTTCTATTTGGGTGGGGATCAAATCAGTAGCTGGTTTGTTCAAAACTTCTATCTGGCTAATTGCCAGATTCGGTGTCAGTTCATTTTTTTTAATCAAACTGGGATAAAAAGCGCTTACGCCATCATCTCCGCCAAAATAAAGCATGCCACGGGTTGCCTTAAAGGCACTTTTACGTGCAAAGTTATTTCCTTGAAGGCCGTCAATGTTAAAATATGAACCCAGTGAATCTCTTTTAACATCATAATGGTGGAGTCCATTTCTGCTGCTCAACCACAGTTTGTTTTCATCATCGAACAGCATTGCCGTTATGGTCAAATCTTTAAAACTGTCGTGGTTCATGAACGATTTATAGGAAAGGTCAAGTGTGTTTAGGTGCATCAGCGTGCCTGAAAGGGATGTTATCCAAAGATTATTATCCTTGTCGGATACCATATAGGCAGGATCGTAATTATTGGTGTCCTCACTGTGTGTCTTTTGATAATATTCAATTTTTTTGAAGGATGAGTTTTGTAGAATATCCGGGTTTTCGTCAAACCTAAAAAGACCTCCCCTGTTTACACCTACCCATGTTGTGCCATCCTGTGCTTCATAGATACTTTCTGAAATGACACCAGACAATCCATGCGAACCATAACTGAAATGTGCCAACAGCTTTTCATGTTCATTAAAAAGAAGAATACCCTCTGTTGTTGTGGCCCAAATGCGGTTTTTTGAGTCCAAATAAAGAAAACGAATGTCGGCACTTGATTTTTCGGATATTTCTGGAATCTTGACTTTTTTGAACTTATCCAGATCAGGATGGTATGCGTAAAGGCCATTTTTATAGGTAGCTATCCATACTTTTTGGTTCGAATCTTCAACAATACGTTGAATATATTTTCCTTTGAAGTTAGATGGGTTGTCACTTCTAATCCCATATTGAATGCTTTTTCCATTAGGAAACACCCTGTTCAATCCCTTTCCATCGGTACCTATCCAAAGCGATCCATCTCCTGTTTTGAGCATACAAAGAATGGGAGAGGGAACGTTGTCTTCCGATCCGGTATAGTATTGAACATTGCTATTATAGTTTGGAAGAATATGCATTATTCCTTGCTTGCATACAACCCAAAGATTGCCGTGGGTATCTTCTGCGATATTCGTGACGGTATTATTGGTAAGTGAAAACCTATTATTGTCTTGGTGCCTAAACTGTGTTATTTTATAATCCTCCGCATCAATTTTGATTAATCCTTCCCCATCCGTACCAGCCCAAATGTTTCCACTTTCATCGCAATAGAGCACATAGAATGTTGGGGTATGGCCGGACAGTTTCACATGGGTATCCGAAATTGGGAATGACTCCAATCTTTGGGAACTTGGCTCATACCAATAAAGCCCGAAATGTTCTGAGGCAATCCAAAGTTTGCCTTTTTTGTCGGCAACCAAAAGGAGAGAATGTGAAACTTCATCATCAAAAGGCACATCCAGTTTTTGGAGTTGTTTAATATCCTGTTTGTAACCATAGACCTTGCCCCCCAAGGTACTTATCCAAATCTGGTTCGAATCCGTTACTGCAATATTGTTGATTGCTTGGGGAAGATCTTGAATATTGGGCAGGGTTGCGACCCTGGACATTTGTGAATGGGAGTAATCATATTTGTAGAGAGAGCCTTCGGCCGAACCAAACCAAACAAAATCGTCATAAGGAACAACAGCGGTAATTCGGAAAGATTTTTCTCCTCCAGATAAACTATCCTTAAAATGGATATACTTACCACTTTTGTCCATTCGTGTCAACTCACCATTATATGTGGCCAACCAATAATTGTTCTTTGGGTCTTTTTTAAAATATACCTTACGCTTGTTAACAAACTGGTATCCAAAAATGGTAGAATAGGATTTAAAGTCGAAATCATACCCATTGAATTTATAAATACCGTTAGTGGACGAAATAAGGATATTTCCCAGACTGTCATTTTCTATATTGGTAGAGGGGTGGAACGCCCTTTCAAAATGGATGAAGTTATGCAGCTCTTGGCTTTTAAGAAATTGAAAGTTGGTCAGAACAAGAATGCAGAAAAGGCCAAGTTGAATATGAAAGGCATTTTCAGCTTTCAGCTTTACATTTTTAAGAAGTGTCTCCTTTATTTTTGTCAATCCAGTTCCCATGTTCTCATCTTATTCCAAGCCAAAATCTATATGGTATCGATTCGCGGAACAGTGCCACGACAATAATCGTATTCAAATTACATTTTTTTTGGACAAACAACGAATGTTGTCGTACACATAATGTAGTTAAAGATATTTTAAATTGAGGATATACAAACGGAAAAGGCCTAAAAGCTGAAAATTTAGGTGGTCTTAGACTAAAAAAGATACCCTTTTTGCTAGCGGTTATCCTAATATTTGACAATACTCAATTGAACGAGGACTAATCATAAAAATACCTTTTGAACATATTATGAATTCACGAAGAAGTTTTGTAAAAAAATCAGCGTTGGCAGGTACCGGTCTGGCGCTTGCGCCCAACCTATCTTTTGGTGCCGGAAAGAATACCTATGCAGATAAATTAAATGTTGGTCTTATAGGTGTTGGTCTGCGTGGAACCAATCATTTAAATAACCTTTTGCTAAGGGATGATGTTATAGTTGGGGCCATTTGCGATGTGGACGATGCAAGGATTCGATTGGCTTTGGATATCATTTCAAAAAAAGGAAAAGAAAAACCTAAGGTCTTTGGCAAAAATGACTATGACTATCAAAACCTGCTTGACCTGAAAGAGTTGGATGCGGTAATAATTGCAACACCTTGGTTATGGCATACCCGAATGGCCAAAGATGCTATGCGAGCCGGAAAATATACAGGACTTGAAGTATCGGCAGCGAATACCCTTGAAGAATGCTGGGATTTGGTCAACACCCATGAGGAAACCGGAGCACATCTAATGCTTTTAGAAAATGTCAATTACCGAAGGGATGTGTTGGCCGTGCTCAACATGGTCAAACAAAACCTCTTTGGGGAAATGGTTCATTATAGATGTGGGTACCAACACGATCTTAGGGGCGTACTTTTTAATGATGGCAAAACTGCCTATGGAAAAGGAGCTGAATTTGGCGAAAAAGGCATTTCCGAATCCAAATGGCGTACACCACACTCCCTATATAGAAATGGAGATTTCTACCCAACGCATGGGGTGGGTCCCATTGCCGCTATGGCCGACATCAACCGAGGAAACCGTTTTTCGACCATTACATCGCATGCCACCAAGGCCATTGGGTTTAAAAATTATATTGTGTCGCAAGGTGGTGAGGAACATCCCAATGCAAAATTAAAATGGAAGCAGGGAGATATAGTAACAAGCACTATCGAGACTACAAATGGTGAAACCATAATCATAACACACGACTGCAATTTGCCCAGACCCTACTCTTTGGGTTTCAGGGTGCAAGGTGCCAACGGATTATGGGAAGCAGATGGTCGCCGAATCTATATTGAAGGAGCATCGGAACCACATAGATGGGATGAGGCCAAGGAGTGGGTGGACAAATACGAGCATCCCTTATGGAAAAAATATGGAGAATATGCTAGAGGAGCTGGGCATGGGGGAATGGACTTCTTTGTAATCAATGCCTTTGTGCAATCTGCCCAGCAAAATATAGCACCGCCAATGGATGCTTATGATGCTGCCGCATGGAGCGCAATTACCCCGCTTTCAGAGTTGTCCATTGCCAACAATGGTGAGCCACAGGATTTTCCTGATTTCACAAGAGGAAATTGGATAAAAAGAAAACCCTACAATTGGATTAAGGACACCTATTAAATTTTAATGCAACCAACTATATAACTAAAACAAATTACTAACTAAAAAACGAATGATTAATGCAAAAACTGAAAGTTAAACTCGTATTTCTGTTGACCTTTGTTATTTGCGGTGCAATATCGGCCCAAAACATTAAGGTGACGGGAAATGTAACAGATGCTGATACTGGGATTCCCATTCCAGGCGCTAGCGTTATAGAACAGGGCACAAATAATGGAGTCGCAGCAGATTTTGACGGAAATTATGAAATAACCGTTGCTTCTAGTGCATCGCTTGTAATAAGTTCCATTGGTTTCGTTTCGCAAACGATTTCGTTAAATGGACGAACCACGATAAATGTTTCCCTATCCCCCGATGTTTCGCAATTGGACGAGGTGGTTGTGGTCGGTTTCGGTACCCAAAAGAAGGAGAATGTGACCGGAGCCACTTCATTTGTAAAAATGGAAGAAGTCCTTGGAGACAGACCCATTGTCAATGCGGCTCAAGCATTGCAAGGAACTGCTCCCGGATTGCAGGTGGTATCAAACTCCGGTCAGCCGGGTGCAACAGGAACCTCCATAAATGTGAGGGGATTTACCTCTATAACAGGAGGAACACCCTTAGTACTTATCAACAACGTTCCAGGTAGTATAAATGACATTAATCCGCGGGATATAGAATCGGTATCCGTACTCAAGGATGCCGCAGCATCATCCATCTATGGTGCTAGGGCGGCATTTGGTGTAGTGCTGATAACCACGAAATCCGCTGGCAGGAATCAAGCTGTGAAGTTTGCCTATGACGTGACCACAAGCGTATCCAGGGCAGGTGAAATTCCTGAAAAGGCCACAACCCGAGAGTTCGTCGAAGCATTGGACACTTTTGGAGAGAACAGTTATTTTGCCGGCCAAAATGTAGATCAATGGGTCCAATTTTTAGATTCGTATGACTCAGGGGGCGATGGTTTAAGTTTGGTGACAGACCCCATTTCTGGAGTAACATATCCAATTCATTATGATGAACCAAGCGGGCAATACTATCCATTGGATGAATCGGATATCATAGGTGATTTTATTGACAATTTTGGATATTCCACCATTCACAACTTTACAGTCAGTGGAGGGAGCGAGACCATTGGGTATCGTTTAGGAACAGGATACAGTTTTGAAGATGGGGTAATGGTTACCAATAAAGACTCATTTAGGAAGTACACTGTAAATGCCTTAGTTAATGCTGACATTTCTCCTAAATTGACCTCAACTTCCAATGTGATTTTTAGATCAAGCATAAGATCGGTCCCTAGCGCGCAGTACAACCAAGCGTTGCAGCTAAGAATGTACGATCCAACTGGCTTTTTTGAAGATGCCGATGGCTTGGTGCTGCCTTTTGCAAGTCCAGGAAATTTAGTCCGTTTTGTGGAACCCAACAAAATTGACGATGACAACCTTAGGTTGTTCCAAAAGTTGGAATATAAACCAACCGATGCAATATCTCTTACTGGGGAGTATACGTATGAGAAGAACAGTATTTTTCAGGAGAACATCAACAATGGTGCACGTTTTTTCAGCACTTTTAGATTCAACCCAACCACTAGTGCAGAGAATGCCGCCAGAAGCTCAAGTATTCGCAATTCGCAGACCCATAGGATTTATAATGGACTTAACCTATATGGAAAATACAGAACCAGTATAGCGGAAAAACACAATTTCGAAATTCTTTTGGGTGTTAACCGTGAAAGCGAAAAGCAGGAATTCTTCAGTGCATTTAGAAATGACCTGATTGACCCAACCACCCCAACATTTAATTTGGCCGTGGGTGAAGACTTTTCGATAACGGATTCCTATTTTGACTGGGCTGTAATTGGCTTTTTTGGTCGATTGAACTATAATTACAAGGAACGTTATTTCATAGAAGGTAATCTGCGTTATGATGGATCTTCATTGTTTGCTGAAGGTGATCGCTTTGTGTTGCTGCCCTCCGTTTCAGCTGGCTGGAATTTGGCCAAAGAGCGCTTTTTTGAAAATGTGGATTTTGTGTCCTTGCTTAAACTGAGGGCATCCTGGGGAGAAATTGGAAATCAAAGAGCAACTCGAATCAATCCAGATAATGGCAACATTGTTAGGGACTATTACCCTACCATTCCAGGTTTCGAGGATTTTAGAACAGAATGGATCAACCTAGGAACCGATTTAAGATATATTTCATTTAATCCGGCCCAATTGATCAGTGCTGGACTCACTTGGGAAACGATCACCAGTAAAAATGTTGGTCTGGACGCCAATTTTTTTGACAATAGATTAACTACCACATTCGACCTGTTCACTAGAGAAACATCTGGAATGTTGATTCCGGGAAATCCTTTGCCAGCTGTGCTTGGAACAGATCCGCCTTTTGAAAATGCAGCAGATCTGGAAACCAAAGGCTGGGAAGTACAATTGGGATGGCAAGACAGAAAAGGTGATTTCAGTTATGGGGTCAATATTAATGTTTGGGATAACCAATCAGAAATCACAAAATATGATAACCCGGGAGGATTGCTAGGGAATCATTTTAACAATACCCCAGATGATAATTTCTATTATGTTGGAATGAAACCTGGTGAAATTTGGGGTTACGTTACAGATGGATATTACACCGTGGATGATTTTGTAGATGGGACCTTGGATGCCGATTTAGCTGGACCAAACCGTGAGTTGAGAGATGGTGTGCCATTCATTGAAAACGCACCTGCCCCTTACCCCGGGGATATAAAGTACAAAGATTTAAACGGTGATGGATTTATCAATAGTGGCAATAATACCTTGATTACCGAGGTTGATGCCCAGGGGAATCCAGTTAGAAATGCAAATGGGGCTATCGATACTGGAACAGGTGACCGAAAAATCATCGGAAATACTACCCGAAGGTATCAATTTGGGATCAACGGAAACGTTGGCTATAAACAGTTCGATTTCTCATTCGTACTAAATGGTGTAGGTAAAAGGGATTTATGGCGAGGTACAGGACCGGATTTAGACCTTATTTTTCCATTCCCGGGAGGGTTTGACCATATTTACAAGCACCAATTGGATTTTTGGACCCCAGAAAACCAAAATGCATTCTATCCCAGGATTTATGGAGATGCATCAACTGGTAATACTGATAGCAACTATGGAAGAAGCCGATTTGTACAGACCAAGTATTTGAGCGATGAGAGTTATCTACGGGTTCAGAATATAACCTTTGGGTATTCATTGGGACAAGGGGTGCTGGACAAACTCAACATTGACAAGTTTAGGATTTTTGTGTCTGGTAATAACCTGCATACATTCGACAAACTGCCTAAAGGGATGGAGCCAGACCAGAGGAACGACGGTGGCAGGTACCCCATAATGGCGCAATTTACAATGGGCTTTAATCTTTCCTTCTAATGGCTAATGACGAAAACAACTCAGTTATGAAAAATATAAGAACAATATCAATGATGGCCCTTTGCCTTCTAATAGGTTTGGGAACTAGTTGCGAAGATGACTTGAACCTTGTTCCAAGGGATGAGCTTTCGGAGGCGACCATCTTTTCCACATATAACAATGTAAAAACATACGCATGGAGCTTCTATGACTTTTTGGAAGGACATCCAAGAACAGCCGCATGGTCCGCTACCCGAGATCTTGATGGTGATTTAATGCAAAACGGAGGCAGCACCGTTTCAAGGGCATACCTGTCGCAAAACATGTCCGTGCCTGCGAGTTCAGGAATTTGGACAAATTCCTATGCCAATATTCGCAAGGTTAATATTATGCTCGATAATATAGGAGATTCCGGTATGACCATTGAAGAAATTGCCCATTGGAGGGGAGTCGGACTATTTTTTAGGGCCCATGAGTATTTCAGGCTATTAAGTTTTTATGGTGGTGTACCATGGGTAGAAGAGACCTTGACCGATTTTGATACGGATATCCTTAATGGCCCACGTGATTCACGTGATACCGTGGCCAGTAACATTTTAAGGGATTTGCAGGAGGCGGTCCAAACCATCAAGGAAAATGGTGATGGCGATAACACGGTAAATGCCGATGTGGCTAGGGCTTTATTGTCCCGATTCGGGCTTTTTGAAGGAACTTGGAGAAAATATCACGGACTGGGTGATCATGAAAGGTATTTCAATGCCTCTATTGATGCTTCAGAAACACTCATTTCAAAATATCCAAACCTTCATCCAAGCTATGATCAAGTGTACAATAGTGAAAACCTTGAAGGTGTTACAGGTATCCTATTGTACAAGGCCTACGTAATCGATGAGCTAACGCATTGGGTTTCAACCAATACTAGGTCAACCAACAATAAGTACGATATCACCAGAAAAGGGATAGACATGTTTATGACCAAAAATGGTCTTCCGATCTATAACGCTACGAACACACAATATCAAGGAGACAAGGATTTCCATGCGGAATTCAGGGATAGGGACGATCGTTTGTTGGTTGTTACCCCACCTCCGTATCGCGTAAATGGGAATGGGACCCAAAATTGGACACCTACCGGAGACGTAGCAGATGAAGAATATTTTGATATACTCATCAACATTACAACCGGATATCCGTTCAAGGAGCTTCCCGATAGAAACTGGTCTGGAAGGGTTACAGGTGAAGTACCAAACTTTACCATGTTATTGCCGACACAGACAGGAAATGGATTTAGGTTCTGGAAGGTTTGGAACGATCATAACGATCGGGTTTCTTCTGCCGATATAAGCGATTTTGCCATTTTTAGAATGGGAGAAGTGTTTCTGAACTATGCAGAAGCAACCTTTGAAATGGGTCAATTTACCCAAAGTGTAGCCGATGCCACTGTTAACAAGTTGAGACAACGAGGCAATGTGGCGAATATGATAGTAGGATCCATAGGAGCGGACTTTGATCCGAACAGAGATCCTTCTATAGATCCAATTTTGTGGGAAATAAGACGTGAAAGGGCCATTGAATTGCTAGGAGACGGTTTCCGTCGCGAGGATCTGAGAAGATGGAGAAAAATGGATTATGCCACGGAAGTGAAATTGGGTAGATGGATCACGCAGGCAGATTACAGTCAAAATATTCCAATACAGGGAAATGCTCCAGTAGGATATGTTCAATTGATCCCAATTGATCCTCCAGTATTTCCGGACCACTATTACTTATTTCCGCTTCCTTCGGAGGAGTTGGTGCTCAACCCCAATTTGGAACAAAACCCAGGATGGTAAACCAAACAAAAAACAAAAAGTATGAAAAGCAATAAAATATTTTTTATCATATGTATTGGCCTATTGGTTTTGGCCATTGGGTCATGTACCAATGATGATGGCTATGCCAAAACGATCAACATAGATCCAACAAAGATTCCTGAGGTGTCGTTCACAGCCTCGGCCACAACAATTTTGCAGGATGAGTCAGTCACCTTTGAAGATACCTCTACAGGAGATCCATTTTTATACACATGGGAATTTGAGGGAGGAAATCCTACCCGAAGTACAGAGGCAAGTCCGACAGTTGAATATCCTATAGCTGGAACATTCAATGTCAGTCTAAAAGTTCGAAACGATTTTGGCGCCAATGAAGTAATCAGAGAAGGATTCATTACTGTTGAGAGTACTGCAGAACCTTTAGATCCGGCCATAACGGTTCGAATGAATTTTGAGGAAAGCTTTTTAAACGAAGGCTCTGTTGGTGGGGCGGGGGCCTCATCTGGGGCGCCTGCCTATGAAACCGGAATAATTGGCGATAACGCCTATACCTTTGACGGCTCCAATGCGGTCACCTTGTCGGGGCACACAGGGGTGAACGGGCCCAATCCGAGAACCGTATCGGCATGGGTAAAGACGACGACCACATCAAGGATAACAATTTCCCATTGGGGTGCATCAGGAACCGGTAGCAGGGCAACCTTTGCGGTGAACCCTGACGGTACCATACGTTCGGAATTCCAGGGAGGAGGCCTGAACAGCACCGCCGCCGTGAACGACGGTGAGTGGCACCATGTGGCCTATACCTACGATGGAGCCGTGCTCACGGTCTATGTCGATGGTATCGCAAGTGCATCCTTGCCCACCACAATAATCGATACAGGAAACGCCGGAGAGACCGATGTAGAAATAGGAGCACAGTTGGGGGCCAGGATATTCAATGGAGCCATGGATGATTTTAGAATTTATGATATTGCTCTTGACGCAGGGAGAATTGGCCTATTGGCGGCCCAACCAACCATCGAGACCCAGTTAAACTTTGAAGGCAGCCTTTTAAACGAAGGTTCTGTTGGTGGAGCAGGGGTGTCCTCTGGAGCACCTGCCTATGAAACTGGGATAGTTGGCAATAATGCCTATAGCTTTGACGGCTCAAATGCGGTCACTTTGTCCGGGTACACAGGAGTCAACGGGCCCAATCCAAGAACCGTGTCGGCATGGTTGAAGACCACTACCACGGAGCGAATCACAATTTCCCATTGGGGTGCATCAGGAACCGGTAGCAGGGCAACCTTTGCAGTGAACCCTGACGGCACCATACGTTCAGAATTCCAGGGCGGAGGCCTTAACAGCACCGCTGCCGTGAACGACGGCGAGTGGCACCATGTGGCCTATACCTACGATGGAGCTGTGCTCACGGTCTATGTCGATGGTATCGCAAGTGCATCCTTGCCCACGACAATTATTGATACAGGAAATGCCGGGGAGACCGATGTAGAAATAGGAGCACAGGCCGGGGCCAGAATGTTCAATGGAGCCATGGATGATTTTAAGATCTATTCAGCTGCTCTTTCTCCTGAAGCAATAATGCTTTTGTCACAATGATAATAATGTAAAAAAGAAGTTTAGTTTGAGTTAGTTCGTGAGAAGATGCCCGCAACATTCGAATTATGGGTTGATTGTTCGGGCATTCTTTCTTTTAATAATTTAGTCTGTTAATAGTAGAATCTGCGATTTTATGAAGATCAAACTCACATTGTATACCGTTTCGGTGTTATTGGTAATGAGTTGCGGAACCAGGCAATCATCCGACACTACAATTCAGCCAAAACCAAACATTATCCTAATCAATATCGATGATTTGGGTTGGGGCGAACCATCTTTTATGGGCAGTGCCTTTTATGAAACTCCGGTGATTGATAATTTGTCCAAGCAAGGGTTGATTTTTACCAATGCCTATGCCGCAGCGGCCAATTGCGCACCGAGCAGGGCGAGCTTAATGACAGGTAAATGGACGCAAAGACATGGAATTCTAACCGTGGGAAGCTCCGAAAGAGGAAAATCCGCTGATCGGAAAATGATCCCTATTGTGAACAAGACCGATATCGACGAAAAGTTTTTGCTTATTCCAGAATTGCTTAAGGAAAATGGTTACCACACCATCCATGCGGGAAAATGGCATTTGTCCGATAATCCCTTGCAAAATGGTTTCGCGGTCAATATAGCGGGCAGTCATGCCGGACATCCATCCGGGTATAATGCCCCATTTAAAAACATCGCCCTAAAAGCTGAGAAAGGAGAAAGATTGACTGGTTTGATCATGGACGAGCTTATTCAAACCTTGGAAAAAAACAAAGAACCATTCTTTGTGAACTATGCCCCCTATGCTGTGCATACACCCATTCAACCGGTGACCTCTTTGCTTGGAAAATATGAAACAAAGGAAAAAATCCCAGGGAAGAGCAATCCCAAATACGCGACCATGATTGAGGACGTGGATTCCAATATCGGAAAGCTCATTTCATATCTAAAACAAACGGATAGATTTAAAAACACCATAATCATATTCACCTCCGATAATGGGGGCTTGTTTTTTGTGAGCAATCAACATCCATTAAGGGCAGGAAAGGGGAGTTATTACGAAGGTGGAATTAGAGTGCCATTCTTCATGGTTTGGGAAGGTAAAATAGAGAGGGGCAATACAAATAGTACGCCCATCTCAAATATCGACATTTATCCAACCCTGTTAGAGATGGCCGAAATTGGCCCTCCGGGAGATTTGATTTTGGATGGGAATAGTCTTTGGCCAATTCTGTCAAAACAGGAAGTTTTAGAATCACGCCCCCTGTTCTGGCACTTTCCGGTGTATCTGCAAGCCGTTGTTGGACAAAATGAGAATCGCGACCCAAAGTTTCGTACACGACCCGGGTCAGTGGTTCGATACGGCAAATGGAAACTGCACCATTATTTTGAGGACGATGCCCTAGAGCTTTATAATTTGGAGGATGATCTAGGAGAAAAACACAATATGGTTGATACTTTTCCAGAAAAGGCGGAGGAATTGTACCAACTTCTAGAGCAATGGCGAGCAGATACCAATGCTCCCATTCCAACTGAAACTAACCCCGAATACCAGCAACCAACAAGATGATAACGATGAAATTAAACCACTATACACTGATTTTTTTGATGATTTTGATGGCCTCGTGCTCATCAGATAGTATCGAAACTCCAGATCCACCCACCACCAATGAAAAGCCTGATGAACCCAAAGAACCGGAAACCCCAGTTGAAGATATTTGGAGTGTAAACAGGGCGGATCAATACGCTGTAAATATCATTTTCTATAAGCCTTCAGATTTTAATGTGACAGACGATATCGTCAATCAACTGAGCGATATGGCCTTATACATACAAAAATGGTACGAAGTACAGATGAATCTTAACGGGTATGGCAACAAAACCTTTGGTTTGATTACAAATCAAAACGGAAAGGTCAGGGTTCATGTAATAGAAAGCAATAATCCCAGTTCTTACTACCGTTCCAAAGAAGAGCAGAATCCATATTCCACCCTCCAAGAATTGAATGCAGCCGTAAATAATTATTTCAATTCCAATCAGGGCTTTAAGGCGAGCTCACATTCCTTGATCTTATCCAACGAGGAAACCCTGATACGTTTTGTAGGCTCTGGTAAAAATGCCTATGCAAGATCGGCCGATTTTAATCTGGTTCCATCCGGAAAGTTTATTGGGGACCTACAGCTCATGAGTTCGGCAGGACTTGGCGGAATAATGCACGAGCTGGCACATGGATTAAATGTGCCGCACAACTGCCATAAAAATTCTGAACTGCCCAAAATATCGTTGATGTCTTTTGGTAATCACACTTATGAAAATGGACAGGAAGACATGGTTTTTATGACCAAGACCACAGCCGCCATTCTAAATGTGAACGAAGCCTTCAACAAAACCAACAATGGTGTTGCGTACTATGCCCAAGATGCCATGGAATTATTGTCTCTGACGGTGGCGAAGGATGCAGTGAACAGCCACATACATGTCGAAGGCACCATATCCTCGGATGTCACCCCGACGCATGTTTACATAAGTAACGATGGCGCTCCCAACGGTCAGGCCAACAACAATTATGATGATGTGACCTTCGTCACGGAGTTTACCAGTTTGGGAGATGGCAAATATGGTTTTAGTGCGGATATGCCCTATGCAGAACTGTTCAATAATTATAAGGATGATGGGAAGAACAACATGCTCCTGTCCATAAAGGGATTGACCACCCAAGGGAACAGGCATGAACTTTACAGATACAATTACACCATAGACCTTGCCACCCAAATACCCAATGACGATGTAAACAAAACCTATGAGATTTTTACATTTTCGGATCGTTCAGCATGGAGTATTACGGCAAATACCACAAGCCCGAACAGTGCCAGGAACGTAAATACAACTTTGGACGGGGATCTTTCCTCATACTGGCACAGTAATTATCCGTATGATATTTCGGCCAGTGGTAATCACGAATTGACCATAGATATGGGTAGCGAAATGGAGTTCACTGGATTATATCTGCATTCAGATAGAGGTGGAACCAACTTTCGTCCAAAGCACGTCATCGTTCAACAAAGTGCTGATGGAAACGCTTATAGTACGGTAAAGGAGTTCGATTTGGAAAATATTCCTGAAAACCACTTGCTTTTTGATGCTGCGGTAACCACAAGGTATCTGAAAATATCGGTGAGTGAGGTGCACATATCTTCAGGAACGGAAGAAAATCTTATCCTGAATGAAATAGACCTTATCAATTAATATTCATCCATCACCAATGAAATTGGATAGAAACATGTTAAAGGCAAATCTTATATTCTTGCTCCATTTTGTGTTTTTGTCTTGCTCGGCAAGTCAAAATGACATCGTTCCAGATATCAACACAAATGAAAAAGAGGAACCGACACCAAATACTGATAATAATGACGATGTTGAGGTTCAAGCTGCATTGGTATTTACGCCCAACGAGAGCTTTTTTTCTCCAGTTGGCACATTAAGGGCGCATTTGAGGGACAAAACCACTGGTAATGAATATAACAAGAATGAGTACTACGATTATATTTATGACTGGAAGGTACTTACGGACACCATTATTTTTGGGATTGATATAAAAACTGCTGGTGATTTGACCATAAAACCCGAAATGGGCATTCCTTCAAGCCAAGTAGGTTCGGAATTGCTCATTTACTTGGATAATGAAAGTCAAGCAATTACCTTGGCCGCAACTGGGTTGGAAACAACGTATCAAATCCAGAATGGAGCGGTCTTTGAGCATGTTTCAACAGGATTCCATACCATTAAGTTACAATTGAAATCCTTGGCGAATGCCAGTGTTGGGATTGGACGTTTGAATAATTTGCACATTTCGGGAACAGCGGCTACAAACTCAGAAAATGTTATGCGCCGTTATCGTGCCAAAGCGGTTCACTGTAAATGGGAAATCGCTGATGCTGATACACAAATTGAAATCAGTGTGCATGAACTTACGATAGCCAGTAAAAATGTGAACTTTTATCAACCGATTACCACCCCATTTGGCTATACAGGATCAACATGGGACAAAGACACACAAACCTTTGGAGGGTACAACTTTTCACTTTGGTCATACGGGGCCAACGACCCAGTACCTCCCTTTTATCAAGAAAGCCATCTGATTGCCGTAGGCCCAGGTCTAGAATTTGGCTCTTACGGCCATGAAGGTACCGGAGTTAAACCCCGTGGGCCGCACCCATATTTTGGAGAGGATACTGAGACACAAATTATAGCGGTGCGAATGCAGCCTGGTGAAATTTACGATACCTATTGGAGTTATTACCTAAGTCCAATCGATGGACATTGGAAACTTTATGGTTGTGGAAAAAAATACAATAAGAGCGGAGAAATCAAATATTTGACCACCGGGGCCTTTGTGGAAGTTCCGGGCGGCGCACATGTGGTAAGAAGCGGACATCAAGTCTGCGAGACCCAATATAAAGGCTGGCAACGTGATGTTTCGGGCAATTGGCATCCAATAACCACAATGCGGGGCACCACCAATGTGACCAATCTGAGCGCACGGGACTGGGAGGTAATCGGCAATAAATTTTCCATGCAAATGGGAGGTTGGGGAGCAACCGGAACGCCTAGCAAAACACTTTCAATAAGTTCACCAGATCCAGTTCCCTATTATTTGGAAGGAGATTATATAAGCGAACTATTTAAAATGCCCGCCAACTTTGAGCATGAGGATACCACCGAAATCTCATCAAGTTCTGTAAAAATAAATTTTACCATGTCCAACTTGGGAACCAATGCCGTTGCCCAAGTTTTTTGGGGAAAGGAGGAAGGATTGACCAAAGAAGAAAAGTGGCAAAATAACATGGCAATTCCTGTTTCCGAAGGAGCAAATACTATAACTTTGGAAGCCTTGTCACCTACAACGGAATATATGTACAGGATTAGAATCACCAATGATCAGGGTATTACTTGGTCTTTCGATACACAAAAATTTACAACCTTATAATATTTTTCATATTTATCGCACCTATCACCACAATACTATGCAACATACCAAAATAACCGCATTGGCTCTTCTGAGCATGCTAGTTTTATCCTGTAAAACAAAGCCTCAAAAAGAAAACGGGATTACAGAAACCCAAAAACCCAATATCATCTATATTTTGGCAGATGACCTTGGCTATGGAGAATTGGGAGCATACGGCCAGGAAAAAATTGAAACCCCAAATATTGATGCCTTGGCTCAAAATGGCATGCTGTTTACCCAACATTATACAGGGGCACCTGTTTGTGCTCCGGCACGTTATATGTTGATGACTGGCAGACATGCGGGACATTCCTATATCCGAGGAAACCATGAATGGAGAGAAAGAGGAAACGTCTGGGACTATCGTGAAATGATTTTGGACTCCACACTGGAAGGACAACACCCAATACCATCCAACACTGTTTTGTTTCCGCAGTTATTGCAAAAAGAAGGGTATACCACGGGAATGGTGGGTAAATGGGGACTTGGGGCGCCGCATACCGATGCCATTCCGACGAAAATGGGCTTCGATTTTTTCTATGGATATAATTGTCAACGACAGGCGCATACCTACTATCCGGTTCACTTGTATAAAAATGAAAACCGCGTTTACCTTAATAATGATACCATCCCACCAAATAAAAAATTGGCCAAAGAAGCAGACCCGAATGACCCGGCCAGCTATAAAAATTACAATCTAAAGGATTACGCTCCAGATTTGATGTTTGACGAAATGATGGGATTTGTATCTGAAAACAAGGATAACCCCTTCTTTTTATATTGGGCATCCCCAATACCCCACAATCCGATTCAAGCTCCGCAAAAATGGGTGGATTACTATAAAGAAAAGTTTGGTGAGGAAGAACCGTATTTAGGAAATGCTGGTTATTTTCCACATCAAAATCCAAGGGCTGGCTACGCTGCCATGATTTCTTATTTGGATGAAAATGTAGGAAAACTGGTAAAATACCTCAAAGAAAATGAACTTTATGAAAATACCATCATCATGTTTACATCGGATAATGGGGTGACCTTTACCGGTGGTACTGATGGAGAATTCTTCAATAGTTCGGGGGTTTTTGGTGAAGCATATGGAAAAGGTAAGGGCTTTGTCTATGAAGGCGGTATTAGAGTTCCCATGATCGCTTCTTGGCCCAATCGCATTAAACCCGGTTCCAAGACCGATCACATATCCGCACATTACGATGTAATGTCAACATTATTTGACCTTATAGATATAGAAAACCCTTTGGAAACCGACGGCATTAGTTTTTTACCAACACTTCTAAGTGAAGATGGTCAGGCTGAGCACGATTTTCTGTTTTGGGAATTTCCTGAATATGGAGGTCAAGTTGCCATTCGAATGGGGGATTGGAAAGTGGTACGACAAAACCTAAAGAATTCAAAAAAGGAACCGACATTGGAACTTTACAATCTTGTACAAGATCCCGCCGAGCAAAATAACGTTGCCGACGAAAATCCAGAAACCATCGCCAGAGCTGTGGAAATTTTCTCAAAAGAGCACACAAATTCAGAAGTGGAAAGATTCAGGATTCCTTTGGTTGAAAATGGATTGCTTTCAGAAGGGGAGTAAAATTCTCTTTCTTTGATTAGATTTATGATCAAATAACCAATCAAATGATGCCATGGAGATTCATGGGCGCAATACTGTGTCTAGCATTGTTTTCATGTAAGACCACTGTTGAAGAACAAAAAAGACCCAACGTACTTTTTATTATAGCAGACGACCTGACCACTACAGCCGTTTCTTCTTATGGAAATAGGGTGTCACGAACCCCAAACATTGATAGCCTTGCCGCTCAGGGAACAAGATACACCAGAGCCTACTGCCAATATCCTGTATGTGGCCCCTCAAGGGCATCATTTATGACCGGGTATTACCCAAATGCTACCCAAACCTATGGTTATGTCAGTGGAAGGGAAAATATTGGTGATGAGAGGGTCACATGGTCCCAATTGTTCAAAAACAATGGGTACTATACTGCTCGAGTGAGCAAAATTTACCATATGGGAGTTCCTATTGATATCGAAAAAGGCTCTGATGGAAAGGATGACGAGGCATCTTGGACGGAACGTTTCAACAGTCAAGGACCTGAGTGGACAGCTAAAGGTGATGGGGAGTTGGTGCAAGGAAATCCAGATGGAACCAAATCGATTCGAGGAGGAAATGTGATGACTATAGTAAAGGCAGATGGTGATGACTTCATTCATTCCGATGGAAAAACAGCAGAAAAGGCATCAGAATTGATCAAGAAACACAAAGACCAACCTTTTTTCCTTGCGGTTGGTTTTGTTCGGCCGCATGTTCCTTTCGTAGCTCCAAGAAATTATTTTGAACCCTATCCCCATAAAGAGATTAATCTCCCGTATAATTTTGAAGGAGACTGGGATGATATTCCCGAAAAGGGAATCAATTATGTGACCAGCAAGAATGCCCAAATGGATTCCATTCAAAAAAAGAAGGCCATTGCAGCATACTATACTTCAGTTGCTTATATGGACGCCCAAGTTGGTAAGGTTTTGAAAACTTTAAAGGAAGAAGGGCTGGAAGATAATACTATTGTCATCTTCACCTCAGATCATGGATTTCATTTGGGCGAACATGAATTTTGGATGAAGGTCAGTGTGAAGGAAGAATCAGCTAAGGTGCCCTTGATCATTAAAGTTCCTGGGAAAAAGCCAGCCACATGCAATTCTTTTGTGGAACTTTTGGATTTATACCCAACCGTTGCTGAATTGGCAGGACTTTCATACTCTGAGCATATTCAAGGAAAAAGCTTGGCAAAAACTCTGGATAACCCCAATCATAAAGTTCGGAATATGGCCTTTTCCGTAACCCAAAATGGAGAAACATTTCTATTGCGAACTGATGATAGGGCATATATTCAATATGGAGAAGATGCTTCTTTGGGGGTTGAATTATTCGATATGAAAAAAGACCCGGGTCAATACACGAACTTGGCACTGCTTCCAGAATATGTAGAAGAAGTAAAGGATTTTCAAGAAAAATTGAAAGAGAAACTAAAGAAGGTAAGATCCAACGATTTGGGAATTGATTATTAGAATCTTAAATTCTATGCCGAAAACCATCCAATGAAAAGTCATCTTCTGATATTTTTTGCAGCGCTTATAACCTGCTGCAAGCCCAATCCATCCATTCAAAACCAGAGGCCCAATATTATTTTGATCATGGCCGATGATCTTGGTTATGAAACCTTGGGAGTTTACGGCAGTGAAAGTTATAAAACTCCCCATTTAGATAAACTTGCCAACGAAGGCATGCGCTTTGAGCATTGTTATTCCACACCTCTTTGCACACCCTCAAGAGTTCAACTGATGACAGGAAAATACAATTTCAGAAACTACATTGGTTTTGGTTTGTTGGATCCAAATGAGAAAACTTTTGGGCATTATATGCAGGAGGCGGGATATAAAACTTGTATTGCCGGTAAATGGCAATTACTTGGGAACCCACACCAACAAAAACTGGCGGGAGGAAAGGTCGGAGCCCTTCCGGAAAAAGCTGGTTTTGACGATTATTGCCTATGGCAAATTGATGAATTCGGTTCGCGCTATAAAGATCCCCTGCTCAGTATCAAAGGAAAGGGAACAAGAAAATATGAAAATAAGTTTGGCCCCGATTTATTTGTGGAACATATAAACACCTTTATGCGTACCAACAAAGACAATCCTTTTTTTGTGTATTATCCCATGGTGTTGACCCATGATCCTTTTGTTCCAACTCCGGATAACGAAGAATTTAAGGGCTTCGATGCCAAATCCAAAGTCAATGATCCCAACTATTTTGGCGAAATGGTTACCTATATGGATAAATTGATCGGACGGATTGTCAAGGAAACGGAAGCTCTTGGAATTCGTGAAAATACCTTGATATTGTTTATTGGAGATAATGGAACAGACAGGAAAGTGGTATCAACAATTAATGGTTCACAGTTAAAAGGGGATAAGGGATTTACCACTGATGCAGGAACACATGTGCCGTTTATTGCCAATTGGAAAGGAAAGATAAAAGCGGGAAGTATCAACACCAATTTAATTGATTTTACAGATTTTTTGCCAAGTATTCTTGAAGCTGCCACCAGCCGAAAGCTTGCAGAGAATCTATCCGATGGCCTTAGTTTTTATTCCCAGTTGATAGGGGAAGAACATGTTGCCCGGGATTGGGTGTTTTGTCATTATAATCCCAATTGGGGAAAATTTGAGCCCAAAAGATATGTTCAAGACAAAACATGGAAGCTGTATGAAAATGGAGAACTCTTTAATATTGGGATAGACCCCTTGGAGAAAAATCCATTAAAAGTTGAACAGCAATCTGAAGTTGTAAAAATTAAAATAGAAGGCTTCAAAAATGTTCTGAAGGAATATCAATAAAGATAACTACCCATATTTTCGGAGTTAATAATTTGGATGGGGAGCAAACTTTTCTTCGAAAACTCCTTACCCAAAAGGAGGTTGTCCACCAGCCCTTTCAATCCCAAAGAAGCCTGTAGTTTAGGAGATTGATGGATCAGAAATTTAATGTCGCCAGCTTTTAAAGCTTCAATATTCTTCTCAAGCAGGTCATACCCCACCACAACCTTGGTCTGTCCAATTCCATTTAAGGCTTTTACAATGCGATAAGCTTTTGATGTGGTAACAAAAATACCATCGACTTGCTCATTACTTTCTATAAAGTCGGCGAATTTTTGTTCAAATCCATCTGCACCAAGCGTAAACGTAATCACTTCGTAATCCAGCAGTTCATCAAAAAATTGCCTAAAACCCCGTTCCTTTTCCCGCAAATGGACAGCGTTGGTCGATTCTTCATCAATATGCACAAGAGCAATTTTGGTTGGAGCATTAAGGGCATCGGCCATCAATTTTGCTGCCACCCTGCCACTTGTGAATAAATCCAATCCAACATAAAGATCTACAGTGCTGCCATGAAAACTGTTAAACGTACCCGTAAGCACATCCCTGTTCTTTAGCTCATCCAAAAGAAGGTCACTTTCCTTTTCAAACAGGGGTACAAATAGAAAGGCATCTATATGTTGATTCAAAAGACCCAGGCCAACATCTAAAAGTGATTTGGGTTCACTAGGATTATAATAATGCACGGAAATATCAATATCAAAAGCTGCATATTCGTTTACAACTTCTTCAATACCTTGCTTTCCAAATGACCAAAAAGGATCACCAGCAGCATCAGGCAAAAGCACTTTAATACTATAGACCGTATTGTTCTTAAGCGTACGAGCTATGGGATTGGGCTTATAGTTAAATTCTTTAAGTGCGTTGTTTACACTGAGTAAAGCTTTTTTGGATACTTTCCCGCGATTGTGCAGCACTCTGTCAACAGTACCAATGGATACTCCAGCTGCGGTTGCGATATCTTTTATCGTGTATTTTTTCCTCATTCCCTACAAATATATCAAAAAGAGATCGCTAAAAATGTGTACGTTAACACATTTTGTTATATTTGTCCCGTTCAAGGTAATATGGAACCCACAAATCGTATGGGAAATAGACGTATTTTCGTCGCAAAAGAATAAAATGCACAGAGATAGAATCGTAGTAAAGGCACCGGGGAGGACCTGTTTGTTCGGAGATCATCAGGATTATTTGGGTCTTCCAGTAATCGCATGTGCAATTGACAGGTATATGATTCTTACTGGAGAAATAAACAACAGTGAACAACTGGTGGTGAATATGCCAGATGTTGGTCATCAAAGAATTTTTACTGTCGCTGGAGAAAATCCTCTGCCCGAACCAGGAGATTTTTTGCTTACCGCACTTAAGGTACTTGAAAAATATGACTGTGTTCCCAATAGAGGTTATAATGTGGAGATAACCAGCAACATTGCCATAAACGCAGGAACTTCAAGCTCAAGTGCCTTGCTATTGACGTGGGCCCAGTTTTTGATTGAGGCTTTTGGCTGCAATCAAGAAGTTACCAAAGAATTTCTGTCTCGGGTGGCCTATGAAGCTGAAGTAACCTATCATGGAAGTCCCGGCGGAAAGATGGATCAGTATAGTATTGGAATGGGAAATATCATTTATTTGGAAACTGGTGACGAGTTTTCATATGAAATGTTCCATAAACCAATTGCAGGATTGATTGTTGCTGAGTCCGGAATACCCAAACAGACGACTGGTGTTTTGGGAGAATTGAAGACCAAAGCGCGGATGGCCATTGAGGAGGTTGAGAAGCAATGCCCGGATTTTGTCTTGGAAAAAACTACCGAGGATGAAATTTCAAAATATCTAAAACATGTCCCAGAGGATTTGAAAATTTATTTTTCAGCCGCAATCATCAACCATAGCATCACCCAGCAGGCCTTGCAAGAATTCAGGCAACCTGAATTGAATACATCCAAAATTGGGGAATTAATGAATCGCCATCACCATATCCTTAAAGATTATTTGGAATTAACCGTTCCTAAAATTGATTCCATGGTCGACGCCGCAATCGAAGCTGGAGCACTAGGCGCTAAAATTGTCGGATCCGGAAGAGGTGGTAGCATTGTGGTATTGGCGAAAGATGGAGATCAAGAAAAAGTAGTTAAAGCCTTGATGGAAGCAGGTTCCGAAAACGCTTATGCAGTTTCGGTAGATGAAGGTGTAAGAATTATTGAATAAAATCTAATTATAAAATGAGCAAACGTACTACTAGTTTAGTGGTTTTGGCCGGTGGAGCCTCTTCGCGAATGAAGAAACCACCGCGGGAAGGCAAAGGTCTTTCAGAAAAAGAGATTCAAGAAGCCAATCAGAGGAGCAAGAGCCTGATTAGTGTGGGCAACGACGGTCGCCCCATGATGGATTACGTGCTGTACAATATCAAAAAAGCAGGTTTCACCAACATTTATATCGTAATTGGCCCGAAGGGAGATTTGTTCAAAAAGTTTTATGGAGATCAAGACAAAAACAACGATTTTCATGGCATGAAACTGTCATTTGCGGTGCAACATATCCCTGAAGGACGTGAAAAACCTTTTGGTACGGCCGATGCCCTATATCAGGCCGTGGAACAGTACCCCGAATTGAATGAGACCAGCTACGTAGTTTGCAATAGCGACAACCTCTATTCAGTAGAAGCATTGAAATTACTATCTGAAAGTACCTCGCCCCATGCCTTTATTTCGTATGACAGAGATGCCTTGAGTTTTCCTGCGGAAAGAATCTCCAGATTTGCTTTGGTCGAATTGGATTCCAATGGGAGTCTGACCAACATTGTCGAAAAACCAGCTGAAGATCAAGTTGAAAATTATAGGGATGCATCTGAAAAACTAAGGGTCAGCATGAACATCTTTAAGTTTGATGGAGCCATGATGTTTTCCTATCTAAAAAATTGCCCTGTTCATCCAGAAAGGAACGAAAAAGAGCTTCCAACGGCTTTGATGAATATGTTAGCGGATAATCCAAAAACAATGGCAGGGATTCCATTGTCCGAACATGTACCGGATTTGACTTCCAAAGATGATATTGCAGAAGTAAAAAAATATTTGGAACAATACTATCCTGTCTTGGATTGGGATTTTTAAATCCCTCAAGGGAGACCTTGCAAAGGCCGACTTTTCAAGTTTAGGCCCTTTCACTATGCATTCCCCTTTTTGAACCTTATTTTTACATAAAGTTCAATTGAATGCTCAAAAAGCTTTTTCCTATTTTATCATGGATAAAGGAGTATGATCGCCAATATTTGTTTAGCGACCTAACCGCCGGCGTTACCTTGGGCATTATGTTGGTCCCACAAGGTATGGCCTATGCCATGATTGCCGGCATGCCTCCTATTTATGGACTCTATGCCGCCTTGGTTCCCCAGCTGATTTATGCATTGACGGGAACTTCAAGGCAATTGGGAGTGGGTCCTGTAGCAATGGATTCTTTGTTGGTCGCTGCCGGAATAGGAGCACTGCAACTTGCCGATACCCAAGATTATATTGCTGCCGTTTTGTTTCTTACCCTAATCATTGGAGGTATACAATTGCTTTTGGGATTCTTAAAAATGGGCTTTTTTGTCAATTTCCTATCCAAACCGGTAATCAGTGGCTTTACGTCTGCAGCGGCCATTTTAATAGGATTGGGGCAATTGAAACATATACTAGGCGTTGAGCACGGGCAATCAAGTAAGATATATACCCTTGTCGCCAATGTTTTTGAAGAATTGAATGAGATTAATTTGTACACTCTGGGATTGGGAATAGCTGCAATACTCCTTATTCTCTTGGTCGGAAAGATGAGCAAAAAAATACCTGCCCCATTATTATTGGTGATTTTGGGGATTGTCACTGTTTTTGTCTTTGGACTGGAAACCAAAGGAATCAAGATAGTTGGCAATATACCAAGTGGAGTTCCAGAATTTAAGGTGCCAAATTTCAACCTCAACAGCTTGGCGCAGTTGATGCCCATAGCAATAACGGTGGCATTATTTGGTTATATGGAATCCATTTCCATTGCAAAATCGCTGGAAGAAAAACATCCTGAATACGAGATTGATGCCAATCAGGAATTAAGGGCGTTGGGACTTTCCAATATATTGGGATCCCTGTTCCAATCCTTTCCCGTATCGGGCAGCTTTTCAAGAACAGCGGTAAACGATCAAGCTGGAGCAAAAACAGGAATGAGCCTGATCTTTAGTGCGTTGATCATTGTTGGAACCTTGTTGTTTCTGACCCCCTTCTTTTACAACTTGCCTACAGCGGTGTTGGGCGCTATCATTATTGTTTCAGTTTTTGGGTTGATAGACATAAAGTACCCAATAGTTCTTTTTAAACATAGGAAAGACGAATTCTTCTTGCTGATCACCACTTTTATTATGACCCTTTTTATTGGCTTGATTGAGGGAATTTTGCTAGGGGTACTGCTCTCCTTGCTCCTCTTGGTCTACAGAACCTCCCATCCGCATATTGCCATATTGGGAAGAATCAAAGGGTCCGACTATTTCAAAAATGTTGAGCGATTTGCCAATGAGGTGGAAATCGATAACGACAAACTAATTTTCAGGTTTGATGCCCAACTATATTTTGGAAACAAGGACTATTTTAAAAAAGAGTTGTACAAACATCTCGACCAGAAAGGGGCACAACTTAATTATGTGATATTAAATGCCGAGGCCATAAATTATATCGACAGCAGTGCCGCGGCTATGTTGGAAAGAATTGTAAAAGATCTGCAAGCAAAAGGCATTCGTTTTTTTATTGCTGGGGCCATTGGACCTACACGCGATATTTTTTACAGTAGTGGATTGATAAATATCATTGGAAAGGATAACCTTTTTGTGCGAACTTTCGAAGCTGTTGCCTTTTGCACAGATCAAAAGGGAAGAAATGAAATTCAAGAGAAAATATCATTGCAATCCAAAGCAAAGCATTTGTAACTTTGATTGCTTATTTGCGATGGATTTAATTTAAATCTTTATAAAATGAAAATAGAACAGATATACACCGGATGCCTAGCCCAAGGCGCTTATTATATAGAAAGTGAAGGAGAAGCAGCTATAATAGATCCGCTGCGGGAAGTAAAGCCTTATATCAAAAGGGCAAAAGATGATGGAGCCGAAATCAAGTTTATTTTCGAGACCCATTTTCATGCCGATTTTGTAAGCGGACATGTAACCTTGTCCAAAGAAACCGGAGCTCCAATTATTTATGGCCCCAACGCCAATCCATCTTTTGATACGATCATTGCTGAAGATGGCCAAGAATTCAAATTGGGCAAATTGACCATTGTGGTCTTGCACACTCCCGGTCATACCATGGAGAGTACAACCTATCTGTTAAGGGATGCATCTGGAAAAGACCATGCCATATTCAGCGGTGACACCCTGTTTTTAGGAGATGTGGGCAGACCCGATTTGGCTCAAAAAGCCGCGGACATGACACAAGAAGAATTGGCGGGCACCTTGTTCGATAGTTTAAGAAATAAAATTATGCCCCTGGCAGATGACGTAATCGTATACCCTGCACACGGAGCAGGATCTGCCTGCGGGAAGAACATGATGAAAGAAACCGTGGATACACTGGGGAATCAAAAGAAAATGAACTATGCCCTTCGGGCCAATATGTCACGGGAAGAATTTATCAAAGAGGTTACAGATGGCCTGTTACCCCCACCTCAGTATTTTCCTTTGAATGTAAAAATGAACAAAGAAGGTTACGAGGACATCGACGCCGTTTTGGAGCGTGGCACCCAAGCTTTGTCACCGGATGCCTTTGAAGCAGCAGCCAATGAAACCGGAGCTGTTGTTTTGGATGTTCGACATCAAGACGATTTTGCCAAAGGACATGTGCCGAGATCCATTTTTATCGGATTGGGAGGTAGCTTTGCCCCATGGGTCGGAGCCTTGATCGCGGACGTGGAACAACCTATTCTTCTAGTCGCTCCGGATGGTAAGGAAGAAGAAACCATAACCAGACTCTCCAGAGTTGGATTTGATGGCTCACTGGGCTATTTGAAAGGTGGGATGGATGTTTGGAAAGCAGCCGGCAAAGATGTTGATACCGTTGAAAGTATAAATGCAGAAACGCTTAAACAAAAGCTTGAAGCCAAGGTTCCGGTATTCGACGTTAGAAAAGAACCTGAATATAATGCCGAGCATATTGAAGAGGCCAAATTGACGCCATTGGATTTCCTCAATGATCATTTGTCTGAATTTCCAGAGGAAGAAACCTTCTATGTGCATTGCGCCGGAGGATATCGAAGTATGATTGCAGCCTCTATTTTAAAAAGTAGGGGAATCCATAATCTGGTGGATGTAGCCGGTGGATTCAAAGCTATAAAAGAAGCTGGCATCCCAGTTACCGATTTCATATGCCCAACGACACTGAAATAATGGATTTTCGAAAGTTTTGGATTCTCATTTTAATTGTTGGACTGGGTTGCAAACAACAAGAATCTGAGGTCATTACAATCACAAAACCTGAACTGACAGCGGTTTTGGAACATGAAGATGTCCAATTGATAGATGTTAGAAGGCCGGAAGAATATAATCAAGGGCACATTAGCGGATCTATAAATATCAATATTTTGGATTCCGGAGGCTTCGAAAAAGCAGCGGCTTTATTGGATAAGCAAAAACCAGTTTATATCTATTGCCAGGCGGGGAAAAGAAGCAAAAAAGCCTCCAAAAAATTGAAGGCAATGGGATTCATCACCATTTATGATTATTCTGACGGGTACGGATCCTGGTAAAGCAAAAACTAGGCTTCTTCTTTTTTTGATTTGAATCCATAAACCAGTTGTTTCCAAAAACTTTTTGGCACCGCCTTGTCCCCGGGAAAACCAAGTGGAATGGTTCCACTTTGTTCTGGAATGTAATTGGTCTTAAAAACATAATCCCACAAACTTAAACTGATGCCAAAGTTCACTCCGTATTTACCCTCTGGTAAAGTGTACGAGTGATGATATAAATGCATTACAGGGTTGTTCAAAATGTATTTCAATGGTCCCCAGGTCAATTTGATATTTGCATGGTTCAAATGCCCAATGGCAATCGCGGCAAAATGGACAATGTAAGCCTGTTCAGGTTCAAAACCTCCCAAAAGCATTACTCCCAATGTTTTTAGAGGTTTGTACAAAATGTTTTCCATCCAGTGATAGCGTAAATGGGCTGCAAATCCCATTTCTTTAACACTGTGGTGAATTTTATGAAACTGCCACAACGCCGGAAATCGATGTAAGCAGATATGAGTGAACCACTGCACAAAATCGAGTAGAACGAAGAATATGACCAATTGTAACCATTGCGGCCATAATGAGGGGTTGACAAGGGCAAAACTTTTGGAAGTGATTCCAATGTCAAGGAAAAGAGCTTCAAGAAGTTTGTAAAAACCACTGATAATTATAGCAAAAATGAAAAAATTGAAAAACATGTAAAACGCATCCAGCCAAAAATCCTTTCGAAAAACAGACTGTTCTTTTCGCCATGGGAAAACAATTTCCATACCCCACACCAACAAAGAGATTGCAACCAGCCCCCAAAAATAATTGGTGTACCAGGGCACATCAAAAAGTATAGAATTCCAGGTCCATCGCAAAGAACCTTCAAAGCCCTCTACCAAGGCCAAGACATAATCATTCATAACCGAAAGATAGAACTATTTTCAACCATTATTAAGTGTCATTTCATCCATATTTTATTTAAAGGCTTAATTTTATAAAAATAAGAGAAACACTATGGAAACTATTTATCAACCTTGGCCTTGGTATGTGTCGGGACCGTTGGTTGCATTGGTCATGTTTATCTTGATGATGGTGGGGAAAAACTTTGGAATGTCCTCGAACCTAAGAACGCTTTGCACCATGTGCGGAGCTGGTAAGCATGCGGATTTTTTTCGATTTGATTGGAAATCCCAACGTTGGAACCTAATGGTGGTTATTGGAACCATTATTGGAGGATACATTGCGGCAAATTTTCTATCACCCGAATCATCGGTGGCCATCACAAATGATACCGTTGCGGAATTACAGACCTTAGGGTTTGAGAGTGCTGGCTCGACCTATCTGCCCACAGAACTTTTTGGGAATACAGTATTTGCTGATTATAAAAGCCTCATTTTACTTGTTGTCGGCGGCTTTCTTGTGGGATTTGGTGCCAGGTACGCTGGCGGATGTACCTCGGGCCATGCGATTTCAGGTCTCAGTAATTTACAATTACCGTCATTGATTGCCGTAATCGGTTTTTTTGTTGGCGGCCTGTTCATGGTTCATATTTTGTTTCCTTTGATTTTTTAAGATGAGAACACTTGTATATTTAATAATAGGAATATTTTTTGGGATTTTATTGTTTAAATCCGAAGCAGCATCATGGTTTCGCATTTATGAGATGTTCCAGTTTGATGCATTTCATATGTATGGGATCATTGGCTCGGCTTTGGCAATAGGAATTGTATTGATACAGCTGATAAAAAGATTCAATCTTAAATCTTTTTACGGAGAGAAAATTGTAATACCTCCAAAAGCCAAAAGCTTTAAACGGTATATGTTCGGAGGTATCCTTTTTGGACTTGGGTGGGCACTTGCCGGAGCATGTCCTGGGCCTATTTTTACATTATTGGGAGCTGGCTTTCTTCCCATTGTGGTTGTTTTGGCCTCTGCAATTTTGGGAACCTTTGTATACGGGGTTTTAAGGGATAGATTACCGCATTAAGAGGGTCTTGACGAGATATTTTGGCATGATGACGAATTTGACAGGTCATTTAAACCCAAGATACTAGATTTATGGGTTTGTAAAGCTTTGAACGTGCAAAGAACAGTTTGTATAATCGATGATGATATGGTATCGCAGTTTGCTACCAGATATTGCATTCAGCAATACCAAGAAGATTTTAACATCATTACTTGTGCCAGTGGTGAGGAAGGAATCTCAATGTGTCTTGATTTGGTGGAAAACAATATAAGTCTTCCAGATATCATTTTTCTCGATTTGGTCATGGATGGAATGGATGGATGGGCCTTTATAGAAAATCTCCAGAACCTCTTTAAAGAACAACAGCTGCCTAAAATTTATGTGCTCTCGGCTTTTACCAATACAAAGGACCGCGCTATTGCCAAAGAACACAAATTGGTTTCCGGACATATAGACAAGCCATTGTCAAGAAATCGTTTGGAAGGAATTTTTGAAGGATGATATTGGAACTTATGCCAAATTAGGAAGGTGGCGTGCACTAAAGTTTTTCCACAAAAAAGCATATTTTTGCTATCCATTTTTGGGAACGGCCCCGTAGTTCAATGGATAGAATAGAAGTTTCCTAAACTTTAGATGCAAGTTCGATTCTTGCCGGGGCCGCTTTTTAACATTTAAAGGAATCTAAAAAACCTTTAAATATATTGATTTTCAGCGTTTTACATTTTTTTGATTTTAAATGACATCGTTTAAAACCATTCAATTGAGTTCACAAATCGTCAACATTTTTAACCAAGTGTTTTCGTATTTTGAACCTTGTCATTTTAGAACTGTTAAATAAACGATTTATAGGTGATTCGACTTTCGTCTTAAACTAAGTTTAACTTAAAGACGATTGTAATGCGTACTTCTTCAACATTTTCTATCCTATTTTGGATATACTCTAAAAGAGTCAAGAATAACCAAGCACCGCTCTATGCTAGGATAACTGTAGACAGGCAAAAACTGAACATTAGTCTCAAAAGAAGGGTTCATATAGGGTTATGGGACCCTCAAAAGCAAAGAGTTAAGGGAATTGGTGAAAAATCCAGGAGTATTAACCAATATCTTGATGAGGTATATACCAAACTATTTCTATGCTATCAGGAGTTAAGAACCGAGGATAAGCGAATTACACCTCAAGCCATAAAATCAAAGTTCATAGGTGACGATAAGTCAGAGCGTTATACTTTGAGAGATATCTTCGAGTATCACAATACAAATATGTTCGGCAAACTACATTATAATACTTCAAGATTATATATTACAAGTCAAAATTATATACTGCTTTTTTTAAAAAAGAGATACAAAATCGAAGACATTGAACTTGCTGACCTTGACTATAAATTCATTCTTGATTTTGAAAGCTTTCTACGAAACCATAAACCAAGAAACTATCGGGAGAAAATTGGAAACAATGCAGTGATGAAGCACATTCAAAGACTACGCCGAATGATTACTCTTGCCTATCAATTAGAGTGGATTAATCGTGACCCATTCCACAAATTCAAACAAAAGCTACTGCCAACACAAAGGGGTTTCCTTACCTCAGAAGAGTTGGACAATATGGAGAAATTGAATATAAAATCTATCCGCTTGCGAACAGTTAGAGACTTATTTGTGTTCAGTTGCTATACAGGTATTAGCTATATTGACGTAATGCTATTGACCAACCAAAGTTTAGTTCTTGGCGTGGACAATACCACCTGGATTGTTACGCAGAGGCAAAAAACTAGAAACTCAGTAAAAATACCTTTACTCTCAAAAGCTACAACCATAATTGAGCGCTATCAGCTAGATAAACGATCAAGGATGAGTGGCACATTGTTTCCAAAGATATCCAACCAAAAAGTGAATGCTTATTTAAAAGAGATAGCAGTATTAGCAGGAATCGAAAAAAACTTAACCTTTCATATGGCTAGACATACGTTTGCAACAACAGTAACTCTAACCAACGGTGTACCTATTGAAACTATTTCAAAAATGCTGGGTCATTCCAAATTGACTACTACACAGATTTATGCAAAAGTTCTTGAAAGAAAAGTATGTGACGACATGCAGCTTCTGAGAGAAAAATTGGAGGGAAAAATTAATATAGCCCAATAACAGTTGTGTTGTTGGTCATTGGTGATGACTGGCAGACGTCCAATCTTCCTTATCTCTTTGTTTATGGCACTTCCAGGAAATTTTCCAATTGAAGGTAGCCAGAACAGGTAACTTTTTATTTGATATAACCATATATGGCATGTATACCCATTTGGTCAAAACTGTTCCAAATCGGTCGATGATCATCAATCTGTACCGAACAGTAATTTTGCGGGTTCAATTTTGAAGTAACCATTCAAAAAGTTATCAACAATGCACAATGGGGTTTAAATTTCTGTTTTTTAAACACTTACACTAAACCATTGAAATTTCTTCATGTTTATTAGGGATAAAAACTATGTATAAAAGTTGAAAAAAATTAGAAATTTCATATAATTTTCTTACAGCTAATTCATTTTTTACTTCATACCCGTTTATCAATGACCACAACCACAATTCCCGAGGCATTACTTTCCGGCATTTCCCTTCACTATTTCAAAAAACATAATCAACACTATTGCCCTCATCAGCAAGATACGGGTTGACGTTGTATGTTCCGCAGCTTTGCCACCCAATCCAAAAACTTTGTTCGATTTATAAATCGAACAAAAAAAGCAAGCTGTTTTTTTCCGCTGGCCAATAGAATCCTGTAAGATTACCTAGGCATAATTTTCATAATAGACCAAAAAGAAACAATCGGTGGCATCCATTTTTAGAACATAAGAATGTGCTCCTCCCAAAAATTCATTTCAAGATGAACCATATAAACATTAACACAATCAATAATCCTAAATAGCGCTCAGATGGACAATAAACACTCTTTCCTGTTCCTCATATCATTGCTGTTGCACATCGCTTTAGGTGTTGCACAGGAAAACGGGAATGTGCAGGACCTCTACAAGACCGAACTCGATAAAATGGTAAAAGTGCCCGTTTCGCCCGAAGCGGCCGCCTTTATGCAATATGGCGACACCCCGGTGAGCCTTTATTCAGGTGTGCCACAGATCAGCGTGCCCCTACACACGCTACAGGGAAGGGAGTTCAACCTGCCCATGACGCTGACCTATGATGCCTCAGGCATCAAAGTGGAACAATTGGCAACATGGGTGGGCCTTGGGTGGAACCTGAATGTCGGTGGCCGCGTCACAAGGGTCGTAAATGGACTCGCCGACGATTATCTCCAAGGTGACTACGCTTCCATAACGACCAGCACCTCCCTTATGGGCAGTGCCACGGTGGTGAGCAGGATAAACCAGTACAGGGCAAATAACAGTACTTTTTCCAGTACACCTGCCGTAGAAGACTATTTTGACTTTCTCTACGAGATCAGCCGGAACTTTATCGATACCGAGCCGGACTACTTCCAGCTCAATGCCCCAGGGATCAATGCAACCTTCGTAAGGGACATTGAGGACAATAACAAGCTCAAGGCCCTGAACAACCCCAGGATAAAAATTATCAAACTCTCCAATGGCTGGGAAGTGACCAATGATGATGGCACGGTGTACGAGTTCCTTGGGGAGATCGAGACCACCCTGAAACACGGGAACGACGAGCTTCCCAACGGAGCGGTCATCAACGAATATGAATCCTCATGGCTGCTTACCAAGATCACCTCGCCCAACGGCAAGGATGTCTATGCCTTCGCTTACACCGATTTTGGATATTGGGCCCAAGAACAACTGGGATCCTCCGCAAATCGTGTGACCACAAACTTTGTGGACAATGTATATACCTATCCCGCACCCACTCCCCAATATGGAAGTGGTGCCGGTTATTGGGTCAAACAACAGTTCCTGACCTCCATTTCGCATAACGGTACCATGTTGATGAGCACCAACATGGGGACAAGGCACGATATCGATGAAAATGGCAACAATACCCGATTGACGAGCATCGATCTATTGGACCTAGAAGGTAACGACCTCAAGACCATAGAGTTCGATAATGACCACTACTTCAACTTGGACGGTGGCAATCCGGCGACAAAGGACCGCTATGATATCCGGTTGAAACTTGACGGTATCACAATCAAGGGGAAACAGAACGGGGTACACCAGACCTATGGGTTCGAGTACGAGAACCCGGATGGGGTGCCTCCTCGGGATTCCAACTCCCAGGATTATTTTGGGTATTACAACGGACAGAGCAATTCATCGCTCATCCCACACTACGAAACAGGAAATTATGTTTTCAACGGGGCCAACAGGGAGCCCAATACAGCCTATGCAAAGAGGGGAATGTTGACCAAGATCACCTACCCGACAAAGGGTTACACAGAATTTGAATATGAAGGGCACGATATCTATAGAACGGAAACCGTTCAGTCCACGGTCCACTATTTGGACATTGGCTTGACTGGATCTAGTTCCACAGATGGCAACCTGTACTATGATGACAACGGGCAACTCTGTGATGACCGATTTTTGGACCATAGCCTGCCCAAGATACTCATTAAGAAGTTCACGATCACGGATCCCGGCAGCTATAATATTTCCTATACGGCAAATGGGGCCGAAGCTGAAGGCTATATCATGTATGTGGGTTCCAATGGGAGCTATGATAATTATTGTGACTTCTATACGGCGTCAAGCGCAGCCCATTGGTTCTCTCTTTCCAGCTACAGCGGGTCGGTCACATTTGGTGCCGGGATCTATCAGGCCATGATCGTCCTTGACGAAAACTCCCCGGGCAACTATGGAACCGTGGATCTTGAGGTTACACGATTGGAATCGGCCACCAGTTCGGGCAACTATGACATCGGGGGAACCCGAATCAAAGAGATCCGTGATTATTCCGGTACTAATGAGCTTGCCCGTACCAAATCCTATTCCTATCGGGACGATCAAAACAAGAGTACTGGCCATGTCAATTTCCAGCCCGTCCTTTCCACGGTCAAATCTTTCAATACGAGCAGCAACCCGGTCACCCAGTTGGTACGTACGGCTACATTTTCCAAGGGAGATGAACCCTATGTGGTATATCCCTCGGTAAGGGAATATGTTTTGGACGGCCAGGGGAACTCCGAAGGCTATACCCTACATACCTTCCATAGGGATTCCAAAGGGGCCGTACCGCGGATGACACCCCCTTATGAGAACAACTACTATGGGGACCTAAAGGCCAGCCAACTTGTTGGACAGACACAGATTGATGCCAGCGGGAACATTGTCTCCAAACAGGATATCGACTTTTACCAGACCTCCACCGGGCATGTATCCATGAACGGATGGGTGAACTATACCGAAGAGGGCAATTCCGACAAGCGGATCGCCATAAAAGAGTACACCTCGGGAGGGGGCAGCATCTACTATACCTATGAATATCTATTAAATTTTGAGTGCACCGGAACCAATTTCTGCGGGGTTCCAGGCTATATATCCAATCCGCAGGCCTACGGGTATGAGTCCCTCCTTGACCAAAAGTACAGTGCGCTGAAGGGTAGGTTCAGTTTTATTTCAGGGGCCTACGGAGGAGTTTCCTCGGTCGTGGACAGCCTGTACCTCAAGGATTCCAATGACAATCCCCTGCAGTTGGTCACCACAAGGGAGACCACATTTGACCCTGTGGTGGATTATTTGCCAAGGACGGTCAGGACCACCGACAGCAACGGGGAGATCTTCGAGACCACAAATTATTATCCAAAAGATAATAACGTAACCGGCGCATCGGGCCTTATCACCAAGAACAGGTTGGCCGAGCTGGTGAAATCAGAGACCGTTAAGGACCCGGATGCCACCAACCCTATCAAGATCCAGGCCACGGAGAAGGAGTATGCCAGTGTCGGGGCCCTGATACTACCTTCCTTGGTAAAAACTAAAAAAGGGGAGAGCAACACCCTTGACAGGGTGGCCTTTACCCATCATAGCAACGGGAACCTAAAAGAGGCCAATGTGATCGATGGCCCCCAGACCACCTATGTTTGGGGATATGGGAACCGGTATCCCGTGGCCGTTGTCAGCAATGCCTCCCAGACCGACGTCAATGGGGTGAACCTCAATATGGTCCTGGTCAACGATGTAACGACCTCGGATGCGGCCATGCGGACAGAGCTCGACAAGCTAAGGGCTAACCTGAGCGGTGCAATGGTGACCACCTATACCTATGACCCCTTGGTCGGGGTGACCAGCGTCACCGATCCAAGTGGTCGCACTGCCTATTACGTATACGACCAGCACCACCGGCTCATAGAGATCAGGGACCAGGACAACAATCTTGTGACGGACCACCAATACCATTACCAAGGACAATAAAACATATAACCATGAAATACATTTTGTACAACGCGACCATATTGATCTTTTTCCTTTTTAGCGGGGCACTTTCCATGGCCCAGGAATCTGGGGCACATCCCTTGGTGGGCACCTGGGCCTTCGACCAGGCCGCCTCGTTTGAAAAGATGCTTCCCGAGGACAAGCAGTTCCTTGATTCCGATCCCAGGGCCAAGGCGGAGATCTTGACCAGCTATGCCGGTAGGGTGCTCATGTTCGGACCCGACGGAAGCTTCATTCAGAACGACCCATCGGGAAGACGGGTCAACGGCACATGGGCACTGCAGGGGCAGAACCTTGTCATACAGGGTATGAACGGTAGCCAATGGGTCCAGCAAGTGGCATATTTGGACAGTTACCGACTGGTCCTCAAACAGATCGCTAAAGGGGAGGCAAAGCCCTTGCTCCCAGAAATCCACCTCACCAAAAACCAATAACATGAAGATTTCCATCATAAAATCACTATCCGCAAAGATCCTTGTACCAAAACTGGTGCTTTTCCTTGGCCTATTGACGGCCATTCCGGCAACGGGGCAATATACCCTGATCGGCCCCTCCAGTGCCCTTCAGGGAGAGACACATACCTATACCGTGAGCGGGTCGAACATATCCAACATCACCTGGTACACGGGCAATGGTGCCACAACCTCCAACCAGACCCCCTATAGTATTGATTACACCTTCCCGAATTCGGGATACTCATTGGTCAAGTGCAAGGTGGACGACGAGTTCAACAACTCCTATTGGCTCAAAAGGAACGTCAATGTCTGTGGCATCCTATCGCCGGGCAGCCTTGACAGCAACCAGACCATATGTTACCAAGGGGACCCGGGTCCGATCACCGGAACATCGCCCACTGGGGGAAGCGGGATCTATACCTATAGCTGGCAGTACTCGACCAATGGCACAAGTGGTTGGACCACCATCAGCGGGGCAACCGGCTCTTCCTATGACCCCCCTGGAGGGCTTACCGCATCCAGGTGGTACCGAAGGAGCGTCAGTTCGTGTAACCAAATCAAATTCACAAGTGCCAGAAAGGTGACCGTCAGCATCGTCTCCGAGGCTGGGGGGACCAACAAATCCCGTTGTGGCAGTGGGACAGTGGCCCTTACCGCCACAGTGGGCACCAACGGGAACACCATCCGTTGGTACAGTGCATCATCCGGGGGCACGCTCCTTCACACGGGAACCAGTTACACCACACCGAGCTTGGGCTCCACTACCACTTATTATGCGGAGAGCTACAATACATCCACAGGGTGCAAGGCCCCTACAAGAAAGGCCATTCAGGCCATCATAAATCCGGTACCATCGACCGCCGGGGGAAGCAATGTCGCTCGCTGTGGCACCGGGACACTTACACTCACCGCCACGATCGGAAGCAATGGGAACAATATTCGCTGGTACAGTGCATCATCCGGTGGGACCCTTTTGTATACGGGACCCAGCTTTACCACACCGAGCTTGGGTTCCACCACCACCTATTATGCGGAGACCTTCAACGCATCCACAGGGTGCAAGGCAACCACAAGAAAGGCCATTCAGGCCATCGTCAACCCAATCCCGTCAACGGCCGGGGGGAACAATGTTTCCCGTTGTGGTCCAGGGACTGTGTCCCTGAGCGCTACCGTGGGTAGCAATGGGAACACCGTCCGCTGGTACAGCGCCTCTTCCGGCGGCACCCTTTTGCACACAGGGACCAGCTATACAACGCCCAGCATCAGTTCCACCACCACCTATTATGCGGAGAGCTACAACAGCTCCACAGGGTGCAAGGCATCCACTAGAAAGGCCATACAGGCCATCGTTGACCCGTTGATGACCTGGTATGCGGACACCGATGGTGACGGCAAGGGAAATGTATCGGCAAGCACTTCTGCCTGTACCCAGCCTTCCGGGTATGTATCCAACAGCTCAGATTATGATGATTCCACGGTGATGATCACCGACATTGCCCCGCAGACATTCTATTATGATGTGGACGGTGACGGGTTCGGTGTAAGCAGCCCTACGATCTATGCAAGTTTTAGGCCTTTGGGCTATGCCACCAATGCCTCCGACCAATGTCCGGACAGAGCGGGATCCAACAATGGTTGTGACTACGTTGCCCCTACCCTTAGCGATGCCAACTATGTCAGCACCCGTGTCTACCAATCGGCCATGTCATCGGCGAGCAGCATCAAAAACAACAGTGATGTCCTGGAGAGCGTCGGTTATTTTGACGGGCTTGGAAGGAGCAAACAGCAAGTCTCGGTAAAAACCTCAGGCACGGCTACCAGGGCCTCAAGCCCAAACACCCCTGCAGAATGGAGCATGGACTGGAGCGTTGGAACTGGGGGTACGCCCTTTTTCAACCAAAATGGAGCCACCACGGAGAATGAGCGTTTCTATGGTCCAAACCCTTTTGGGGAGACCGATCTTATATGGCGTTGTGGGAACGAACCCGATAGCGGTTCCGATGGCGGCTGGAACACCGATTATATCAATGTGGACAAGACCAAGACCTACCGCTATATGGTATGGGTACGCCGTGATGGCTCACATAATGGGTCGACCTACCATGGAACACAAAACGTTGAAGTAATTACTGGGGGCAACCGGGACAATCCCTATTTCTGGTCGGGCGACCTACCCCAATTGGGAGAATGGTATCTTCTAGTGGGCATAATACACCCCTACACACATGGCAGTACCGATACCGGGGTCAGCGGGGTCTATGATATCAACGGTAACCGGGTAATAGACAGATATGAGTATAAATGGAGAAGTGACACTACCACCTCCAGGTTCCGGAGCTACTTTTACTACAGCACCGATGTGAACGCACGTCAATACTTCTACAGACCCATACTGGAGGTAGTGGACGGCAACGAGATCCCATTACAGGAAATGTTCAAGACCGGAAAAACAGATGACATTGTCAGCCATGTCAGTTATGACGGCTACGGGCGACAGGACAAACAGTGGCTGCCCTTTGTTGCACAGACCGGCAATTCCGGGAGTGACCGCGGCGATGTCTCCACTTCCATCCAACAATATTATCTGGACAATTATGCGGATGATTTCACCGGTGTGGCCCTGGCCAATGTAAACGCCTATTCCCAAACGGATTTTGAGGCCTCGCCCCTGAACAGGGTCCTCGAACAGGCCGCTCCGGGCAAGGATTGGAAACTAGGTGGTGGTCACTCCATCCGACTAGATTATCAAACGAACGGAACAGGAGAGGTCCGTAGTTATAAGGTGACAACATCCTTGGCCAACAATACCTATACGCCCATCCTGGTGTCCAATGGACATTATGATCCGGGCATGCTCACCAAAAACGTGACCAAGGACGAGAACTGGCAATCGGGCCAAACAAACGTGAACGACCATACCGTGGAGGAGTTCACCGACAAACAGGGCAGGCTGGTGCTCAAGCGTACCCACAACAATGGGGAGCACGACACCTATTATGTGTACGACGATTTTGGCAACCTTACCTATGTGCTGCCACCAAAGGTGGTGCACGACAGCAGCATCTCGGCCACCGAGCTCACGGAGCTGTGCTACCAATATGTATATGACGACCGTAACCGTATGGTGGAAAAGAAGGTGCCTGGAAGAGGATGGGAATATATCGTATACAACGTTTTGGACCAGCCCGTGCTTACTCAGGACGCCATACAAAGGCCTAATAAAGAATGGTTGTTCACCAAGTACGACGCCTTTGGAAGGGTGGCCTTTACAGGACTACATCTTCATCCAAGTGTCATTAGCAGGGAAACCATGCAGGGTTATGCCAATAATACCTCAGGGTACAGCCAATATGAGACCAAACAAGGAAGTTCTTCGACCCTGGCCGGAACCACGATTTATTATTCCAATACTTCCATCCCATCGACGGTTACAGAAATCTATACCATCAATTATTATGATAGCTATGTGGACACTGATGGGTTGAATGTTCCGGCCACTGTGCTCGGGCAATCCACTGCCAGCGGAACAAGTTTAAAAGGCCTGGCCACTGTAAGCAAGGTACGGGTTTTGGGCACCAGCGACTGGACCACCGCCATAACCGGTTATGATGTCAAAGGAAGGGCCATCTATGCTGCCAGTAAGAACAATTACCTGAACACCACCGATGTGGTCTGGACCAAACTTGATTTTACGGGCAAACCGGAACAGGTGCAGACAGACCATACCAAGGCCGGGCAAAGTACCCTGACCACGGTGGACGATTTTACCTATGACCATGCTGGAAGGCTCCTAAAGCAGGAACAGACCATTGGCGGAATCAAGGAGACCTTGGTGGAGAACCATTATAACGGGCTCGGGCAATTGATCACCAAAGAGACCGGAGGTGGACTGCAGACCGTGGATTACGACTTTAACGTACGCGGATGGCTCAAAAAGATAAACGATCCGGGCAACCTCGGCGCGGACCTCTTTGCTTTCGGCATCAATTATAACATGGTGGGCCATAGTGGTAGTGCCTTGTTCAATGGCAATATTGCCGAAACCGAATGGAAAACGGCCAACGACAATACCTTGCGTTGGTACCGCTATTCATACGATGCCCTAAACAGGATTACCAGTGGGACCAGTGGTAGTACCAATGGTTCATGGGACAATAAGCATAACCTGAAACTGGTGGAGTATGATAAAAACGGTAATATCACAAAGCTTAGAAGGAACGGCTACCACTCAAATGGTACCTTTCAGGAATATCTTGACCAAATGGATTACACATATGATGCCGGAAACAAACTAACCGATATCTATGAGGCTGGGCATCACTATGCCGGGTTTGCCGACAAGGCCAACACACAAACAGGGGATTACGCCTACGATACCAATGGTAACCTTACCATGGATTTGAACAAGGGCATACAGACAGATGGCATTACATACAACCATCTGGACCTGCCCACCTCTGTGACCGTGCCCAGTGGTACAATTTCGTATATTTACGATGCCGTGGGCACCAAGCTGAAGAAGACCGCGGGAAGTTCTGTGACAGAGTATGCCAATGGTTATGTGTATACGGGCAATACCACCTCCACTACCCTTCAGTTTTTTAACCACCCAGAGGGCTATGTGTACAAGGATGGTAGTGCCTATAAATATGTGTACCAGTACAGGGACCATTTGGACAACATACGTTTGAGCTATGAAAACAACGGTGGCACGGCTGAAATTGTGGAGGAAAACAACTACTACCCCTTTGGCCTTAAGCACAAAGGCTATAACGATGCGGTGTCCCCCCTTGGGAACAGTGTAGCGCAAAAGTGGAAGTTCGGCGGCAAGGAGCTCGATGACAGTTTTAACGGCGAACTGGACACCTACGACTTTGGTGCGCGTAACTATGACCCTGCATTGGGTAGGTGGATGAACATAGACCCCATGGCAGAGGCCATGCGTAGGCACTCACCGTATAACTATGCGTTAAACAACCCGATGTTCTTTATAGATCCTGATGGAAGGTCGCCGATTGGACATAACGGCGATGATATTTGGGGACGTACAAACCCTTTTGGGGATACCCCTGGAATAATTGCCTACGCAAAGACACCTGATCCGGATGATGAAGAGGAGGAATGTCCAAGATGTGATGACATTCACGTTCTGGTAAATACAATCCATAGAGCAGCGGAAAAACATGGAAGGGATTTCGCAGAAGCAATTATTAAGGCTTCAAAGGGAGAAGCGAACGATTACAACGAGCTAATTGGCACGGAGTTCTTTGAATTGGAGGAACCTGTAGCTTTGGGAGACAACCTTCCTGAAACAAAGAAAGATGATAAGCCATATAAATTTACCTATAGCTCAATTCCGGTTTTAAGTGATGATGATGTAAAGATGTTGCAAACTGCTATAAACAGAATTTACTTACAAAAGGATAAATCGAAACAAAATATTGCAAGAGTACAAATATTGGTAAATAGCGAGAACCAGCTTGGGGGTGCAAGACCTGAAGGTACAGTTAGATTTCGAAACAGTGATGGAAAACATATAGCCAATTTATGGATAACAAAAAACGAAGACGCTACCAATTTCTGGAGAACTCATTTTACAAACATTCGAAATACATCTTTTATGAGCACCTTAATGGCTCATGATAGGGACAATGGGACCAGTTTGGCAGAAAAATATAAAGAAACTACTTATGGAATTATTGAATGAATCAAAATGAATAAATTATGACAAAAATAAAATTCAAGACTATCAGCTATATCCTGGTGTTCTTAATATTCGTAAATATCTCCTGCAAAGAAAATCTGGTAAATAATGGAATTTATGTGACATATGAAAGCTCTGATATTAATTTTGATGGTGAACATTATGGTTTTGTCACCGTAATAAATGACACCATAAGGGCAAATAGTTATGGACTTCCGAATGATGGAATATATTCGAATGAAAAAAAATTCTTCAAAGTTAATGACAATACCTATCAAAGTATATATGACTCGGATAAGATTAAAGCCATCCCCCTCAATGACTCTATCATCCAAATTGATTTTGAAGATGAGATAACTCAGAGATACCTTAAGCTGGAAAGTAAAACCAACATCATTAGTTTAAATTTAGAAAACAAGAGATACAGATATAAACTAGGAGAAAATTCTTATTCCATTGCTTTCAAAGACAATGGAACTGCGATAGGTGTTAATGAGGCAACCTCTGATACAGTAAAATATGACTGGAAAAAGATTGTACTTTCAAATAATGTGTTGATTATCCTAAACAACGACCTCTATTCCTACCATTTGCGTGTTGATTCTTTAAAAACTGATGAAATTATATTATCTCGTTTTGTTGAAAACACAGCACAGATAAGATTTAAGGAGGTGGAAATTGTTACCAATAAAACAGATAGTCTAACTAGGTAATGGGGTAACGTAGTAAAATAATTTTTTTTTCGTGGATTTAAGGCCAGAAAACCCTCCCCTCCCACTGGTTTCCAACTAGTGGCTTAAAAACAACCAACAACAGCAGTTCATAATGGGCTGCTGTTTTTTCACCCGCCCAACCCCTCTACCCTTTTTGGTTGGTTAAGTGGAGGAGCTGTTCGAGATTTTTCTTTTTATTCAATTCAGAGATACGAAACCATAATTTACATTTCCCCCAGCTAAGAGAAAAAACACGTATTCCTTAATTTTAAAAGAAAGCTACTTTTGCCAGAAATGAATAAATACAGATAATTTGAATCAATTACTGAAATGGTTTGGGCTCACCCTAGTATTTTTGATAACCTATAACATTCTCAATCTTATCGTTCTAATGAGTTTTGAAGCACTTTTAGGCTTGAGGTATATCAATTTTGCACTTCCAATTGCCCATGTTATTGATGCAATAATTGTTCTTTTTATTTACAGAAAATATGGAAGACCAACTCTGTTAGGGTCCAATAATCTGATTTCAATATGGGATATATTTCTATTGCTGATAATTTCCGCATCTGTGGTAGTCATAAAAGATCCCATTTTAAACTTGTATGAAATCTTAGGAATAAAAGAATTACCTAAAAACACATCAAATCAAGTTTTAGATGTTTATCAATTAGGATATGCTTTCTATACCATCCTGTTGATACCAATAATAGAGGAGTTGTTTTTTCGTGGAATCATGTTGGAAGAATTTTTTAAAAAAAACCTGGGTCTTAAAAAGAGTATATTGTTTAGTTCCTTTTTATTTTCATTGATTCATTTTAACCCAATAGAATTGGAAATCTCCTTTTTCTATGCTTTGAGCAATTTTGTTTTTGGATTGATTGCAGGAATAATCTACTGCTATAGGAGAAATGTTTTACCTGTTATATTCTTTCATATAATGGTCAACCTAATTGCATCCGTGATCAAACTGTATTACGGAAGCTATGTCGCAACCTTGTCAAGTTTGAATTTCAACATTATTTACTGGGGATTGTTCCTCGTTTCGTTCTTAGTTTTATTAATTATGCTCTATTTGTTCGCTATTAAAGGAAGTAATAGTGAAAAGGCAATAAACTAATTTCTTCACCGACAACAGCAGTTCAATTTGAGCTGCTGTTTTTTCACCCGCCCAACCCCTCTACCCCTTTTTGGCTGGTTAAGTGGAGGAATGGAACACTGGTTGTTTAAGTCATGCAATAATTAAAAACAAGGGATATTCTTATTGAAAAAATGAATTCAAGATGTGTCTTTGTTACCACAAAGACATCTTGTTTTGCTCCCTTTGGTCGCAAAATAAAACCTTCCGTTGCATGAAACCTCTTCGCTTGCAAAATGAAAGGGCGAGTGAAACTTCGTTTCACGCTGCAAGCCCAAATCATACCAAAACAAACCTGCTGAGCGAGGTAAAAGTTCTATTGTAAAGCAAAATTGGGTCAACTTTTTACCCTGTTTATGTGGCTTCCCAAAGGATTTGACCCAATTCTGAAAAATATTGATTGGAAAACGGTTTATTTCCTATGTTCATGAATCAACCAAAAAGCATCATTTCGTTATCCTTGGTTTTTGTGTTTTTACTGTAAATTTTTTCAATGTTTTCAGGGGTTCCTAGGGTTTTTACAGCAAAAAATGAAAATTTTATTAAGAGAAGTAATCTGCAAGAAGTATTAATTTTACTGGCCTTTTGGCCAGAACTTGGATAACGTAGCACCGGCTTGCCGTGCTACCCTCTCGCTGTACAGATTTGGCCTACTTCGTATCCCAAATGCTGCACACCCCACTGGCCTTAAAAATAGGTTGTGCGCCCTCTTCCAATTTTATTTGACGCTTATCTCCCGAATCGCTATAAAATCGGAACAGGGACCGTGCGCATAGTTTAAAGGTAAGGATTTGGGAAAAATGCAAGATTTAATCGAAACTCATTTCATTTAAGCTCTTTCAATTACATTTGTAATGACGAAGGAAAAATCACCAAAAAAGTTCACAAATCGTCAACATTGAAAATCATAAAAAGCTGAAAACCCTTTAAACAAAGGGGTCTAAGGAAAAAGTTCGATTCTTGCCGGGGCTACTTTTTAAACCTTGGGATATTTGTTTTTGATTTGAAAACATGGGTTGGGATTAATCCAGACTACAAATGTTTACCATTCCGGCCACAATGTTGTTGTTGATATCCACTCCGTTAAAATGTCCTTCCACACCCTCGCTTTTGTTTATGAAATCCATTGCGTTGATGTAAATGGATGTTTTTTGAAGATGGAACATTCCGGAAACCCTGAAATCCAAGTTGAGAATCTGTCCTTTGTTTAGAGCAACAACTTTGTCATCTTCTATGATTACAGAATCATTTAGACTAACAATATTATAATGATATTTTTCAATCTTTAGATTGATAGTATAATTTTCACCTGCTATGTTAAAATCAAAAACATAGTCACCAGCCGACTTTGTCAAAACCTGGGCATATGGACTTTTCTTGGAAAACATAAGTGGGTTTTTCCTAATGTTGCTCTCCACAACCAATCTCACCTTATTCAATTCCTGGCAAATGATGGGGTCAAAAGATTTATCGTTTACTTCTTCCTCGATCTCTGCTTTGGTATCGAATTTTTTTAATATCATTTTTCCAGCAATTGCCCGGTCGTATTTATCAAATCCAGAATAGGTTCCTATCAGATAATGTCTTTCATTTGGAGAGGACTTACCGATAAAGAAAATGAACTTTGCCCCCTCACTTTTCTTGTTTCCAACAAAATATTTTGTGTCAAAATGTGCGAAATCTTCACTTTGACTTATGGTTCCATAAAAGGTATACACACCTCTTGCCCCATTTTCATCAACGTACACATATATCATTTCCACGGTTTTCCAATCATTATAAATGATTACTTGACCCTTGTTCATTTTGTTGTCCTCTCCAAAATAGTAGCACACGTAATAATGGTCTATTAAACTTCCACGCTTGTTCAACAGGTCAAACTGTTTATCCCGCTGTTTTTGGGTAAACAAGTCACTTTCAATAAATTCAATGATGTCACGATATCCCAGATAATTGAAAAATAGGGACCTGTATTCCCGGCTAATTTTAATTACGGGTTTGCCAGAAGACGATTCTCTTAGCTTATTATATAGGTATTTCCCGTTTACATACCCACGCAGAACCAGCTCAAGGTCGTTTTTAAGATTGGCCTTATCAGGATCATAGTTTCCAAAACCATATAATTGAGAGTCTTTGTACTTGCCTTCTATTTTGTGCGATTCTTTAAAATGTGCAATTACCCTATTTAAAAGTACCGAGAACACCTGTTTGGTCAGGAGCAAGGTTTCGCTTTCATGCCTTTCCAATATGTTTTCCATTATTTTCCAATTTTATAAATAGGAATTACTAAAATATAATTTATAATTCGGAAAAAAAATTTAGGAAAATTGACCTGTCTATATTTAACCAACTAATTTATAATCAGATAACCCATGCTACGATCAGTTTTATTGTTTACAATGCTTTTACCTTTTTATTGTTTTTCCCAAAACATTGAGGTAAGCGGTAAGGTTCAATCTGCCGAAGGCCCTCTTTTAGGTGTATCCGTAATTGAACAGGGAACAACAAATGGTACCACTACAGATTTTAAGGGCAATTATGCTATCCGGGTAAGTTCAGGGGCAACTTTGGTCTTTTCTTATCTTGGATTTAAGACTCAGGAAATAACTGTCAATAGTAATGCCTTAAACGTAACCTTGGAAGAAGATGCTTCGCAACTTGAAGAAGTGGTTGTAAAAGGATTTGATAACGTTGTTGGTAGAGCACGACGTCGCGCGGAATCCGTTCAATCAATTCCAGAGTCTGTCGTAACCTTTACTGCACAGGCCATTGAGACCAAAGGAATTAATAATGTGCAAACCTTTGCCGATCAGATTCCGAATGTGAATTTTACCAATTCGCAGAATATAGGTAACAACTTTATCACTGTTAGGGGAATATCGCATATCCGAAATGGAGAATCACCAATTGCTTTTGTAATTGATGGAGTTACGCTGCCCGATGCGAATTTAATCAACCAAGAATTGTTCGATTTGGCATTGATTGAGATTGTTAAAGGACCTCAAGGAGCACTTTATGGGAGAAATGCCATTGCCGGGGCGATTAATATTGTGACCAACGAGCCCACCAATATACCTCGGAATAAGATTCAGTTTGGATATGCCAACGGAAATCTTTTACAGGCACAGTTGGCATCCACCGGGCCGCTGATCAAGGATAAACTTTTCTACAGGGTTTCTGGATCCTATAAAAAGGGTGATGGCTTATTAAATAATGTGACCTTAAATACCGCTCCAGATTTTGTAGAAGATTTGTCTATAAGAGGTCAGCTAAAAGCTGTTTTGTCTTCCAATACAACGGCGACCCTCACAGGTCAGTTTATTGATGCCGAAGCTGGAGCGGTATATTATGCCTCTCCTACTACTGGGAATCCAAATATTGATCCAGATGATTTTGACAATATGGCCATTCAAGGAGATCAATTTGGGCGTTCCACCCTGGATGCCATCTATGGAAATCTAAAATTCGATTTTAATTTGGGCAATGTTAAACTAACGTCCTCATCATCTTATAACAAAGGAGAACGTAACCATATTGGTGATTTGGATTTTACTCCAGCTGACGTTTTAAGACAGATTCAGGACAGTAACACGGAAACCATCAACCAAGAATTCCGATTAAGTTCCACGGATGCAGATAGCAAAGTTAGTTGGGATTTGGGTGCATTCTATCAAAAGTTGGATAAGCAACTTATTACAGATGCTACCGCTGATTTTGGTTTTTTCGCACCGCCTTTTCAGCCTACAGGAACACAATCACGGTTGGCGATTGGAAACTTTACCAATACTTATAATACCATTGCGGCCTTCGGATTTATGGATTTTCAAGTTTCAGACAAGTTGACTTTATCTGCAGGACTCCGCTTTGATAGAGATAATATTCAGCAAGACAATGTAACGGAAAACACCAATCCTGAAAAAACGGATACGCAATTGCAACCCAAACTTTCTTTGGCTTTAAAAGCCACCGAGAACACGTTGCTTTATGCCAATTATGGCCGCGGATATCGAACAGGTGGATTTAATCAAGGAAACACGGTTCGCTACGATTCAGATTTTGAAGCGGAAACAACGGATAATTACGAAATTGGGATGAAGAATACCCTTTGGGATGGGCGATTTATTCTGAATTTATCAGGGTATTACATTGATTTCAACAATCAACAACTATATGCCCTTGTGCTGGACGGAGGTAACGGTAGTATTCTCATCGGAAATTTCAATGTTCCAGAAAGTGAATCTGTGGGATTTGAGGCAGACCTTAAATTGAGGGCCACAAATTGGTTGGACATCCTAGGAAGTTATGGCGTGAGCAAAGCTAGGATAACCGAAGGAACTTCAACCGTGAGCACCGGAGCCAATGAAACCATAAATGTTTCGGGCAACAATACACCGCTGGTACCACAAGATAGCTACAGTTTTGGATTGGAGTCAAGCTTTGATATTGCCAAGAACATTTCATTCAACGGAAATGTCAATGTAGAAGGAACAGGAAAAATATATTGGCATGAAGATAATGCCGCGGTGTCGTCAGGATATAATCTTTTGAATGCTCGACTAGGTGTTACCTTCGATAATTTTTCAATAAACCTATGGGGAACCAACCTCACGGATACGGAATATATTACAGAATTTTTTGCGCAGACATTCTCCAATGGCGGCTCTGATTTGGCCTGGCTAGGTCAACCTGCCACCTATGGCGCCAGTATTGCCTATAAGTTTTAATCGACCTGGGCAGCACAACTATTTTGAGTTAGTTTAAGTTAAGTGATCCATTGCAAATGCAAAGCCACTAAAACTCCTTAGTGGCTTTCTTTAAACTTTAAAGAGAAAATATGAGAGTCGCAACAGACATAGGCGGGACTTTTACAGACCTGGTATGCCTCGAATTTGACAAAAAATCAGGCAAACCAACAGGGGTAAAAGTTGCAAAATCAGATACCACTCCTTCCAATTTTGAACAAGGTATTCTGGACACCATTGACAAAGGAAGTGTAGATCTAAAAGAGATAGAATTCTTTGCCCATGGCACTACAGTGGTCATCAACGCGCTGACCGAACGCAAAGGCGCCAAGACGGCATTGATTACTACTAAAGGTTTTAGAGACGTTTTGGAGATAGCACGTTGTAACAGACCTGACCTGTTCAACTTCAATTTTGTGAAACAACCTCCTTTTGTCCCCAGATTTTTAAGATTCGAGGTTGAGGAACGAATGAATTATAAAGGGGAGGTGATCAAAGAGTTGAACATGGCCACTTTAAAAGCCATTCTTAAAACCTGTAAAGAGGAAAAAGTTGAAGCTATTGCTGTCTGTCTTTTGCATGCTTATAAAAATCCAGGGCACGAAATAGAATTGATTAAGGAATTATCAAAATTAGACGACTCTATTGAAATCATTGCATCACATCAAGTAACTCGAGAGTGGCGCGAGTATGAACGAACCAGCTCAACAGTTTTGTCGGGCTATGTCCTCCCAATTGCTAAAAAATATCTTAACCAGCTAAAGAAAAAATTGGAAGTGAAGGGATTGCGCGATACTCCCTATATCATGCAATCCAATGGCGGAATTACTACACTAAATGATGTAAAGAACAACCCAATCACCATGGTGGAATCTGGTCCTGCAAGTGGTGTTTTTGGAGCCATAGCCTTGGGTAAGGTTATTGGGAAAAAAAATCTAATCGTTTTGGACATTGGCGGAACCACCGCTAAATGTGCGCTGGTTGAAAACGGACAGGTAAAAATTACAACGAATTATAAAATTGAACATTCAAGAACTGAAGCAGGTTATCCCATTCAAACTCCGGTAATAGATATAGTTGAGATAGGAAATGGAGGCGGAAGTATTGCTTGGATAGACGAAGGAGGTAAAATGCATGTTGGCCCCAAAAGCGCAGGAGCTCAACCTGGACCTGCGGCCTATGGAAGAGGAGGAAAAAATCTGACCACTACCGATGCCAACATTATTACCGGACGCATTCATCCCGACTATTTTTTGGGAGGGGAATTGAAACCCGACTATCTAAGTATTGACAAAGCTTCCAAAGTGTTATGCGAGAAACTCAATGCCTCCAAAGAAGACATTGCCAAAGGCATTCTTCGCATCGCCAATTCCAATATGGTAAATGCGTTAAAGCTTATTTCGGTAAACAAGGGATACGACCCTCGGGATTTCACCATGGTGGTCATTGGAGGAGGTGGTTCAATGCACGGTGCCGACCTGGCTAGGGAGCTTCAAGTGTCCGAATTGATTGTGCCTCCGCACGCTGGAGTATTTTCCGCCTTCGGAATGTTGATGTCGGATATCCGAAGAGACTATATCAGAACCAATGTGATTACCCTAGAACCAGAGCAACGGACTACAATTCAATCCACTTTTGCGGAAATGGAAAATGAGGCTATCAAGAATTTCAAATCGGATGGATATAAGGACGACGACGTCAAGTTCACCTATTATACCGATTTACGTTATGCTGGTCAAGAACACTATGTTAAAGTACTGTTGTCCAATTTTGATGGCACTACTCCTTTGGAAAATATAATTCGGCATTTTCACAAAGAACATAAAAAGCATTATTCCTTTGAACTCGATACCATGGTAGAATTAGTGAATTTTCATTTAGTGGCCGAAGTGGTAGTGGACAAACCTGATTTTCCAAAATTAGATGTGACAGGCAAAAAAGTTGAAGATGCGCACTTTGATACTAGAGAGGTAGATTTTGATGATTTGGGTATTCAACAAACAGCCTTTTATCATAGAAATCTCTTGCAACCCAAAATGCAAATCAAAGGACCTGCGGTAATCGCCGAAAAAGCAACTACTACCCTGGTTACTCCGTTGCATATTGTACATGTTGACGAATATGGCAACTTGATCCTAACCTTAAAAAAAGCCTAGCTATGGAAAAATTTACCTTAGAAATCATACAGGATGCATTGGTTGCGGCTGGCGATGAAATGTTTCAAACCTTGCAGCGCACCAGTATGAGTCCAATTATTTACGAATCATTGGATTATGCCGTGGGCATTACAGATGCCAAAGGCGAGTTATTGGCTCAAGGAAATGGGGTAACCGCATTTTTGGCCGCTCTGGATTCGGTAGTTCGGGCTACTCTTGAAAAATTCAACGGAGAAAATGCCTTGGAAGAAGGGGACGTGGTGATTGCCAATACGCCATACGCCGGAGGGGGAACCCACCTCTCCGATGTTTCTGTGATATATCCCGTATTTTACAAAAATGAGCTGGTCGCCTTTACGGTAAATAAAGCACATTGGACTGAGCTGGGAGGGACTTTTCCTGGTTCCGTCTCTACCGTGGCCACGGAAATTTACCAAGAAGGACTACACTTCCCTTTCATAAAAGTGAGAGCAAAAGGTAAAATCAATGAGGCCATTGTTGACTTGATAAAATCCAATGTACGATTACCAGATAGTACCCTTGGCGATCTGTATGCCGGAATTGCAGCAGCAGAAGTGGGTGCCCACAGGGTAATTTCAATTATTGAAAAATATAGCCTGGATACATTCATCAAGGCAAAAGAAGATTTTCTCGATTATGGGGAGCGCATGTGCATTGAAGCGCTAAAGAAAATCCCAAAGGGTGTTTACGAAGGAACAACAGAGATTGAGGACAATGGTTTTGGAGAAGGTCCTTTTCCCATAAAAGCTAAAATTACAGTAACTGATAAGGAATTCATAGCTGATTTTAACGGGTCGCACCCTCAGGTGAAAGGGGCAACCAATCTAGCGTTTAGTGGTTTGGTCACAGGTTGCCGAAGTCTTTTTAAAGCCATAACCACTCCTCGCATGGATGCCAACGGCGGAGCATTCAGGCCAATGAAAGTCATCTGTGAACCTGGAACAATTGTCAGTGCAGAAGCACCTTCGGCAGTATCGGTTTATTATGAGGTTTTGATCACTTCAATAGATTTAATCTGGAAGATTTTGGCTCCGTTGATTCCAGATAAATTACCCGCTGGACATTTACGTTCGGTTTGTGCCACCTTCATTTCGGGAATGCATCAAGATACAGGACAATTCTATATTCAAGCTGAACCCTTGGCGGGCGGATGGGGTGCTTCCTCCAACCATGATGGAAATCGTGGACAGCTTTCCTGTGGTAGTGGTGAATCCTATAACATTCCCATTGAAATACGTGAGATGCGCTACGGTATCCAAGTAGAACAATATGCTTTTCATAACGAGGGGGGAGGATATGGAGAATTTCAGGGGGGTAATGGCCAGTACGTAGACTATAAAATTGTTTCGGAGGGAGCGCACGTAACGGCCGCTTTTTTAGGTGAAAAAACAAAAACTTGGGGGATGAAAGGAGGGCATGATGGTTCCTACAATTATTTCATGATCATTCGAAACGATGGCACAAAAGAAAGGCATAGCCTGGGAACAAACATCGCCTTGGAAAAAGGAGATATCGTAAGATGTGTTACCGCTACCGGAGGAGGTTATGGAGATCCAAAAAACCGTTCAAAAGAGCAAGTGATGTTGGATGTAAAAAACGGCTACATCACTAAAAAGGAAGCAAAGGAATTCTATACAATCTAATATGGAAGATGTCTTAAAAATAATGTATTTGAATCCAGTAGGTTTTGATGCTTACGATGCATTTTTTGCTGAAATGATCAAAGATAACAAGTTCTCAAATACCGAAGTACATGTCACCTCTTTACAACCGACCGTTGGTCAAATGGATAACCTGGAGTACAGAACTTATAATGCTCTTATTGCTTCTGATTTGATCAAGGCTACAAGGCAAGCCGCTATGGAAGGCTTTGATGCTATGATTATCGGTTGTTTTTATGATCCTTATTTGTTGGATGCCAGAGAGATTTCGGGAGATATGGTGGTTGTTGCCCCGTGCCAATCCTCAATCGAGATAGCGCTAAAGCTATCAAACAGGTTTTCGGTGATAATTGGTCAAAAAAAATGGGAGCATGAAATGCATTCGACTATAAAAGAGTATGGTTACGGGGAGCATTTAGCATCCTTCCGGGATGTTGGTATGAATGTTTGCGAATTTCAAAAAGATCATGAAATTACTGCCAGCAACCTTTTTAGGGCTGCTGAAAAGGCAGTGACTGAAGATTTTGCGGAGTCCATAATATTAGGATGCACTTGTGAATTTGGTTTCTTTCAGGAAATACAGGAAAAGCTTAAAGTGCCTGTTATTGATCCTTCATTGGCTGCATTAAAACAAGCCGAACAGGCAGCCATGCTAAAAAACAGATTTGGTTGGAAACCTTCGGCCAAATGGAGTTGTGAACCTCCTTCGGAAAAAGATATTGAACAATTTGGACTGTTCTCGGAACCCTATCAATTTGGTAATCGAATCATCGTGAACTAATGGAGGTAAAAAAAATCACATATCCAAAACCCGATGAGCATTATAACAAGTCCTTTTTTCATGTTCAAAAAGAGCGGACAGAGTTTCAAATGGGGACCGTATTCCTGAAAAAAGGGATCCGAATTCCCGAAGTAGGGTTCACCAGACATCCAAGTCATGAAATATCCATCATTCAACATGGAAATATTCAAATGCTCAATGAAGATGGTTCCATCAAAGGCTATTTAAAGTCGGGAGATGTGGTTTACCTCGAAGCTTTTGAGGCTCAGGCAGGTAATGTTCTGGAGGATACAAAACTTATTTACGTGTTAATCAAGACATAACAGTATGGAAAACAATCAAGCAAATACAAAATGGTACAGCCTTGCCGGGATTTGGTTCGGTGGCATTGTAAGCGTACCTGCCCTGCTTATTGGCAGTTCTTTAATAAGCGCCCTGAGTTTCAGCACGTCTATTTGGGCAGGCCTTATAGGTTTTGGTTTTGTGGTTCTCTTTATGTCTTTGTTGAGTATGGCGGCTGTAGATAGAAGAAAAGCTACCGTAGCACTAGCATCAAGTAGTTTTGGCGAGAATGGGGCGAAAATAATCGTTGCCTTGGTAATTGGTTTGTCGACCTTGGGATGGTTTGGAATCCAAAGCAATATTGCAGGAGCCTCTTTTTCAAAAATTCTATTGGAAATGGGCGGGCCTGATATTCCGATTTGGATAACCTCGGTTTTTTGGGGCATCATCATGGTACTTACCGCAGTTTTTGGGTTTAAATATTTGAAATGGCTCAATTATATAGCCGTACCTGCCATTGTTTTGCTTTTGATTTATGGTCTTGTCATCACCTTTAATACCCATAGCTTTCAAGATGTACTGGACTTTAAACCTGAGAATAAAATGCCTTTTTTACAGGCAATAGGTCTCACCATTGGATTTATCTCCGTCGGAGGTGTGATTTCGCCAGATTACAATCGCTTTGCGGCAACCAAAAAGGATGCCGTTTTAGGTTCCATCTTCGGAATTATTCCTTCGGCACTATGCCTGTTGGCCATTGGTGCAATTTTGGCCATTACGCAAGGAACCTATGACATCGTTGAAATATTTTCCAGCTTAGGGTTTCCATTTTTTGCAATGTCGATTCTTATCCTGGCTACTTGGACATCCAATGTTATGAACATCTACTCCTCCGGACTGGCCTTTAATGACCTTTTCAAATTAAGTGATGCTTCGCGCTCCAAAACTACTTTGCTGGTTGGTATCGTGGGAATAGTACTTGCAGCTATTGGAATTTTATCTCATTTCATGAGCTTCATAACCCTGCTCACTATCACAATTACGCCAATAGCAGGAGTCATGATTTCGGATTATTACATCGCCAAAACATACCAGCAGGAAGCTGCGAAAATCAACTGGAAAGGAATATGCTCTTGGGGCGCTGGAGTAACAATCATGCTGATAATGGACTCCTCAATCAAGAACATTCTAGGAATTGTGATTGCTGCATTGGGGTATTATATCTTAAAAAAAATGATGAAGTAAGTATGCGAAAAATTGGAACAAAAGACATTGAATATATAGCCATGGGTTCCACCGTTCTCGGAACAGGTGGGGGTGGCGACCCATATATTGGGAAGCTTTTGGTAAAACAGGCCATGGACAACTATGGTGAGGTGAATCTAATCGGTGCTGAGGAACTTAAAGATGATGCCTTAGTGGTGCCTATAGCTGCTTTTGGAGCCCCGATGATTTTGGTGGAAAAACTTTTTTCAGGAAATGAATTCACAAAGGCTTTTGAAATGATGGAGGAATATTTGGGCAAAAAAATAGATGCCGTAATGCCTGCCGAAGCGGGTGGGTTAAACGGTGTCATCCCATTTGCCGTGGCTGCTCAAAAAAACATTCCCATAGTGGATGCCGATGGTATGGGGAGGGCATTTCCCCGTTTGGAAATGGTAACGTTCACCCTACATGATATTCCAGTTTCACCAATAGCCCAAGCAGACGAAAAAGGGAACAGGAACATATACCATACCATCGATAATGTTTGGGGAGAAACCTTGGTTGGAGCTACAACAATCCAAATGGGAGGTAGTTGTGCCATTGGGTGCTATCCTATGAGCGGAGCGCAGGTCAAAAAAGCGGCGGTGCATGGTATTGTGAGCTACGCTCAAAAGCTCGGAGAAGCGATACTAGATGCAAAAGATAAAAATCAAACCCCACTGGATTCATTGATCCAAGAAGCATCGGCCATTAAATTGTTCACCGGGAAAATCAGCAATGTCACCATCAAAACTGAGGGCCGCTGGAATAAAGGTATTTGCGAGATATTGGGACTGGATGAAAATCAAGGTTCCAAAATGGAGTTGGACTTTCAAAACGAGTTTTTGATGGCGAAAAAAGACGGTCTTCCTGTAGCCATTACCCCAGATTTGATTGTGCTCATCGATGCAGAAAATGGGCAACCCATCACCGCCGAGGCTGTTCAATTTGGAACACGCGTAGTGGTTTTAGGGATGAAAGCCGATAAACAATGGCGAACACCAGAGGGCATTGCTCTTGGAGGCCCACAAAAATTTGGTTATGAAGAAAAATTTATTCCCATAGAGGAATTGAATAAAAATTAAGCTTATGTACTATAAAATTGGTGTTGATGTAGGAGGTACCAATACTGACGCCGTATTAGTATCGCATACCAATAAAATATTGGCCAAAACCAAACAAACAACCACCTTGGACGTGAGTAGTGGAATCAGAAATGCCATTAATGCGGTCATTTCAAAAGTGGACATTCCCAAAACAGATATCAAATACATCATGTTGGGCACCACACATTGTACCAATGCTTTGGTGGAACGAAAAGAACTGAATAAGATAGGGGCCATTAGAATTGGTCTTCCAGCGAGCAGCTCTATACCAACAATGGCCGACTTCCCAGAGAATTTAAAAACATTACTGGGAGAACATATTTATATGGTTCATGGAGGTTATGAATTTGATGGTCGATTGATAAGCCCATTAAATGAAGAAGAAGTAAAAAAATACCTTCGCGCCATGAAAGGTCAAGTGGAGTCTTTGGCCATAACGGGTATTTTTTCCAAAACCCTACCTGATCAGGAGTTACAGGTAGCTGCTTGGGCCAAAGAAATTCTAGGCGCTGAAATAAGAACAAGCTGCTCCCACCAATTGGGCGGCCTAGGGTTGTTGGAACGGGAAAATGCGGCCATTTTAAACGCGGCATTGCAAAATGTAGCTTCGAAAATGGTAAATGCTTTTAAAAATACAGTCCACGAGTTGGGTCTTTCGTCTCAAATGTTCATTGGACAAAATGATGGTACATTGATGTCTTTGGAACAAGTACAAGACTTTCCCGTGCTAACCATTTCATCTGGTCCTACAAATAGTATTCGTGGAGCTGGAGCATTATCAAAAGTGGAAAATGGAATTGTTATTGATGTGGGAGGAACTACTTCGGATGGCGGAGTTTTGGTCAATTTTTTTCCTAGGGAAAGTACCCAAGCCGCGCAAATTGGGGGCGTGCTTACCAACTTTAGAATGCCCGATGTTGTGGCTGTTGGGATTGGAGGAGGAACCATTGTGCGTTTTAAAGAAGGGAAATGTGAGCTGGGTCCTGATTCCGTTGGGTACCAACTTAAAGAAAAGGCCATAGCTTTTGGTGGGAATACGCCAACGCTCTCTGATTTCTTTTTAGCAAATGATGAATTGAAAATTGAGGGAAGCAGGGATGCATCAATCCTTCGCGAAGCAATAGAAAAAAATGCAGCTATCTCATATGAAGAAGCACTAATTGCTGTAAAACACCAGATTAAGTCCACCATTGAACAGTTGGTGGATAAACTAAAGACAGATTCAACAGAAATTCCGGTAATAGCTTGTGGTGGAGGGGCATTCCTGCTACCAAAAGAAATCAATGGCGCATCAAAGGTGATTTTTCCAGAAAATTTGGAAGTGGCCAATGCTTTCGGAGCATGTATTGCCCAAATTGGTTATGAGGAAGAAATGGTCATTAATACCATGCAACAAGAAGAGAGCAAAGCTTTGGAGGACCTGCTTCAGAGGGTCAAGAATGAGCTGCTAAAAAATGGAGCATTGCAAGACAGCGTTAAGGTTTTGACCAAAGAATCAATACCGCTTGCCTATCTGCCAGGAGCAACTAAACTGAAAGTGAAACTTTGTGCAGATTTAATAAAGTAGGCAGGCAGATTGATCAATTCAATCCGTATTAAAGCTGTTGTTGACTGCTTAAAACATCAAACCCTTTTGATTTTTCTTAGTTACCTTAGCAGAAACTAATGCTTCTATGGAAAAGAAAGTAAAAAATGTGTTTGTAAATGGGGCCATTGCGCCATCCTTTATTGCAGATTCCATTGCAAAACACCAATCCAAGACAGAAATTGGAGCACATGATATCTTTTTGGGCCAAGTTCGTGCAGATGAAATTGAAGGGAAAATCGTTGGCGCTATCGAATATACTGCTTATGAAGACATGGCCAATCTTAAGTTCCATGAGATAAGAGAAAACACCTTTTCAAAATTTGATATCACATGCATGCACATTTACCATAGTTTAGGTAAAGTAGGTGTTGGTGAGATTTGCCTTTTTGTTTTTGTATCATCACCCCACCGAAGAACGGCTTTTGAAGCGCTGGAATATGTTGTGGAAGAAATAAAATCTCAGGTTCCGGTCTTTGGGAAAGAATTATTTGAAGATGATTCCTATCAATGGAAAATAAATACATAATCTATGGTCGATATCACACAAAAGCAATCTACCCATAGGACTGCCATTGCACAAGCCGTGGTCAAAGTTAGCTTAGAGGAAACCATAACGGCCATTAAAAGTGGAACTGTCCCAAAAGGCGATGTGTTTGCCATGAGCAAAGCCGCGGGATTTCTTGGTGTAAAAAAAACAGCTGATTTGCTACCGGATTGTCACCCGTTACCAGTGGAAAACTGCGCTATAGATTATTCCATTGATGGTTTGGAGATTAGGGTGATCATAACTGTAAAGACCTTCTATAAAACAGGGGTGGAGGTAGAGGCCATGCATGGAGCCAGTGTTGTTGCCCTAAACATGTACGATATGCTCAAACCTATTGACAAAGGAGTTGAGATTCACCACATAAAACTCTTGAAAAAAACTGGGGGCAAGTCCGATATCAATCGGGATTGAAATTTATTGCGGCTTTCTTAAATTTTCCAACATTTCTTTAGTAGTACTGTCAAGATCAAATCGTGGCTGCCAGTTCCAGTCTGCTTTGGCTGCTGAATCGTCGATGCTGCTTGGCCAAGAATCCGCAATTTGTTGCCTAAAATCTGGATTGTAAGTCACTTTAAAATCTGGAATATGGGATTGTATGCTCTTTGTAATTTCCTGCGGACTGAAACTCATACTTCCTAGATTGTATGACGATCGGATGTTTAGATTTTCTGCCGAACTTTCCATCAAGCTGATGGTGGCTCGGATAGCATCATCCATGTACATCATGGGAAGTTTGGTGTCCTTATCAAGAAAACAATTATATTCTCCGTCTTCCAAAGCTTTGTGATAGATTTCCACAGCATAATCTGTAGTTCCACCACCGGGCATGGTTTTCCAACTGATCAATCCTGGGTAGCGAACACTTCGAACATCCACACCATATTTGTTGAAATAATATTCGCACCAGCGTTCTCCAGCTTGTTTACTTATACCATAAACCGTGCTGGGTTCCATAATTGCATTCTGGGCTGTATTTTCCTTTGGAGTATTCGGACCAAAAACGGCAATGCTGGATGGCCAGAATATTTTGCTTATTTTTTTCTCCTTTGCCAAATTCAGCACATTGAAAAGTGAATTCATGTTCAAGTTCCATGCCCGCATTGGAAATTTCTCCGCGGTGGCACTCAACATGGCGGCCATTAAATAGACCTCATCAATTTCATAATGCATTACCACATCTTCTATTGCTTCATAATTGGTGGCATCCAATATTTCAAAAGGGCCTGAATTGGAAAGTGTCTCTGTGCCCTCTCTTATGTCACTGGCTATAACAGTTTCAGTACCGTGTTTGGCCCTAAGTTCCATGGTGAGCTCCGTGCCAATTTGTCCACAGGCGCCAAGAATAAGAATGGGTTTCTGCATTTAAAATGAAGTTAATTGTATCAAGGCGCAAAGATAGCCTTTATTAAAATTTGTACATTCGCTTATGCGAAAATTGTCCTATTGGGTTGCCGTTATTTTACTATTGGCGGCCTGTAAAAATAATAAAGTAGCTCCTGACGAAGTAGAAGGTGAAGACCTGGCATTCAACTACCAAAAAATGCCAAAAAAACTGGAATTAAACCCAGAAGCTACCAAACTAGTGGAAAGTTGGGTAGAGTTTAAAACCCTATCCAGTAGTTTTGATGTGTTGTACAAGGCAAGGAACAACGAAGACCTTGTTCTGGCCATTGATGATCTTATCGAAAAAGAAAAACTCTTGGCGGCTTCTACTTACCCTGGTGTTCTCGACGATTTTCAGATCAAGAGCAGGCAACGGGTGCTTAAAACCTATTTTCTAAAAGTAAAGGCCAGTATTTTGAACAACCAAGACGCCACGGAGCCCACTATAGAAATGTTGGACGCATACAATGCCTTTAGAAGACAGTTTAATGTGGTTTTGAACAGCCAATTGGATGAAAAATTAATTCTGGATGAAGAGTAGGATACTTTTATGGGTTGCAATCGCCCTTTGCTTAGGTCTTAACGCTCAAGAAAATGAGAAAAAGATAATAGCCGGACTGTTAGACCAATGGCACCAAGCAGCGGCCAATGCCGATTATGAAGCCTATTTTGGAATGATGACCTCGGATGGTGTTTTTATTGGCACTGATGCAACCGAAAATTGGCAAAACGAGGCATTTCGAGAGTTTTCAAAACCCTATTTTGACCGGGGAAGAGCGTGGAGTTTTACAGCAGTGGAACGAAACATCTATTTGAATGGAGCAAATGACATCGCATGGTTCGATGAGCTTTTGGATACCCAAATGAAACTTTGTAGGGGATCGGGAGTAATTAAAAAAGAAAATGGGCAATGGAAAATTGCCCACTATGTACTTTCAATTGCTGTTCCCAACGAAAATGTTGGAGAAATTATTCAACTTAAAAAGGAAAAAGACAGTCTTTTACTGCTTGACCTTAAAAAGAAGAACTAGTTTTTGTTTTCTGCCTCTGGTTGTTGCTTGCGCGATTCTAAAGCCTGCTTGCTCAAACTTGCCAAATTAAAATTGGGATCAATCTTGAGCGCTTCATCAATAGAAGCGATGGCCGTATCGATATTGGTTTTATCCTTATTGAAGATTACCAATCCTTTTAGGTGGTGAAAAGCTGCCTTTAACGGAACCTCATAAGGTTGTTGTCTTTCGTAGAAGGCATATTTTTGGTCATCCTTGGCATTGACAATACCATATTCAATGTTTGTAGAAGCACCATCATTATCCCCGACTTGGATTTTTAAATCGGCCAGTTCGTACGCTAAATAGGCAGATGGGTTTCTGGTGAAAAGCACCTCAAAATGTTCCAAAGCTCTTTTGGGTTGGTTCAATGCTTTTAAAGAAACCGCTTTTACTTGTACCGCTAAATCAGAATCATCAGTTTTCTTTTCAATCCCTATAGTGTTCAACGCTTGCATATGTTGACCGTTGTTCATGTAAACAAAAGCCAATGTGTCTCTACGTGCTGTTGAAGGCGAAAGTACATTTAGGTGTGTCAGCGCATTGATGACACCACTAATATCACCCTGTAACCGCATTTCATTGTAAAATGCTTTATAGTGTTCGGTAAGCTCGTTATTGCTTTGTGAAATTCCGTTGAAACCTATGAATAAAAGCATCAACACCGCAAATTTTCTCATCTCTCATGTTTTTTGGTGCGCCAAAACTAAAAAAATAATTGGTATTAAGCTGTTAAAGAATACTATATGAATCGATAAAACACAGAATTAGGATTTATCAATTCATGAAATGATAGAAGTGTTCATGCTATGCGACTTATTCGTGAAGTTTTTGCTTACAATAACCTTGTTTAATTTGGATGGAGGGCTTTCAGAATAATCAGGAGGTGTAATGCCCATTTTTATTGCTTCCCGCGTATAAAAATCCTTTTTGGTTGGATGAAGGGGGTAAACAGCATTAAAAATTTCTCTCCAATAGTTGTTCGCAAGAATGGTACTTATCATGTAGATGCAATCGTCCAGATGGATCAAGTTGATAGGGTCATTCCCATTGGTGAGGTTTTTCCTTTTGGACAGCATAGTCACTGGATGACGGTTGGGGCCAATCAACCCTCCAAAACGAATGATGGTTGTATTGAGTTCTTTATCTTGAGCGAAGAGTTGTTCGGATGCCAACAATTGTTTTCCTGATTCAGTGGCAGGTTGGGGAATGGAGTCTTCCGTCACCTCACCTTCAATGTTGCCATAAACGGCCGTACTGCTTACGAAAATAATATGTGTAACAGAATTCTTCTTTATTTCACGATGCAACAACCTCATTTTATCATAAAAGCTCTCTGAATTACCACTTCGAAGTTTTGGGGGTACATTAATGATTAAAAAATCTACTTGCCTCAAGAAATTTTGAATGTCACCTGCAATTGATGTGGCGGATAAGGCAATTTCATAGGCAGTTATTCCATGATCTTCCAATACCGAAAGTTTTTCCTTGGAGGTCGTGGTGCCATGAACGTCATGCAAATTGTCGGCCAGTTTTATGGCAAGAGGGAACCCCAGCCATCCACAGCCCATAACACCTATTTTTTTATTCAAATCTGAGATTTTTGGTCACTAAAATTGCATCATTGAGCACAAACGGCATGGGTATGCTGGTTTCTGGTCGTTCTGGAACAGTAAAATCCGGATTGCTTAGCAAATCATTGGATGATTCGTAAAAACTGAGCTCCAAAACAGAATCTTTGGGAAAACTCATTTCCAACTCGGTGTAATCATTATTACTGATATAGTGTGTTACCAATTTTTTTCTTCGCTTTTCTAAGAAATTGTCCGATAAGGCAATCTTGTTCACTTTAACTGAACTGAATTTTATCGAATTAGCATAAATGTCCAGTCGGTTCACATCCCTTTTTGGAGTAACGCACAATTCGAGGATACGATTATCGCCAACGATTGTATCTTTTACCGTATCTATCCATGGAATTGCAATATCCTTTTTTGGCGCTTTGGCGGTGTAGGTAAACCCAGAACCGTATTTGCTGGCAAGGGTTTTAAATCCTTCTGACTCGGAAATTTTGGATTTGTCCGTTAAGAACTGTCCGTTCCAATCAATTAACTGTTTGTCATAGGTGGCCCAAACGGCACTATTGTTGTCGGCATCATAAACGTATAGCAGGCTGCTTGGTTTAGGTCGATTTTCATTAAAATCAGCTTTGATATGGGCCGCAATGCTAAAAACGAAGAAAAGGAAGAGGGATAAATAAGCCAATCGGTTTTTGCTTTTAAATCGTCCAAAAAATGGAAGGACCAGAACAAAAAGAAGCGTGGTAAAAATGGTTGTGGCAACAAGCATTTTTAACCCAAGACCTACTGGAAACATTTTAATAAAAGGAGCATAAATGAAAATCGCAGGGAGCGCCAGAAATACAAGCAAGAATGGGCTTGGTTCATCTTGATTGATGGCAACCATTAGTGCAACAAGCAACCCAAACAAAGGAACAACAAAGAAACTTGCACCTTGCAGGTAAACCGATACCAATCCGCACACAAGCAACCATATAACAATTGGGCCAACCAAAAGCTCGGAGATGCTCAGTTTCCGGAACTTATGGTAAAACCAAAAACACACGGCCAGTGATATCAGGGCAAACGACATTATATATAAATGCCCGTTATACATAAATCCATGCAGCATATCACTAAAACCGGGATACCACCATTTTATGGCTTTCCAGCCGAAGTAACCAACAAGGCCATTTACGGTAAGTGATAGTAAAAGGGGTAAAAATCCTTTGAGCATCCCAATCATGCTCAATTTTTGCTTTTTAAAACCAAGAATCAACAAAAGGAGAAAGCCAAAAAGTGCAATGGCAAACATGGGCCATATCCATCCAAACGGATAGGAAACCAATCTAAAATAGGGAAGATTAAAGTAGATATAGTCTTCGCTGGTTTTTAGATTATTCAAGTCGGCATCGCTAAAGTAACGAAGTAGGGGCATCAAATAACTTCCTTGATGAGCTAGGGTATTTTTGTCCAAACGCTCATAACTGTCAAGAACTGTGTGATAGTCATAGTGGTCATCGATAAAGGCAAAGTTAAAACCCTCTATATCACCATCTTCCCTGAAAACAGTAAGGTCAGTGTCGTTCGGAAGCATTTTATAAATACTGTAGGCCAAAGAATTCGCTACTGGGTATTTCGGGTTTGCGGCGGTAAATTCCTTGATCAAGGTACCGTTGCCACCGTTGGTTTCAATAAGCATATAGCTGGGGCCCCCACTACCGCGAGCTTCAAAATTCAAAACCAGCCCAATGTCCTTTGCCCAAGGGTGTTTTTTCACAAAAAGGTCCGCTCCATTTAGACCCAATTCCTCAGCATCTGAAATAAGAATGATAATATCGTTTTTTGGTGTTTTGTTTTCGGCCAAAAAAGCACGTATTCCTTCCAAAATAGTGGCTACACCACTTCCGGCATCACTGGCACCGAGTGAGGAATGTGGATTACTATCGTAATGAGACAGTAAAAGCAAAGCTTTACCATTTCCAGAACCCTTGATTCGGGCCAAAATATTCGTAGCCTTGCTTAGATTGGCCCAGTCGCCTGCGGTATATCCTTCTTGTAGTGTAGCTTCAAGGCCCATGTTTTGAAGCTCAGCAATGATATGACTTCGGACGTTTGCATGACCCGGAAAGCCGACGGCATGAGGTTCCTTGGATAGGTTTTTAACATGAACCAGAGCTCTGTCCGTTGAAAACGAAGTTGGTGAAGCATCCAAATCTGCCTTATAGGAAGGCATTAATGATTTATAGCTCCAATAAACGGCCAATAAAAGAAAAAGAAAGGCAAGTGTTCGGGAAAGTTTCATTGTTTATTGCGTTGGCACATAAAAATAGGAAATTATAAGAGGTTTGTGCATTTGAACCCAAAAATTTAAATTTTACGAGGAAAAATCCTATATTTAAGATTCAACCTTAAAAATCAGCACTATGGCAATTAAAAGTTTTCGAGGTGCTAGAGCAAAGGATTCCTCAAAAAAAGAATATAAGGCCCCGATACTTGTTGAGGACTATATGACCAAGAAATTGGTGACTTTTGCTCCAGAGCAGTCTATTTTGGAAGTGATGGAAGCTTTTGCCAAGCATCATATTTCCGGAGGTCCGGTAATGGATGAAAATGGGTTTTTGGTAGGAATTATTTCTGAAGCTGATTGTATGAAGCAGATTTCAGAAAGTAGATATTTCAACCAACCCATACTGGATAAAAGTGTAGAGCGTTTTATGACCAAAAACGTGCAGACCATTCCGCACGATATGAGCATTTTTGATGCTGCTGGGGTTTTCGACAAGCATAACAGACGTCGATTACCCGTTATGAAAAATGATATTTTGGTCGGGCAAATTAGCAGAAAAGATATCGTTATAGCCGCACTTAAATTGAGTGCGCAAAATTGGAAGTAATCATTTACTCCCGTTTAACGATCATGTAGCGGTCGTTATCCAAAGGCAAGTATCCAAGATCATAAAGGAAGTAGTATGTACTTCCTTTTTTTGTGGTGTAAAGATTGGTGATGTATTCAAAATCGAAACCTTTGTCAATCAATCTCATTTTGGTGGTCGTGGTCTTACCATCTTTTAATGGAAAACTAGCTAGAATCCTATAATTTTTACGTAATCTGTTGTTGATGTTTCGGACCAGATTTTTGCTATCCTTGTTCAGTTTGTTGTTATAGGCGTTTCTGCAATGGTCGGAGCAATATTTTTTGTCGACCCTACCTATCAACTTCTCACCACATTCCAAACAATGCTTTTCGGACATACTCTTGATTTAGGATACTACAATATCGTACTTTTTTGCAAAATGCTGGAATTCAATGGTGTTTCAAATCAGAAACGTTTATAACTAAATGCCAACTCTTCGGAATTGACAACTACGAAAACCCGCAATTCATGGTTACTGGTTTTTTCCATGGTCAGGCCTTCAAAAAACACTTTGTCTTTTTCAAGTTTCACAAGTTTGAAATCAACGGTTCCATCCTTGGTTTCCCATCCTTTTAAATCACCATGAAAGTGTTTGAGCTGTAAGATGAGTGTTGCATCTATTTGTTTAATATGTCCAAATTCATAGAAGGAAACTTTGCCATCATTTACAAGTTTGAAGGAAAACATCATGGATTCTCCCAGTGGGGGACTCCAAATTTCTTCGACAATACCTCCCAAAGCCTCCCCTTTCCAATGACCAGTTATCCAGGAGACGTCATCCAAGGAAGCATCGGGGGATTGCTGATTTTCTTTTAATTGAAGTGTGTTTTGGGCATAACTAAAGCCAAAACCAAATAGTAAAAAGCAAATTAAAAGTCTCATAGTTCTTCATCTTTTTAATAAAGACGAAGCAACACTATTTATTTGGACAATTCGAATTTGATATTTACCGAAGTCTCCACCTTTATTTTCTCAAAATCGATATCCAAGGGTTCAGCTTCGGCCATATCCATAGACATTGCTTTCATTTCCATGCGAGGAGCTTGATTATATCTTGGATAGTAAGGAGTCGAGGTATCCATAATATGAATGGCGGCACCAACTTTTTGTCCAAGAGGCGCTGTAAGTGCTTCCGCTTTTTTCTTGGCTTTTTTAACCGCTCTGGATTTGAGTTCGAGCTCCAACTCATCCATTTTGGAATATTCAGTTTTTTCAAGATGGGTGTTGGCAATATCCAATTTTTCGAGAGCCACCATTACTTCACCTGCCTTTTTTCCTGAATGGACTAAAAGGGAATATTGTTTGCTTTTAAGCACAGCTTTTTGTCGTAAGAAATATTTTTTAAAATTGCTGCTCAAATCTTTGATGACCAATTGCTTGTCTAAATCTATACCCAGGGCACGTAGACTTTGTGCCATCTTGTTTTCTTGTTCCTCCACAGATTTCCGTCCTTTGGAATCTTTTTCTTGTATTGTAATGCTCAAATAGATTTTATCGGGAGTGACCAAGGTGTCTACCCTAGCAGATGTTTCCAGATAAGGGATGTCTAAAAAGTTTTTGGTTTGTGCAGAAGTAGCCATAACAAAGCTGAAGAATATTAAAATGGTTAATGTGTTTTTCATGATATGAAATTTATTTAAAGGTAAATACTTTGCTTGGGGAAGCAAAACATGTGCCATTATAAATTGACTAAAAAAGAAGTCTTATTTTTAATGACATGAAGTTCATTTTAGCGCCAGACAAATACAAAGGATCACTGAGCGGAAAGCAGTTTTGCGAAATCGTGGAGAAAGGGATTCGAAGGGTGTTTCTGGATTCCGATTTAATTCATATGCCCTTGGCCGATGGAGGTGATGGCACCATGGAAGTGGTACAACATTATTTGCAAGCTTCCAAAATTGAGGTGATGGTCAAAGACCCGCTTTTTAGAGCTATTGAATCAGGATATCTTATTTCAAAAGAAAAGAAAATTGCATTTATTGAAATGTCCGAAGTTTCCGGCTATAAGTTACTGGCTAAGGACGAACTGAATTGCATGAAAACCACTTCCTTAGGATTTGGGGAACTAATCAATCATGCTATAAAACAAGGTGTCACTGAAATTGTTTTAGGAATCGGTGGAAGTGCAACCAACGATGCAGGAATGGGAATGGCATCTGCCTTGGGGTATCAATTTTTAGATGAAGAGGGAAACCAACTTTCCCCAATAGGAGAAAACCTAAGCCAAGTCTCAAAAATTGATGTTTCAAACGTACTTCCTGAGCTTAAAAACGTCAAAATCAAGGTAGCTTGTGATGTCAACAACCCCTTCTATGGGAAAGAAGGAGCGGCTTATGTGTATGGACCTCAAAAAGGAGCCTCTCCGGATGAAGTCGTTCTTTTGGACAAAGGATTGCAACATTTTGCCAAGGTTATTTACACACAATTTGGAATCAATGTTCAGGATATTTCAGGTGCTGGTGCAGCAGGAGGGATGGGCGCCGCAGCAAAGGTCTTTTTAAATGCGCAATTAACTTCAGGCATAGATCTAATAAAAGAAATAGCAGATTTTGACAATGCCATTGATGGTGCAGATTGGATTATTACCGGTGAAGGCCAACTCGATGGTCAAACACTTTCCGGTAAAACCATTGATGGGGTGATTCAATCAGCTAGAGCAAAGAACATTCCCGTAGCTGCGCTCTGTGGATCAGTTTTAGTTTCTTTAGATGAGATGGAAGCTATGGGGTTGCAATATGTTACCTCAATACTAAATGAAATTGGGACTTTGGAAAAGGCAAAGCGGAACAGCGCTCAAAACTTGGAACTGGCGAGCTATAATTTTGCCAAACTTCTAGAACAAACACAAAAGTAACCGCTGGAAAATACTACGAATAGGACCTTCTCCTTTTAAATTCCAGCGAATTTTTAACCGTTGGCCATTCACTGTTCAAAATGGAAAATACCACCGTATCTCTAAGAAGCCCATTGTGGTCCACAATATGGTTTCTGATAATTCCATCCTGTTTGGCCCCTAGTCGTAAAATGGCATTTCTTGATGGATGGTTATGAAAATGTGTTCGGAATTCAACCGCTATGGTGTTTAGTGTCTCAAATGCATGAGAAAGTAACAAATATTTGCATTCGGTATTGATTCCAGTTCGCTGGGTACGTTTGGCGTACCAGGTTGCACCAATTTCTACGCGTTTGTTTTTCGAATCAACATTTAGATATCTTGTTGTACCAATAACCTCGCTTGTTACTTTGTCCATGACAACAAAAGGAAGGGATACACCCAACTTTTGCTCCTCCAATACTTTCTTTACATAACTTTCAACAGTGTCCGCGGAAGGGGCGGAGGTATACCATAATTCCCATAGATTACCATCTGATGCCGCTTCCAGCAAAGCTGAAATATGAGAAGTTTCCATTGGGACTAATTTTACTAAGTCTCCTTCCAATACGATGGGGTTCAACCAAGTTTGCATGCTATCTGATTTTAGTTTTCAAAGATAACCCTATTGTTTTTCCAAACTGTATATTTTGTTCGGATACAATGTCCACAAGGTCTATATCCCTCTTGCAAAGCCTCTTCTTCCGAAGAGAAGAAAACACGGTTCGTTACTTTCATTCGTTTGCCTGATTTGCAATGTAACTGTCCGTATATTTTTAACTTCCTGTTACCTGCCCATTGTATTTTTTGACGTTTTAGAGCATGAAAAAGCTCAGATGGGGTCAAGTCCTCGTGTGTAATCATATTAGGAAGAAGCATCATGAAAAATGATTCCTAACGTATGCCGTTCTCCTGAATGAACTTTGCTCACCCCATGCTTCATGGCCACTCTATAATGACCTTTTTTACCTTGGCTCGGTCTAAAATTGGTGGTAAACAATAACATTGATCCTTTTTTTGGACGGAGAACAATGGCTTGCGATTGTGCTCTTGGAATTTGTTGTGTCAATACAAATTCACCTCCGGTGTAATCAACATCTCGATCATTCAAGAAAAGTACAGCCTGCATAGGAAAATAGACCTCGCCATACAAATCCTGATGCAAAGTATTGAATCCTCCCACTCCATATTTCAAGATTAGAGGTGTGGCCAAATGTTGCCCATTATTGCCACATGTGATATGAAGTTCCTCTAGTTTGGATGGAAAAGAAACATCCAATTTCAAATTCTTCATCCAAAGGTTGGCGACCGGCACTAGTTTTGGATAAACAAAGGTTCGCAATTGATGAATTAAATCAGGCAAGGGATATTTGAAGTACTTGTATCTCCCTTTCCCAAACCGGAACCGCTCCATATCAACAACCTTTCGATACAGTTTGTCGTTTTCAAAATTTTTGATGAGCGCACTGCAACTTTCGTCATCCAATATATTTTCAATAACGGAATAACCTTGTTTGTGCAATTCCTGCTGTACACCTTCCCAAGGTATTTCAGCTATTTTTCTTTTCAGAGGCTCCATCTATTCAACTTGTGCAGCTTCCCATCCAATAATAGCTGTCTTTCGGGTACTGTCCCATCGATACCCTCCAAAACCGCCAGAGGATTGAATTACCCTATGACATGGGATTAGGTAGGCAATAGGATTGCTACCAATGGCGGTCCCCACCGCTCTCGATGCCTTTGGTTTGTCCACCATCTTGGCAATTTTCCCATAGGTGGTGAGATTTCCCTTCGGGATTTTGAGCAATGACTCCCAAACCTTCAGCTGAAAATCTGTTCCCTTTAAATGCAATTTGATGTCGGAAACTTGGCTCCAGTCTTTACCAAAAACCATCAATGCATTGGCTTGTATTTGATCTACCCTTTGGTGATAATTTGCTCTGGGAAATTGGGTTTTTAATTCATACAGTCCCTTTTCTTCATCCTCTGTAAATGAGATATGGCATACCCCTTTTGCAGTCGAAGCAATTACCACCAGTCCGAAAGGACTCTGCGCATAACTATAATTGATATTGAGGTTTTCTCCATCATTTTTAAATTCGCCAGGAGTCATCCCTTCTATGGAAATAAACAGATCGTGCAATCGGCTTGTACCAGACAATCCTGTATCCATTGCAGCGTCAAAAAGTGTGGCGCTATGCTCGCCCAGAACCTTTTTTGCATGCTGAACGCTTATATACTGAAGAAATTTTTTGGGACTAATGCCTGCCCAATCGGTGAACATACGTTGAAAGTGATAGGGACTTAGATGTACCTTTTCTGCAATTTCATCTAAAGAAGGTTGTTCCTTAAAATTGGCATTGATATGGGCAATGGCTTTGGCAATTCGATTGTAGTTGATGTTTTCTTGACTCTCCATAACTTCTAATTTGTTTTCCAAAAGTATTGCCAACTTCCTTCGTTCAAAACCCGATTCTTGCTATCTTGAGATCTATCAAAAAAATAGCATGTAAATCCAATATTGCACTAATATAGTATGAAGACTAAAAACTTTTTAGCGCTATTGACCACAATTACCCTTGTTTTGGGCATATTGATCTATTGGCGGGAATATGCTACAAGAGACCAGGTCACACTTTTGCATGTAGTAGTCTGGCAAGCACTTATTTGGTTACCGTGGATTTTGATTTTTTTGATGTTCAAAACCCTTATTGAAAGATTTAGAAAGATGTCATATGGAAGAGCGCTTATTGTAGGCATAGGATTCGTATGGATTGCTCTTCATTTTGGCTGGTTTTTTAACCTTAGTTCAACCGTTAGTCCTTATTTGGATTTACCAGGCTCCAAATATGGGGTGTACCGATATTTTTTTGTGTTTTGGACCTTGATTGATTTCGGAATCCTTTGGTTTGTAATTGATAAACTTTGGTGGACTAAGGAGGAAAAAATAGCTTCCCCATTGCTTTTTGAATTAACACGTGGTGGAAAAAAACACTTTTGTGAACCATCACAGATTCATTGGTTGGCCGCAGAAGATTATTATACTAAGTTGTTTACATCGGAAGGTGTTTTTTTAATGCGGAAACCTTTGAAATCGTTTTATGATGTGCTTCCTGAGAACACGTTCAAAAAGATTCATCGGTCAACCATTATCAATGTGGATTTTGTGTCTGAACTGGCAAGGGGAACAGGAAGTACCCTTGAGGTTATTATGAAAGATGGCACCAAACGGAGGGTGAGCAAAAGTTTTATCAAAGACATCACACACTTTTTTAAGGACAGAACGCTTTAAGTCCATTCACTGACAAAAACAGGTCAGTTTACTGCAAAACCCATTTTTCTTCTAGTGTATTGGGTAAGTTTAGGTGTTGGAAAAATCCATCAAATTCTTCATTCAAAATCAAAAAACGGAAAATAATATACGCTCGCATGTATTAACGGTAAATTCATGAGAAGAAGGAGTGATTGCTTATGTGGATATGTCTTTGTTGGCATTAAGTACAACACTTTAACAACAAACAAATTTTGGAAAATGGAATCTAAATTTAACAAATCAAAGCTCACAATTTGTTGCTATACAATAGTACTTATCTCTCTTTTTTTCATAAATGATGTTTTTTCTCAAAGCAACAACAAAGGTATACGTGGTGATTCAATAGCAGTTAAGCATTTAGAAGCTATGGTCAATACAATGGGAGGCACAAGAATATGGTCGCAACTTAAAAGTGTTCATTTTGTGCATAGATGGTATTTCTGGGATAGGGATTCATATCTCGAAAATGAAATTTTGGATTTAACTGGCCCACGTTCTTGGGTAACCATGAAAAATGAAACATACTCCAGGATAAGGGCTTATAGTCCAGAGCACAAATATTGGAATATAATAAATGGAGAATTTAGCTATACAAGTGATGAGGCATTCAATAATGCAATGGAAAGAGCCCCGTATAGTATCTATCGCATTGCGAGAGCGGTAGCAAACAGTGATTCTAATTATGAAGTAAAATTTGGAGAAGAAGAATTTCCTGGAGTTAGAAGAATAGAATTTTATGGTCCAGACAATCAATACCATGGTCATATCGTCCTGAATGGTAAAAATGAACCGCTAGTTTGGGCCACGACGCAATATAAATACACATTCGGGCCTATGAAAGAATTCGGGAATCTTAGAGTTCCAAACTGGGCCGTAACAGGAAATGGGGCAGTGACCTATGAAATGATTTCATTAATAGGAGATAATCAAGTGCCGGACCCTAAATTATTTATTCCACCCGCTGAAAATGTAGGGGATTGAGTAACTGAAAAACTACTGCCAAAATCCATAAATGGGTATTGGCCTCGAAAAAAATGAACGGGTGATACGATTGACAATTTTTCTTTTGTGGGTCTTTTGCATATCAGAACTGACAGCTCAAGATTTTCGCTTTAAAAGTGCGCCTACCGAAGGTCCACCACAAGGTTCTCGCGGAGTGTCCATTGCGGATTTGGACGGCAATGGGCTGCTCGATGTTATAGTGGCCAATCAGGTAGATTCGACACAACTTTTGGGAAATACCATTCATTTTAATGAAGGTGAGAAATTTAGAAGGGTTGCAATTTCAGAAAATATGGTTAATGCGTGGAGCGAATCTGTTCATACCGTTGATGTGGATAATGATCAAGACCTGGATATCTTTTTCACGACGCAATTTGGGGTTCCAAACCTCCTTTATCTGAATAATGGAAAGGGAAACTTTTCAGCTACAACAGCCGACGATTTGAGCACCAACTTTACCAATTCTCCAGGAGCCTGTTGGTGCGATTATGATCTGGATGGCGATATGGATGTTTTTGTTGTGAATCGGGACGGTGAAGATGATAATCTATACGTAAATAATGGCAAGGGACAGTTCAAAAAAGCAAATTCAGGACCTTGGATGAGTAACAAAGGAGATGGAAGAGCCTGCGCTTGGGGCGATCTAAATGGAGATGGATTCCCTGATCTCTACGTAGCCAATTTTGTGGTCAAAAGCAACGGGAAATTCACCGGTAAACACAGAAACTATTTGTATTGGAATTCACCAAAGGGGGAATTTAAAGAACAGAGGGAAGGAATGTTGGTGGAAGAACTGAATGCTTCCTACGGAGTCTCGTTTGTGGACTATGATACTGATATGGATTTAGATATATATGTTACCAATGTAGCCCGCTCTGACGAAAATGCGCTCTACCAAAATTCAGGATCAGGGGTTTTCGAAAAAATTACAGATAACGGGATTACTTACGAAGTGAGAAGACCGTCAAAAGGACAAACCTGGGGCGATTTCAATAACGATGGTCATCAAGATTTGTATATCGCCAATGGAACGGAGGGGTATCCGGAAATTCAAAACTTCCTTTTTGCAGGTATGCCTGATCATTCTTTTAAAAGGATTTACAAGGCACTTGCTGCGGTTGATGGACATATTTCCGCTGGAACAGCTTCCGGAGACATAAATCGGGATGGATATCTTGATTTATACGTATGTAATTGGGGCGGAGAAGCCGAACCCAATGATTTCTACGTCAATCAAAACAATGCTGGCAACTGGGTTATTTTTCAACTCAAGGGGATAGCATCCAATAGTTACGGAATTGGAAGTTGGGTCAAGCTCACTACATCAGATGGAGCTGTTCAAACCAGATACCTTATTCGCGAGACTGGCTATGGAAGTGAAAATGCCCCAGAAATTCATTTTGGATTGGGTGCCGAGAAGATTGCGAAAGTTGAAATCATTTGGCCCAACGGCAAAAAACAAGAAGCAACTGATCTTGACGGGAATTATATATATCAGGTAATCGAGGGGAAGCATATAAAACAGGTAGAATAATGAAAAATACACTTGGAAGAAGAAATTTTATCAAACTAACGGCATCCGCAAGTGGTGCGCTTGTGATTGGCGTACATTTTCAATCGTGCCATACTGAAAAAACACCTGCTGAAAACTTCGAGTTCTTACCGCTGGTGACCATCGATACTGATGGGCTTGTGACCCTTATTGCCAAAAATCCAGAGATAGGTCAAGGGGTCAAAACCTCATTGCCCATGATTTTGGCCGAGGAAATGGGAGCCGATTGGAAAAAAGTAAAGGTTGTTCAAGGAGACTTCAACAAACTATATGACGAGCAATGGGCCGGCGGAAGCTATGCCATTATCTTGAATTGGGATTTAATGCGAACAGCAGGAGCCAAGGTCAGGTTTGCTCTTATCGCGGCGGCATCCCAAAAAATAAATGTTCCGGCTGTAGAATTGATCAGTAAAAATGGCAAGGTGCTTCATCAAGCATCCGGAAAATCCATTCCTTTTGGAGATTTGGTGAAGGAAGCAGCGCAGATAGCACTACCAGAGGAGGTTGAATTTAAACCCGTGAATTCATTTGACATTGTCGGCCAACCCATTCCTCAAGTAGATTTGGATAAGATGGTTTCCGGACGTATGGAATACGGGATTGACATTAAACTGCCAGGGATGGTATATGCCACAGTACGAAAGAATCCCGTTTTCGATGGTGGCGTCTCTGATTTTGATTCAACAGCAGCAAAAGCCGTAGATGGGGTTATCGAGGTAATTGAATTAGACAATAAAGAATATGGAGGAAGACTTATAGGGTCTAACAGCCCAAATTTTGTGAATGGCGTGGCGGTTATTGCCAATTCAACCTGGGCAGCATTCAAGGGAGCACAAAAACTTGAAATCAACTGGGATAATTCCAATTCAAGAAAGGAAAATACCAAGGAGATCTTCGAAAGTTTCCACCAACAACTTAACTCAACATCGATAGAGAGAGAAGATGGAGATTTTGAGTTGGCAAAAAAGGAAGCAACATCTTACGAAGAGGCTATATATGAAGTTCCATTTTTGGCCCATGTTACTATGGAGCCCATGAACTGTACCGTTGATTTTAGAGATGATATGTGTGAGGTTTGGGCACCAACCCAAAACCCAGGAGCCCTACAAGAAGGACTGATCAAACTGTTTGACCTGAAACCCGAACACATTAAAATTCATATGCCACGAAGTGGCGGTGCTTTTGGGCGCCGGTTTTATGTGGATTATGCGATGGATACTGCCATTTTATCCAAAGAAATGGGCACACCGGTAAAACTGACTTGGTCTAGGGAAGAAGATATACGACATGATTGGTATCGCCCGGGGAGCGTTCAAAAGTTAGCCGCCACACTTGATAGTACTGGTATGATAACCGGATGGCAACATATTTTGACCAATGCTTCTCGTAAAACATCTTTAGGCCGGGAGGGTAGACCAGCAGGAACGGAAATCGATGAATATGAATTTCCGGCAGGATTTGTTCCAAATTTGCGATTCGAATACGGTCATGTTTTAAGCGATGTGCCTTTAGGACAATGGCGCGCCGTATCTCCTGCGGCAAATACATTTCCAATCCAAAGCTTTTTAGATGAGCTGGCATTCAAAAATAATACGGATCCCATTGATTATTTCTTGAAATTCATTGGTCCAGCTAGAATGGTGCCTGTGGTCGGGGAATACGAATTTGATAATGCACGATTCATTAATGTGATTGAAAAAGTCAGGGAGAATTGCAATTGGAATTCACCACTGCCCGAAGGGCAGGGCAGAGGTTTTGCAGCGCGTAAAATGGCTGGGTCATTCATTGCTGAAGTTGTAACTGTGGAGGTATCAGATGCCAACAAAGTAAAGGTTATAAGTGTGGATGCAGTAGTGGATTGTGGCATTGTGGTAAACCCATCAGGGGCTTTGGCACAGGTGGAAGGAGCTATTTTGGAAGGAATTTGTGCAGCAATGTATGGAGAAATCACATTTAAAGATGGAGCTACAGAACAATCCAATTTTCATGATTATCGATGGATGCGAATAGGCGAAGCCCCTGAAATACATATTGAATTTATAAAGAACGACCTACCTCCGCGAGGATTGGGAGAACCACCTTTACCTCCAGCAATTCCCGCGTTGACCAATGCCATTTTTGCCGCTACCGGGCACCGCATTCGGAAATTGCCAATTATGGGCAATTTCAACACCTGACCCTTAGCTTCGCTTGTTTTGGATTATCTTTAGGAATGCATAAGTTCTAATGAAGAGATACCCATCCAAAGTCAGCTATGGCTTGCTTTTGTTTGTTGTTACCGTGTTGATCGGTACTTCCATTCCAATTGTTTCACAGGGAAATTGGACCGGTGTCGGTATTAATGTGCTGGTTTTGCTATTTGTTCTTTATGTATTTTTTTCAGTTCACTATATAATCGAAGGGAACGACTTAATCATTAGAGTAGGAATTTTGTTCAAGTGGAGAATTGAAATATCCACCATAAAAATGATAGCCAAAAGCAACAGTTGGATCAGTTCTCCGGCGGCATCATTGGATAGACTTAATATTATCTACAAAAAGCATAGTAGTATTTTGGTTTCACCGAGGGACAAAAAAGGTTTTATTAAGGAACTTACCCGGATTAATCCGGATATAGCACTACAATAGTTAAAAAAGAGACGTGAGTTGGTCATAAAGATGCCGAAAAAAGAATCCATGCCCATACCTATGTACAATGTGAAGAAGAGCTAAAATGCAAAAAGGGATAAAAGTCGAGTGACCTTTATCCCATATATGGAACTAACGCTGTATTCTATAAAGATTTCCCCAAATCTACCCAAACATTGTAAGAATACTCTTATAAAACTGTTGATTGTGAATTTTATTGTCCGCTAAGTCAGAAAAGAATCCAAACCCAAAGAATTACAACCGATTACATCCGTTTACAAACGAAAACAAATGTTTTAAAACCGATTCGTGTTTTTGACCCATACTAAGTTTGCCCTGTCGGACAATAAGAGTGCGATAGTATTAACTGTTTAACCGTAAAATTTAAAAACATGAATTCACTTAGAAACAGAGTACAGTTGATTGGAAACTTAGGAAATGACCCTGAAATGGTAAACTTGGAAAATGGAAACAAACTCGCTAAATTCTCCATTGCCACAAATGAAACCTACAAAAATGCGCAGGGAGAAAGGGTAACAGATACCCAATGGCATAATGTCGTGGCATGGGGCAAAGTTGCTGAAATTGCAGAAAACTACTTGGTGAAGGGTAAAGAAGTGGCTGTTGAAGGGAAATTAACATCTCGTTCTTATGAAACCAAAGAGGGTGAGAAAAGGTATATCACAGAAATCAAATGCAACGAGCTATTGCTTTTGGGTAAATAGCATAGATAACATTTTATCGAGAAAGGGGGGCAATTGACCCCCTTTCTTTTTGATTATCAATGTTTAACAGTAAATTAAAGAAAGATGATGCAACCTTTTCGAAAATTGAATGTCTTATATATGAAGTCAAGTCAAGATGAAATTTGTTCAGATACATATCATAATTTTAATAAGCTGTTGCGGTATCGGAGTTTCCGCCCAAGGGAACCTGAATACCAAGCATAGCTTACGTTTTTATGAGACTTTGGCACAAAGGGATGCTAGTTACGAACATTCCTTTCAAAGGATGGCTCATCAAGATGAACAAGATTATTGGTTGGACCAACAAAATTTTGAAAGGCATTTGGGAACAGCAGATTTCACTTCCTATTTGGTTTATATGAAGGGCAAGAAGGATGCCTACTTGAACAATCTGCAAAGCTGCGAAACTACTTGTAGACATAGCGAACTATATTTCGAAAAAGCAGGAGAATATCTTTCCTCCTCCGACTTGGACACACTGTTGATGCCACAATCAAGTGAGATGGCCGAAAATGTCCCGAAAAGAAAACAAAACTGAAAAAAAGAAAACCGCCTACAGGCGGTTTTTTTATGCAACTTTCTTTAATAGATCAAAACAAGGACAACGTTTACAGCGCTTGTTTTCACTCTTTTTGTATTTTTTACAACATTTGGTCTTGCAATTGGAAGGGCAAAGTTCCCTTAATTGAGACTTGTTGTCTTTCTTTTTTTGCTTCTTTTTTCCCATTGCGACTTGCAGTGGGCCAAAAATAGTTATTTTAAATTAATCTAAATAAAAGATTTATCAACAATTATCCCCCTGCGGTATCAGAAGCTGCACTGGCCACCGTTAATTGCTGTATGTCGCGGTCAAAAAGATAGAGTCCGCCCTTGTCATCACCGATCATATTTATCTTGTCCAATACAGTTCTAGCTAATGCCTCTTCTTCCAGTTGTTCCGCAACGTACCATTGCAAGAAGTTATGGGTGGCATAATCTTTCTCCTCTAAAGTAATATGCACTAGCTCGTTAATGCTTTGCGAAACAAAAACCTCGTGATCATAGAGTTGCTGTAACATGGTTTGTAGTGAACCAAAATCGGTTTCCGGAGCTTTTAATTCTGAGACCACCGCATGACCACCACGTTCGTTGACATATTTGACCAATTTGAGCATGTGCATGCGCTCTTCATCGGAGTGGCCGTACATGAATCCTGCAACACCTTCAAGTCCTTTAACTTCGGCCCAAGAGGCCATGGATAAATATACTTGCGAAGATTCTGCTTCTATTCTGATTTGCTCATTGAGCGCTTTTTCAAGTTTTTTGGATAGCATATTCTTGATTTTAGAAATGTAAAATTACGAAATGGGTTTGACTCTAAATAAGTAATGGTCAAAGAGCTCTAAAACTGGACAGCCACTCCCATGGTACCTGGGCCAAAATTGAGATTCCAGCTCAGCTTTTTCTGATTATCATTATATTTTTCATCGTATTTGGAATCGAGATAACGATCTATCGATTCTACGATAAATATGCTGAGCACTGTGCTAAAGGCCACATCGGAAACCCAATGAAAACGATCTGTCACTCTTGCAAAGGCAGGAATAAGCCCAACGGTGTATATTCCAGCCTTCACCCACGGACTCTTAAACTGCTTGGCAATTGCATAGGCGTTTGTAAAGGCCAACATGGCATGACCAGAGGGGAATGAATCATAATTTAATACCCTTTGTAGGTGGAAAGGATCAAACACATTGGATGGATCACCACTTTTGGGCCTTGCCCTTCCAATAAGTCGCTTGCTTACTTGTTGTAAAAAGCCTCCGGCCGTTGCAGAAGCAATCAAGAGAACACCAGTTCTTCTTAATTTTTCATTTTTGGTAAACAGACCGGCCAAGTAAACCCCGCCTGTGAGCATATAATTGTTCTCAGGACTTCCGTATTCATTTCCATAATCCACCAAAAAATCAGGAACATCTTCTCTAAATCCACCTACCCAATGATCTAGTTCATCATCCACGGTGTAAAGTAAGGCTGTGCCAGCTACCATATAACCAAAATTGGCCCAGTCGTTTCCTTGCCAATGAAAAGGGCGACTATACGAATGGCCAATGCCACCAAAAACATTACCCATGTCGTAAGTGAAATTGTTCCAAAGATTATCCTTTTTAATATTGAGGTCTTGGGCGGTAGTGGTCATTGCCAAAAGTAACAGAAGACTGATAACGAATGGTTTCATACTATTGGAGGTTAAATAACTAAAGTTAAAAAATAATTTTTCGAAGAAGTTAATTAAATGGATAGGACGGGATTTTCCTCAGAACATTACTTTTTATGTAATGACAATTGAATGCGTTTTCTAGGGATGTCCACATCCAAAACCTTTACAATAACCTGTTGGTGCAAACTAACATGCTCGTTCACATCTTTTACAAACGAATCGGATAGGTTGGAGATGTGGATGAGTCCACTTTCCTTAATGCCAATATCCACAAAACAACCAAAGTTGGTGATGTTGTTCACGATTCCGGGTAGCAACTGGCCTTTTTCCAGATCTGTAATTTGTTTTATATTTTGATTGAAAGTGAATACTTTGGCTTTTTCCCGGCGATCTAATCCTGGCTTTTCAAGCTCTTCTAAAATATCTTCCAGAGTTGGCATTCCAATGGTGTCCGTGCAGTAGATTTTTAGATTGATGCTTTCCAGAATGGATTTGTTGCGAATGATATCGGACAAAGGGACACCTTGATCTTTGGCCATTTTTTTTACAATGGAATAACTTTCAGGATGTACTGCGGAATCATCCAAAGGATTTTCACCTGCCTTGATACGCAAAAATCCAGCTCCTTGTTCAAAAGCTTTTCCGCCCAGACGAGGCACTTTTTTAATTTGTTGTCGATTGGTAAAAGCACCATTTTCATTTCGATAGGCAACAATATTCTCTGCTAGTTTTGGTCCAATTCCAGATACATAACTGAGGAGGGGTACACTGGCAGTATTGATATTCACTCCAACAGAATTCACACAACTTTCCACCACTGTATCCAAGGATGTTTTTAGTTTGGTTTGATCTACATCGTGCTGGTATTGCCCTACACCAATGGATTTTGGGTCTATTTTGACCAGCTCCGCCAAAGGATCTGCCAATCGACGGCCTATGGAAACAGCCCCTCTAACCGTTACATCATAATTGGGAAATTCTTCCCGGGCAATCTTGGAAGCGGAATAAATAGACGCCCCTGCTTCACTGACCACAAAAACTTCTATTGGATTTTTAAAATGGATTCGTTTCACCAAACGTTCCGTTTCCCGAGATGCCGTTCCATTACCAATGGCAATAGCCTCAATTTTATGGGCATCAACCAAAGAGCTAATTTTTTTGATTGCACCGGCACTGTCATTTTGTGGAGCATGTGGATAAATGGTTTCGTTATGTTTTAGATCGCCCTGTGCGTCCAAACAAACCACTTTGCATCCTGTTCTAAAACCTGGGTCTATGGCCAGAATGCGTTTTTCACCTAAAGGAGCTCCAAGTAATAATTGCTTTAAATTTTTAGAGAAAACCTGAATCGCATCAGCATCGGCTTTTTCCTTGGCATTTTTTAAAAGTTCGTTGGATAATGAGGGAAATAAAAGCCGTTTATAGGCATCGGCTATTGCCAATTCGATTTGCTCAGCACAGGAATTGCTGGATTTGACAATCCGTCTTTCAATATTATTTAGCGCCCTTTCATCATCAATTTCGATTTTGATTCGAATAAAACCTTCCTTTTCAGCTCGTAAAATGGCCAAGAACCGATGTGAAGGGCAACGGGCTAAAGGTTCGTTCCAATCAAAATAATCCCGGAATTTTTGCGCTTTCTCGTCATCCTTTTTGGTTTTGATGACTTTGGTTGATAGGATAGCGTGTCGCTCCAATTGATTCCTCAATTGATTGCGAATATCACTTCGTTCGTTGATCCATTCGGCAATAATATGACGGGCACCTTCCAGGGCATGATCTTCATTTTCAAAGTGGTTGCTGAGGTATTTTGATGCGATGAATTCGATTTCATCACTTCGTTGCGCCATAATGATTTTGGCCAAAGGCTCTAGTCCATTTTTGCGGGCGGTCTCCGCTTTTGTTTTTTTACTTTTTTTGAAAGGAAGGTAGAGATCCTCCAAACTGGTCAGATCAGTGCAATTTTGAAACTTGGATTCAAGCTCTGGAGTCAATAATTCTTGTTCACCGACTGCTTTTAAAATGGCCGATTTTCGTTTCTCAAGGGCCTCAAATTCTGTTTTGAACTTTACGATAGCACCAATCTCAACTTCATCCAGATTCCCGGTACGCTCTTTTCGGTAGCGTGCGATAAATGGAATAGTGCAATCTTCATTTAATAAAGCAATAGTATTTGCCACACTCTTTTCAGAAAGTTGGGTGTGCTTTAAGATGTAGGGGATGAGTTGCATGAAATGGTTTTTGTCTACTTAGGAGTTTGTCACTTCGAGATGTCGTCCTAAACTTGTCGAAGGAACATCGAGAAGTCTTAAAGTCTAAACTTTTTTTAAGAGGTCTCGACTGCGCTCGACCAGACATTTGTTTTTGTTCTTTTCGAAATTAACTTATGCCCTCTCCGTTCCCGACCCCGTTTTCATCTGGATTCACGAACACCAACTTGCCGTCTTGGTCTTCGGTCATGAGAATCATGCCTTCGCTTTCTACACCACGAAGTTTTCTCGGGGCCAAATTAATCAAAACAGTTACTTGCTTGCCTACTATGTCTTCAGGTTTAAAGCTTTCAGCGATGCCTGATACAATGGTTCGGGTATCTAGGCCAGTATCCACCTTTAAGACCAAAAGCTTGTTGGCTTTTGGCATTTTTTCAGCCTCTATAATAGTTCCCACGCGCATGTCCAGTTTGGTAAAATCGTCAAAAGTGATAGTATCTTTTTGCGGGGTAACTTCTTTCTCCATCTGTTCGTTTACTTTTTTGGTGGCTTCCAGTTTTTCCAATTGGGCTTCAATCTCTTTGTCTTCCACTTTGCGGAACAGTAATTCGCTTTTATTGATTTGATGCCCTGCAGGCAGCAACACTACTTTTGCGCTTATTTCATTCCAGGAGGTCTCGACTGCGCTCGACCGGACATTGAGGATTTTCTTGAGTTTCTCTGAAGTAAACGGCAAAAAAGGCTCGCTTAGAACTGCCAATCCTGTTGCAATTTGCAGAGCGACGTACATTACGGTTTTTACCCGCTCTTCATCGGTTTTAATCAATTTCCAGGGTTCCTCATCGGCCAGATATTTATTCCCGAGTCGTGCTAAGTTCATCAGCTCTTGGCTAGCTTCTCTAAAACGGTATCTGCTGAGTGAATTGTCAAGAATTTCTGGAAAGGCCTTTAGGGCTTCCAAAGTTTGTTTGTCAATATCCTTCAGTTCAGAAGGAGTGGGGACAATACCATCATAATATTTATGGGTCAACACAGCTACCCGATTAATGAAGTTTCCAAAAATGGCGACGAGTTCATTGTTGTTTCGGGCTTGAAAATCTTTCCAGGTAAAGTCGTTGTCCTTGGTCTCGGGAGCGTTGGCCGTTAATGCATAGCGCAAGACATCTTGCATATCTGGAAATTCTTCCAAATATTCATGCAGCCACACCGCCCAGTTTTTGGAAGTAGAAAGTTTATTTCCTTCCAAATTCAAAAACTCGTTTGCAGGGACATTTTCAGGAAGTACGTAATCGCCATGTGCTTTCAACATACTCGGAAAAATGATACAATGGAAAACAATGTTATCTTTTCCTATAAAATGAAGCAATTTGGTGTCTTTATCTTTCCAATAAGGTTCCCAATCCTTGCCTTCTTGTTCGGCCCATTCTTTGGTTGATGAAATGTATCCGATAGGGGCATCGAACCAGACATAGAGTACTTTTCCTTCACCGCCTTCAACAGGAACAGGGATACCCCAATCCAAATCACGGGTAACAGCTCGGGGTTTTAGCCCATCATCAATCCAAGATTTGCATTGTCCATATACGTTGGGTTTCCAATCGTTCTTATGCCCTTTTATTATCCATTCTTTTAGGAAATCCTCATAACGGTCTAAAGGTAAAAACCAGTGTTTTGTCTTTTTCAATGTCGGAACTCCTCCCGTAATAGTAGATTTTGGATTGATTAGGTCAGTGGCATTCAATGATGATCCACAGTTTTCACATTGATCGCCGTAGGCTTCTTCATTCCCACATCGAGGGCACGTACCAGTTACAAATCGGTCGGCCAAAAATTGTTGGGCCTCTTCGTCATACAGTTGCTCAGTAACTTCTTCAATAAAATCACCTTGATCATAGAGTTTTTGAAAAAAATCGGAAGCGGTTTTATGATGAACTTCAGCTGAGGTACGGGAATAATTGTCGAAGGTGATTCCGAAATCAGCGAAAGACTTTTCGATGATGCCGTGATATTTGTCAATAATCTCCTTTGGAGATACACCTTCTTTCTTCGCCTTCATCGGAATGGCTACTCCATGCTCATCACTACCGCAAATAAAGGCCACATCATTGCCCTTCAATCGCAGATAGCGCGAATAGATATCAGCAGGCACATATACACCGGCTAGATGTCCAATATGAATGGGGCCATTGGTATACGGTAAGGCTGCCGTAATGGTATATCTTGAAGGGGTGTTGGTCTTCGACATATTGTACTTTAATTAAGCCCCAAAAATACTGAATTTCATTGGAGTGAATCTATCCTTTTTTAAGACTTGATCATAGCCATGATTGAATGAAAAAATGATGAATTTCCAGAATAAATGATCAAAATATCAGTTATTTATAGGAATACACCTACAAATCAAAAATAATGAGTACTGGTAATCCAAAAAAATTCAAAAAACTTGAAAGATTTAAAGCTGTTCTACAAGAGGACCAAAAAGAAGAATTGTCCAAAGTTTATAAGGACAAAAATCATGAAGTGAAGAAAGCATTGGGCTTTAAAACTGATAAGGACAAACCCAAATTGACTTAAAAAAGAAACCTCCGAATCGCGCATTCCAAAATTGGGGTGGGGATATGCACTATCGAAGGATTCTGGAATTTTACTTTATCCTTTCGGATTACATAATCATTACGGATTTACTCATTCTTTCCTCGCCAACCGAAATACGATAGATATACTTACCAGTGGAAAGTGTATCCCGCATTCTTTCGCGAATATTGATTTCAGCAGAGCCTTCCAGCATCATTTCATTGAAAACGGTACCTACATTTTGCCCGAGGATATTGTACAATTGAATATCAACATGGGCGGCAACAGGCATTTCCAAATAAATATGTGGGGTTCGCTCCGTTGGATAATACGGTCTGTGAACAATAGCAGCCAATGCATCTGGATCTGGATCCATTCCGTCTGGGCTTGGAGGAGTATCTGGCAATGTTGGTGGATCACTATCCATGGCGATGTCATCAAATACTTCCCCACTACAGTTGAAGCCAAGGTCAATGGCTTGATACTGATAGCCCAATAAGTGTTCTTCTACTTTGGCTCTTGGTACACAGAGCCATTCAGCAAGCACAGTGCCATAAAGGTTTCGGAAATCCATGGTGTATTCCAGGTTACCTCTACTGTTTGGACTGTCCAAGGAAGGATGATCTCCAACAAAGGCACTTCCGTTCAATCCTGATCCGAAGAAAAGGGTAGGCGCAGCTTTACCGTGATCGGTACCATTGGAACCATTTTCAAAGATTCTTCGCCCGAATTCTGAGAAGGTCATACTCAACACCTTGTCGTCTTGCTCGGTAAAGGCCACATCTTCATAGAAATTGTTGATGGCAACCGAAAGATTGGTCATTAAACGTTCATGAGCTAATGGCTGATTACCGTGGGTGTCAAAACCTCCCATAGAGATCATGTATACTTTGGTGCCCAGGTTACCTTTGATCAATCTTGCCAATAGAGCCAGTTGCCTAGCGAATCCGTTGTCTTGGTATTCTACTTGATTTTGTCCTCTTTCGTACGCTTCGTGAATTTTACCAGCATACTCATACGTAGTGTTGGCAACCCCTCTTAAGAATCTAAGCTGATCACCATACATACAATTGTCGAACGGGGCATTTTCGATGTCGTAAAAGAATCCGGTCTGCGCAATTTCTTCCAACTGGTCAATATTGTTGGTTACAAATGCGTAATTGGTTTCTTCTCCTTGGAATACCAAATTGGAAAGGTTTCCAATCTGGATAGCTGCTGGAGCTTCTGGCGGATTAATTAGGTAATCGGGGTAACATTCTTCAAAATGTCTACCCATCCAACCTGTGTTCAATCCGGTGAAACCTGTTGTGGTGAGATCGGTATTGGCAAAAATGTCGGACCCTGTAAAATGGGATAGACTTTGCCCTTCATAACCCACTCCGTGAACAGCTTTAAACTGTCCATCACCCCATAAGGGTTCTAGGGAGTTCATATAGGTTGGCACACCGAAATCATCGGTAAGTTTTAGGACCTTACTTTCTGGGATGTAAATGTTAGGTCTTGCATTAGCATAAGTATCATATTGTTGTATGGGAATAACAGTGCTTAATCCGTCGTTACCTCCGGACAATCTTATCAATATTAAGATATTGTCTGTCTCCGCATCTGCAATCGCAGCTGACAGGGGTGATGGTGCAGAGGCAGAAACTAAACTGCTTCCCAAAAACATGGATCCAGAACCGGCTATACCCAATGCTTGGATAAAGGATCGTCGGCTCCATGCTTTATGTTCTAAATCGTGACCTTCGTGTTCAAGGCCTTTGTGTGGTGATGTATCGTGAGTATGATGAGTATCGCACATGGTGAGGTTATTTTAGTTGAAATTCGGGTTCTCTAGACAAATGTCTCAGTAAAACATATACTTGGGTAGGTACTTCCATACTTGCTGAAAGTATCCAAAGGCTCAATCCGCCAGGAATATAGTCCGGGGAATAGTAGTTTTCTGGAACATCATCAATCTTGAACGCATCCATGGCGTTTTCAAAATCTTGATCTGTCAGTAAACCTTTTGGCGTGAATTTGTTCACTAATGCACGTACCACGGTTTCTGGATTACTGGTATTGGATTCACCAGCTCCCACGGCATCCATGGCCAGTGTTCTAAACTGTTCTGGATTGGCTTGGAAGAATTGCTCCAAGAACACCTCAGAAGTCAACCAACGACCAATAATAAAATTGGTATTGATCCACTGACGGTCTCGTTGCCAACCAGCCACATCAAATGGATCAAACATGGTTTGTCCAATCAATCTTGATGCATCTATCACATTGATTACGGTATTGTCGTCATAGGTAAACCCTGTTTCCTTGATCATTCCCATGTACAGGTCGAACGGGCTTTTTATGATAACTCCAATGGCATCTTCATCAAAAAAGTGTTGACTTTTAAAAAGCTGGCGAAGAACGGGAGCGAGCTCAAAGTTATTCGCAGTGAAGGTTGCTGCCATTCCATTGATAATGGCCTGGGCATTGCCATCTGCATCATCGGAATCAGGATGTACAAAGAATTCATATAATTTTTTGCAGATAAACCATGCAATTTCGTTGGGCCTTTCTGTAAACAGGATGTTATGAACGTCATCATAACCCCAATTTCCGGTTTGTCCAAAAATGGTTTTGTTCTCGGTATTAAAATCTGCTGGGTCAAATGTAACCTGTGTACAACCTACCTCGCCATTTTCGGTATATCCTGAAATGGCCTTCGCAGTTTCAATGATATCTTGCTCTGTATAGTTATTACCCTCACCAAGGGTGAAAAGTTCATACAGTTCGCGAGCGTAGTTTTCGTTAGGATTGTTACCACGGTTTCTAACACCATCCAAATAATAAAGCATGGCACTGGTCAATCCAATTTCGCTTACAAAGGTTCTAAAGTTTCCTAGAGCGTTTCGCTGTAGACAGTTTATATAATAGTATAAAAAGGAATTACAATCATAAATATCCAGCTCGGTCACAAAATGATTGCTCCAAAAGAAGCTCAATCTGTCACGTAGGTTATTATCCAAAAGTGAGTTGCCATAAGCAATGGCAAATTCTTCTTGTTGTGCCCTTCGCAGTTGCCTTGCTAGATCATCATCTTCAGGATAATTATCATTGTTCCAATCGGCCCACGCAGGTGGGGCAATTGGTGCAAGTGCAAGAGCTTGATCTACAAGATTGTCAACAAGGGTATCAGCTGTTTGGCCAACAGCCGCATTAATGGTCTGTACAGAGGCACTAAAACCTAGCCTCCGGTACAAATGGGCAGCACGTAGCTCATCCAGAGGATCAGTGTACGGCGCCAAAGTTGAGGAATTACAATTAATAAAGTACTCCATAGCAATGACTGGCGTTAATTGGTCTATAGTTTTGGGGCAACTATATGTTTAGATAACGTTGGGTGTGGTTCAGTTGAACCGACAAATTACAATCTAAACGCTGTTTTTGCCATGAACTACCAAATTTTTCGACGAACTGCATTAATTTTTTAATATTTTTCAAAATACATGGGAAAACACAATGAATTTGGAAAGCTTGGAGAACAAAAGGCCCTGGATTTTTTAGTAAAAAGGGGCTATAACATTTGTGAAACCAATTATCGATACCTAAAAGCTGAAGTGGACATCATTGCTGAGAAAGACGGTATTCTTTGTATAGTGGAGGTAAAATCCAGGACGAAAAGTTTTTTGGAAGACATTTCAGAAACTATCAATCAAAAGAAAATCAAGTTAATTGTGATGGCGGCTGATCAATATGTGCAAGAAAACAATTTGGACGTGGAAGTACGTTTTGACATCATTTTGGTTATTAAAAAAGGGGGAGCATTTGAGATTGAGCACACAAAGAATGCCTTTTATCATTTTTAACCATTTGTTTTATTTGTAACAATGTGTTATTTTTGTCCCACCAATCCAAACCAAACAAATGAAAACGATTTCGGCCGTAGTTGAACATTACATTAAAAAGAAGCCCTTCTTGCAAAGCGCATTGGCGCAAGGAATAATTAACCTTACCTCTTTATCGCGACAGATTAAACCTGAAATTTCCGATGCCTTGGGCAAGGAAGTAAAGGACGGAGCAATTGTTATGGCACTCAAACGCCTTTCGGATGATCTTGAGTTTAGGGCAACACACCGAATTGTAAAGGTCTTGAAAAACATTGGGGAGATTACCGTTCGTTCTTCGTTGACCGACTACACTTTTTTGGCCTCAGATACTATTTTGGGACAACAGGCTAAATTGTTGGAAGAGGTAAACCTGAATCAAGATGTGTTTTATACATCTTCCAGAGGGGTGAACGAAATCAATATTGTAATCAGCAGTATTATGGATGGGGTGGTTGAAAAATACTTCAAACATGAACGTTGTACCCAAAAAGCGGAAAATCTATCATCCATTACTGTAAAGTTGCCAGCAGAGAATGTCTCTGTACCCGGAATCTATTATTTCATCTTTCAGCGATTGGCTTGGGAAGGGATAGTACTTTACGAAGTTATTTCGACCACAAACGAATTCACTATTTTGGTAAATGAAGAGCAGGTGGATGTGGCTTTTAAGACCATTAAAGATTTAAAAAGTCTGTAGTAAGTTATTATTACTGAACTGCACTTAAAAGATAAACCTCTCAATTTCATTATAAAGAGGGGAATGCAAGGTTGTTTTATTTTCTTCTACTAAGTTTCAGCATATAGATTTCAATCACTAACTTGATTTCCAAAATCAACTGTACTTTAATGAAAACAATTAGCTGCTCAATCGTTTTGCTCCTTTTTCTGTGTGCCCCACAACAAACGGTGGTAGGCCAAGAATTTTATTTTCCAGAGCGAAACGAAGTTTGGAAGAAAGCGGCACTAAATCAATTCACCTGTAATCAGGAAAAACTGAAAACTGCAGTTGATTTTGCATTGGAAAATGAATATTCGGGTTCGCAAGATTTACGTCAAGCCATCTTAAAAGGATTTCAACGGGAACCGTTTCATGAAATTCTAGGTCCGACCAAAAAGCGAGGAGGCCCTGCAGGAATGATTATAAAAAATGGATATCTACTAGCCTCATGGGGAGAAACTAAACGGGTAGACATGACCTTTAGTGTCACCAAAAGTTTTCTTTCCACTACGACAGGGTTGGCCGTGGACAAAGGATTGATTTCAGATGTTGATGACAAAGTAGGGAAGTACATTTGGGATGGTACTTTTGATGGCGCGCATAATGGAAAAATAACATGGGAGCACTTGCTCCAGCAAAATTCGGATTGGTCGGGAGAACTTTGGGGCCTAAAAGATTGGGCAGATCGCCCTCCCAGTGAAGGCGGATTGGACGATTGGAAATTTCGAAAACTCAATGAACCAGGTTCTGTGATGGAGTATAATGATGTTCGGGTCAATGTGTTGTCCTATTCGCTTACCCATGTGTGGCGCAAACCCTTACCCATGGTTTTAAAAGAGCATTTTATGGATAAGATTGGTGCCTCTACCACTTGGCGTTGGCATGGCTATGATCATGCTTGGACCGAGATCGATGGTATTCAAATGAAATCAGTTACGGGAGGTGGACATTCCGGAGCTGGATTGTTTATCAGCACAGAAGATATGGCTCGATTTGGGTTGGTGTTTTTGAATGATGGGAAATGGAAAGACAAACAAATCATTAGCAAGGATTGGATTGCCAAAGCAACTGAACCCTCACTGCCTAACGTCAATTACGGTTATATGTGGTGGTTGAATAAAAAAGGTTCCAGACATTGGGAAGGTGTTCCCGAACATCTTTTTTATGCAGCTGGATTTGGGGGCAATTTTATTGTAATTGACCAAAAGACCGGATTGATGTTGGTAACCCGTTGGTTGGAACCTCAAAAAATAGGTGAGTTTGTAAAATTAGTCTACGACGCCTTTTAGCAAAACATCGCGAAATCCAAATTTTATGGGATTTTTTTTATCCGAGGGATTGTCATAAACCCTAAAAATAGTTTCGCCCAATTCAAATGCTATGGGATGTCTAAAAATAGGTCCGTCAAAACAAAAGGTGTGGAACTCTCCATTCTCACCACAGGGGTCAACATCTTTTGGGAATTGGTCAATGAGCTCTGGAGATAGCTTTTTTCCCAAAAAAGAAGCATCCAGTTTTGAATTGTTGATACAAACAATTACCGCCCGGAAGCCCAAATCGAAAAACTCCTCAAGTAGTTCACGGGTATCCCTTTTCCAGATTGGGAAGATGGTCTGTATCCCGACAGAGGACAACATTTGTTCCCGGTAGGCCTTTAGATCTTCCAAAAAAATATCACCAAAAGCGGTATGCGTGTAACCTCGACTTTTTAAATCTTCAATTTTGTTTCCCATCAAAGTGCTATACTCTTCCATTGAGGGGCTTTCAGGAACCTCAAGAATGTCCAAAGGAATTCCAACAGCTTTAGCTTGAGTTTCCAAAACCTCTCTTCGCAGTCCATGCATAGAAACCCGATCATAATGTGCATTGACCGTGGTCAACAAACGATCAACGGTATATTGATTTTGTTGTTGCAATTGATAAAGCGCCAAGGCAGAGTCTTTTCCAGAGCTCCAGTTAAAATAGGTTTTGGGTTTTGTAGGCATGGAGCGAAGGTATGAAATCAATCCCTTCCGTCACTTTATGACACCTTCCCTTGACCAAGGGAAGGAGCAAACGGCTCCAAAGCCATCAAAGCCTTCTCCACACTCGTAATCCCATCAAAAACCAATAACAAGCGTAAACCATTTCGGGTTTGTTTTTCTTTTAATTGACAGGTTCTAGGGTTGGATTGAACATAATTCAACACCAGGGTAAAAGCTGAACTTTGATAAAAATCGGATTGTTGGTCGGCAATAAAATAACCCAAGAACTTACCTTTCTTTAAAATGACACGTTCCAATCCAATACTATTGGCAATCCATTTAATACGAACCGAGTTGAGCAGATCAACCGCTGAGGTAGGCAATTCTCCAAAGCGGTCAACCAATTCCCGCTCATACTTTTGTAAGCCTTCTTCGTCCTGAACTTGGTTCAATTGGGTATATAAATTGAGGCGCTCCGTAATGTTGTTGATATAATCGTCTGGGTAAAGTAGCTCAAAATCAGTGTCAAGTTGAGTGTCCTTTACGAATACTTTTTCTTGTGGGCCTTCTACCTCTTCGTACAATTCCTTAAACTCATTTTCTTTGAGTTCTTCAATAGCTTCGCTCAATATTTTTTGATAGGTCTCAAAGCCAATTTCGTTGATAAATCCACTTTGTTCACCACCTAGCAGATCTCCGGCGCCACGAATCTCTAGGTCTTTCATTGCAATATTGAAGCCGCTACCCAATTCGGTAAATTGTTCCAAGGCTTCAATGCGCTTTCGAGCATCGGGTGTCATCACTTCGTAAGGAGGGGTAATAAAGAAACAGAAAGCCTTTTTGTTACTTCGCCCTACCCGACCTCGCATTTGGTGCAGGTCGCTCAAACCGAAATTGTTGGCATTATGGATAAAAATGGTGTTGGCATTGGTCACATCCAAGCCGCTTTCCACAATGGTGGTGGAGACAAGCACGTCAAACTCCCCATTCATAAAAGCCAACATCAATTGCTCCAGTTTTTTACCTTCCATCTGTCCATGTCCAATTCCGATTTTTGCATCGGGAACCAGACGTTGGATCATTCCAGCCACTTCTTTGATATTTTCAATGCGGTTATGGATAAAGAACACCTGTCCGCCACGTTGAATTTCATAAGAAATGGCATCTCGAATGATTTCTTCATTAAATCGAATTACCCTGCTTTCAATAGGATAGCGGTTGGGAGGAGGGGTATTGATGACTGATAGATCACGAGCAGCCATCAAACTAAATTGAAGTGTTCGCGGGATGGGGGTTGCCGTCAATGTAAGCACATCTACATTTTCCTTGATGGATTTAAGTTTATCCTTGACCGAGACACCAAATTTTTGCTCTTCATCCACTATTAACAATCCCAAATCCTTGAACTGCACATTTTTGTTGACCAATTGATGCGTACCGATGATAATATCAATTTTCCCTTCGGAAAGCCGTTCCAAGATTTCCCGTTTCTCCTTGGCTGTTCTGAACCTGTTGAGGTAATCGACGGTCACGGGAAGTTCACCCAATCGTTTTTTAAACGTATTGTTATGCTGAAACGCCAAAATGGTAGTTGGCACCAATATAGCTACCTGTTTGCCATTGTCCACAGCCTTAAACGCAGCGCGAATAGCTACTTCAGTCTTACCAAAACCAACATCCCCGCAAATCAATCGATCCATAGGGCGTTCACTTTCCATGTCTCTTTTTACATCCTGGGTCGATTTCTCCTGATCAGGAGTATCTTCATAAATGAAAGATGCTTCAAGTTCATGCTGCAAATAACTATCTGGGGCATATTGAAACCCTTTCTCCAGACGACGTTTTGCGTATACTTTAATGAGGTCAAAGGCAATTTTTTTGACCCGACTCTTGGTTTTTTGCTTTAGTTTTTTCCAAGCGGCCGAACCTAGCTTATAGATTTTTGGTGGCGCCCCATCTTTTCCGTTGAATTTGGAGATTTTGTGTAGCGAATGAATACTCACATATAAAATATCCCTATCACCATAAACCAGTTTAATGGCTTCCTGTTTTTTGCCTTCAACATCGATTTTTTGAAGTCCGCCAAACTTTCCGATACCATGATCAATGTGGGTCACGTAATCTCCAATTTCGAGTTTGTTCAATTCCTTTAGGGTGATGGCTTGCTTTTTGGCATAGCCATTCCTTAATTGGAACTTATGATAGCGTTCAAAAATTTGATGATCCGTATAGCAAACTAGTTTTAAATCATGATCAATGAATCCCTGATATAATGGAAAAACAACAGTTTTGTAATGAACGGTTTCTTCAACTTCTTCGAAAATATCATTGAAACGCTTGGCCTGTTGTTCGGTGGAACAAAAGATATAATTGGTGAAACCTGAAGTATGATTTTCATTCAAATTTTCAATGAGCAGGTCAAATTTTTTGTTGAACGCTGGTTGGGGTTTGGTGTTGAATTGAATCGTTGTCACACTGAGCTTGTCGAAGTGTGATTTCTCATCAAGTCGTGCTTCGACAGGCTCAGCATGACTTGACATTCCACCCAACTCAATCAATCTAAAATTATCAAGTTGCGATTTCAACAAAGCTGAATGCACAAAAAGCTCTTCGGGTTTGGCATGTTTTAACTCACCTTCAAGCTTAGCAAAGCTTTCCTCAGCTTTTTCAAAAAACGAATCGATTCGGCCATAAACCAAATCCAAGTTTTTGGAAAAGATGACCGTTTTGGGCGAAATGTATTTTAAAAAACTCTCCCGAGATTCCTGCAGAAATTTGTTTTCCACATTTGGAATGATAGTTATTCGCTTTACTTTTTCTGTAGAGAGTTGGGTTTCCACATCAAAAGTCCGAATACTGTCCACTTCATCTCCAAAAAATTCGATACGATAGGGCTCATCATGCGAAAACGAAAACACATCCACAATCCCTCCGCGAACTGAAAATTCTCCGGGCTCCGTAACAAAATCGACCCGATTGAACTGATATTCAAATAGAACTTCATTCAAAAAATCGAGTGAAAGCGTATCCTCTAGCTTGATTTTCAGCGTATTCTTATCCAGCTCCTTTCGGGTGACCACTTTTTCAAACAGCGCATCGGGGTAGGTAACAATTACTGCCGGTTTTTTTCTTGAATTGATACGGTTCAAGACTTCTGCCCTGAGCAACACATTGGCATTGTCAGTCTCCTCAATCTGGTAGGGTCGGCGATAACTTCCAGGATAGAAAAGTACTTCGCTTTCCCCAATCAATTGCTCAAGATCATTGAGGTAATAGGCAGCTTCCTCTTTGTCATTCAACAAAACCAGGAATGGTAGTTCTGCCGATTTGAACAAGGAAGAAATTACAAACGAAAGGGAAGAGCCGGTAAGGCCTTTTGCGTTGATTTTTGATTCCCCCTTTGAGGGGGGAGTAAGGGGGGTGTTTTTGGATTCTGATAAGTTCTCGACCGCTCCTTCGACAGGCTCAGGATGACCTTTTGAACTGACATTTAAGGCAATAGCATCCCTCAGTTTCCCAAGTTGGGGAGACTGTTCAAAAAGTTGGGAAATGGACGATTTGGTCAATCCAACAAATTTGCTGCAAATATAAAATGAATTGTCCCCTTGAGGGGACGTTAGGGGTGTTTTTTTGTAGGAAACTTGTACGATTGTCACTTCGAACTGTCATTTCGAAATGAGGAACGCAGTAACGATTGAGAAATCTAAACTTTTACCACTTCATCCTCAACAATGGCAAAAACTTCGTCTCCTTTTTTGGGTTTTAGGGTATAAGTTCCAGTGAATTCCCCAAAAGCTGGAAAGATGAGCTGATTCTTGGACTTGAAAAAACAGGAGAGCCGTAAGTTTTGACGTCCAAAACCTTTGAGCTTTATAGCGGGGTGTATGTGTCCGCAGAAATTGAACAGACCTTCCCGTTTTTCTGGGTGATGGGTCAGTAGGAAATCTTCTAAGATTAACTCTTGAAAAATAGGAATTCCCAACGCTTCAAACTTATGAGGGGAGATGATATCGTGATTGCCAGACACCAAAATAATTTCCGAAGGGGTTCTGCTTACCCAATTTTCAAATAGCTCCCACTCTTTGTTCAAGGTCGAATGAAACAAATCGCCCAAAACACAGATTTGAAAGGGATTAAATTCGGAAACAATCTTATCCAAGAGCAAATAGTTTTTATGGACAGCTTTTCTTGGAACTGCGGCTCCAAATTTTCTAAAGTGTGCAATTTTCCCTAAATGGACATCACTGATCAACAACATGGATTTTTCATGCCAGAACATCCCACCCAAAGGGTGGAGGGTAAAATTATTGCCCTTGATTTGAATTGATGTGCTCATTTTAGAGTTTAAGTGTCTTTGGACTTTGTCGAGTATCCCAAACTAAATGAACAACAATTTCATTTGCCCTTACCTCATAAAATATCTTATGCTGTTTTTTAATAAGAACTCTTATGTCATCAATATCCGTTTTGATTCCCAAGAGAGGATATTTTGCAATGAGTTTTATGGTTTGGTGGATTTCTTTGTTGAGCTTTTTGCTGTATGTTTTGGATTGGTTCCTGTTGCAGTAAAACTCAAGGATTTTGGTGAAGACAGTATCTGCCCTTGAGGTCCAGATTATTCTTTTAGCCATTCCTCATCCCTTTTATTCACAGTTTCGGAAGTAATCACGTTTCCTTTTTTGTAGTCTTCCAAACTTTCAGAAATGAGGTTTTTTTCCAAATCGGATACTTGATATTCTTTTTTGGAGGTATAGGTTTGAAGCATTTCTTTGAAAAGAGAGAGCGTATGGCTATCCTCTATAGTGAGCAGCTTTTTGATAATGTCATTTTGAAGCTCAGAAACACTCATGGGTAAATCTTTTAAGTAAAGATAGTTAAATTGAAAATTTACCTTGTCAAAATTTTGGTCATCCGTTTAATACGGTCGGCCAGTTTTTCATTGGATAGTTTTTCCCGTAATCTGTCTGTTATAATTGGAAATGAAAAGGGAGTAGGGTTTTGGCATTTTTTCCAAACAATTTCTTGTTGGGCTATGCGTTCCAAGGCCAACCGAAGGCGGCCTTCCTCAAGCTGATGTTCGAAGGTCTCGGTAAAGGCCTGTTGATACAGTAAATTATCATCCTCAAAATCCTTGAACACGTCAAAAAGCAATTGTGAACTGCTTTGCAGGTGTTTCATTTTGATGCCTTTTTCGGGATAACCGGTAAATACCATACCGCTTATTACAGCAATATCCCGGAACTTACGACGCGCCATTTCGTTGGAATTCAAACTTTTTTGAAGATCACTCAACATATATTCCGGAGTGAACAAATTATTATCCAACACTGCCTGAATATCTATTTCCTTATCGGAAAGCAGTTCAAATCCATAATCGTTAAACGCCAATGAGCAAGTGATGGGAGAGAGCAGGCTAATCCGATAGGCCAACAAACTGCTCATTCCCTCATGAATGGCCCTACCTTCAAAAGGGTAAAAAATATGATGGTAGCCATCATTGGTTTTAAAGGTTTCAATTAAAAATTGGTTGGGTTGTGGAACAATGCTTTCTTCTCTTTGTTTAGCAAACAGAGGGGCCAAAGACCGTATTTCGGGAGATTGGGCTTTGGATTCCAATTCTGCCGAATACAATTCTTGACGCAACAGTTCGGACATTTTTGCTGAAAAGCTCAAACGTCCACCCATCCACGAAGGGATTTTGTTGCTCCGCTTGGATGAATTCCTTACTTGGGCGGTCATGTCTTTTATTCGGATAAACTCAAGATTGCGTCCAGCAAAAGTGAAAACATCACCTGGGGATAATTTTGAAATAAAAGACTCCTCTATGGTGCCGATGTACCCTCCTTTTTGGTAACGAACCGATAGACTAGCGTCACCCACAATAGTCCCAATCTGAAATCGATGTCTTCGGGCTATGGCCAAGTTATTCACCTTGAACCTTCCATCAGATTCCACTTCTACTTTTTTGTATTCGTCGTAGGTCTTGAGACTCTGGCTACCCATCACCAAAAAATTCAACAACCATTGCCATGTTTCCTCGGTAAGGGTTTGATAGCAGAACGTATTTTTAATCTCTGGGTAGATTTCGTCTGGGTAAAATCCATCGGAAACAGCAAGTGTTGTCAAATATTGAATCAAAACATCATAACTGTTCAGGTAGGGAATTCTATCTTCCACTGCTGCGTTCAATACGGCTTTTTGCATCGCCGAAGCTTCAATAAGTTCCATGGCATGTGTAGGCAAAAAGTAGATGACACTTTCCTTGCCAGGTCGATGACCGCTACGTCCTGCACGCTGTAAAAAACGGGCAACACCTTTTGGGCCTCCAATTTGTACTACAGTTTCCACCGGAGCAAAATCCACACCCAAATCCAGACTGGAAGTGCAGACAACCGCTTTTAAACTTTCGTTCCGAATGGCCTGTTCCACCCAGAGGCGGGTATCTTTATTGATACTGCCATGGTGCATGGCAATCTCCCCGGCATATTCGGGATGTTTCTCCAATATTTTCTGAAACCAGATTTCACATTGCCCCCGGGTGTTGGTGAACAACAATGTGGTTTTACTATTATTGATAATAGGAACTACATCTTCCAACAAACGCAAGCCCAAATGTCCGCGCCAAGGGAAGGTTTCCATTTGTTTTGGAATGATACTTTTTACCGTAATTTTTTTATTGAGGTTGGCTTTGACCAATATCGAATTTTCAAGTTCTAGAGAAGTAGGTCCCAATAACACTTCACGGGCTTGCTCCAAGTTTCCAATAGTGGCAGAAATTCCCCAAATGCGTAAGTTTTTGCAGATAGTTTTTAGCCGCGAAAGGCCCAATTCCATCTGTACTCCTCTTTTGGAGCCTAAAAGTTCGTGCCATTCATCAACTACTATGGCAGAGCAATTCTTAAAAACCTTGTCATACCCCTTGGAAGAGAGCAACAATTGGAGACTTTCAGGTGTGGTGATCAACAGGTCGGGCATGCTCTTTTTTTGCTTCGCCCTTTCGGCAGTTGAGGTGTCACCGGTTCGGATGCCAACGGTCATTTGTGTTCCCAAGTCTTGGGTTATTCGCTCGGCAGATTGTTTGATCTCTTGGGAAAGTGCCCTTAAAGGCGTTATCCAAATAGCTTTCAAACCTTTTTTGTGCTTTTTCTTATAATCCGGGTTGTTTTTAATGTAATTCAGAACAATAGGAAACCAAAGTGCGTAGGTCTTTCCACTTCCGGTTGGGGCATTGAGCAGACCATGTTTTCCATTCAAAAAAGATTTCCAGGTCTCTTTTTGAAAGGGAAAAGGTTTCCAATCTTGTTGACGGAACCAGTTTTCGGCAATATGGAAAAGTTCGGATTGTTGCAGTGGAACAATTTTGAAAAGTTAGATAACAAAATGAAAATTACAAATTTCTTTTGGTCATAATTTTACAATCCTTTCTACATTAAGAATTATATTTGCCGAACAAATTTTTGCACATGCCCATTTTAGATTTATACGAGCACGGAGAACAGCGTAAAAACTTGGCTCATTTTGCCACTTTGGCCACTTTGGCTGCTGCTGACGGTATTATTACTGAGGAAGAAAAAGCCATCCTTGATAAGTTTGCCTTTAAATTGAACATTACCGATGCGGAATACAAAGAGGTAATGAAAAAAGAGAATAAATACCCCATTGAAACTCCGCATAGTGGAGAAAAGCGTTTAATGCGTTTGTTCGACTTTTTTAAGATGGCATTTGCTGATCAAAGCATTGATGAGGACCAGGAAAAACTTATTGAAAAATATGCTATTGGTTTGGGTTACTCACCGGAAGATGCCGTGGAAATCATCAAAAAGTCATTTGATATCTTCTGTGGTAAGATAGCTTTTGAAGATTACCAATATCTACTTAAAAAGTAGGTCTAGGATTGCATAAATTCCTCGGCCTTTTCCACCATTTTTTTACTGCCACAGAAAAAGGGAACACGCTCATGCAATTCTGTGGGTTGTATTTCCATTATACGTTGGTGTCCGTCACTTGCCTTGCCATTGGCTTGTTCAGCCAAGAAAGCCATTGGATTACATTCATACAATAACCGCAGCTTTCCTTTTTGGGCCTTACTGCTTTTGGGATACATATAAATTCCGCCTTTGATCATATTTCGATGGAAATCGGAAACCAAGGAACCAATATATCGTGAAGTATAAGGTCTATCTTCTTCTTCTTTTTGGCAATATTTGATGTAATCTTTCACGCCTTGCGGAAAATGAATATAGTTCCCTTCATTTACAGAATAGATTTTGCCCGTTTCAGGAAATTGCATGTTGGGATGAGATAGGTAAAAAGTGCCGATGGCAGGATTCAGTGTAAAACCATTCACCCCATGCCCGGTGGTATAAACAAGCATTGTGGACGTTCCGTAGATAATATATCCTGCAGCCACTTGGTTTTTTCCAGGCTGAAGGAAATCTTCCAAAGTTACAGGAGTTCCTACTGGCGTTATCCTTCTATAGATTGAAAAAATAGTCCCCACCGAAACATTTACATCAATATTGGAAGATCCATCTAAAGGATCGATAAGCACTACGTATTTATTCTGATGGTTTTCGTCCTGACTATTTATGCTGATGTAATCATCTTCCTCCTCCGAAGCAATTCCGCAGACGATTTCCCTATTTTTTAATGTCTGAATAAACTTTTCATTGGCTAATACATCAAGTTTTTGTTGATTTTCACCTTGTATATTGGTGTCTCCGGCAGTGCCCAATATGTCCACCAAACCTGCTTTGTTCACTTCGTGATTGACTACTTTAGCGGCCAATCGTATGGCATTGATCAATTTTGAAAGCTCCCCAGTGGAGTACTGGAATTCGGTCTGGTTTTCGATGATAAATTCACCAAGAGTCTTGTTCCTATTAAACATGAATGAAGGCTGTTTTATTTGGCGACAAATATCGTGTATTTTGTGAAACTATAACGATTTCGCCCAGCGATAATTATAGATATTTATAACTTTGAGTTTTATTTATAACAACATGGAATATTCAATCAGGAATTCACGCAAGGAAGATATGCACAAGGTTTTAACTCTTATCCAAGAATTGGCAGAATTTGAGAAAGACCCCAAAGCTGTTGAAGTAACCGAAGAAGATTTGATCAATGATGGATTTGGCGACAGCAAGCTTTTTCATTGTTTTGTGGCAGAAAATGAAGATGATATCGTAGGGATTGCCATGATATATCCTAGGTATTCCACCTGGAAAGGTCCCACGGTGCATTTAGAGGACCTGATTGTTACGGAAAAAATGAGAGGAACGGGTTTGGGTACCGCACTTTTGGATGAAGTTGTTAAATATGGTCATTCCCTGGGCGTTAGAAGAATTTCTTGGGAAGTTTTGGATTGGAACGAACCGGCCATTACATTTTATGAAAAGAAGGGGGCCTTGGTAAGACGCGATTGGGATGTGGTTCAGCTCGATGAAAAAGGAATTGAAAGATATATTGAAAATTTAAACTAACCCTTAGGGTTATATACAAAAGAAACTTATGAGAGTTTTTAAGTTTGGAGGAGCATCGGTAAAAGATGCAGAGGCAGTTCGTAACGTTGTAAAAGTGCTGCAAGAAGTTGGACATGAGGATACGTTTGTCGTTATTTCCGCAATGGGCAAGACCACTAACGCGATGGAAAAGGTGGTTACTGCTTATTTTAAAGATAAGTCTGCTCTTAATACTTCAATACAAGAAGTTGTTGAATACCATGAAAACATTCTTATGGACTTATTCGACAACAAGAATCATCCCGTATATGCCAAGATAAAATTGCTTTTTGAAGAAGTTAAGGGCTTTCTTACTTGGAATAAATCGCCAAAGTATGCATTTGTGTATGATCAAGTTGTTGGCTATGGCGAGTTGGTATCAACAACAATCATAAGCGAATATTTAAACAAGGTTGGAATCCCTAACGTATGGCAAGATGTTAGAAATTTGATCAAGACCGACAACAACTATAGGGACGCCGCCGTAAACTGGGAGCGCACCCAAAGTGAAATTTCCAACAAGGTGGATATGTCAAAGTTGAACATCACCCAAGGTTTTTTGGGAAGTGATGATAACAATTTTACTACCACATTGGGAAGAGAAGGTTCTGATTACACTGCGGCCATCTTGGCCTACTGTCTTAATGCTGACTCCGCTACCATCTGGAAGGATGTCCCAGGAGTTTTAAACGCCGACCCAAGAAATTTTGAAGAAACCCAGTTATTGGATAAGATTTCATATCGTGAAGCCATTGAACTTGCATTTTATGGTGCCTCGGTAATTCACCCAAAAACGCTACAACCTTTACAACGAAAAGAAATTCCACTTCATGTAAAATCCTTTGTAAACCCAAAAGGAAAAGGAACTAAGGTGTGCAAAGGGGTGGGAATCTCGCCTGAGATACCTTGTTTTATTGTTAAAAAGGACCAGGTATTACTAAAGCTATCATCACTCGATTTTTCCTTTATTGTGGAAAACAACATAAGCGAAATCTTCAGGTTGTTCCATGACCATCGAATGAAAGTGGATATGATTCAAAACTCCGCGATTAGTTTTTCGGTATGTTTGGATAACAAATTTAATGGACTTCAACCTATGTTGAACGAATTGCAGAAAAGGTTCAAAGTCGTGTGTCACGAAAATGTTTCCCTTTACACTATTCGACATTTTGATGATAATGCTGTAAAATCACTCCAAAACGGACGGTCTGTTTTGGTGGAACAACGTGGTAAAGAGACAGTTCAGCTTGTGGTGAAATAAAAATATCCACATTAGTCAAACGAAGGAAATTCCAAACTCGGGTTTTTTCTATCTTTACGCTTACCTAATTTAATTTTTATGGGGCTGGTTTCCGCTAAAGAGGTAGCAAAGGTCATTAATCTAGAAAAATACGGGTTTTTTGGCACCTTTGTTGGTTGGCTTTTGATGGTGGCCACGAAGATCACTACCATTAACCGTTTTTATAATAAGAACAGATCACTTTCAGGAAAGGATTTTTTGGATGAGATTCTGAATCATTATGAAATTGATTTTGATATCCCCGAGGAAGATTTAAAACGTCTTCCAAAATCAGGTCCCTATATCACCATAAGTAATCATCCACTTGGAGGAATTGATGGTGTTTTGCTTTTAAAACTCATGCTCCAGGAACGAGCGGATTTTAAGATAGTCGCCAATTTTTTGTTACACAGAATAGAGCCACTAAAGCCATTTATTATGCCGGTGAATCCTTTTGAAAACCATAAGGATGCAAAAAGCAGTATCATGGGTTTCAAAAATGCACTCTTGCATTTAGGAGAAGGGCATCCTTTGGGGATTTTTCCTGCTGGAGAAGTGTCAACATACCGGGATGGAAAGTTGGTGGTTGACAAACCATGGGAAGAGGCTGCACTAAAACTGATAAGGAAAGCTGAGGTTCCGGTTGTCCCCATTTATTTTCATGCCAGAAATAGTCGTCTCTTTTATAGATTGTCCAAAATAAATGATGTGTTCAGGACAGCCAAATTACCTTCAGAACTAACATCGCAGCGTAACAGACCTATAAAGGTTAGAATAGGGCAACCCATATCGGTTAAGGCACAACAAGAAGAACCGACTTTGGAGTCTTTTACCGAGTTGCTCCGCAAAAAGACCTATCTGTTGGCCAATGTGTTTGAAAAAGAACGTTTGATCGATAAAGTCCCCACAACTTTAAAAATCCCAAAACCACCAAAGAAGATTGCAACCGCAGTGAGCTCAAAAGTGCTTCAGGGAGAGATTGACAGACTGCGGGAAAAGGACTGCCGAATGCTACAGAGCAAAAACTACGAAGTTTTTCTGGCCCAGCAATCGGATATGCCCTTTATTTTAAATGAAATTGGAAGGCAACGAGAGATAACTTTTCGTGAAGTAGGGGAGGGAACAAACAATTCCATTGATTTGGATGAGTTTGATACTTACTATCACCACCTGTTTCTTTGGGACAATATTGAGCAAAGCATTGTAGGGGCTTACCGTATGGGATTGGGCACCGAAATTTTTAAAACCTACGGAATAGATGGGTTTTATCTGCAGGATCTTTTCCGTTTTGAGCCTGAGTTGTATGGAATGATGGAAAAGTCCATTGAAATGGGGCGGGCATACATCATGAAAGAGTATCAGCAAAAACCTATGCCACTCTTTTTATTATGGAAGGGTATTGTGCATACCACATTAAGGCATCCTGAGCATAAATACTTGATAGGAGGGGTAAGTATCAGCAATCAGTTCTCCAATTTTTCAAAATCGTTGATGATTGAATTTATGAAATCCAACTATTGGGATCCATATGTGGCACAATATGTAAGACCGAAAAAAGAATTCAAGGTTCAGCTGAAGGATGCGGACAAGGAATTTGTGTTTGATGAGACCCAGGCAGACCTAAACAAGTTTGATAAACTAATCAGCGAAATCGAAACCGGCAGTCTTCGCTTGCCTGTTCTGATAAAAAAATACATCAAGCAAAATGCAAAAGTAGTGGCCTTCAATGTGGATCCGCTATTCAATAATTCTGTGGATGGATTGATGTATATAAGAATTGCGGACTTGCCAGAAAGCACGGTAAAACCCGTAATGGAAGAATTCCAGGCTGAACTGGAACGAAAACTGACAGAAGGAAATGCCCACGCCACTCTTGAATAGGATAAAAACAGCCAGTTTAATTCAGTAGTTCCTCCTTTACAAAAACATGACAAAACTCTTTAATTTCATCCCTAGCTTTTAAAAAGGCCGCATGTTTAACATCGGGCGTACCTTCAACCTTAGAAGGGTCAAAAAAGTTATGGTGAATTCGTTCTGCGTTTTTAGAGGGGATAAATGGGCAGTTTTCCTTGGCATGGTCACAGACCGTGATGATAAAATCCCATTCAATGCCATCATACTCATCAACATGATTGGAGGTATGGCCTGAAATATCAATACCGTCCTCTTTCATGATGGAGACCGCTCCAGGATTAAGTCCATGGGTCTCAATTCCCGCGCTATAAATATTTGCGAGTGAATCTTGAAAATAGTTCAAATACCCATGGGCCATTTGACTACGACAGGAGTTTCCGGTGCAAAGCACCAATACGTTTTTCATTTTTTAATTTGTTCTTTTTTATGTCTATCTCGACAGTGCTCGATATGACAAGTTTGTTTAATCTATTCCAACTTTGGTACTTCTTCTTTCAAATAACAGGTTGTCTTTCCAAACCCCACCAATCTTACCCACTTTTTCGCGTTTTCCGATGAAACGAAAGCCAACTTTTTCATGTAAACGAATGCTTCCTTCGTTTTCTGGAAAAACCCCAGATTGTATGGTCCAGAACCCCGCTTTTTCACTTTCAATGATTAATAGCTCTAGTAAAAGTCTTCCAACACCTTTGCCTCGGGCATTTTTTGCAACGTAAACGCTGACCTCTCCCACGCCTCCGTATACACATCTGCTAGACACTGGAGATAAAGCTGCCCAACCAATTACATTCCCATTTTCTTCTACTACCAAACGACATTTCTCCAAATGGGCTTGGTTCCATTCGAGATAACTGGGTGTTTGCTGCTCAAATGTAGCAAAACCGGTGGCAATTCCCTCTTGATATATTTGAGAGACTTGCCCCCAGTCAGTAGCTTTCATTTCCCGGATATGCATGGTCAATGTTTTTAGCAGCAAGCACTAGTGCCTGTACAGCATCCTTCTTCGGCCGCTACTTTTTCCATCTTTTCTGTCTTTTCCGAAACTCCGCAGGTTTCTTTGGCCTTGCAATCTGTTTTTTGAACGGATAGCTTAAATGTCAATTTGTTTGAATCCAAGGCATAATCGTTCACAAACAGTTGTGCCGTATGAAAGCCGTCATTGCTATATTCAAATTTGACCTCCGCCTCTTTGGTCATGGGTTTAATACGGTCCACTTTGTTTAAAATGGCCAAAGCCTTATAGGCCGACATATATTCAGTTTTCCCAATTTCCTCAGGGCTTTCCCAAAGTTGTACAATGGTCTCTTTCCAAAAGTCGGTTTGGGCACCACAATCAATGGAATCAATAGTGATGTTTTTAACTTCGGTAATGTGGTAGTTTGCGCCAACAAATTTACCATCGGTATACTCAAACAATAGACTTTTGTCTTGGTGCTGTTTTAATAGTGATAAAAATTCTGAAGTATTCATGATTAACAACAATTAAAGTTAATATTGGAAAAGAACAGCTGAAAAGATTGTTGTAATTCTTGCCAGCGTTCTTCGTTTATGCAATAACAAAGATTTTTGCCCTCAAAAGTTCCTTTTAAAAGGTCAAGTTTTTTTATTTCATTCAAATGTTGGGAGATGGTGGGTTGGGCAAGGCCAATAACATCTACCAAATCGTTACAAATACAGCCTTCTTGTTTACTTATATATTCCAAAATGGCGATTCTAGCAGGATGTGCTAAAACCTTGGCAACTTGCGCCAACTCATTCTGTCTAGTTGTGAACATATGTGTCTTGGTAACTCCCATTTGAGGACAAATATATACAAATTATTTAATATTGCAATATTACGATAATAAAAGCAAATAAAAAGCCGAAGCGTATTTCTCCGGCTTATGGTTTTAGAACCAAGGTTTCTTTCCTACTTGGTATGTGTTATAGAATTCCTCATCTGATTTGGTGAGGTAAATAATTCCTTCAACCAAAGTTACTACCCAAACTATCATATTTGCAATGCCACAGGTAACAATACCAAGGATTATGGTGCAAACCAAAAGGATAATCCCTTCTTTGTTGTAGCCCAAAATAAATTTATGAACTCCGAATCCGCCTAAAACAATGGCCAAGATTCCCGCAAGAATCTTTTTGTTGTCTGCGTTAAGGGTTTCTTTAACCCCTTCACTAAATTCTTTGGCGGTTTCTTTTGCTTCTTCCGCAAACTCATTGGCTGCATCTTTGGCTTTATCTCCTAAATCTTTTTCTTCTTCGGACATGACATTGTTTGTTGGTTAATACTAATTCTAAATGTAACAAATAATTCAATATCTACAGAAAAGCTTTATCAACAGGTTCCCAAAGCTCCAATTTATTGCCTTCGGGATCTAGGACCCATCCAAATTTACCATAGTCGTATTCTTCTATTTCACCTACTATTGTAACACCTTCTTCTTTTAGAGCGGCCAAAAGCTCCACTAAATTTTCAACCCTGAAGTTCATCATGAACTGTTTTTCACTTGGTTGAAAATAGGTGGTATCATCTTTAAACGGGCTCCACTGGGTCATACAATCCTTTCCGTTTTTGTCTTTCCACCAAAAACTCCAGCCATATTGATCTGTTGGAATACCTAGATGCTCTTTGTACCACTTTTTAATATTGTCCGGATCTTTTGTTTTAAAAAAGAAGCCCCCCAATCCAGTTACTCTGTTTTTCATCTATTTAGTTTTTCGATTTTTTACGTTCTTTTCATAAAGCGCAATCCAAGAGTTTGGCGTCATTTTTTGGCATAGCTCCGCAATAAGGTCGTAGGGAATGGTTTCCATTTTTTTAAAACGAATACAGCTTTTGCCCATATCCAATTTGGTCTTTACATGTTTTGGATATTCACCAACAAACCAATCCAATAGGTTTTTGTCCGCATAAATTCCGGAGTGGTATAGGGCCACAAAATGTTTTTGTGATGCAATGTTTATAAAGGGGAGTGGAAGCTTTGTGTCACAATGGTATCCATCCGGATACAACGAATGCGGCACTACAAAACCTATCATTTTATAACTAATACACTCTTCAAAACCCGAAGGTAGATTTTCGCGTACCGTATTTCGCAATTTGGATACGGCCTCTTTTCTTCCCTCAGGCAGTTTGCCAATGTATTCATCTGGAGTTTTGGCGTCTATGGTCATATTGAAATTATTTTCGTTGTAAAATCAAAGCTGAAATCAATGAAATGATAAAACCTATCACAAAAACCATCATGGCCATAAAGGCAAATGAGACCAAGGGATTTGAGAACATCTTTTTTTCGGCATTTATTTCTGCCAATCTTTCTTGAAACTCATCGGGTGGAAGCGTATTTCTCAGCCCTTCAACAATAGTATCGTAATAGTCCGTCATAAAATCCGGATTCAATATCTGTGAATACACGGTGTCTAGAATTCCAAAGGCCAAAGCGGTTATAAGACTAATTAAAATTCCAATGATCAAGGCGTTTTTAAAAGTGACTGCCCCTTCATTTTCCTTATCCCTAAAGTGCTTGATTCCAAAATAGACAAAGCCCAGAGAAAGAACCATGGCAACATAGCCCAGGATTTCCTGGGTGGCGAAGGATAAATTGGCCAACAGAAACAAACTTATTAGAAATAGAATCCAAATAGTAACCGCTCCATATATTCCAAATCGAATTACTGTTTTTTTCATAATTATTTATTTAGATGGTTGCCTTAAATGTAGATTGCAGAGAATGTTTTGGAGTCATACTAAAGTACCAAAATCATTTAAACAGAGAGAATTTGAAGGTCTTTTGCCTTTTGAATGGCCTGTGTTCGGCGCTTGGCATCCAATTTCACCAAAAGATTGGACACATGTGTCTTTATGGTACTTTCCGAAAGAAATAGCTTGTCGGCAATTTCCTTGTTTGACATACCTTCAGAAATATGGAGAAGCACTTCATATTCTCTATTGCTAATGCCCAAATCACTGATTTTTTTTGCGTCAATTATTGACGAGGCAGCTGTTTTTTGAGTCAATGATTTTTTGTTCATGTAGACTCCGATGATAAAAAAGAGAACTGCAACAATGGCGATGGCAATTTCTATGGACATGTCCCCGGAAACATATGCGTATTTGCCCAATTGAAAGAGTACGAGCAAAGCAATAATCAGGGCAGAAAAAACAAAAATGGTCTTTTTCACCCACTAAATTTAGCAAAATCTATCCTGGATTTTATCCACAATGGTTTGAGCCAACTTTTCTTTGCTTTCTACCGTCCAACCCGCAACATGCGGGGTAAGAAGCACATTCTTGGCTTTTCGAAGATATTTGAAGGCTTTCGGCTTTTTGCCGAACATGTTTTCGAAAGACTTTTTTTCGTATTCGAGCACATCCAATCCAGCTCCCAAAATTGTTTGGGCTTTAAGCGCCTTGACCAAGTCTTTGGTTACCACACATGTTCCCCGAGCTGTATTCAAAAGCCAAAAAGGTTTATGAAACTTTTCAATAAATTCGGAGTTGACCATTCCAATCGTCAATTCTGTTTGCGGAACATGTAAACTGACCACATCAGATTTTTGCTTTAATTCCATGATTCCCACTTGCCGGGCATTTTCATCACCAACGCCACCAACAATATCATAACAGATTACTTCTACATCAAAGCCACGGAGCTTTTTGGCAAAAGCCTTCCCCATGTTCCCATAACCGATAATGCCCACTGTTTTTCCATCCAATTCCACCCCTCGGTTACCTTCGCGGTCCCATTTCCCTTTTTTAACCTCTCTGTTGGCCTTAGTTATTTTGTTCATTAGAGCGAGTAACATGCCCAACGTATGTTCCCCAACAGCATTTCGGTTTCCCTCTGGGGCCGAAGCCAAAAATATGTCTTTATGCTTTGCGTAATCAGTGTCAATATTTTCCAATCCGGCACCGACCCTACCAATAAATTTCAGATTGGTGGCTTTGTCCAAAAACTGTTGATCCAAGGTAAATCGGCTGCGGATTATTAAGCCGTCATATTGGTGAATCTTTTTTTCCACTTCTTCTTTGGAAGATTCATAATCCTCGTCATTTTCAAATCCCAATAGGGATAGTTGTTCCAAGAGTAATGGGTGGTTGGTGTCGAGGTGGAGAACTTTCATGGGGCCAAATATACAATTCCTTAAATTTTGGGATACTCGGTTTGTGTCTTTTCATGCTGAACTGCTCCAGTATGAGCCGTGCTCAGTTTTTCGAAAAGTAACACCTGTACTTCTTCACCATTTTTTGTCATGGGATTATGCTCCACGCCTTTCGGAACCACAATGATTTCTCCTTCATTGACAACTTCGACCCCATCTCTAAATTGCATATAGAGGGTTCCTTTTACTACCTGGAAAAGCTCATCCTCATGCTCATGGGCATGCCAAACAAATTCGCCCTGCAATTTTGCCAAAAGCACTTGCATATCATCTACTATGGCAATTTGATGTGGGTGCCATTGTTTGGTAAATTCGGCATGTTTTTGTTTTATATTGATGGGTTTCATCAGAAGAAAAATTAAATTCCTAAAATAATCTTGGCAATCCAGAAGTAGATCAAAATTCCAAAAATATCATTGCTAGTAGTTATAAACGGACCTGTGGCTATTGCCGGATCAATTCCCCTTCTATCCAAAAACAGCGGAATAAATGTACCAATAAATCCAGCTACTAGAATAACGGCCACCAAGGAAATGGATATGGCCAGAGCGGTCAAAAAATCCCCTTTCCAGATCCAGGTAAAGACCAAAAGCAGGGCGGACAAGATAAGTCCGTTCAACAAGGAAAGTAACATTTCTTTGATCAACCGATTGCTGATACTGCCTTTTAAATCATCGTTGGCGAGGCCCTGTACAATTATTGCACTGGATTGCACTCCAACATTACCGGCCATGGCGGCAATTAAAGGGGTAAAGAAAAATAAAATTGCATGTTTGGCAATCATTTCTTCAAACCCACCCATTATGGCAGCGGCGCCCAAACCTCCAAACAATCCCAAAATCAACCAGGGAAGCCGGGCCCGGGTCAATTCCCAAATGCTATCATCGGCCTCTACATCTTGAGAAATACCTGCGGCCAATTGGTAATCCTTGTCTGCTTCCTCTTTAATAACATCCACAATATCATCAATGGTAATTCTCCCAACTAACCTGCCTATTTCGTCTACTACAGGAATGGCCTCCAAGTCATATTTGGACATAATTTTGGCAACCTCTTCCGATTTTTCATTCACATTTACGGAGTCGACCTTGGGGATATACACATCTTTGATGTGTGTTTTTGTGGATGTGGTCAAGAGGTCTTTTAAAGAAAGCCTTCCCTTAAGTTTATCTTCATCATCCACCACATAAATAGAATGTACCCTGGTCACGTTCTCAGCCTGTGTCCGCATTTCTTTTACGCATGTAAGGACATTCCAGTTCTCCTTTACTTTTACCAATTCCTTGGCCATAAGTCCACCTGCGGAATCCTCATCATAACGCAATAGATCTACAATATCTTTTGCATGTTCTTTATCCTCAATTTCGGAAATGACCTCTTGGACAATTTCTTTGGGAAGTTCGTTGACGATATCCGCAGCATCATCGGTATCCAGTTCCTCGAGCTCACCGGCTATTTCTTTCACCGAAAGATTGTTGAGTACCGCTTCGCGGATATCTTCGTCCATTTCGGCGAGGATATCTGATGTTTTTTCGCTATCGAGCAGTTTAATAAGATAGGTGGCCTCCTCCACTGTGAGTTCATCGGCTATCTCTGCGATGTCAGCATAGTGAAATTCCTTCATCATTGCCCGAAGGTCACCGTTTTTGTTTTCGGTGATCATCTGTTTGATGTCGGCAACAAGCTCGTCTGTGAGTTTAAACGGGGTCATCGGCTATCTTTTGCGTCAGCCCAATAAAGTCAGCTACGCTTAGCTGTTCTGGACGACGGTCAAAGATAGTATCTTCTTTTAGATTTTGGGAAAGGTTGAATGTTTTAAGACTGTTGCGAATGGTCTTTCGTCTTTGATTGAAGGCCAGTTTAACCACTTTAAAGAATAAATGTTCATCACAAGGAAGGGTTATATTATCCTTTCGAATCAAACGCAAAACTCCGGAATGGACTTTAGGTGGAGGGTTAAAAACATCAGGAGGGACGGTGAACAAATATTCCGCATAATAAAACGCTTGAACAAGAACCGAAAGGATCCCGTAGGTTTTGTTCCCGGGTTTTTCACAAATCCGTTGGGCAACCTCTTTCTGAAACATTCCAGAAAACTCTGGAACCTGTTGTCGCATTTCCAGCATTTTAAAAACAATCTGGGTAGAGATGTTATAAGGAAAGTTTCCTGTAATTGCAAATGACTCATTTCCAAATAGTTGTTTTAAATCATACTTTAGGAAATCGCCCTCTATTACTTTTAAGCTGTTGTTGCGTTCCAAAATTGCCGGATGTTCCAATCTAAAGCTGTGATTCAAATAGATTATGGATTCCGAATCCAAATCCATTGCAACCAAATCCAAATCCCTTTGCAGAAGATATTTGGTCAAGACCCCCATACCGGGGCCAATTTCTATGACATTGGAATAACCATCCAGGGATAAGGTTTCCGCTATTTTTTTGGCTATGGATTCATCCTTTAAAAAGTGCTGCCCTAAATGTTTTTTCGCTTTGACCTCGCTTTCGAAGTTCCGGTTATTAGATTTTTGCGTTTGGTGATGGGCAAACTTCTTTTTCTTTTTTTTGGACACGCGACTCTTTTTTGCAAGTTAGTGTGAATTTTCAACATAAACCCAGGCTGAAATGCCCGAAGTCAACCTCATTTTTACCCGTTTGTAGGCATTGGTTTCGTAAATATCGGCCTTGCTCAATTCTTCCAAAGAAACTTCATATGCCTTCCCTTCCACTTTATCTTCGGGCTTATTGGTTTGTACTACAATTGCATAACGACCGTAAACGGCATTTTCAAAACGTTTGAAACCAGGAAGTGAATCCGGTTGACCTTCAAGACTCCGTTGAAAAATATAGTGCTGTACTTGATTGTCTTGAAGGGTGCCGTAGGTGAAAAGATATTCCAAAGTGCTATGGAATTTGTTGGCTTACAACTTCAAGTTCGGTTCTGAATGCTACAAATTTATCTGCAAACAGTTTAAGCGCATCACCACGAAGCCGTTCTGCATCTTCTTTATAGTATGCTTCCAGGGTTGCACGATCTTTTGTGGTGTACTGTACCGAATATGTAATGCCCCCCAAGTCTTCTTCAACCAAAACTTTTGTCATTTTTGCATGGGAAAATTTTCCTGTGGCCAACATATCGGGAACGTGTTTGTCCTTCATCCATGACAGCCATTCGCTGTGTACACTTTCATCGATATTAATGGTAACATTGTAAATCAGCATTGTCCTTTGTTTGATGGTTCAAAGTAACAAAGAATTAGTTGATTGCATCGCCCCTGAGCCGCCTAAAATGCTTGCGGGCCTTTGGAAAGTAATAGCTGTCTTGATAATCATAAATAATTTTCTCGTAGTGTGCCCTTGCTTTTTCGGTCTCACTCAATTGGTTTCTATATAATTCACCCAAAGCAAAATGGGCATCATCTGCAAGAATCCCGTCGGCATAAAACTCCACGATCTTTTTATAGTTGAACTCGGCATCGGAATACGATTTTTTTTCCTCTAAAAGCTGCGCTTGTCTTAAAAGAGCTTCGTCCTCGATTTTTTCGCCTTTATGGTTCTGTAAAATATCTTCCAAGACCTCAATGGCCTGTTCTTTTTTGTTTTGATAGGCCAACAAATCGGCACGAGCGTATTTTTTAAGTGCGGTTTGGGTCGAATCTTCCAGCGAATTATCTGAAATCAAAAGACTTAATTGCATGGCATCGTTGGCAATCAATTGCGAGGTTGATCCACGGAGCACTTTCAATTGTGTAAGCGCCCAATCGAAATCGCCTTTGTAAAAACTGGTCTGTGCTACTTTATAACGGGCATCTTGACCCAGGACATCATTTTTTAAGCTTTTCTGTACTTGGGTAAAATAAATCAATGCCTGGTTGAATTTTTGGTCGAACACCAAAATATCACCAAGGGCCAATTTAACATAGGCAATGCCCATGCGGCTTAGAGGAAGTCGAAGACTTTCCTTTAACATGGCAATAGCTGGGGCAGCGCTTTCTTTTTTAAAGGTTAGAAAATTGGCATACGCTATTTGCAATTGAAGGGTCCTGCTCTGATTTCCGTATTGTAAAACAAGTTCCTCGAACTTCTTTTCCACTGCATCCAAGGTTTTTCTGTTGGAATCCACAAGTTGAATATCTATGAGATGAAGTTCGGCATTCAGTTTGGCCACTGGGTCGTTGCTGTTTTCTACAATAAATTCAAAAATTGAGTTTGCCGAGACATAGTCTTTGTCTTCCAAAGCAATCTGCCCTAGGCTGTTGACTCTGTCCATTGAACTGCCGTCGGTACGTTTGTAGATCGCTTTTTCCTGTCCAAAAGCGCTTTTATATTGTTTTTGTTGAATAAAAAGCCAACTCAATAGTTCATTCCAAAGCACATCTGGATTTTGTTGTGCATTTTTCAACAGTACTTTTCTAAGCAGTATGTTATTCTCATTGGAGGGTTCTTCAGAAATAAAATCATCGATGTTTCTTAAAACATTGGATCGAGAGGTTCTGCCTTCGGCTATAAGGTTTAGATAGGATTGATACATTTTTGTGATGTCGCCTTGTTCCCCATAGATTCGAGCTAGCTGAAAATCGTAGTTCAAATCGGGTTTTAAGGCCATTGCTCGGGTGTATGCTTCTATGGCATAATCCAGAAGAGCGTATTTTTGAAAGCGATATCCCACACTATAGCCATAATTGGGATTTTCATCAATTTTTTGAACTGCCTTTTCGTAGTATGCGATGGATTGTTCGGATTGGTTTTGCAACGTATAGTTATAGCCCAACTCAATAAAAAATGTTGGAAATGCATAGGTGTCCTCAATTTTTTTCAACAAAAAATTCTCCGCATCCGAATATCGTTCCAGTTGTTGGTAGCAGGCCACCAATCCTTCGGAATAATCTGTACGCCTTGGATTCTTTTGCGCCAGCTTTTCATAGAAAACCACTGCTTTTTCGTAATCCCCGTCATTGAAATACTGTTTGGCCAGGAAATCTTCTTGGGCATATGAAAAAGTCTGGAGTACGAAGTACACAATAAGAAATAGCAGGTATCGCAATGCGTTGTTTTAGTTCAAATATAACGTAGAAACCTACTATATTCTGTTAAGTGAATCCAAATAAAAAGATTAAAAGGGACTTACTTGATCACATCAAACCCACAATAAGGAACCAAAACTTCCGGAATTTTAATGCCATCTGGTGTCTGATAATTTTCCAAAATTCCGGCAAGTACCCTGGGTAGTGCCAAAGCACTTCCATTGAGTGTATGGGCCAATTGACTTTTGCCATTTTCATCTTTAAAACGAAGTTTTAGGCGATTGGCTTGGAAGGTCTCAAAATTGGAAACTGAACTTATTTCGAGCCATCTGTCCTGAGCTGTCGAAAACACTTCAAAATCGAAGGTAAGGGCAGCAGTGAAGCCTAAATCTCCTCCACAAAGACGTAAGATTCGATAAGGTAACTTTAATTCTTCCAATATGTTTTTTACATGTTCTACCATTTCGTCCAAAGCTTGGTAAGAATTGTTGGGGTGTTCTATACGAACCACTTCTACCTTATCAAACTGATGTAGGCGATTTAATCCACGAACATGGGCGCCATAACTTCCTGCTTCTCTTCTAAAACAAGGCGTATATCCGGTGTATTTGATGGGGAAATCTTCCCGAGCAACCATATCACCCCTATGCAAATTGGTAATGGGAACCTCAGCCGTCGGAATCAGGTATAGATCATCAGCTTGCACATGGTACATTTGACCTTCTTTGTCCGGCAATTGTCCGGTTCCGTACCCTGAAGCTTCGTTGACCATAAGAGGAGGTTGTACTTCCAAGTATCCGGCATCGGTATTTTTATCCAGAAAATAGGAGATTAAAGCGCGCTGCAAACGCGCACCTTTGCCCTTGTAAACAGGAAAGCCAGCACCTGTTACCTTAACTCCGAGTTCAAAGTCGATGATATCATACTTTTTGGCCAATTCCCAGTGGGGCAAGGCATTCTCTGAAAGAGCAGGAATCTCGCCATGACGAAAAATTTCTTCGTTGTCCTCATCAGAATTTCCAGCGGGAACAGATTTGTGAGGTATATTGGGGACCTGATATAATTGTTCTTGTAAAGCTTCGGCGGTTGCGTTGAGCTCTTCACCCAATTGTTTGGAGGCATCTTTTAGACCAGCAGTTTGAGCTTTAAGAGCATTGGCTTCTTGTGCTTTTCCAGATTTGAAAAGCATACCTATTTCCTTGGAAAGTTTGTTGGATTCGGCCAAAGTGCCATCCAGTTCGGTTTGAAGGGAACGTCTTTTTTCATCTAAATCCAGAATGGCTGACAAAATAGGTTCGGCATCAATGTTCCTCTTTTTAAGAGCGATAATGATACGTTCCTTATTTTCCCTAATTGTATGTAACTGAAGCATGGCCTTGTTTTGAGCCGCAAATTTAAGTCAATCTGAATAGTTGCCCAACTATTATTCTTTTTGCGAAGGTCTAATCCATTCGTTGTGTGAGAAATGTTTCCAGGGAACATTTGCCAAATCCACTTTAGGGTCCACAAACTCTTGGTATTTTCGATTGTTCACTTTGGCTTGCCCATATGCAAAAACTTGAATGTCCTCTCCCTTTTCAGCATATTCCTTTTTTAAGTGCTGGGCAAATTGCCATACAAAATCAGGATATGTGGCGACTTTGCGTCTCTGTTTTTTGGTCAGGTATTCATCCAAATCAACATATTGTCCTTTATTGGTCTGTTTGTTAACGACCTTGAATCGGATGTTTCCTGAACGGCTTCGAAGCATCATTCTCCAACTCATGCGGTGTCCTTCCTCAGTCCAAAGTACATCGTCCTTAAAAGTATGGTGCCTTAGTGGTAAGAGAACTTGCACGATAAAATAAAGGCAAAGTGCACTTGCGATCCATTTTCCATTTTTGGGATAGTCCAATGCATTTTCAATGGTAATGGTTTTAGGTTTCAAAAAGATATTTCGTATGGTCTGCGGAGGAAAGAAAAACACAATAAAGGCCAAGGACAAATAGGGGAAAATCCCGATTTGGAAAACAATGCTATTGAAAAGATGGAAAAATATGGAGAAAGCAAAAGCTATTTTTCGTGTTGGTTTCCAAAGTAAGGCGGGGACAATGAGCAGGTCGAAAAGAATTCCGAATACCCCAACTATTTTATGCACCCATTTTTGTTGAAGGAATTCACCGATAATATAATAATCACTTTTTGACTTCATCAAGATTTCGATGATGCTGAAATCCAACCAATCCTCATACAATTTGGCCACCGAAGCATAGGTGTATACTATAAAAAGCTGTAGAATGATGGTCCATCTTACCCAATTGGGCATCGCATATGCTCTTACAGAAGGATTTAGCTTGGCGTCTATGGAAAAATCCCGGCCAGCGGGAAAAAATGCCATGATGTACGCCAAAAGCATTAATAAATAGTAGTGATTGTTGTATGACGTTTTTTGCATTAAATAAACTGCCGTCCACATAAATGCAAAGGCAAAGGCGCTGTATCGATATTTGTATCCTACGGTAATCAGAAGTCCCAAGGTGCCCATTATGGCAAAATAGATGTACATGCCATTTCCTGGTAATGGCTGTAACCACTCAAAACCAATAAAAGTAAATGTGAATTTAGGTTCAATCAGGGTTTTTCTGACCCAACCGGTGGCAATGGCCCCATAGCATTCCGCGCTTACCAAAAGCCCATAAAATATTCTGAAAACTATGAGTTGGGCGTTGTCAATTTTCTTAAAAAGAAATTGGTTGAGCATTTTATTTGGAAATTAACAAGAGCGACTGTTTCTTGTCTTGTTTCAGTTGTGCTTGTAGTTCTTTTACAGAATCAAATTTGTGTTCATCACGTATGCGATGTAAAATGTTCACTTGGATTTTTTTGTTGTACAAATCACCTTCAAACTCAAAAAAGTTGACCTCTATGCTTTTTTCGGTACCTGAAACTGTCGGATTGAACCCGATGTTCATCATACCATAATGTTTGTTACCGTTGATTAAACTTCTTACCACATACACACCATTTTTTGGAATGAGTTTATAATCTTCTGCTATATGGAGGTTAGCTGTAGGAAAACCGAATTGTTTGCCCAGACCTTTTCCTTTTTTAATGGTTCCTGTTAGCATATAAGGGTAGGTTAGGTAGCTATTTGCAGTGGCGATGTCCCCATCAAGTAATGCATTTCTAATTTTTGTGGAGCTAACTGACACCTCGTCGATTTCCTGGGCAGGGATTTCCTCTACTTCAAAATCAAGGGTGTTTCCAAATGCAATAAGGTCTTGGATATTGGCGTTGCGGTTACGACCAAATCTGTGGTCATATCCGATAATGATTTTTTTGGTTTTTAAACTGTTTACTAAAATATCCCTAACAAATTCGGTAGCAGAAAGTCGTGAAAAGTCTTTTGTAAAAGGATGAATTATGAGATAATCCAATCCCATGGCATCTAAAATCTGAATTTTTTCATCTAGCGTATTCAACAGCTTGATATCCGTGTCTTTTTGCAAAACCATTCTAGGATGCGGAAAAAAAGTAAGGACTGTAGACTTTAACCCTTCATTTTTGGCATTATTTATGAGGCGTTCCAATATCTTGGCGTGTCCCAAGTGAACACCATCAAAAGTGCCTATGGTCACGGCAGTTTGAAATGAAATATCGGAAAACTGAGAAATGCCTTGTACTGTTACCACGCAATCAAGAAAATAAAAAAGGCTATTTTTGAATTTGACATATGCCCCATTCGTATGAAAGCTAAATTACATCTTGTTTCAACAATAACCATATTTTTTACCTGCTTTTGTACTTACGCGCAACAAGGTTATTGGAAATCCATACCGAAAGAATCTAATTTTAAGAGCGTTTCAGTAAAGGATATGAACAAGAGCGGAGCGATCTTCGCGTTGGATGATCATCTTTTTTCCAAAGAACTTAGATTTACAAAGATGTTAAAAGGAGGAGGGCATACTTTGTACCTTCCTTCAGTTGACGGCAAAATGATTGCTTTTGCCATAAAGGAAACATCGGTACTTCACCCTGAACTTGCAAAGAAATATCCCTATATAAAATCCTTTTCAGGGCAAAGCTTGGATGGAAAATATAGAGTTAAGCTCAGTAGTTCCCATAAAGGCCTGCAAAGTATGATTGTAGATTTGGAAGGTAGTGAAACCACATTCATGGAGCCTTTACTGAATAAAAAGGGAAGCTATGTTATTTATAAGAAAGAGGCGCATGCAAAAATCGCGTTTGAATGTGGCACTGAAAAATTGCACCAAAACCTAGAAAAAAAATTAAACCAAAGTGCCGGAAAAACCATTGTCCCGTTGGTGGGGGACCAAACGCTTCGCAAATTTCGTATAGCGGTTTCAACCACAGGCGAGTATGCTCAATTTCATGGTGGTACCGTGGCAGATGCGCTGGCTGCAATCAATGCAACTTTGACCCGTATCAATGAGGTTTTTGAAACCGATTTAGGGGTAACCTTGGAGTTGGTAGCTAATAATGACCAGGTTATTTTTACAGATGCCACAACCGATCCTTATAATGGAAATTTAAACGCACAGGTGCAAAGTACGTTGACCTCAACAATAGGAGAGGCAAACTATGATGTTGGGCATCTTTTTAATAAGGTCGCATCAGCAGCTCAGAATAATGGGAATGCAGGATTTATTGGTGCTGTTTGTGTGGATAATAGAAAAGGAAGTGCGTTTTCTGCGGCATTTGAACCACAGGGTGATGTTTTTGACCTTGATTTTGTTTCGCATGAATTGGGTCATCAATTTGGCGCCAACCATACTTGGTCATTCGAATCCGAAGGAACAGGCGTTCAGGCTGAACCCGCAAGTGGAACTACGATTATGGGTTATGCGGGAATTGTACCAGGAAATAATGTAGCACTTAATGGGGATGACTATTTTCACTACCATAGCATTGTTCAAATTTCCAATTATTTACAAACCGTTTCATGTGCACAAACAACGGCATTGACCAATACCCCGCCAGTAGTTACACCAATGGGAGATTATGTGATTCCAAAAGGTACGGCATTTGTGCTGGAAGGCTCGGCAACAGATGGTGACGTTGGGGATGTACTTACATATACTTGGGAACAGATAGACGATGGCGTGGTTGTCACAAATAATTTTGGCCCCGATAATCCAAGTGGAGCTAATTTTAGATCGTTGCCACCAACCACTGATCCATCAAGATATTTTCCAAGGCTTTCCAGGATAATTGAAGGAAATCTTATCCAAACAACACCCCAAACAGATGATGCATGGGAAACAGTAACCAATATAGAGCGTAATTTAAAATTTGCCCTCACGGTAAGGGATAATGCTACTGGAGGTGGACAAGTGGTTTCGGACCTTCTTGATGTTCAAGTACTAAAGTCCGCCGGACCTTTTGTTGTGACATCGCAAACTTCAAATGTGGTTTATGAAGGAGGTTCATCCCAGGAGATTACTTGGGATGTGGCCAATACCAATGTGCTGCCAATAAATGCAAAAAATGTCGATATCCTATTGTCTTTGGATGGAGGAAATACCTTTCCCATTACACTTGCTGATGACACCTTAAATGATGGAAGCGAAAATATATTGATCCCTGGTGATGCAACTACCACCGCCCGGATTATGATTAAGGCCAGTGACAATGTTTTCTTTGCTGTCAATACATCAGATTTTACGATTCAAGAATCACCTGTAGTGCTGAATTTTCAAGATTTAACACATCAAGTATGTCAACCAAACAACAGTGTTATTCCATTTGTTTATGAAACTTTTGGTGGATTTGTAGAGACTTCAACCTTTTCGGTCACAGGATTACCTGCTGGGGTCACTGACAGCTTTTCACCCACCACGGCAAGCGCCGATGATACCACTGTGAATTTGACAATTTCCAATACCAATGCCACAACTCCCGGAACATATTCTATTACAGTAACAGCTACTTCAGCGTCCATTACCAAAAATATCCCCTTGACCTTGGTAATCAATGATAGCAATTTTGTTGATGTTGTACTTACATCTCCAACCGATACTGAAGCCAACACATCCATACGTCCTTTATTACAATGGGAGAACAATCCATTGTACTCCAATTATGATATTGAAATAGCCACTGATATTGGCTTTTCAAGTATAGTGGAGTCTGCTTCGGTGCCATTTAATTTTTATCAAACCACAAGCTTGGCTGAAGAAACCGAATACTTTTGGAGGGTGAGACCTAACAACAATTGTGGGATAGGCACGTTTGGAACACCTTTTAGCTTTACCACAAATCAGGTTGATTGTAAAAATTTAAACCCTAGCGGACTTCCGTTGGAAATAATTGCTTTGGGAACACCGACGGTTATATCTTCTGTACAGATTTTTGAGGATTTACAAGTTTCAGATGTCAATGTAAGCATAGAACTTACACATACCTTTTTGGAAGATTTAATTATTGACCTTATTTCACCAGCGGGTACACGGGTCACCTTAATTTCAAATGCCTGCGGTGATGCCAATAATATTAATGCGGTTTTTGATGATTCTGGTGTTGATTTGGTTTGTTCGGGCAATCCAGCTATATCAGGTACTGTTGCTCCTTTGGGGTCATTATCTTCCTTAAATGGGGAAACTACTTTAGGGGAATGGACATTGGAGATTCGGGATACCGCCGCAAACGATGGTGGTTCTTTGGTGGCTTTTTCATTGGAAGTGTGTGCCGAAGGTGCCTTCCGGCCTGATGATGATGAGGATGGTGTTTTTGACGATGGTGATGATCTTTGTTTAGGCACTCCCAAGGGAGTAGAGGTTGATACAAGTGGTTGTCCCGTGAATAGATTTGCCGCGGATAATTTCAATGTTCAGATTCACAGCGAGTCTTGCCGTGACAACAATGATGGTTCTGTAGACATAACTGCGGTGGACACCTCAATTACTTATACTGCGGTTTTGGTAGGTGGAAGCACCAATTTGAATATGGACTTTACCGACACGCATTCCTTTCAAAATTTAAATGCGGGAAGTTACTCACTCTGCATTACGGGTACTGATGGAACTAATGTATATCAAGAAGTTTGTTTTAATGTGGTTATAAATGAACCCGCACTACTTTCCTCATTCGCTAGTGTAGAGGAAAACATGTTGAGCCTTACAATGGATGGAGGCTCATTGTATAATGTTGAATTAAATGGCTTGGTTACCCAAACCACGGAATCGGAGATTCAACTGGAGCTGAAAGAGGGGTTAAATACCCTAAAGGTGTTTACTAATTTACCCTGTCAAGGTGCTTTTGAAGATACTTTCTTTGTTTCGTCAAAACCCATTCTGTACAGAAACCCCGTGGGGGCAGACACTAGAGTATTCCTAAATGGTTTTGTGGGTGATTTGGATATTCAAGTATTCTCCACCAACGGACAATTGGTGATTAGGACCACGAAAAGAGTGGAGGGAAATGAACTTGAAATGGATTTTTCAGGGTTGCATACCGGGATTTATTATATGAAAATCCGAGGTTCGGAAATAAATGAGGAGTTTAAATTGATCAAGGAATGAAGCGGATTTTTCAAAGTTTTGGAATACTTATGATGTTATGGTCTTGTGGAGGCAATGATGATCCGCCACCCGTACCTGAAGGAGCTAATTTGGTCTTTCCAAATCAGAATTCCGAATGCACAACGGGAATTAGTGTAAACGAAACCCTGAGTCAGGTCACGTTTCAGTGGCAAGTCTCAGCCAATACAGATAGCTACACTTTAAATGTGGTCAATCTAGAAACTAATATTCCACAGACTATTTCTACAGCTTCAGCCTCAGCTAGTTTATCCATTGTAAAGGGCGCTCCTTATTCGTGGTCGGTAACTTCTTTAAATTCAAGATCTGATCAGGTAGCTACAAGCGAAACATGGCTGTTCTATAATGCAGGTTCGCAAACGACCTATGCTCCATTCCCCGCCCAATTGGTTGGCCCGGCTTCAGGCTCTACAGTACAAAGAAATATAGATAATGAGGTACTATTGGCATGGCAAGGTGCGGATGTGGAGAACGACATTACGGGGTTCGAAGTTTTCTTTTCCACAGAAGACCCTCCAACAACTTCCATAGGCACAACCGATACCAATACCATGGAATTAAGTGTGGCTGTTGAATCTGGAACAATCTATTATTGGAAGGTTATTACCACCGATGCCGTCGGCAACAATTCAGATTCAGGAGTTTTTGAGTTTAGGGTATTTTAGATTTAGGTTCCGTTGAATTGGTTCATGGTGTTCTTTACACCTGAATAGATAAATGAACGAATAAGGTCTGCTGATTTTTGTAGACGTTCTGGTAGATTTGCGGTTTCATTTTCATTCCATTTACCGAGAACATGGTCCACTTGTCTTCCTTTTGAGAATTCAGCACCAACTCCGAACCTAAAACGATTGTACTTTGAGGTCTGTATAGTATTTTGAATGTCCTTTAAACCGTTATGCCCTCCGTCACTTCCTTTGGTCTTCAGGCGTATTGTTCCGAATGGTAAATTTATATCATCAGTAATGATCAAGACGTTATCCAAAGGAATTTTCTCCTTTTCCATCCAATATTTTACCGCTTTTCCACTTAAGTTCATATAGGTGGATGGTTTGAGGCACAATACACTTTTTCCTTTGTGTTTAAAAGAAGCAATTGCTCCTAATTTTGCACTTTCAAAGGAACACTCTTCCTTTTCTGAAAGAAAATCCAAGATTTTGAACCCAATGTTATGTCTGGTTTCTTCATACTCGGCCCCAATGTTTCCAAGTCCGATGATCAGGAATTTTTTCATACTGTCCGCTTCTTGTAAAATGCTTTGTGGTTTGCCAAAAAGTGCTTTGATAAATTGAAACATTCGAAGGTCTGCATTTGCTCAAAAATACAAAAGCATCCCAAACTTCATGAAATCATAAAGTTGGGATGCTTGTTTTAATTTATAGTACGAAACTATTCAGTCGCTTCAGCGGCCGGAGCTGCTGCATCAGCACCTTCTGCTGTTGCTTCAGTTCCTTCTGCTCCTTCTTCAGTTTCTTCTTCTTCCTCCACGTCATCAACAGATGTTCTAGAGGCCTTAACCTGTACAACAGCTGTACTGTCTGGGTGAAGAATGGTATAGTCATCATTCAAAAGTGTTTCCACCGGAATGGTTCCACCGATTCTCAATTTTGAAATATCGATAGTGATAAAATCAGGCAATAAATCTGGTAAAGCCTTAATGGCCAATTTTCTTTTTCTAAATAACAAACGACCACCGTTTCTTACACCAGGAGAATTTCCTTCCAAACGGATAGGAATATTCATGGTTACAGGCTTGTCGTTGAACAATTGATAAAAATCTATGTGAAGAATTTTATCGGTAACAGGATGGAATTGAATATCCTGTAATACAGCTTTCAGCTTTTGGCCGTCTTCCAACTCAATCACAACAGTGTGTGCGTTAGGAGTGTACACCAAATGTCTGAACGATAGTTCATCAGCTGAAAAGTGCAATGGTTTATCCCCTCCGTAAAGCACGCAAGGGACCTTTCCAGCATTACGTAGGGCTTTGGTCGATGCCTTGCCCACGCTTTCTCTTTGGGATCCTTTGATAGTAATTGACTTCATAACTTCTGTTATATATAAAATTTAATTTGTTCTGTTCATTTTCGAATTGTCAAGCTTGTCAGCCTGAGCGTAGTCGAAGGCTACATTAAAAATTTTGATGAAATGGAAGTATTGTGATGAACCCGGTGCATAACATCTGCAAACAGGTTGGCGCAACCCAATACTTTTATTTTTTCTCGAGTATCCGATATCGGAATAGAATCGGTAACTATGAGCTCGGTTAATTTGGATTCCTCAATTCTTTCATAGGCATTTCCAGATAACAAGCCGTGTGTTGTAATAGCGCGTACACTAATTGCACCCCGCTCCATCATTAGGTCGGCAGCTTTTGTAAGTGTGCCCGCAGTATCGACCATATCATCCACCAAAACCACATTCTTGCCTTTAACCTCACCGATTAATTCCATATGTGATATGACATTGGCTTTTGCTCGCTGCTTATAGCAGATGACCACATCACTTTCTAAGGCTTTGGAATATGCATATGCTCTTTTAGAACCGCCCATATCAGGAGAGGCAATACAAAGATTGTCTAGGTTAAGACTTTTTAAATAAGGTAAAAATAATGTTGAGGCAAAAAGATGATCTACAGGTTTCTCAAAAAAGCCTTGAATTTGATCCGCATGCAAATCCATGGTAATGATTCGAGTTGCGCCGGCGGTTTCCAACATTTTGGCAACCAGTTTGGCAGCAATGGGAACACGTGGTTTATCTTTTCTATCCTGTCTGGCCCAACCAAAATATGGCATAACGGCCGTAATATGTCTTGCGGAAGCTCTTTTGGCAGCGTCCAACATCAACAACATTTCCATTAAATTCTCTGGGCCTGGATTGGTGGATCCGATGATAAAAATTCGAGCTCCACGAATAGATTCCTCAAAAGAAGGCTGAAATTCACCATCGCTATATCTTGAGAATAACACATTGCCCAAGTCGGCACCATAAGATGCTGCTATTTTCTCACCCAAGGCGGTACTTTGGGTACAGGCAAAAATTTTAGGTTCTGGAACTTGATATGGCATGGTAAACTGTTGTCGACTAGCTTATTAAAGTTCTTTTTCACAAAAGAGGTGCAAATTTAAAAATTAATTCGGGTTGCTAAAGTATATTTCAATGTATTTTTGGTGGTAAACAAAATAATTTTTTAGCTTTGCAGTCCCATTTGAAAAAGGGGACTATTTTTTTGCCTTGGTGGCGGAACTGGTAGACGCGCTGGATTCAAAATCCAGTTCTTTCGGGAGTGTGGGTTCGATTCCCACCCAAGGTACTCAAAGAGAAGGCCGAGATTTTAGATCTTGGCTTTTTTGTTTTGGTACAACATAGGTACAACAAACTGAAGCTATTTGAAGATATTCATTTTGAATATACTTGTTTGGGTTACTTTAAAATTTGACGCTTCGCTAATCGGAGAGTTGCTGGTTTTAGTGGATAATGGCATGAATAGCAAGTCTTCGTAGAGATTAACTCTTAAATTTTTTTCAAAACCATCCCACAACAATTGGGATAACTTTTACCAAATACTAAAATACCTTCCCTAAAATCTTAAAATTTCGCCGTTGTTGTTTGTTCATGTGTCATTTCTTTGAGGGTATGCGATTACTACACTTTTCTATGTGCCTTTCGGTACTTCTAGGCTTACTTTTTCTGAGTTCTTGCAACATAAGGCCAAAGGCCAAAGTTTTAGAAAAACCTATTTTCCAAGAAACCAAAAACCCTCCGGAATGGTTAAAACTAAATGTGAATGAAGCTCTTCCCGAGGGGGACTGGGTGACTTGGACTCCAACAGGTAAGTTTAGTACGTCTTCATTGATAAAGGTTCCTAGATACCCTAGAAAATACAGTCCAAAAGAATTGAAAGAAAATCCAGCTTTAAAGGATTTCAAAATTTCCCTCCTGGATACACAGGATACACTTAAACTGACTGGGGTTAGAAATGAACAAATTTCTGCCCAGCTGGCATTCGCATCAAGAAAAGGCGTGTCAGCAATAAAGGTTAAGGTAAACGATTTGATGTCATTGGATGGCGGAATCCTTTGGGAGAAAAATTGTCAGGTAAGAGTTGTGAAGTATTTGCCTGTTGCACGAGCCAGAAGCGAATATGTTTGGTCTCCCATGATGGAGGAGGTTATCGGAGAGGAGGTTAGCGGTAGCATGAACCCGAATGTGGTGGCAGATGCCTTGGTGGAGGGAGGTTTGGAATCGCTCGACCCCTATACAGCCCAGCCTTTCTGGTTTACTTTTTGGATTCCAAAAAAAACAAAACCAGGAATTTACAAAGGGTCAATCTTTTTAGAAGCTGCTGAATTTGGAGAAAGAAAATACCCCCTGCAAATAGAGATAAAGAATGAAATTGTACCAGATTCAGATGAGTATGCTTTTCATTTGGAACTTTGGACAAACCCAAGTGCCATAGCGGAATACTACAAACTAAATTATTGGTCTGAGACCCATTGGGATTATATTGAAAAATACTTGGAAGATTATGCATCCAGAGGCGGAAAAACCATTACGACAACCATAATCCACGAACCTTGGCACAAGCCTTGGCTCGATGATTCCACAAGGTCACAGACAGCTTTTGGCTACAAGAGCATGGTAGCCTGGATTAAGGAAAAGGAAGGAGGTTGGAGGTTTGATTATTCCATTTTTGACAGATACGTAAAACTATCAAGGGAAGTCGGGATTAAAGGAAGTATCAATGCATATTCATTGACTCCTTTTCTTACCAAACAAAAAATACCTTATTGGGACGAAGCCTCTGAATCCCAAAAAGAAATCTACTTGGATGTGGGAGACCCAGATTATGCACCAACATGGGAAGCTTTTCTGACTTCATTTAAGAATCATTTGGTCCAGAAAGGATGGTATGACGAAACTTATTTGGGTTTTGATGAAAAACCAGAAGAAGTACTGAAAACGGTAATGTCAGTTATCAAGAACTCCGCTCCGGAATTTCTGGAAAGAATTGTAGTTGCCGGACATACGGAAGCTTCAAGCTACGCTGATAACTTATCCATCTCGTATATGTTTTTTCCTGGTCAACCCTTGGAAGGAAAAGGCAAGATACCTGTTGATTCAGCCTTGCGGCAACGACAAGCGAGGGGTAAGGCAACCACTTTTTATCTCTGTGCAGAGCCCGCTCACCCTAATACCTTGACTTTTTCCCCTGCCGTTGAGAGCCAATTGATACCCTGGCTTGCGCTAAAATATGGAACAGATGGTTATCTGCGTTGGGCCTACAACAATTGGACCTCTGACCCTTTCAATGCCCCTGTCTTTTTGCATACCCAAGGAGATGATTACTACGTATACCCAGGAGAAAATGGTCCCATTTCAAGTATCCGATGGGAACTGTTGAAAGAGGGAATCGAAGATTATGAACTGTTTCGAACTATTAAGGATAAAGGAACTGCATCCGAAGAAACACTTCAGGAAGCGATTGAGTTCGCTACAAGAAATCAGGATGGGAGGTATAAAAGGACAACTGATATTACTCAAGCACGGGAACTGTTGTTGAAGTCCAATGACACGAGTTTCCTTAAAACGCCTAAAGCTCAGGAAATGGCACATGAAAAATAATTTTCTGGGGATTCTCGTTGCAATTTTTGAGCTTTAAGCTTAACAAAATTATACTACCGTTACTGAGCAAGCGGTTTTTGGACTTCCTTATGTAAATTTATAAAGGGAATAAATTTTTGGAATGAGTGAAGTATAGTTTTAAATCCATATTGGTTTTATTTTTTTTGGTCTTGGTCAGGGCTACATTCTTTGGACAGCACGACCATCGCTTCATAAGTTTAGCAACGGATGATGGGCTATCAAATGGAAATGTCACTGCCATTGTTCAGGACAGTATCGGGTTTGTTTGGATTGGAACAAAAAATGGCTTAAACCGCTACGACGGAAAACACTTTAAAATTTACACCCAACAGAATAGCAGCCTCTCTTCCAACGATATTTCTGATCTACTTATAGATCAATCGGGTAGAATGTGGGTAGGTACCATCGGTGGTGGAATTAGCAGGTATGATTTGGCTTTAGATTCCTTTGTCCGATATACACCTGAAGAAGATATAAATCGTCAAGGTTTAAAATCGAGCATTGTCCATTCCCTATTCCAGGATAGTAATGAACGTGTTTGGGCTTCCACGGATGGCGGCCTAAGCCTTTTTGAGGAGGAATCTCAATCTTTCACCACTTTTATTAATTCAAATGTCAAAGGCGAGATGCTTTCTGAGACCAACAATATCTTGAGTTTTTATGAGGATCCGAAGGGAAGGTTTTGGGTCGGGACCAATGGGGCTGGTTTATATCTTTTTGACCCTGGCACAAAGCGGTTTATGAAATATGGAAGCAACAATTCCGATATTTTCCCAGATTATATTTTGGATATCACCGGTTTTGACCACGATAAATTGTTGTTGGGTACGGCGGGAAATGGTCTTATAGGACTGAATTTAGAAGACGGAGCTCTATTTGATATTTTTAAGGAAAATAAGTTGGACGGACCACAGATTGTCCGCACTTTTAGGAAGGACAATGAATCCAACATCTGGATTGGCACTGATGGTGATGGCCTGTATCAAATGTTACCCAACGGTACAATTAAAGGGCATTATCTTAAAGATAATCAGTTGCCATCTTCCATAGCGAACAATTCTATAAATGCAATTTTCCAAGATAATCAGCAAAATTTATGGTTTGGAACCGCTTGGAGGGGCCTAAGTGTTTGGAAAAAACATTCTGAAAATGTTTTACGCTACTATAGTGATGGTATAGGGTATGATTCTCAACCTGTGCTCTCCATTTATGCGAATGATGAACGTTTGGTCATGGGGCTTGATGGCTCGGGTTTAAGCTTTTTGGATCTGGCTATTGACAATCCTAAAAATGTTGATTCCGAAACAGTAATAGAAGACGGAGCTAGTTTTATTCAGTGTATTTCCCCTTTAAAGGAGAATAGGTATTGGTTAGGGACCTTTACCAATGGACTATTACTATTTGATAAAGACAAGGGTGTTCAGAAACAATATAAGAGGGAAGGTGTTGGCAATTCTCTCCCTTTTGACGACGTCAGGGATATTATAAAACTGCCATCAGGGAACTTATGGATTGCCACTTGGGGAGGTGGGGTAAGTTATTTTGATATTCAGAAACAACACTTCACGAATTATAAGCGCCATTCCGATTCGGTTGGCACTTTGAGTAATGATAATGCCATTGCGTTGCTTGACGATGAAGATTATCTCTGGGTAGCCACACACGGCGGTGGACTGAATAGATTTGACAAAACGAAAAAACAGTTCAGGAGCTACCATCCCACTGAAAATGAAAAAACTTCGTTGCAAAGCAACTATGTTTTCTCCGTTAAAAAGGGAAATGATAATGATTTATGGCTTGGAACTAAAAATGGCCTCTCAAGGTTTGATAAAAAACAAGAGACGTTTACCAACTACACCATTGGCAATAACATAAATTCCAATACTGTTGTCAGCATTGCCATAGATAGCAATGGTTTTTTATGGACAGGCACCAAAAACGGAATATTTAGATTTGATTCAAAAACAGGAAAATCATTTCCAATCCCTGACACCCAATCTGATTTTCATATTAATGCAGTCTATTTGGATAGCCAAGGCAAAGTATTCTTTGGAGGAATCGATGGGGTAACCTCCATAGATACCAAAATGCCTCTTGCACAAGTTTCTGAACCCGCTATTGTTTTCACAGAATTTAAGCTGTTTAATGAAAGTCAGTCGGTATCCAAGGAAGGAGTGCTATCAAGGAATATTGCAATCAGTGATAAGCTTACGCTAAAACCAAATGAAAATGTTTTTACCCTAGGATTGGCCAATCTCCAATTTCCCATTACCATTTCAGAGGGATATGAGGTAAAAATGGAGGGTTTTGAAGAGGAATGGAGGAGTATTGGGGCACAATCTAGCATTACCTACACTAATTTATCACCAGGGACTTATACATTCCGAGCTAGACAGGAAGGCTTTGAAAATAGTTTGGGAAAATCGATACATATTGAAGTATTGCCTCCGTTTTGGCGAACCTGGTGGGCATACATTACCTATGTCGTAGCATTTATGGCTTTGCTATGGCTCTACAGGTATTACACCTTAAAGTGGGTAGAGATAAAAAACAACTTGAAGACGGAAAAACTGAGACGTGAAAAGGAAGATGAGGTCCATAAATTAAAGCAACGGTTCTTTACCAACATATCCCACGAAATCCGTACCCCATTGACCTTGATTATGGGTACTTTGAATGGTCTGGTCAAGACCAATCATAATGCAAAAGAGCAAAAACAGTTAACCGCCGTAAAACATAGTGCAAGTCGCTTGATGACGTTGGTGAACGAATTGTTGAACATTCGAAAATTGGAAACAGGAAATGTGGATTTGCATGTGACGCAGAATAACCTGGTTACCTTTGTCCAAGAGATTTTTGTGGCCTTTTCCCAACAGGCCATTGCCAAGAATATCGACTATGAATTCACGCCCAAAATGAAAGCGCTTGAGGTTTGGTTTGATAAGGTACAGATGGAAAAGACCATTTATAATTTATTGACCAATGCTTTTAAATTCACTCCCGAAGGAGGAGCAATAGAGGTTATTGTCAAAGAGAAAAATGATTTTGGAATAGTAATCGTGAAAGATTCTGGACCAGGGATTCCAAGTGAAAAACTGGCCCATGTTTTCGAACGTTTTTATCAAAATGAAAACGAATTAACACATAATATTGGTTTTGGGATAGGGCTGTCAATAACCAAAGATATTGTTGAACTTCATAATGGTGTCATTACCGCTAAAAATCGAAAAAATAAAGGAAGCTCATTTGAAATTGGATTGCCCTTAGGGGAAGGTCACTTTAGTGACTCCCAAATCGTTAAGGATGCCTTAGATGTTGATCATACAACGCATTATCGAGCTACTGGCACAGGAGAACTTTGGGATACTGATTCCAGCGAAAATGCCACGATTTTAGTGGTTGAGGATAACGACTATCTAAGAAAATTTTTGGTTGAGCTTTTATCAAAAGAGTTTAAACTTTTAGAGGCGGCAAACGGTAAGGTCGGATTGGATTTGGCTAAGGAACACCTTCCTGACTTGGTGCTTTCCGATATTGTGATGCCTGAAAAGGATGGTGTTTCCCTCTGTTATGACTTAAAAACCAATATGTTGACTAGTCATATCCCTGTGGTATTGCTTACTGCCCGTGATATGGTCGAGAGTATTATGGAGGGGTATGACACCGGTGCTGATGATTATTTGGTAAAACCGTTCCATGAGGGGGTATTAAAAACCAGAATACGGAATTTACTCCATGGACGAAAACAGCTTAGGGAGCATTATGTAAATGAGACTTTACTGAATCCGAAGGAAGTAGCTTTTACCTCACCAGACCAGGAATTTTTGTCCAAGCTTCAAGATATTTTGGAAAATAAGCTTAATGAACCAGAATTTCATATAGATAGTTTAGCATCCGAAATGGCCATGAGCCATTCCAGTATGTATAAAAAGCTAAAGGCTCTTACCGGTATGACCTTGGTGGCGTTTATCCGGGATTTTCGATTAAAACGGGCAGCGCAACTCCTGCAGCAACATAAATTCGCCATCGCTGACGTTAGTTTTAAGGTGGGTTATACCGATTCCAAGCATTTTAGTAGAGAATTCAAAAAGAAATTTGGCAAAAACCCTTCCCAATTTGCCAAAGATCATAGCGCTGACTAAAAACTTCAGGGTTCAATTGTTATCGGGTTAAAAAATGCTTCAAAGCCCGATAATTGCCTTTATATAGGCGCTTTACGAAAATACCACCCTTAATTTCCTATTTCCCTAAACCTTCCCAAGTGAATTGGAAAATACTTTAGTTGACCGTAAAACCACTTAACATGGTTGTAATGAAAACTAACTTTAATCAGTACCTAATGCTTAAAAAAACGAGAGCCAGATTGTTGTTTTTTTTAATGGTCACAGGATTGGCTTTTCTTTCTTGTGATGATGATGAAATAACTGAAATTTTGGTAGAACAGATTACTCTGACCGAAACCGACATTAGACTCGGAATTGGAGAAGTCAGAGGATTGGTCTTGAGCCCAACACCTGAAAATGCGAACACTTCAGATGTGACCTGGACCAGTAGCGATTCATCAGTCGCTCAAATTCAATTTAGTGAAAATGGACTTGTGGCCGGAGTCAAGGGAGTGGCACTTGGGTCCACCACACTAACAGCTTCCTCCAGCACTTCAGGAGTTCAATCCCAAACTATTGTTGTCGATGTGATAACAAAGATTCAAGAAATCGCACTGGAGGAAGAAGAAATTGCCGATCCAGCACAAACCAAGTACAACGTCATATTTACTCCTGAAGATGCATCAATCAAGGACATTGTATGGGCATCCAGTGATCCAGGAGTTGCTATAGTGGATTCCAATGGAAATATTACAGCCGTATCAGCCGGGGTAACCATAGTATCAGCTACTGCAGAAGAAGGAGGCCACACCGCTACAGTTGAGGTAATTGTGAGTGGTAACCCACCCGTACTTGGACTTATTTATTGCTCAGCATCGGGAACAGGAAGTTATAACCCTCAAGAGGTTGTTACATCTGGTGGAGGAACTAATATCAACAACACACAAGATCAGCCCGGAAACAATTACAATTATTATGAAGGGGAGAAGTTAACCGTGGCCCCCGGAGGTTCTTTTGACATTTCCATTGTACAATCCAATAATTGGTCTATGACAGTTGTGTGGATCGATTGGAATGGAGATAAAGATTTTTTAGATGATGGAGAACGGGTTCAAGTGTTTGGACTGCAAGCCCAACTCAATGACGGCCCCTTCAATGCTTCAATTGGAGTTCCTGTGGAAGCTGCTCCCGGATTGGTTCGAATGAGAGTGTTGACCGGTGATGCATGGACAACCGATCCAGATGCTGACCCTTGTGGAGAAATTGCAAATAGTACCACCAAGGATTTTGATGTGGAAATTGTAGGTAAGATATATTGTCCTGCTTCTGGAACAGGGGGCTACAATCCCGATTCAGTAAAAACTACTGGCGCAACCACTGATATTGACCATAACAGTGGTCAACCAGGGGGTAACTATGAATTTGTGATCGACCAAACCTTGATGGTAAGCCCAGGAGGGAGTTTCACCTTGGATGTGGTACAATCCAATAACTGGTCCTTGACCGTAGTATGGATTGATTGGAATTCCAACGGAGACTTTTCAGATGCGGGGGAACGTGTACAAGTATTTGGGCAACAAAGTCAATTAAACGACGGGCCATTTAGCGCTACGATTGACGTACCTACTGACGCTTCCATTGAAACGGTACGGATGCGGGTGCTGACAGGAGATGCTTGGACCACGGACCCTGATGCAGACCCTTGCGGTGAGATTGCCAATAGTACTACTAAGGATTTTAACGTGGAGATTCAATAACCAAACCAAATTGATTTATGAAAAATAAGATAAGATTAAGTCTATTGCTATTGACCTTCTGCGGGTGGGTGTCATGGGCACAGACAACAATAACCGGAACTGTAAAGTCGGCAAATGACAATGCACCATTGCCAGGAGTGTCAATTGTATTAGAAGGAAGTCGTACTGGAACCACCTCGGACTTTGATGGTAATTTTTCGATACAGCTACCCACAAAGAATGGAGCCCTACTTTTTAGTTATATCGGATTTTTAGATGAGCGGGTTGTGATAGACGATCAAACGGTCCTTGAGGTACTTTTGGAGGAAGACATAGCCAAATTGGATGAAGTAGTGGTGGTTGGTTATGGTACTCAAAAGAAGAGCGACATAGTTGGGGCTGTAACCTCAGTCAAAGTAGATGAACTTCAGGATGTTCCAATCGCTAGGACTGACCAAGCGTTGCAGGGACGTGTTGCGGGATTACAAATCACCAACAATGATGCTTCTGCGAACGGAAGCGTTACTATTCGGATAAGGGGAATTAGTTCAATAAATGGTGGGAGCAATCCACTTGTCATTATCGACGGGGTACAAGGGGCAACCTTGGGTGATGTTCATCCCAACGACATTAAAAGTATTGAAGTGTTAAAAGATGCTTCCGCAACGGCCATTTATGGTTCTCGTGGGGCTAGTGGGGTAATTTTGATAACCACCAAAAAGGGAAGGAATCAAAAACCGACCATTACCATTAATTCCTATACAACCGTGCATCAACTGCTTAAAAAGTTTGACTTTTTAAATGCCCATCAATATGCGACGCAGGTTAACACCAATAGACAATCTAGAGGGTTGCCCACGGTGTTTTCCGATACAGAATTACAAAGTTTTGCAACCGATGGAGGAACCGATTGGCAAAATGAAATATACAGATCTGGTTTTTCCCATAACCAACATATTAATGTAAGTGGAGGTACGGAAAACATGAACTATAGTGTTTCAGGGGATTATTTAGAAAATAATGGGATTATTATCAATTCATCCTTTAGGAGATATTCGATGCGTTCCAACATAGCAGCGAATCTTGGCGAAAAGATAAAAGTTGGATTAAATGCATTTTTAAACTTTTCTAAGGACAATCCAATTGTTTTGAACTCACGCGATTCACAAGGAAGTCCGGTATATGCTGCTTTATTGTTTGCACCGACTCGACCAATTTTTGAGGCAGATGGATCCTACTCTCAACCAGGTGGAGGACATGGTCCTGTCACCGAATATAATCCGGTGGCCTTGGCCAGCGAGCCCATAAGGGACAACTATTCCAATGGCATGATTCTTAACCCCACCTTTGAATATGAATTTTTAAAAGGATTGAAAGCCAACATCAATGTGTCTTATCAACTGTTCGACAGGGAAAATGGGTTTTACATCAATGAGCGGATAACCAATGGGAATGAAATGGACAGGCAGGCATCCATTTATAACAGCAAATGGAGCAACTTTCAGAGTACCAACATTCTGACCTATGAGGATGAGTTTAATGGAAAGCATGACCTAAAGTTGACTGGAGTTTACGAACAGCAAACACAAAAATTCAATGAAAATTGGGCTGGGGCCAGAGGTTTTTTGACCAATGCCGTAACCTATAATAACCTTGGGTTAGGGGAGACACCATCAAAACCCAGTTCCTTTAGGAATAAATCGTCCTTAGAATCTTTTATGGGACGTTTGAACTACGCATTTGCCGAGAAGTATTCTGTTACCTTAACGGGAAGATCGGATGCCGCTTCGGTCTTTTCAAAAAACAACAAACGTGCATTTTTTGCCTCTGCGGGATTGGCTTGGACCATTTCCAATGAAAGTTTCCTTAAAGAGTCGGAAGCCATCAACAATTTAAAATTGAGAGGTAGTTATGGTGAGGTAGGAAATGCTGCGATTCGACCCTACCAATCCCTTTCAAGACTGGATACAGGTTCCGACTTTTCATTCAGTGGCTCCAATCTCAATACCGGAATTACATTATCCACTCAAGCCGATAATCCCGATTTAAAATGGGAAACCACGGAGAGCTACAACGTAGGTCTTGATCTGTCTATGTTCAATTATCGTTTGAATCTAACGGCCGACTACTATAATAAGACCACTTCCGATTTGTTGTTGGAACGCGCTTTGTTCCAGGCTTCCGGTTTTCAGACCCAATTGGTTAATGCCGGAAAGGTTGAGAACAAAGGAATAGAGATCGCACTTTCCGTGGTTCCAGTTCAAAGTGAACATTTTAAGTGGAACTCTGACGTTACTTTTACCAGAAATGAAAATAAAGTATTGGCTCTTAATAGTGGTGAAACCGAACTCCGTTTGGGTGGAGCAGGACTTCCAGGGCATTCCGATGCCGTTTGGTTGGAGGTTGGGCAACCCATAGGCTTAATCAGGGGATTGGAATTTGACGGTCTCTGGGGAACGGATGAAGCCATTTTGGCCGAAGTATATGGAGTTACTCCTGGGTCGGAAAAATACGTAGATCGAAACAATGATGGAGTCTACAGCATAGCTGATGCTACGAATATTGGTAATGCCCTTCCTGATTTTACCTATAGCTGGAACAATACTTTTACTTATAAAAACCTTAGCCTTAACATTTTTGCGATAGGAGTGCAAGGCAACGATATTTATAACATTGGACGGTCCTTGATAGAAGGTGGCGATGGACTGAGCGTTGCCAATTTAAATGTTTGGACACCAGAAAATCAAGATACCGACATACCTGCGCATAATGCCGAAGGTGGTTTCAGAAATTCGAGCAGGTGGATTGAAGATGGATCTTACTTCAGAATAAAGAACATTACTCTGGGCTATACTTTTCCAAGTGATTTTACAAACAAATTGGGAATAAGTTCTTGTCGAGTTTACACTACAGCAACCAACTTGTTAACCATTACAGATTATTCTGGCTATGATCCAGAGTCTAATAGCTCTGAAGGGTCGGATACTTTCGCAGGCATTGATTTGGCCTCATACCCTTCTCAAAAACAGTACACCTTGGGAATTGATGTAAAATTTTAAAAAATAAGACTATGAAAAAAATAAAATATAAAGCGCTATTCTTTTTGGTGGCAATGCTTGCTGTTGGTTGTGCCAAAGTTGAGCTGGATGAAACACCACCTTCTTTATTGAGTCCAGATTCATTCTTCACCTCAGAGAGTGAATTTCAAGCGGCTTTGGCAGGAACCTTCAGACCACTTTATTCAGGCTGGCAAAGTTTTGATTATGCCTATCCGCTGATTATGACTTCAGGAGCAGAGGATGTGATGTCCAATGCAGGAATATTTAGAAACTTGAATACCCTGAGTGCCACTGACAGTGATCAATCCATATTGGCCGTTTGGCAACGCATGTATCAAACCATAGCCAACGCGAATGTGATTATTGGGAACCTTGAAAATGCCGTGAATATTCCTGAGGACAGATTGAATGCTATCGAAGGACAGGCAAAATTCGTTAGGGCATTCTGCTATTTTCATTTGGTGCGATGGTTTGGCGAAGTGCAACTCACCACTTTTGAAAATCAAACGGACATTGAAAATTTAAGACAGGCCTCAGAAGCAGAAATTTATGTTTCGATTGTTGAAAATTTACAAGATGCGGAAGCAAAACTGCCATTGAGCTTTGAAGAAAGAGGTCGTCCTACCCAAGGCGCAGCTAAAGCTTTATTGGCCAAAGTATATTTAACGATGGCCGGATGGCCGTTAGAAGACACCTCCAAGTATGCAGACGCACGTGACAAGGCCAAAGAAGTAATTGATGCGGGCACTTATAGTTTGGAATCAAACTTTGCTGATTTATGGGTGCAAGCCAACAGGTTAACAAACAACGAATTTATTTTTGCCTTTTATGGTTCAACAGAAAACGATGGAGCCTCATCGAGTCATTTGCATACTGCATCCAGACATTGGGGCAATGGTGAAGGAGGCTGGGGCGACTTCCATAGTGAGACGCGTTTCTTCGATATTTTTCCCGATGGACCTAGAAAAGATGCCACTTTCACTTCCATTTTTGCTGATGGCACTTCATTCGTTGATGCTGGGGTAGAACCTCATATTGCCAAGTTTAGGGATGCAGGAAACACAGTTGGAGGTGGACTTAGCGGAGAAGGTTTTAATGTAATGCAACGTTATGCTGATGTGTTGCTGATTTATGCCGAAGCCGCTAATATGGCTGAAGGGGGGCCTTCCGCCGCTGCTTATGATGCCATAAATGAAGTCCGGAACAGAGCTGGTCTGGCAGATTTGGCTTCCGGATTATCCCAAACAGATTTCGATGATGCCGTAATTGCTGAAAGGGCATGGGAATTGGCCTTTGAGATGAATCGTTGGTTTGATTTAGTCAGGAAGAAGATGGTAGTTGAAGTTAACCAAACAGAGCATCCAGGAGTTACCGAAACGGATAGATTGTTGCCGAAGCCGGGAACACAATTAATTCCTGGCATGCTTGAGCAGAATCCGGGCTACTAATAACAGCGAAAATATAGTTTTAGATAGTTAGTTTGTAATTAGTAAGAACAGGGCAGAGTTGGTTAGATTCTGCCTTTTCTTTCTTTTAAGATTAACCTAAAACTCATTAGATAGAGGTATTGTTGCTTAGCCATCAATAGAAACTAAATATCTTCAAAAAGTTAAATTGCATAATCATCGAGAGCTATGGATTTTGAAGCTATATTGATGGTGATAATCAAGGCACTCTGTGTTTATATTATTTGTCCTGCTTGCAGGACGGATAATGTAAAGCGAGAGGGTAGCACGCTAAAGCGGTGCTACGTTGTCCAATTTCTGGCCGAAAGGCCGGTAAACTTAATACTTTGAATAAAACTGTGAACATTTGAAAATTCTGACCAAATTGTGACAATTCTTTTGGGAAAGCCTATGAATACGGGAAAATACTGTCACAATTCACATTTTCCAATGCAGATAATGATTATGTGTAATTTCAACTCCACATCAAGATTGGGAGCAAAAAATAAAGCTTTATAAAAAAGGGGGGGTACTGTAATTACTTTGAAAACTATTGAAAACACAGAGATTTTTTACAGTAAATAGCCCTTTCCCTCGCTCAGTAGTATTAGTCCTTGGTATGATTTGGGGCTTGCAGCGTGAAACTTCGTTCCACTCGCTTTCTGTTTATAGTAAACTTATGGATTTGCTGGTGAAGCTTTTCGATATTCTGTCGGGGTCTTTCCGAATTGCTGTTTGAAACAAGTGCTAAAGTATTTTGGATTTGAAAAACCTGTAAAATCACTTATTTCATTTATGGTATAATCGCTATCCGAGATTAACTGTTCTGCCCTTTTTAGTCGTATTGACTTTACAAAATCATTGATGTTTTTGACCAGTTCAGGCCATTATTTTCCTGTAAAGAACAGAATGACTCATTCCAATTTGTTTTGTTATGTCGGACACTTTAAACGCGTTAGAAATTGACTACACTTTGAAGCGCTTCATCCGTTTTCTTATTCATAAAGTTGGATTGGTACATCATAGTAGTAGTTATCGAGGAATGTCTGTAAAGCTGTTGAAGCAATTGAACGGGTATTTTGTCACCGGCAATATTTCCAAAACTATGCCTAGCTATATGCATGGTTACCTTTTTGCTTATACCTGCCTTTTGAGCTATCAAATTTAAATGCGTGTTGATTTTTCTAATGGCCAGTTTGGTCTTATTCCATAGAATTTTATCGGTATCACAATTTATCCATTTAAGATGGGGAAAGATAAAGTCGTTACGGCCTTGTTTTGTGTTTTTGTAGTGCTCAAGAATTTCCAATGCCTTATGCGGAATGACCAATGAAAGCATTTTAGAATTTTTATTCATTTGATAATACAACCTATTATCATGAATGTCACCCCACTTCAGTTGCAGCGCATCAGCGGCCCTAATCCCAGCAAGGTAAAAACTGAAAAGCCAAATGTTTTTGGCATCCATTTCATCATTGGTTAGATGATCTAAATGTTCAATCTTTGTAATTTCATCGGCGTTTAATCCTATTTTCTCGGTTTCCGGAAATCTAATCACAATTTTTCCATGCCCAAAAGGATATAGTTTTCTATCAACAAGTCCAGACTTAATCCCTCTGTTAAAAATGGTTCTAACCACAATAAGATTATTTACGACTGATCTTTGGGAAACTTTTCTTTCGGTCTTGAGGTAAGCTATAAATCCGTTTAGAAATTTTACATTGATTTCTTTAAAAGGGAGGTGCACGGACTTGGTATATCTCTTTAGATGATTGACTCTGGGTCTGTCTGAGGAGAGTTGGTTTAATTTGTTATTGGATTCAAGTTCATTTAAATATTCCTGTGCTACTTGGAAAAAGTCTTTTTTGTTAATGGTCGATTCTATTTCATCTTTAAGTTGAGCCGTGGATACATCTTTATTGTCGGTTTGTAAACCCAAAATGATTCTACCAATATCTGCGAGCTTGGTTTGTAAGAAGCTGTTCAATTGGGCGTGGTTAGGATGTGATTTTTTGATTCGCATTTTTTTATCATCCCAATCTTTAGTTTCGACATAATGACCCAAATAAATATAGCTGGTTTTTCGTTCCTTGGATATTCTCAATGCTAAAGGGAATTCGCCAGCTTTATTTGGCTTTTTTCGAAGAACAATTTTCGTGCTACTGGCCATTTTTGACATTTTTGTTGGATAAAGATAGTATAAATTTGGTACAACATAGGTACAACATTTTTTGATTTTTATTGATTTTAAATGAATTCAATAAAAATTAAAACACTGATAAACAATTGATTATGAAATAATTAAGGATATTTTGAAATAATTTGAACTGGATTCAAAATCCAGTTCTTTCGGGAGTGTGGGTTCGATTCCCACCCAAGGTACTCAAAGAGAAGGCCGAGATTTTAGATCTTGGCTTTTTTGTTTCCGATCATTTCTGCCCAACTCAACCAATCTAAATTATAATTCTGTAAGGTTTTTACAATTTTAATGGCTAAGGAGATACTATGGAAAATGCCAATAAGTTTATGGCCCGATGCGAAGCATTGGCAAGTCAAGCAGCTACCAAAGGGAACAGCCCAGTAGGAAGTTTGTTGGTAATGGATGATAAGATTGTGGCAGAAGCCGAGGAGTCCGCGACAACAAAACAAGATGTAACTTGCCATGCTGAAATGGAAGTGATTAGGAAGGCAAGAAAAATATTGGGGAAGAACATGTCAAACGCGATACTTTACACCACAAAAGAGCCATGCGTTATGTGCAGCTACGCCATTAGGTTTCATAAGATAAGAACCGTTGTGTTTAAAGAGAAATCGGTTGAACTTGGGGGTGCCAACAGCACTTATAATTTGTTGATATCAGATAATGTTCCCAAAAGTTGGGGACCTCCAGTAAAATGTGTGCATCTAGAAGCATAAAACTATGAATTATTCGAAATTAGCTTTCACAGATACAATCAAGGAAATTCAAAAAGAACAAGGTAGCAGATATGCCTATGAGCGCATGGAACGTCAGGAATTGCCAGATGGCCTGTCTTTTAGGGAAATGAGCTTTATTCAGGAACGGGATAGCTTTTATATGGCATCATTTGGTGAGAACGGATTTCCTTACATTCAACACCGAGGTGGGCCCAAGGGCTTTTTAAAGATGATTGATGTAAAGACATTGGCATTTTTGGATTTTACTGGCAACAAGCAATACATCTCCACAGGAAATGTAAGAACGCATAAAAAAGTCTCCCTAATCCTTATGGATTATGCGAACAGGGCACGCTTAAAAATTTATGCAGAAGCAGAAATAGTTTCATTGGAAGACAATCAAGAATTGGCAAAAGAATTGGAGTTGGATTACGATTACAAAGCCGAACGCATTTTTCTCTTTCATATTAAAGCTTTTGATTGGAATTGCCCGCAACATATTACGCCACGATATACCATTGAGGACATTTCAAAAATGAATAAAGAAAAAGAAGATCATATACTGAAATTGGAAAACCAAGTTAAAATCTTAAACCAAAAATTGAGCGGTTTCGAATCAAATAATGAGTAATCAAACCTCTTCTTTTGATTTTCCAGTTTGATAACAGCTAGATTATAATATTTAGTGTCGTTTAAACTTTTCCGGCTTTTTTTCTTACAAAAAAGATGTGTCCGTTTGTATACTTGGACCATCATTTATAGCCTTACTATTTCACATCATTTTTTAGGTTGAAATATCCCATTGGAAGTAACAATTAATCTTGTAATGGGCAGAAAGTTAACTGCTTAATAATCAAATATTTTGGAATGTGAAATTGAGGATATATCATAGGAATGTTCTTCAGTATTGGTAAAAATGGGTGGAGGAATGAAAAACCTTTCATCGTTTATCCGATGTTTCACAACAAATGATCGATGAAATACAACATATTTTCCTTTTACAGGATTCTAGTGGATATGTTTGAATATTCCCACAAGGAAAAACAACCTCATTTTTAAACTATGATTGCACTAATAAACCGTCTCAAAAAGAGTAAATTTCTGCTGTCTTTTTTGTTTTTGTTTGGAATGATTCAAATGGGTCATGCCCAGAATTGCTCCATAAATGCGGGAATACCTGAAACGGTGTGCGAAAATATCGGAACTTTCAATCTATCTGGATCTGCAGGGGGTTTGGTTCAGAGCGGACCAACATGGTCGCAAGTTGGAGGGCCATCAGTGATCATAGATGACCCATCAAACCTCGCTACAGGTATTACGGGACTTATTGGGGGAAACACATATACTTTCAGGTTGACAGCTGTCTGTTCGGATGGAAGTACCCAATTTCAAGATGTAAATATTACGGTTGAACCGATCACTGTTGCAGATGCTGGCAATGATATTGCCTCATGCCCTGATAATTCCGGAACAGTTGTTACCAGCGCGAACACTCCACTAAATGGCGGTGAAACAGGCCTGTGGAGTATCGTGGGAAACAACGATGCGGGTGTAACCATAAATTCACCAAGTTCGCCCACGACTAGTTTGACCCTGGCGGAAGGTAATGCAGGCATCACCACCTTGCAATGGACAATAACTGGACCTGACTACGCCCCTGGGCAATTTTGCGAATCGAGTTCAACGATGACGGTAACCAACTATGGGGGTGCTTCTGTAATTGATGCTGGTTCGGACCAAAATTTGGACAATTGCTATACGGTTAGCCAATCAACAGCAATGGCTGCCAGCTTTGGCGGAAACAATATCAATGGTCAGCAAGGCACTTGGTCTTTTGTAAGTGGCCCCAACGTTCCTACAATTGCTGATGTAAATGATAATAATTCCAACATTTCAAACCTCATTGAGGGTTCATATGTTTTTAGGTGGTCGGTTAGTGGACCTTGTGCAACTGGAGAAGATACAGTTACCATTAATGTGGCTGCTGCAACACAAGATATTTCAACGGCATCAATTCAAGATGATAATATTCGGTTTTGTGATGCCACCATTACCACGGTCACTCTTGAAGGTTCCTTGCCCCAATTTACAGGTGAAACAGTGACGTGGACCCAAACTTCAGGCCCCGGTGGAATAAGTATTTTAAATCCGAACTCTCCAACCACCCAAATAACAGGATTGGATGGAAGCAGTACGTATAACTTCACCTATACCATTGAAAATTCAACAACACTTTGTAACGATTCGGCAACAGCTACAGTTCGATATTCAACCAATCCCGTTTCCATTACGGCGAATGGAGGAAGTGACATGGTAGCAACCTGTGGAATTACAAGTGTGGATATTCCTTTTTCAACAACTGGAAATGGAACCAATACCTACAGTATTATTAACGGGCCGAGCAGTTCAGCACTGGTTAATCCGGGTACTTTTACCAATACCGGTACGACACCATTGAACATTGACTTTGATGTCGAGGGAACCTATACAGTTTTATTTCGAAGAGCACTAAGTGGAACCATACAAACTGGATGCGATGTTGCAACCGATGCAATTAATGTAACAGTTGCCCTTACCCCAACAGCCTCCAATGCAGGAACGGATCAGAATTTGTCCTGTAATGTTACCAGTACAGATATTACAGGTAACACTGTAACCGTAGGAAGTTCACTTTGGTCGCAAATCAGTGGGCCAAACACAGCAACTATTGCAACACCTTATGCGACTACGACCAATGTTTCCAATTTAGTTCCTGGAACTTATGTGTTCCAGTATGGAGTTTCAGGTGGTAGTGCCTGTGCGCCGTCAATGGAAGATACAGTTGAGGTCGTGGTATCTTCAGATGCTCCGGTGCCCACGGATGCAGGTTTAGATCAAAATATATGCTTTGGTGCTCCAACCCAGCTGGATGCCAATGCACCACCATCCACTAACTTGGAAGGAACCTGGACAGTCGATACAGCCCCAGCTGGAGCAACCATTGCGTTTGCTGATGCAAATGACCCAAAAACCCTGGTTTCAGGATTGGATGATCCAAGTGAAACTTATGTTTTCCGTTGGACAATAGACAACCCAAACGACCCTACCTGCCCCAACCCGGGTACGGATACGGTTACCATCTCGACAAATGCGACCCAAGGGCCACAATTGGCGGACGCTGGGCCTGATCAATGCTTAGCCACGGGGTCTTCTTCCGGAACTTTGGCAGGAAATCAACCTGCAGTTGACGAAATTGGAGCATGGACAGCCATGCCTTCCATCGGGATAGCGTTTGATGACCCCAACCAATTTGATACCGATGTTACAATCACTATAGAACAGAGTTACATTCTTACTTGGACAATCTCAAATATCACACCTGGTTGCCAATCCACTTCCGATGAAGTTGAAATAACGGTTGGCCCGAATGCTGTTGCAGATGCAGGACCGGATCAAACTGCCTGTCAATCAGTTTTTACCATGGATGCAACAGGATCCGTAGGAAGTGATGGCATCTGGACACAAATTTCTGGCCCTGGAGGATTTACAATTGATGATAATACCAGCCAAACAGCACAAATTACCTTTGGTTTTTCTGGGCAATATGTTTTTGAATGGACTTCAAACAATGGTTCTTGTTCTTCAGACACTGATCAAGTGATATTAAATGTTGGAATTCCCCCAACAATAGCTACTGTTACAAGTCCGACGGAAACTATCTGTTCCTCTACCTCCATTATATTGGATGGAAACACTTTTGACAGCAATATAGAATCAGGATATTGGACCTTGCTTTCAGGAGCTCCGAACACACCAACTTTTTCCGATGTAAATGACCCTAATGCCACGGTAACAAACATGGTTTCTGGGACATATACCTTTCGGTGGACCATTGCAGGAGACCCAAACTGTCCCGTTAGCTTTGCTGATAAAACAGTTGATGTTTTTGTGCCTGCAGATGCTGGCCCTGATTTGGAATTATGTCAAGTTCAAAACTTCTTGTTGGAAGCAACCTTCGGATCAACAGGTACTTGGGTTCAGACCTTTGGACCTGGTGTAGGCGGACTACCAGGTACTCTAGCAACGATATCACAGAATCCCGTGGATAGCAACGTTGCCGAAGTCAGCAATATTGAATTGGGAAGGGTTTATAGATTTCAGTTCACTACAAATTACCCTGGAGCTACAGGTTGTGGCAATACTTCTGATGAAGTGCAAGTAGAGTCAAGTGGTTTACCAACCATTTTGCCAGATGCTGGACCGGACCAATTGTTATGTCTTGGGGATTTGGTGGTGCCAAACCAAACTACTTTGGCCGGAAATACGCCTCCAGATGATGTGGATGAAGCGACTTGGAGTTTCACCGAACAACCAGCAGGAAGTACAGCAGTAATTACCAATATTAACGACCCTCTTTCAACAATTACAGGATTAACTGTACCAGGGACTTATATCCTGGAATGGAATTTCGAATCGGGATTTTGTTTTACAACATCTGATGTAGTTCGAATTGAAGTTTATGACGCTCCTTCTGCAGCAGATGCTGGACCTGATCAATTAAGTGCATGTCAGGTAGATGCTCAATTGAATGCCGTTGCACCCGCAGTTGGAACGGGTACCTGGAGCTTTACCGTTGATCCTTCCGGGGGAGCAGCCGTAATCGACAATCCAAACTCGCCCACTTCAACAATATCTAATATTACCACCACAGGCACCTATACCCTAACATGGACTGTCGCCCATAATGGCGTAGCGTTTGTAGATAGTCCTTCCGCTTGTGATCCTACATCGGACACAGTGGATATAACTTTTCCGGTAGATGCACCATCGACAGCGGATGCTGGGGCGAATCAAGAATTTTGTGCTGCAACCCAAACCAATATGGCAGCCACTGCAATTGTAGTGGGAACCGGAACTTGGACGCAAACTGCCGGCCCAGGAGTTGGCGGAACGCCTGGAACTCCAGCAAATATTGTTGCACCTAATAGCGAAACAACGCTAATCGATACATTGGAAGCAGGTACTTACGAATTTACATGGACCGTAGTAAATGGTGGTTGTACATTCGTTGATACAATGGAACTGGTCAATTATGCCGACCCAGGAAGTGCAGATGCAGGTCCAGACCAAAACTTAAATCAATTTTCTTCAGTTACCTTGGCCGCTGTTCCAGCAACAGCTGGAGTAGGCACCTGGTCTCAAATTTCAGGACCTACTACTGCAGGGTTTGTAAATGAAAATGATCCAAATACAGAAGTTTTTGGGGCTACAAACGGAACTTATGTTTTTGAATGGAGAATTTCCAATGGTATATGTGCTGATGTATTCGACACTGTTGAAATTACTTTGGAAGCCGTAGATTTGGAATTGACCAAGTCGGTATTACCTACTTCCGCGAATCCTGGTGATACGGTCACCTTCGCGATAGATGTTTTTAACAATGATACATCAACAACTTCAGATGCGACCGGAGTTTCGGTTCGAGATGTTATTCCATCTGGATATACGCTAGTTCCTGGAACAGTAAGCAATGGAGGGCTTTACAATGCCGGGGATTTATCCCTTACATGGTCGAACCTGTCCATCACAAATGGAAATACATTAAGCCTTACGTTTGATGCTACGGTCAATGCATCTGGAGCTTACATAAATACTGCCGAGATAACAGCAAATGACACTTTCGATATCGATTCTACGGTAAACAATGGATTGGCTGGTGAAGATGATCTGGATACCGCGGAGGTTACTCCCACAATTGCCGACTTAACTCTATCGAAAGATATTAGTGCTGGATCTAGTCTTACACCCAATGTCGGTGACACTGTGGTTTTTGAATTGACAGTTACCAATGTCGGACCTGTCACCGCTACAAACATTACTTTGGAAGATATTATTCCATCTGGATTTACCATTGGAACCATTAATAATGGCGGAATAGAATCTGGGGGAACCATCAATTGGACTATAGCATCCTTACCAGTTGGTTCCACAATCGTATCCTATGAAGTGACAGTCAATGCCCCAACAGGAACGCCTAATGAATATGTAAACACTGCCGAAATAACAGCATCGGATCAGTTTGACCCCAACAGTTCGCCAAACAACGATGATGGGGATCAAAGCGAAGATGATGAAGATTCAGTAACAATAACAGTTACAGAAGAAGCTGACCTGAGTATAGCCAAAAATGTGATTGTAGGATCAACAACTCCAAATGTTGGTGATGCGCTTACCTTTGAGCTGGTGCTTTCCAATGCTGGACCAAATGATGCAACTGGAGTTTCGGTGGAGGATGTTCTTCCAGTTGGATTTACACTTACGGCTGTGAATGGTGGAGGATTATTGGTGGGAAATACAGCCAGTTGGACTGGATTGTTCATTCCTTCTGGAGGAAATACAGCCCTGACCTATCAAGCTACAGTAAATACACCTACAGGTGCCCCAGGAGAATATACGAATAGTGCTCAAATTACAACCAGCAATCAAAGCGACCCTGATAGTGATCCTGCAGTTGGACCAGGAGCTGATGATTTGGGAGACGCCATTGCCGATGATGATGAAACAAGCTTAACCGTTACTCCTCAAGTTGCCAACCTTTCCATAGATAAATCTGTGGACAACACCACTCCAGATGTTGGAGATACAGTAACCTTTACCGTTCAGTTGGATAATGCAGGACCAGATGCAGCTTCCAATGTAACGATTGAAGATGCAGTTCCATCTGGATATACCATAGTCGGAGGAAGTGTTTCCAATGGAGGAATCTTCAATTTAGGTGGTTCGGAGGTAATCTGGAATTTGGCCACGGCACCATTGGCAGGGGTGACCTTGACTTATCAGGCAACAGTAAATGCACCTACCGGGGCACCGGGAGAATATGAAAATATCGTACAAATTACCGCTGTGGATCAATATGACCCCAACAGCACACCTAACAATGACGATGGAGATCAAAGTGAAGATGATGAAGATGCACAAGTTGTGGTGCCTACATCAGCTGATCTCAGTCTGGTTAAAGACATTAGCGCAACATCATCGGCTACTCCAAATGTTGGAGATACCGTGGTTTTCGAATTGACCGTGACCAATTCTGGACCAAGTACGGCAACCAATATTGTTTTGGAAGATATTGTTCCTTCAGGATATACATTGGGAACAGTGAATAATGGCGGAAGTGCTATCGCAGGAACATTCATTACATGGAATATTGCAAGTTTGCCCGTTGGGTCCACAACAGTGTCCTATGAAGTCACTGTGAATGCTCCAACTGGATCCTCAGATGAGTATTTGAACACGTCAGAAATTGCCTCGGTAGATCAATTTGATCCAGATAGCACCCCAGGTAATGACGATGGTGATCAAGATGAAGACGACGAGGATTTCTTTGTTATTGTTCCTCAAGTCACAGACGTTGAACTGGAAATTTTGGCCAGTAATACCTCTCCAGATGTGGGTGATGTGATTACCTTTACCATCAATTTGAGCAATTCAGGACCTAATGCCGCAACCGGTGTTTCTGTGGAAAACTTGGTGCCATCCGGATTTGGAACAATCGTAGGAATTAACAACGGAGGGACTTATAATTTTGGGTCAGGAATCATTACATGGACAGGCCTTACTGTCCCCGTTGGGACAAATACCACTGTACTTACTTTCAATGCAACCGTTTTGACTCCAACAGGTACTTTGGGTGAATTTACCCATATTGCCGAAGTAACCTTCAGCAACCAATTTGATTCGGACAGCACACCAAATAATGATGATGGAGATCAAAGCGAAGATGATGAAGATGCAATCACATCCGCTCCGCTGCAGGCAGACCTTTCACTGACCAAAATTGTGGTTGACAATGATATTACTCCGAATGTGGGTGATGAAATAAGTTTTGAAATCACCATTTCCAATACAGGACCCAATGATGCGACCAATGTTGTGGTCACAGATTTGCTTCCAACAGGATTTGATTATGTCTTGTATAGTTCAACGGCTGGAATTTATGATGATACCACTGGAGAATGGCAAGTAGGCACAGTTGTAGGCGGAAGTTCGGAGACTTTAATAATTGATGTATTGGTAAATGCCACGGGCAATTTTGTAAACACCGCCCAGATTACTGCTTCTGACGCCTTTGATATCGATTCAACGCCCAGCAATGGAGTTTCTGCAGAAGATGATCAAGATGAGGTCACCATTACTCCAAGCGCTTTGGTAGACCTTTCGTTGACCAAGAATGTGGATAATGCGAACCCTGTGGTCAACACAAATGTGGTTTTTACATTAACCGTTTCCAATACTGGACCAAGTGATGCCACTGCAATTCAAGTGACGGATCAATTACCCTCAGGGTTCACCTATGTTTCTGATGATGGAGGGGGAAATTATGATGATTCCACCGGAATTTGGAACGTTGGGGCATTGGCTAATGGAGGAAATACCAGTTTGAATATAACCGCTACGGTAAATCCAACCGGAATTTATACCAATATAGCCGAGATTACCGCCCAAGGTGAAACCGATAGTGACTCAACCCCAAACAATGGTGTTGCAGGAGAAGATGACCAGGATCAAGTGGTTATCAATGCTGCTCCGCTTGTTGATATTTCTGTTACCAAAGCAGCAGATAACCTAACTCCAAATGTAGGAGACCCAATTGAGTTTACCATTACCGTACAAAACGATGGTCCCAATGATGCAACCAATGTGGTGGTTACGGATGTGTTAGCATCGGGTTACGGATTTGTGAGTGCAGTTGCGTCTACCGGTGTTTATGAATCTTTGAATGGATCTTGGACGGTTGGAAATCTTGCCAATGGCGTATCTGAAAATATTGTAATAACGGCCAATGTATTAGCTAATGGAGATTATACCAATATTGCAGAATTGACAGGGTTGACAGAAACGGATGTAGATTCAGAACCTTCCAATAATGATGATACAGAAGATGATCAGCAAACCATTGAACCTGTTCCAGTATTGGTTTCTGATCTTGTTTTGCGCAAATCAGTCAATATTTTGAGTCCGTTGGTGGGTGAAGAAGTAATTTTCAACATCAGCATTACCAACAATGGCCCAAGCGATGTTACTGGAGTTGAAGTATTAGATTTATTGCCATCGGGATATTCTTATGTATCGAATAGCAGAACGGCAGGAGTTTATGAGCCAAATACGGGCATTTGGGAATTGAACGGGGTAATTCCGAATGGAACCACGGAGACCATGAATATTGTGGCAGTTGTAAATCCGACTGGAGATTATTTCAATGTTACTGAAGTTTTCTCATCCAGTAATCTGGATCCAAATTCCACTCCGAACAACAACAACATATTTGAAAACGATCAAGATAGTGCTGGTACAACACCCATTCCAACGGCTGACCTGTCTTTGGATAAAACCGTGGACAATGAATTTCCTGATGTAGGGACCAATATAACATTTGCCATTACTGTGACGAATGATGGACCAAGTGATGCCACCAATGTAGTGGTTTCGGATGCACTTCCTTCAGGATATAATTACGTTTCTGACGATTCTGGTGGAACATACAGTGCGGCAAGCGGGTTATGGAATATTGGTACTATTACCGGTGGAGGCAATGCTATTTTAAATATTACCGCACAGGTGAATAGCTCAGGGGACTACAATAACGTAGCAGAGGTAATAGCTGCTATTCAATTGGATCCTGATTCAACACCTGGAAACAATATACTTTCTGAAGATGATCAAGACCAACAATCGGTAACGCCAAGATTGGTAACCGATATTTCCGTATCTAAAACAGCGGATGACCTTAGTCCTTCAGTTGGAGAGCAAATCGTATTTACGGTAACAGTTACGAATTCGGGCCCTAATGAAGCTACCGGTGTGGTTGTTGAAGATGCTTTGGCAACGGGATATAGTTTGGTTTCCGCAGTGGCCACATCAGGAACTTATGATCAAATTACTGGAGTTTGGGCAGTTTCAACAATTGCCAACGGTTTATCTGAGACGCTTACAATTACTGCAACAGTACTTCCCTCAGGAAATTATAGCAATACTGCAGAGTTGATTCGGTTAGATACTTTTGACCCAGACTCAACTCCAGATAATAAATTAAGTACTGAAGATGACCAAGATACGGTTATACCTGTACCTAATGGAATGGCAGACCTTTCTTTGACAAAAACAGTCGATAATGCTACCCCAAATGTTGGAGATGTAATCGAATTCACTGTAAGTATCACCAACAATGGGGCAAGTGATGCCACAGGCGTGGAAATTACAGACTTGTTACCAGTAGGGTATACCTATCAATCCCATATTACAACCGCGGGAACCTATGATGCGAACACTGGAATATGGAATATTAACGGAACAATATTCAATCAAAATACAGAAAGTTTAGTGGTTTTGGCCACTGTCAATGCCCCAAGCGGAACTGTTGATGAATATTTGAATATTGCGACCATCTCCGCTAGTGATTTGGCCGACCCCGATAGTGATCCTAATCAAGGAATCGACCAAGATGATTTTTCCGATGGACTGGCGGATGACGATGAGGTTGTCATTGGGGTTATACCTCAAACAACGGATATCGCAGTTACAAAAACTGTGGACAATGCTTCCCCAAATATCGGAGACCAAGTGATTTTTACCATAACGCTGACCAATCAAGGTAATGTTACGGCTACCAATATTGGAATAGAAGACCAATTGCCTTCCGGTTATCAATTAATAACCTTTCAGGCATCGGTTGGTGCTTTTGACGAGATCTCTGGGTTTTGGGAAATTGATTCCCTGGATCCATTGGGAACTGCAAGTCTTCAGTTTACTGTTGAAGTATTGGATATCAACAACTACTTGAATACAGCGAGTTTGGCATATGTTGATCAATTGGATGTGAATAGAAGCAATGATTCCGATCAAGCCTTCGTTGAACCTTCCTGTTTAACGGTTTACAATGAGTTTTCACCAAATGGTGACGGGGTAAACGATCTCTTTAAAATTGATTGTATTTCCCGATACCCTAACAATGTACTCAAGGTTTACAACCGATGGGGCAACATTGTATATGAACAACGCTCCTACAACAATGATTGGGATGGAAGCTCAAATGGTCGTGCCACGGTACAACAAGGAGATCAATTGCCAGTGGGCACCTATTATTATGTGCTTGATCTTGGAGACGGTTCAGCACCTAGAACAGATTGGTTGTACATAAATAGATAGGAAAATGGGTAGGGAAATAGCGAAAAATAGAAAACGGATGAAAAACCAATTACAATATACTTGTCTTGTGGTCTTACTGCTGCTAGCCTTTAAAGGAATGGCGCAACAAGATCCACAATTTACCCAGTATATGTACAACACATTGAATGTCAACCCGGCTTATGCAGGTTCAAAGGGACATTTGACCGCCTTGGTGATGCATCGGTCCCAGTGGGTGGGAATCAACGGGGCCCCAAGCACTCAGGTTTTGGCTGTTGATGGTCCAATGGGCAACAATGTGGGGCTTGGATTAGTGCTGTCACACGATGCCTTGGGCCCGGCCGCGGAAACGTTTGTCGACGCCAATTTTTCGTATACGCTTAAATTGGATGAGAACAACAGGAGACTTTCATTTGGACTTAAAGGAGGTGGAAGGTTGTTCAATGTTGATTTTTCAAAAGGATTGACCGAGAATCCGGACATTGCGTTTCAAAATAATATCTCAAACAAATTTTTCCCAACAATAGGTGCTGGTGTGTACTACCACACAGGGAAAAGTTTTTTAGGGCTTGCCGTACCTAATTTCTTTGCCCAAGACCACTACGATGGACAAGAACAAGAAATTGCTGCCGAGCGCTTACACTATTATTTAATAGGTGGTAAAATCATTGACCTTACCCCAGATATAAAGTTTAAACCCGCATTTTTTGTAAAATGGGTTCCTGGCGCTCCTTTAATTGCAGATATATCGGCAAATGCCATGCTTAAAGAAACCTTTACGGCGGGACTGGCCTACAGATGGGATGATTCCTTTTCGGCCTTATTGGGACTTCAGATATCGCCAGATCTAAGTGTTGGTTATTCCTATGATCTAACTACATCCGATTTGAGAAGTTATACCAGTGGTACGCATGAAGTATTCCTTAGGTACGAGTTCAAGACAGTAGAAAAGCGATTAAAATCCCCTAGATTCTATTAAGATGAAGATTTTTAAAACAAACATACTGGCAATACCTCTATTTCTTCTTGTTTTTACAACGAACGCCCAGTTGAAGTATCAGAATGCAGACATCAACTTTGATAACCTGATGTATGTAAGAGCTGCAAAACAATATGAAAATATTGTGCGAAAAGGTGATGACTCCCAACAGGTGTTAGAGCGTTTAGGAGATGCATATTTTTTCAACACTGATATGGAAAATGCGGTAAAATGGTATACTACACTTTTTTCAAAATATGAAAACGCGCTGTCTTCAGAATATATTTTTAGATATGTGCATGCCTTAAAAGGTGTTGGTAATTATACTTTGGCCAAGGCAATTATGAAGATTTATTCCACAAGGTTGAAAGAAGAAGGTTTGTCGGTTGATCATCTAAAGGACAATGATGAAAAATTGGATGAAATCCTGAACAGACAACCCCAATTTTACATATCAAACTTGGCGATCAATACCCCGGTGGCCGATTTTGGGACCATGTATTATAAGGACAAAATTGTATTCTCATCAAGCAGGGATACCTTGAACTTGGAAACCCGGGTCTATGAATGGAACCAACAGCCCTATTTGGACTTTTTTATGGCCGACACCATCAAATTAGGATCCGACTTGGCTAGTGTGACTCCGTTTTCTTCCATTTTAAATACCCGTTACCATGAAGCTGTTGCGGCATTTATTCCCGAAGGGAATGTAATGTATTTCACAAGAAACAATTTCTCCAACCAAGTTCTAGGGGGAGACGATGAAGGGACCAACCATTTAAAAATGTATACCTCCCAACTTCAAGGTGGAGAATGGACAGAAGCAGAGGAAGTTCCTTTCAATAGCGAAAAGTATTCTGTTGGGCAACCTGCCATGAGTCCAGATGGAAAGAAACTATATTTTGTTTCCGACATGCCGGGAAGCATTGGAGGGACAGACATTTTTGTGGTGGATATTAACCGGGACGGAAGCTTTTCAGAACCCAGAAATTTGGGTCCAACTGTAAATACGGGCGGAAGAGAGATGTTTCCGTACATCACCGAAGAAAAAATATATTTCGCATCTGATGGACACCTCGGTCTTGGCGGATTGGACATATTTGAAACTGAGATTAGCAACAACGGATTCTCCGAACCCAATAATCTGGGTCAACCCGTAAACAGCAATCGTGACGATTTCGCATATATCGTAGATGAAAAAACACAACGCGGGTATTTTTCTTCCAATAGAGAAGGCGGCAAGGGAGATGATGACATTTATTCTTTCCAACGAATGGAAGAAACCTGCCAACAAACCGTAAAAGGAAGTGTGGTACGAAGCGCGAATGCCCAACCCATTGTAAACGTCAATGTTGAATTAATTTCATCCGATGGTACCTCCTTGGCAAAGACAAGAACCGATCCGTATGGTGCATTTGATTTTGACATTCCTCTGGAATGCGAGTCAACCTATGCCATTAAAATTGAAAAAGAGGGATTTGAATCTGGAGGTGCAGGCTTTAGTACATCAAAAACAAAAGATTATGTCCATGACGTACCTATGGAGATAACCAAAGAGCTCAACAAACTTATTGTACGCGAAAATGGAGTGCTAAAAATCAAGATTGACAATATCTATTTTGACTTGAATAAGGCCGAAATCCGTCCAGATGCCGCTCAAGAGCTCAATAAAATTGTTGAGGTAATGAAAGAATACCCCAAAATGGTGATTAAAATCGAGGCACATACCGATGCAAGAGGAAGCGACCGATATAACGAAACCTTGTCGGACAAGAGGGCAAAAGCCACTGGAAATTATATCGCTTCACAAGGAATAGACGCAGAAAGAATTGAGAGCGCCATTGGTTATGGAGAAAAACTACTGTTGAACCATTGTAGTAATGGGGTCAAGTGCAGCACCGAAGAGCATGATGCCAACAGAAGATCAGAATTTATCATTGTTAAGCTCCAATAATCAACCAACAAAAACCTATCCTCTTAAAACCTTCAATATTTATTGAAGGTTTTTTTGTTAAAAATGGTTCTAGGTGCAACCCTAGCATTTTTGATTTGTCTTTGGAATAGATGAATAAGGATTATTTTTAGCCGTCATTGAATAACCGTCCAGGATTTTTGGAAGCAAACGTACGTTTTACACATCAAGCTTTGGTAGAACAAAGCAAAGAAGGCAACAGAAATGCCCAGTACCAGTTGTATGGACTATACGTGGATGCCATGTTCAATGTGGCTATGCGATTGTTGACGATTAGAGAGGATGCCGAAGATGTTTTACAGGAGAGTTTTGTTGAGGCATTTAAAAAACTCGACACCTTCAGGTTCGAAAGCACTTTTGGCGCATGGTTAAAGCGGATTGTGATCAACAGAAGTATTAATCATTTAAAAGCAAAACGTCTCCTGTTGTCTTCATTGGAAAACGAAGGAGAACCTTTGGAAGATGACGAACCGGAAACAGATGTCAAGTTCGAAATTGAAAAAATAAAAATTGGTTTGAGCCAGCTTCCGGAAGGGTACAGGCAGATAATCACCTTGTATTTGATTGAAGGATATGATCATGTAGAAATTGCAGAGGTTATGGGAATTTCCACCTCCACCTCCAAATCACAATACCATAGGGCAAAAAAGAAATTGATTCAAATTGTAAATGAACTGTAATGGACAATTTTGAAAAATACATAAAGGAAAACCAGCAAGCTTTTGACGTTCACAAGGTGGATAAGGATAAGCTTTGGGGCACTATTTCCGAAGAACTCGACACAGAGGAAAAAGTAAAAGTGATTCCGTTGTGGAAATCCTCCAAATTTAAAATGGCCGCATCCATCATACTATTGGTCGGGTTGTCTTTGACGACATTTTTAATGATGAATAACCCTGTTTCAGATACTATGGACGGTTATGCCAATGAAGAACTGTTTGAAATTGACCTTCACTATAAAAATCTGGTTTTTCAACAAGTACAATTGGTGAAAAATCACCCAAGCCTTGCGGATGCTGATAAGGAAGAGTTTTTATCCTTTATGGATGAGCTGGACAGGGAATACGAACAGTTAAAACTGGAAATGCAGAACAATTTGGACAATGAGCTGATTTTGGAGGCCATTGTAAACAATTATAAAAAACGAATTGAATTGATTGAGAACTTACTCAAACAGATCAACGCTTCTAAAAATGAAATGGATTATGAAGGGTATATATTATAAAAGCACCATATTGGCCGTAATAAGTTGCTTTTTGGCAACAATGGTGTTGGCCCAAAGTGAACGTTCCAAACAATGGAATAAGAGCTATGGCCTCTCGGCCACTGGAATCGTTCAAATTGAGAACAAGTATGGGAATGTATCCATTAATGGGTGGAACAAGGACGAACTAAAAGTCTCAGTTTCAATGACCGTAACCCATCGAAAAGATGACAATGCCAAAAAACTTTTGGACAGAATTCAACCGAAGGTGACCCAAGCAGGTGATTTTATCAAGATTTCCTCGGAAATAGCCGAAAGGAGTTCCAGTATTTTTAGCAGATACTTTAACAAGGCCAACCCTTTTGATTTTGATAAATCCAACATCCAGATTGATTATGAAATATATATGCCCGTTAATGCGGAGCTGAATATTACCAACAAATTTGGAGATGTGATCATAGGAGCTTGGAAAGGAGATTTGGATGCCAACATACAGCATGGGGACCTTTGGGTGAATGAGGAAATATCCACTGCGAAGATTGATATGCGTTTTGGAAAATTGAATTGCGGTAACTTGGGTTATGGGAATATTAAAATGAGCAATGGAGCAATTGATATTGACAAGGCGCAAAAGCTTAAAATAATAAGTAACGGAAGTGAAATAAAGCTCGATGAGGTCGCCACCTTAGAGCTTTATTCGAACAAGGACGAGGTACTCCTGGAAAATGTAGGAAGTCTAAGGGGGGATTTTAAGTTTTCCAAAGCCGATATTTCAAGCGTTGACACTGAATTATTCTTGACCTTAAGAATTGCAGAAATTGATATTCAAAAAATCTTAAAACAAGATGCAGAGATTGATATTGTTCAAGAATCTTCAGAAATTAACTTGAACATCTCCGGCCTTTCTTTTGACTTTAGGGCCACTTTGGAACAAGGTTTGTTGCGAGTTCCCAAATCTTTTGAGAATGTAAAGACCAATATGACCAATGCAGGAAGGAAGATAAGGGACATTTCAGCTATATACGGGTCAGGGCTTCGGGGAGATTTCTCCATCAATGGTATAAAAGGTGTGATTATACTATCGGACTAAAACTAATCAACAACAAATTATTTAAAAAGACGAGGTATGTGCAACCTTTTTTCACTTCACTTGTCTTTAATTCAACAACCTAATCAAAAAACGATGAAACAAAACAGATTACTACTCCCAATGCTACTTTTATTTGCGTGCAGTGCATTCGCTCAAACAGAAGATGAGGGGGATTACATTGAATTTAATGATCGACGAAATGTGGTCCATGGTGTATATCTTGGACTTGGCACCTATTTCGGCGAAATTGATGGTAAAAATACGTATCACGGACACTTTAAAGTTGCATATGTGGCCAATCAACAAGTGGAGGTAGGCTTCGCTGCAGTTGGATTTTATTCTCAACAAAACCTCCCGCTAAATGCTTTTGAGAATCTGGATTTTGCCGGAGGTTATGGTGGACTTCACATTGAACCTATACTATTTGGTAAATCAAAAATTAATTTGTCGTTTCCACTAATGTTGGGGGCGGGCGCAGTGATCTATGTTGAGGATAACAATAGGGATGTGGATATTGATTTTGATCGGAATGAATGGGATGAGGTATTTGTAGTGGAACCTGGACTGAATTTATTGTTTAACCTTTCCCGGTATGTACAATTGGAAGCGGGGATGAGATACAGGTTTTCAAGTAAGGTTGATTTAGCTCCAGATAGAATAAGGAATATCAATGGCTTTTCTGCCGGATTCGGAATTAAAGTTGGTGTATTCAATATGGGCCGAAACAGATATAAAAAACATTTACGCGATGAATAACAAATCAAAAAACGAACGGCCAATCAACCAAGGTCTAGCAGCTAAGCATGTATTTTCAAAGAACGGATCTGTATTTGTGAGAAGCTCGCAAAATTTGGAAATGGATGAGTGGTCGGCCATAAATTTCCATTGGATGCCCGTACTGCAGTTAAATAAGGAGTTGGGGTATTAAACCCTGGCACATCATCAATCAAAAAACATAAATCATGACATCAATCAAAAGAATTTTTTTTGCTTTGGCATTCGGGATAACAATTTCCTCATGCTCTTACGAAACAATTCGGGTATCCGATGAGGTATCTACCCGGGAATATGACTTTAATAATGTTACCGCGCTATCGGTGGCTACTAATTTCAAAGCATATGTTACTTTTTCAGATACAGAAGAAAGTGTTCGGATAAAGGCCAACGATAATTTGTTCGAGAAGATAAAAATCTACGAAGAAGGAGGAAAACTTACGGTAAAACTTAAAAACGTAAACATTAAAGGAAAGGAAACCCTACAGTTGTTTATTACCATGAAGGAGATTAGGAATTTCAAGGCCTCTTCGGATGCGGCCATTTTTTTAGATGATCCTTTAAGTGCCAGTGAAGTGACCATTGATTTAAGCTCGGATGCCTATTTTAAGGGGGATATTTCCACTGTCGATTTTGAGCTTCGGGCTTCTTCGGACAGCGAAGCAGATTTATATTTGGAAGCGACCCGGACCTATATGAACCTTTCCTCAGGCGCCAAAGTGGAAGGTCAAATGGAGACTCAAAATGCAACACTTAAATTAACTTCGGATAGCTCTATAGATGCAGTGGGAAAAATAGATAATTTAAAAGCTTCCCTATCTTCCGACAGTAGGCTGAAGGATTATGGCTTGAACATTGAAGATTTAGAGATTTCGCTCTCATCAGATAGTGATGCCTACCTGACCGTTTCCAATACTATCGATGTTGCCGCTAGTTCAGATGCCAGACTTTTTTATAAGGGAAATGCAGAGATTATAAGGCAGGTATTGTCAAGTGATGGTAGAGTTATTAAAAAATAAATGCCTATAATTAGAGACCAGGAATAAAGTGGGAAATTGTATATTTCACTTCAATAAAATGTGTTTATAAACCTATTAAAATGTCCAAAGAGGAAAAAATTATCACTCTGCACCCACAAGGAAAAGCAGGGGTAAATATTCTGAAAAGGCGTTACGATTTTATCAAGGACTTTATTATAAAGACTGTTTCTGAAAAGGAGCCCATTACTTTTGATAAGCTTGGAGATATGGCCATAGAGGAGTTAACAGAAAGTTTTGATGGCAAAGTACTGTGGTATATTGTAACGGTAAAACTAGATTTGGAGGCCCGGGGAACTATCGAAAGAATTCCGAAAACCAGTCCTCATCAATTAAGAATGAAGAAATAGGATGTCATCTTGGCAAGCTGCCTTTGTGTAACTGCGGTATTCTGAATACTTTTAATAAAAAAAAGTCTATGCCGGTATCTCCAAAGCTGTCCAGGGCGCTTCATCTTTTTGATGAAGCCAATAGCAAGGATCCCAATATGGAAGTTTATGGCGGAGAGGAATTTCCAAAAGAATTGTTGTATGCAATGCGTATGACGAAAACTTTGAAGGATTTTGCTCCCAACGCATCCGAAGCATTACAGTTGGCGGCAAGGGCGCAGCATATTTGTCGATGGCAAATCCCTAGGGATGATTATGAAATGAATCGTGTTGGATATTTGAAATGGCGCGAGGATTTAAAGAAATTTCACATGGGCAAAGCATCCGAAGTTCTTGAACAAGTGGGCTATGAGTCCAGTATTATCGATCAGGTGGAGTTTCTTTTACTTAAAAAACGACTAAAGAAAAATGAAGAGACCCAAACTTTGGAAGACGTTGTTTGTTTGGTGTTTCTACAATATTATTTTGAGCCATTTGCCAATAAACATTCAGACGATAAAGTAGTGGACATACTTCAAAAAACCTGGAGGAAAATGTCTCCGAAAGGACAAAATGCCGCGACTAAGCTCTCAGTTTCTAACAAGGCATTGGAGTTAATAAAAAAAGCCATTGAGCATGGAGCGGAATGAGCTATATCCTATTTTTTTAAAAGCATCCAAAATAAATATACTTATTGTTGGAGGAGGTAATGTGGGCCTAGAAAAACTTAGTTTTTTACTAAAGTCCAGTCCAAATGCTCAAATTCAAATGGTAGCACCTGTATTTTTGAAAGATACCCTGGTGCTGGCGAACAAGCACAATGTTGAAATAATAAAAGAAGAGTACCACAAAAAATATTTGAGCAAAAAGCATATGGTTGTAGCATGTACGGATAAAACTGAAGTTAATGAGCAAGTATACCATGATTGCAGAACGCAAAATATTTTGGTGAATGTAGCCGATAATCCACCTTTCTGTGATTTTTATATGGGAGGTATCGTGACAAAAGGAAATGTGAAAATTGCAATTTCCACTAATGGCAAATCACCCACCATTGCTAAAAGACTCCGTCAGTTTTTTGAAGAAGTTATTCCGGAAAATATAGATGACCTAGTTCAGAATTTGAATGAATATCGCAAAACCATCAAAGGAGATTTTGATGAAAAAGTGGAGGCCTTGAATGAGTTTACCAAAAGCTTGGTCGACAAAAAGAAATAAAATTCGATCCTATAACCTTTTCATCGCATCAATAAGATCATCCTTTTTTCTAGGTGAAAGACTAACATGCATATCATTGCTCATAATAATATATCCACCATCAGATTTTATGTATTTTTTTACTTCTCTTAAATTAATCAAATAACTATTGTGCACCCGCATAAATAATTGATCGGACAATAAGTTTTCACACTCTTTAAGATGTTTGCTCACTAAAAGAGAGGTCTTATTTTTAAGAACAAATGAGGTGTAAGATCCATCCGCTTTGCACAGAACAATATCGTCTATTGCAATAAACTCCATTCCTGCCGTTGTGGCCAAACAAATTTTCTCTTGTTTATTTGATTCTCGAGATAGACTTTGCATAAGCGTATCAATTTGCTGACGGTAAACGTTGGTGTCCATGCGTGTTCTCGCTTTTTCAACAGCTTGTTGTAACTCATCCAAATCAATTGGTTTTAGCAGATAGTCCAAAGAACTGAACTTTATTGCTTTTACCGCATATTTTTCAAAAGCTGTGGTAAAGATGACCTCAAAACTGGGCTCTTTAATTTGGTTTAAGACATCAAAACCTACTCCTGATTGCAGTTCAATGTCAAGAAAAACAACATCTGGACTATAGACCGATAGTACTTTTACGGCTTCCTGAACGGAACTTGCCATTGCTATTACCTGTACATCTTTGCAAAATTCCTCCAATAGTGATTTTAAAGTTTCTCTACTGTGTTTTTCATCTTCAACGATTACTACTTTCAATATCATAAGGTTGTTTTTTGGTTGTGAATGAAAAGTAATGGCCTGCACTTTGAAGATATTTTAAGGAAAGTCCACCTTTAATAAAGTGCTCGTTATTGTCCAATAAAACCCTGGCATAGGTAAGGCCAATTTCACCCCATACATTTGTAGCACCCGAAATCACCCCTTCGCTGATGCTAAAATCTTGTGTTTCGTCGAATCCACCTTCTTTTTCCAACAATGAACCATCCACATCATTGACATTAAAAAAGGCACGACCCCGTGTAAAAATGGCCAATGAGGATTTTTTATTGATATTGAACATGACCGAAGGTCCTAGAACATCCACATTCCAACCCATGGAGTTGTTTGCTGATGGAAAGGTGCGCGCTTCATCAAAAACCTTGCTATAATCTGCAAAGGCATCTTTGAGCTTGAAGCCGATATAATCGTTTCCAAAGAAAGCACTAACACCGACCAGATTGATATCCAACTTGAGTCTGGAATCTGCAATATTTGCAGGGTTTGACAAGATGCCATGGACACCATTGTAATTGTCGGTTAAAAATCCTGAGTAGGATTGGGCCCGCAGTTGGCCCAAAGAGCATATAAATAATAGGCTCAATAAAAATCTTCTAAAATACATGGAATTGGGGTTTAAAAGGTTGATATATAATTTTTGTCCAAAACTTTTTTGGGTACTATTATTTGATGACAAAGAGAATTCAATTGAATGATATGTGCTGCGGCCAATGAATGGAAGTGTCTTTTCAATTGACCAATGGGCAAGTTGAATTTATACTCCTGCCAATGCTAAGATGGATTTAACTATATAATTGTAAGTCAAGCAATTAATGTTAAAAAAAAAGAGCCACATTTTTCGGCGGCTCTTTAAGCATAATAGATTAAATAAATGGAGTACGTACTTTTTTTGTTTATCCATTACAACCAAGGAATTAGGGCGCAATTCCTTGGTGCAATGGAAACCTCAACTAAACTAAACACTTTAAGGACCAAATGCCTAAAAAAGTGCATTGCTATATGTAGATTCGCGCTAAACCAGTTTGTAATGATTGATCCTAATATAAAACCAGGATTGTTTAAACGCTATCTGAAACAAACGTACTATGAAACCGGGTTATCTAATGCACCCGTTTTATGAATGACCCATTTCATTTCATGAATGAGTGATTTGGACTAGCCGATGATTTTAGGCAGCGCCGAAAAAAGTGGATTTGGAGATGCCTAAATATTGGGCAAATTGTTTTTGATGGATTCCCAAAAGAAATCTTCAAATAATCGGGTACAACCTATTATTGCACCTTTTTCCATATGTTCGGATATTCGGATTGCAATTGAGAGGCCGTTGGAATTAAAAACCTGTTGGAGTGTATTTCCAAAACAGGGGTAAGCTTTGGAAATATTACCGCCAAGAACTAATGCATCGGCATTGAACTTTTTGAGCCACGGAGAAAGAAAGTCGCCCAAATCACGTCCAAAGGTCTCTAATACCTGTCTGGCACCAGGGTCGCCATCAAAAGCGGAGGCAAGTTCTTTTACACCTTTTACGGTTTTGCCGCTGATCGCTGCATAGGCATTGACACAGCCCCTTGTTGAAAAGTAGTCATCTGCTATACCATCTTTGTGTGGAAGATTCCAAAGAATTCCATTTGGAGGAACCATGTTTCCTGAAGTGATTGGAATGCCACTGGCTATAAAACCAGCGCCTAAACCCGTTCCTAGGGTGACGCACAACTGCTTTTTATGGCCTTCACTTTCCGCCAACCAAGCTTCTCCTACGGCAAAAGATGTAGCATCGTTCAAAAAACGAATGGGCAAAACCCTTTCGTAATCCAAAAAAGAATTCAAACTTTTTTCAATATTGGTGCCATATAGTCCGCCGTATTTAAAACCTTCCGGATATTTTGCAATGCCTTTGGCATAATCAAACGGTCCTGGCATGGCAAAAGCGATTCCGGTTAATGGAAGTCCTTTTGCAGCGGTCAAGGTTTTGTTCAAGCAGTTGGCCCAAGTTTGCAAAATATGGTTCTTGGGTTCCATATTGGCAACATGGCTGGTGGCATATGAGTCGTTCAACAATTTTTTCTGGTGCAAAGCAACAACAGCTGAGGAAATATGGGTTCCGCCAACATCCACACCGACAATATATATTTCTTTTTTCATGTGGTGTGTTGTTGTGGTTGGTTTGATGAGAGCTAAGTTGTGGTTGGTGAATTGTAGCCTGGAATTAAGGGTTTTGATTTATTGAAAATGATTTTAGCGCATCATTATTTTGGGCTACCAAAACCATTTTGCTGTCATTTCGGGTGAAAGGGACCAACTTTTTAGCGTCTCCATTTACAAAAAAGCCGCTGTGACGACTAGTTTGGGGTTTAAAGGATCCTTTTCCATTTCCTAGAAGCAAAAGGCCAGTTCCGGCATCATTACGGGGGGTCTCCACTTCAGAAACAAATAGATTACCGACGCTCAATACATCTAACCAACCATCTCCATTATAATCATCAACCAACATGTCATTAATATTGGTTAACTGAGCAAATCGGGGTAATTCCGAAACTTTGAAATTACCATCACCTAAATTTTCAATATAGGATGAAGCGAAGGTATTCGTTTCATAGTGAAGTGAATTTTCCAGGCTCTTGGTATCGTAGACAGATTCTAGTTCCAAAGAGGCAAAAACATCATATTTCTTTATTTTTTGCTTTAAACCTGGAACCTGCTCAGCCGAACATGAGAAACCACGTAATGGAAAATGCTTGTTATCGTTGTAGTAACCCAAAACAATGTCATTGGATCCGTTTCCGTCAAAATCATTATAATAGACATCAAACGGCTCATTTTCGGAAGTTTTGTACTTGTAGTTTAAGCCAAGATTACCAGCGATGAAATCGTCGTCACCATCATTGTCAAAATCCCCTTTGGCAATACTAAACCACCAGCCCGAAGTATTTGATAAACTTGGAATCTCTTTTTTGACCAATCTCCCATTGTCATTGTCCAAAATTGTGATTATCATCCATTCACCAACTAGAATAAGATCTAAATCACCATCTTTATCATGATCAGACCATTCCGCATCAGTTACCATACCAATATTTAATAATTCTGGTGCTAGTTCTTCGGTTACATTGACCAGTTGACCGTTGTTATTCTTCAGTAAATAGCTTGTTGCCGGTTTTGGATATTGATGAGGAACATGTCTTCCTCCTATAAATAAGTCCGTGTCCCCATCATTGTCATAATCCGCTGCGAGTACTCTGGAGCCACTAGTTCTGTATGCATTCAGCAATGCTCCTTTGTTAAAATTACCTTGGCCATCATTGAAGTATATCCTATCTGAATAATGGAAATCGTTCGCGGGAAACTCATTCCCCCCGCTTAGCACAAACAAATCTTTAAAACCGTCGGAGTTCACATCCACAAAAACTGCATCCACATCTTCGTAAGGGGCTTCACGTAGCCAGAGTTCTTCATTGGTTGTTATAAAATCGCCCGTTTCGGTTTGCTGGTATAAGCTTGCACTGTGTCCGGTTGCTCCTCCAATGTATATGTCTTCCAAACCATCCCCATTAATATCCGCTACTGTCATTGCCGGTCCAAATTGCGACATTTTGTGAGGCAGCAACACTTGCTTGTCATAATCGTCAAAGCTGTTTTCTATATGTTGATGTGAGATAGGGAATATGGATTCTGCATTTGTGAACAGCTTTTTGTGCGGTTCGTTTGTTCTCATGCCGGACAATACCTCGTCCTTCATGTTCAAACTCATAGTGCTGTTGGCTTCAATATTTTTTTTGAAACTGGTCTCTCCGTTTGGCCAGATCACATATAAACTATCAATTTCGGTGGCATTACCTATACCAAAATGTACATAAGATTCACTAGTGGAGTAGATGCCACGGACGTTGGTTGTTTCGATGGTTTGTTTTTCATTTTTTGAAAATATGGTTGCCCTAGCTCCAAAAACAGGTCTATTTTGTCCATTTTCCAAGCGCAACCTAAAATAATTTGAATTGGATTTTTTGTCAGAATTATTTCGATATAAAAAAGCCTCTGCATTGATGTTGTTAACAACTAGATCCAAATCACCGTCATTGTCTAGATCGGCATAAGCGGCGCCATTTGAAAAAGATTCTTCATTCATGCCCCATTCATCCATTACTTTTTCAAAATCCAAATTTTTCTTATTTCTAAAAACATAGTTTTTTAAGGGTTGGGAGGGAAGTGGGGCAAGAGCTTTTTTTAAATCTATTATATCAAAAACAGACTTTATATTTCCACCATCAGGATGTTTTTTAATCCATTCCAGACGACTGTTGTTGATAATTTCGGCCACTTTTTTGTCTGCGTCAGTGTTTCTAATATCTCTGAGCAAACCGTTGGTGATGTATATATCTTTAAACCCATCATTGTCAAAGTCTGCAATTAAGTTGGACCAGCTCCAGTCCGTCGCAGCGGTACCTGTTAATTGTGCAATATCGCTAAAGGTGGTATTGCCGTTATTCAGCTGAAGCGTATTGTACATGTATTGATAATGGCCTCCATTGTTTAGAACTTCCCAAAAGGAATTTCGGTCCATTCCACTCATGTTTGATTTGAGCCTGAAGTTGTCTTCTGCAACCATATCCAATACGGAAATATCCAAGAGGCCGTCATTATTTATATCTGCAACATCGACCCCCATGCTGTAGTAGGAAATATGATTAAGTGCATTATCTATCTTGTTTGTGAAGGTTCCATCTTGATTGTTGATGAAAAGAAAGTCTGGGGCATAAAAATCGTTGGCGACATAAAGATCTGTCCAACCGTCATCATTTAAGTCACTTGCAGAAACCCCATTCGGAAAACCAACGTGGTCCAAACCAGCTTCTTTGGTGACATCATGAAATTTTGTACCATCACCTTTATAAAATTTTAAACCGTACTCTGGTTTTGACAAATCTGCACCTTTAAAATCTGATAGACTTCCAGGATTTGGGGGTTGTATAAGTAAAAAGAGATCCAAAAACCCATCTTTATTATAGTCTAGAAATGTAGCGTGTCGGGTGCGGTCACTATTGGCGACACCATACTCTTGGGCAGATTCTTTAAAAGTGTTGTTTCCGTTGTTGATATACAGCAGGTTGGTACGCCATTCTGGTCTGTCATCATACAGCTCCCGACTAATATAGATATCGTCTAGACCATCATTGTTTACATCTGCAATGGTAACTCCGGTGGACCATCCACCATCGTCCAAGATCCCTGCTTCTTGGGTAATATCCTTGAACTTTAAGTCACCCAAGTTCAAATAGAGTTTGTCAGATACTTGATTTCCTGCAAAATAGAGGTCTTGTAGTCCGTCGTTATTGAAGTCTCCGACACCTACACCTGCTCCTCCATAAAAATTGGCATATCTAAGGATATTGTGTTTTGCTTGATCTTTTAGATCATTCGAAAAGTTGATGTTGGTATGTTTGGATGATAGTAGTGTGAAACGCGACTGTTTATCTTCTTGTGAACAGGCAAACCAAATTGGGGCTGCCGATAGAAGAAGCAAGAAAGATTTAATATACAGTCTTTTTATCATCATTTAAATTGGTTTAAGACAGTAGCAGCAAAAATAAAGGAGAGTTTCCTCTCCTTTACTTGAACTACTAACTCTACTTAAAATTAAAAAAACTCAAATGAATTATTGTTAAAACGGTATATTAATTTACATCCCACCAAACTCGAGTGGTTAACTCGTCTGGACCTTGTCTTGAAATGGCCTCGGCATAGTTGTCGGGATTGTTCGTCTGCTCACTTTCTGAATAAGACATTCTTCTTGGTATGGTTCCATTTGTAACATTACCTGGGTAAACAACCGGAACCAATGCAGGGAAACCGGTTCTTCTCCAGTTGGAGAAACTTTCGTACTCATTCAAGAATGTAGCTGCCCAATATTGGGTGTTTATTTGCTCAAGTGCATTACCTGCATCATAAGGATTGTTGGTCAAATAGGTGTCAATATCGGCTGAATCAATAGCACCACCATCACCATATAGGGACAACATTTCCATTGCGGCTCTTACACCATTATTGTAATGAGTCTCGGCGTCACCTGCCAATCCCCATCTCACATTGGCTTCAGCAAGCATAAACTCAACTTCAGCATAGGTTTGGAAGAACATAGGTGCATCTAAACCGGTGATTACGCTTCTATTGGGTTCGGCAAACGGATCTAGGTCCGCCTCTCCTGTAGCTCCCTCTAACGTGCTATTGTCTAGCCCATTAGGAAGGCCCTTTAAATCGGCAAAAGCCGTGCTTCCATCGCTTCTTCTTGAAGCCAAGACAGGTAACCTTGGGTCGTTGGCATTTTTCATAAAGTCAATAAAAGTTTCACTCATTCTCATGTTACCATCAGCTTGGAAAACCTCGCCGTTACCGTTTCGATTTTCACCAGCTGGACCGTCGGTATGAGGTACATAGAAAATATCATCATTGGATTGCATTACCCCACCATTAATGGCTTGGGTCACCCATTGTTGAGACGCTGTTGGATCTACTTTAATCAAGCGGAAGCCAAGTCGAAGCATCAACGAATTTGCAAGTCTTTGCCATTTCGCTTGATCTCCATTATAAATGATATCCGCACTACCAAAACCTGAAGTACCGGACCCAAGAGCAGCTGCAGCTTCACTAAGTTCATTAAGCATATCAGCATAAATCTCACTTTGAGGGTCATATTTTGGAGTAAGAATTCCTTCCAATACTGCTTTTCCTGCTTCACTGTAAGGTACATCTCCATAAAGATCTGTCAATCTTGAGAATACAAATACTCTCATGATTCGCGTAATGGCCTTCATTTCATCTGGAGCCTCCTCATTGTTCAATTGCGCCAACATGTCTTCCAGCGTCTTAACGGCATTTTCATAATACCTGTCCATTAAAGAAGACGCATATCCTCTGTTCCAAGTATATTTATCGCCGTTCCAATAACCTGCGGTTGCAGAGAAATGCTGCATCATGGTAGACTGATAAATCAAATTGGCACGCCAGTTGTCATAACGCTGACTGGATGCGAACAACTGCGCTGCCGTCAGTTTATTTGCCACGTTCACCTGTACCGGTTTGGTGGGATTAACATTTAGATCTTCAAACCCCTTGTCGCATGCGCCAAGAATGAACACAAACAACAATGTATAGATATATCTTTTCATAATTTTTTTTTTAAAACTTAACGTTAACACTTAAACCATAACTTCTTGTGGAAGGAACACCAAAATACTCCAATCCTTGAGAATTTCCTGTGTTGTAGGCACTTTCGGGATCTACATTGTCAATAGTTCTGCTAAGATAGAACAGATTTTGAGCCAGCAGGTTGACCGTAACGCTTTGTAAAAACGTCTTGTCTAGAAGCTGTGATGGGAATGTGTATCCTAAGCTCAATTGTCTAAACTTGATATAATCGGAATCTTCAACAAATTCTTCAGCTATATCGTTAACCCTTCCCCAGTAGGTTGAAAGGTTCTCTGGGGCAACTGTAGCCGTAAATGAAGTTCCAGTTCCAGTATCCGCATTAAATGTGGAACCATCTATTCCGGTAACGGAAAGACCACTTTCTCTACCTTCCAGGGTTGCCTTATGCAAGCCTGTACCAATTGCGGTTGTGTTGGTTCCTGAGAATAACTGACCTCCAAACTTTCCATCAATCAAGAAATTCAAATTAAAGTTCTTGTATCGAATGGAATTTGTGAAACCAAGTGTCCATGGTGGAACTCCGTCACCCAAAATCTTTCGCTCACCTTGGCGAGCAATAGGTGTTCCATCACTATCTATGTCATAAACAATATTGCCGTCATTGTCCCTCACATAGGAAGTACCAAAAATTACACCGTAACGTTCTCCTGGAATTTGCATAATCCTAACGTTTCTCGTTCTGGGTTCTTCCAGACCTATAGGTGCATCTTCTTCGTTTGTTGCTGTTACCACTCCTTCATTAAATGCAGCGTTTATGGAAGTTGTCCATTCAAAGTTTGTATTTCGAATAGGCGTTGCTGTTAACAATAATTCAACCCCTTTGTTCTCTATTTTTCCAAGGTTGGCAGATGCATTGCCAAAACCTGAGGTCAATGAAGTGGTTACGTTAACGATGTCATTTGTCGTTTCGTTCGTGTAATACGCAAAATCGATTGACAGTCTATTGCCAAAAAGTCTTGCATCAAAACCGGCCTCAACTTCGCTCTTGTTCCATGGGACCAAATTAGCATTGGGAACAGTGCCTCCAGAAATCCTTCCTAAGGGCTGTCCTAAATGTCCTTGGCCAAAAATTTCATAGGTCAAAGCCAATTGATACGCTTGGTCAGCTCCACCGGCAGTTTGTGCATATCCACCACGAAGTTTAAGGAAATCTACAAAAGTTGGTAATTCGAACATGTCCGAAAGAATGAAACTACCGTTGATGGATGAATAGAAGTCATTGTTCGGAGTTGTTTTGTCAGGGAATGATAAGGTTGAGAACCAGTCATTTCTACCTGTAAAGGTCAAATAAGCATAGTCATTAAATGAAAGTTCAATGGAGCCGTATAGGGAACCAATTTCTCTTTCACTAAAACTTCTACTTCTGTTTTGGTTTTCCAAGTTGGCAATATCTTCCAATCCAGGTACAATAAAGTTACCGCCTCCAAGATTTAGTTGCTCAAACGTAATCTTGTTATTGTTTGCACCAAAAAATGCCGAAACAGCAAATTGATCGTTAATATCCTTGTCAATACCTAAGATAAGATCAGAATCTACCTGAGTATAACGTCTTTCTTGTTCTGACATACTTCCCAATGGTTGGTATGCCGTTCCAAAAGGAGTTACCGATGTGGATTTTCTTGTATAGTGGTCAACACCAACTCTTCCGGTAATGTAAAGCCAATCAAGAATGTCATAACGTAATGATGTGGAAGCGATTATCCTATTCCTTGTGTCTTCGTTTCTGAAATTGAACGCTGCAAAATATGGGTTTTGTGAAAAGGTATTGTTTGAATACATTCTTTCAGTCCCATCTTCGTTTACACCTGGGTTCATGAACCTAACGTCCACGTTGGGAGAAAGTAGTCCAACCGTAAAGTTTGCATTACCAGGAGCATCTGACAATCTTGGTCGGTTCATTACATCTTCAAGAATGTACTTTGCATTGACCTGAGCGGTCAATTTCTTATTCAACACGGCTCCGGCATTCAATGAGAATGTTTTCCTGTTCAATCCTGAATTTGGAGTAATGTCATCGTTTGTTAGATCCGATGCAGAAAATCTAAAGTTGGAGTTTTCTGACCCATTTGAGAGTGCAACTGTATTGATGAACGTTGTTCCTGTTCTGTAAAAATGATCTTGGTTATTGCCAACATAAGAATAAGGTCTTTCAACCCCATCCCATTGTACCACTGGAGACCCATCCAATCTGGCTCCCCACGAACTTAAACCTGCATCAAGGGCCTCAGCTTGGTTAGCGGGCTTTCTTCCTTGAATTCCATGTCCGTATTCGGTTTGGAAATCTTGTAGTGAAGTATTTACCTTATCAAAATTTACGGTAGAACTGTACTCCACACCAAAACCTTCTTGCTCACGACCACTTTTAGTTGTAATCAATATAACACCGTTACCACCTCTAGATCCGTAAAGTGCAGTAGCTGATCCACCTTTTAAGACAGAAACAGATTCTATATCGTCTGCGGTGATACTGGATATACCATCACCTCCATCGTTTCCACCCCATAAACTTGCGGCTCCGTTGTTGTCGTTTCCAATTGGGATACCATCTACAACATATAAAGGTTGGTTGTTACCTGTCAACGTACTGTTACCACGAATGATAACCCTACTTGAACCTGCTGCACCGGTGGAGTTCTGCGTAATATTTACACCGGCGATTTTACCCTGGAGGGCATTAATTGCGTTAGGTGTTTTAATCGTAGAAATTTCCTCTCCGCCTACTTCGGTCAGTGAGTAACCAAGCGCCTTGGTTTCTTTTCTGATACCCAAAGCGGTAACTACTACTTCACCTAAAGCCTCAAGGCTTTCCTCTAAGGTGGTATTTACCGTATTTTGTCCGGCAACGGACATTTCTTTGGTAGAATATCCAATTGCGGAAAATACCAAAATTGACGCATCATTGGATACAGAGATGGTGTAATTACCATCAAAATCGGTCGACGTACCATTTGAGGTACCTTTCTCGACAACGTTAATACCTGGAAGTGGTGTTCCGGTACTCGCATCAGTAACCGTTCCTGAAACGGTTTTTCCTTGTGCCGATACGCCTTGGAGGCATAAAAGCGACACAATCATTAAAAAGTAATGAAGTCTTTTGATCATACTGTTAGAGTTAGGTTATTGTTAATAAGCCTTAAGTTAGCTTAAAATGTTTGATTTATAAAAGTTTGAATTCCTTGAGGATATAGGAAATTATTTCGACTAATAACAAAACTGAAAAGCTAAAGGACATGGAAACTATAACGTTTGAAATCACAAGTTATAGTGGAAAATGGTTTCGATTCCCTAGAAAACTAAGGCTTTCAGCATTTCTTATACGTCCAGCAACGGGCTATTTTTTGTTCGTTATGAAGCGCAAACGACCTGCATTCGTCAATTTTTGATGGGAGATGAAAGGGATATTTATTTTTTTCCCATCCAACACCATATTTGATAGCATTTCGTCATCGCCATCTTTGGTTATTTGAATTGATTTATTGGGATAATATTTTGGGTTTAAATGGATGGTAATCTTATCGAAGGTTGGAATGGTAAGCGCATACATTGGGTCAGCCGGACTTACCGGATATATCCCCATCATGGAAAAGACTGCCCATGCACTCATGGTTCCGGTATCATCATTTCCTGGAAGGCCATCTGGGGCATTCTTAAAATAGGTGGAAAGTAATTCGGAAACTGTTTTTTGGGTACGCCATTCTTCTCCTTTCACATAGTTAAAAAGATACGGATAGGCAATGTCGGGTTCGTTGGCCATATCAAACTGTTTCTTGTCAAACACTTCTTGCAATTTGTATGCAAAAGGTTTAGGGCCTCCCATTAACTTGATAAGTCCCTTTATATCGTGTGAAACCATAAAAGTATATTGCCAAGCATTTCCCTCGATAAAACCTAGATTCTTTACAAAGTTTGCTCCAGTTTCTGGATTATAAGGTGTCAACCAACTTCCATCATCGTTTTTGGGACGCAACAAATTGAATTCTTTATCAAAAAGGTTTCTATAAGAAATGGAACGTTTGGAAAACCGTTTATAGCCATCTTTTTTATTCAAAGCTTTGGCCAATTGCGCAATGGCAAAATCCGATATGTTATATTCTTGCGTGGTGGAAACAGAACCGCTGTTGGTTGTTTTGGTGGTCAGATATCCTTTCGTGATATAATCGTTGATTCCAGGGCGCAATGGGTTTCCTTCCAACTGGTCGGCACTTTTGATCATGGCCCCGTACGCTTTTTCCACATCAAAATCTTGAATGCCCTTTAAGTAAGTGTCAGCGATAACAATTCCGGCAGGATCCCCAACCATGGTGGTGGTTTCGGTTGCATTCAATTCCCATTTAGGCAACCAACCGGATTCGTCATAAATCTGCAACATACTTTTTACCATGTTGGATTGCTGTTCCGGGTAGACCAAACTCATCAACTGATGTAAATTTCTATAGGTGTCCCAAAGTGAAAACACCGTGTACCGGGTTCCGGTAGTTTTAAGAGTTTCCCGGGTTCTCATTTTTGGGTATTCCCCGTTAATATCATTTAAGGTGCTGGGATGAATCAACGTATGGTACAAAGCTGTATAAAAAATGGTTTTGTCGTCATCGGATCCATCTTCAACTTCAATTCGGGATAAGTGATCATTCCATTCTTTTCTAGTTGCTTTCAGAATTTGATCAAAGGACTTATTCGCTGTCTCCTTTTCAAGATTTTCTCTTGCATTTTCAATGCTTACATATGAAATGCCCACTTTCATTTCAATCTGTGTGGGCTCTTTAAAATCGTAACGCATGTATGCACCTATGCTGTCCCCGACAACTTCTTTGGTATAACCTTTCATCAAACGGGTCTTTCCATTGTAACCCATCCACTGGGCCTCTTCACCTTTATAGGTGGTTGGTTTTTTCCAGACACCAAATTCGTCAGCAGGTTCGGAAAACTGGGCCACAAAATAAACAGGATAGGCTTCCTCAGGTTTATAATAACAGAAAGAGCCCACACTACGGATGCCTTCTATTTCTGTTGGGGAAACCACTTTGATTTGAGCTCCTTGTTCATTGGTAAGTCCCAATCCTAAATTCAACAAAATGTTGGCTTTCCCTTCAGGAAAAGTATACTTGCTTATTCCGGTCCGGGTTGTTGCAGTTGCCTCGACTTTGATATTGTATTTATCCAACGTGTTGGAATAGTAACCCGCTTTGGCAATCTCATCAGAATAGGTAGAACCATATTCTTTATGATCTGCAATCACATCCCCAGTGGTGGGCATGGCTAAAATGACCCCCAATTCAGGGCAGCCCACTCCGCTGAGGTTGACATGGCTGAATCCGGTCAAAAATGTGTTGTCCGACGAATATGGTGTGGACCACCACCGACTATCTTTTTCGAAAGGGAGGTTCTTCGGGCCGGCTACGTTGAATGGAGAGACATTGGCCATTCCCCTCACTGCAATAGGGCCTGGATTGGTAGTTCCAAAGTTGGAAGTGCCGATAAATGGATTCACAAAGTCGACGGACTTTTTCTGTGCTGTACACAACAAGGTTGCACAGAAAAAAACGAATAAGAAGTTAAGCTTTATGCTCATTTGGACTTGTTTGCAAGTTTTTCAAGATTTAAATGACTGCCCATGTAAACCAAATTGTCATATTTTGACTTCAAGTCTTCATCCATTCGGAATACATGGCCCTGGCCACGATATAATTCCAGTTCATTTTCCAGGGAAACTTCGATGACGGTCACGTACTTGTCCAGATTCTTTTCTTTAGGAACGGAAATACGTAAAATCCCAGGAATATTTTTCCAAGAAGCGCCTCCATTTCTTTCAAATGAAAGTTCTTCATCTGTTCCCAAGACTTTAATGGATGTGACTTTGTTTTGGAGTCCTTTAAATGAAATATAGTTTTTTGGGTTATCAAAAAGACATAAATACACCTTCTTCTTATCCTTCGATATCAAAGAAGGGCCGTAGAAATGTCCATAAGGCAATCCTGCCGTTGAGTCAAAAACGGCATCGTGGTGTTTATTGATCCAAGAGCCTAGGCTTTCCAAGCGTTCCAATTGTTCTTTTGCAATCGTGCCATCAGGCTTCGGACCAATGTTCAATAGTAAGTTACCTCCATTGGAAATGACTTCCACAAAAGTTCTGACTATCTGTGAAATAGGCTTATAATTTTTATCCGAAGGATAATATCCCCAATTGTCGTTCATAGTCATACAAAATTCCCACGGGCCGTCCGGTCTTACAACTGGAATGCCTTGCTCTGGGGTTCTATAATCTCCATATTGATTCAATCTTGAATTGACAATGAGATTCGGATTCCAGGAAAGCAGGGAGTCTTTCAAAGCTTTAGAGCGCCATTGTTCAGCTGATTTTTCCCAATCTCCATCAAACCAATAGAGGTCCGGGTTGAATTGTGAACTCAATTCTTTCAATTGACCTTGGTAAAATTGGACAAAGCGTTCCCAAGAATCCATTTCTTTCTGACCTTTTTGGGGATAGTCCTTTTTGGTGTTTGGTCTGGGGAAAACTACCTCGTAATCGGGATGTGACCAATCGCAAAGCGAATAATAAAGTCCCACTTTAAGATTTTTATCTCTTAGTGCATTGACATAGGGAGTAACCAAATCTCTTTTTGCAGGCGTTTTGTCCACTACATTTAAATGACTCAATTTAGTATCCCAAAGAGCAACCCCATCATGATGTTTGGTGGTCATGATTACATATTGAGCCCCGATCTTTTTGAAAAGTTCGGCCCATGCCTCAGGGTCATAATTCGCTGCCGTGAACTTTTTCCCTTGTAACATATAGTCCACGTAAGATATTTTTTTATGGTAGAGCGACCAAGATTCGGTGATGCCGTTTACGCCATAATAGCCCCAATGGATAAACACCCCTAGTTTGGCATCTTTAAACCAGTCCAAACGGGAATCTGTTTCAACTTCTTTGTCCTGGGCATTCATTGCTAATGCAAAAAGAATACTTAGAGGGATGATCAGTTTTTTGATTTTCATTTTGAACGCAATTTTAATGGTGAGATAGTGAATAGGGGGCAGAGGCTTCGGAAACACCCCAATTTTTATTGGGCTCTGGGCCCATGTTAAACTCAAGATTACCTCCATTTTGCACTGTTTCTGTCGAAATCCAAGTGTTGTTAAACGACTTCCCATTCAAACTGGCATTTTGTATAAAGGGATTTCTTTTTCCATTTCCTTCTGCAGAAATAGTAAAGGTATTTCCGTTTTCAAGATGCAATACCGCCTTGTCAAACAATGGACTTCCGAGTACATATTGGTTTGTGGCTGGAGCTACGGGATAGAAACCCAATGAACTGAAAACATACCAAGCAGAGGTCTGGCCATTATCCTCATCCCCACAATAACCATCCGGAGCAGGAGTGTACAATTTGGTCAAAACTTCCCTCACCTTGTTTTGGGCTTTCCAAGGTTGTTTGGCATAATTGTACAGATAGATCATGTGTTGAATGGGTTGGTTGCCATGGGCATAATTTCCCATATTCATAATCTGCATTTCTCGAATTTCGTGGATGGTAAAACCGTAGTAGGAATCGTCAAAATCCGGAGGCATGTTGAAAACGCCATCTAACATCCCAATAAATTCATTATCCCCACCCATTAAATCAATAAGTCCCTGAACATCATGAAAAACGGACCAGGTATAATGCAAACTGTTACCTTCGGTAAAGGCGTCACCCCATTTCAACGGATTGAACGGCGATTGAAATTCCCCATTTTTGTTCTTCCCTCGCATTAGTTTTGTTGTTGGGTCAAACAGTTTTTTATAGTTGAGGGATTTTTGATAATAGGTTTCGGCCAGTTCATCATCGCCCAATGATTTGGCCATTTGGGCTATGGTAAAATCAGCATAGGCATACTCTAAAGTTCTGGCGGCGTTTTCATGAATGCCAACATCGTAGGGGACGTACCCTAACTCGTTATAATAATCCAAGCCAGCCCTACCAACGCTGTTTACCGGCCTACCATCGGGGACGGTTGCGTTTTTCAGCATTGCCTGCAGAAGAGTTTCTTTATCAAATCCTTCAACACCCATAAGGTGGGCATCGGCAATAATGGGGGCGGAATTGGAACCGATCATACAATCACGATGTCCAGGACTGGCCCATTCGGGCAACCATCCTGATTCATTGTAGGTATTGACAAGTCCCTCCATAATGTGTCCGTTCAGTTCGGGATACATCATATTGAAAAAGGGAAAGACGGCCCGGAAGGTGTCCCAAAAGCCATTGTCCGTAAACATATAGCCCGGCAAAACCTGTCCATTGTAGGGGCTGTAATGTACAATTTCGTTATCCGCATTATACTCATAAAACTTCCTTGGAAAAAGCAACACCCGATACAAGCAGGAGTAAAAAGTGCGTAAATGGTCTATGTTTTTTGTGCTGACCTGTATTCTTCCCAATTCTTTTTCCCATGCTTCGGTTGCCTTGGTACTGGTTTCTTCAAAACTTTGGTTTCCGATTTCTCGATTTAGGTTCAATTGAGCCTGTTCATGGCTGATGAAGGAGGATGCTACCCGTACATTCACTTTTTCACCTCTTTTTGTTTTGAAACCAATGATGGCACCCACATGTTCTCCTCTGTTTTCAGTTGAGTTTTGATGTAATTCCCAATCGTCTCCCCAAGTATGGTTAAGTTCAAAGTCTTTGTCAAATTCAGCAACAAAATAATTATGGAAATTTTCAGGAACACCTCCGCTGTTGTTTCTACAATAGCCGATTATTTTGCGTTCTTCGGGTAAAATTTTAACCATGGAGCCCTTAAAAAAGGCATCGAGCATGATGTATGCCTGGTCAGTTTCTGGAAATGTAAAACGAAAATGGGCGGCACGTTCCGTCGGAGTCACTTCGGCAAGAACATCATAGTCCGCCAAATAAACCCCATAATAATCTGGTTTTACAGTTTCCGCTTTATGCGAAAAATGCGAAGCCCGTTCATCTTCCTTATATTTTAAATCTCCTGTTACGGCCATTAACGAAAATGCAGCATAATCGTTGATCCAAGGACTGGGTTGGTGCGTCTGTTTTATTCCACGGATAGTTTTTTCATCGTATTTGTAGGTCCAGCCATCTCCCATTTTAGAAGTCATGGGAGTCCAAAAGTTCATGCCCCACGGAGTAGCTATTGCGGGATACGTGTTTCCGTTGGACAAGCTGAAATCCGAATCGGTTCCCATCAACGGATTTACATATTGAACCAAGGAACTTTCTTCTTGATCTTGTTCCATGGCCGCGGTCTTGTCCTTTGTTTTTTGACATGAAAGCAAAATCGTAGTCGCTGTCAAAACCAAGAGCATTCTTAAGTAAAATATTTTCATCGCTTTCAAGATTTAGTAGATTTTGTTTATCTCAGGTGATTTTGTTTGATTGTTGTCGGCCAGATCAACATCCGAAGTCATGGTAAAAACCAATTCCCCGCCAGATGCTATTTCTTTATGGGTAATATAACTTCTATCCAATTTTTTCCCATTTAAGTAAACCGCCTCAACAAATGTGCCGTCAGTATTTCCATTCTTTTTTATTGTAAATGTTTTTTTGTTTCCCACTTGGACTTCTGCTTTGTCAAATAACGGGATGCCGATATCGTAGACACCTTGCGCGGGATTTACAGGATAAAATCCGAGGGAACTCAAAATATACCATGACGACATTTGTCCGCAGTCTTCATTACCACAATGTCCATCAGGCTCATTTTTATATTGGTTTTCCAAAATGGTACGGACCAATTTCTGTGCTTTGGAAGGCTGGCCCACATAGTTATATAGATATGCAACATGATGGCTGGGCTCGTTTCCATGGGCATATTGACCGATCATTCCAGTGCTAAACAGCGGTAACTTGTCATTGGGTTCGGGATAATAACTGAACATGGAATCCAACTTTTGGGTAAAACGCTCTTTTCCTCCAGTTTTGGAAATGAGTCCGTTCACATCTTGCGGAACAAACCAATAGTAATGCCATGCATTGCTTTCACAGAAATAAGGGGTGTATTCCTTCGGAATAAAGGGTTCAATAAAATTACCATCCGGGTCTTTGGGCTGCAACCAGGTTCGTTTGGTATTGTACAGGTTTTTCCAGCTTTCGGAACGTTTTAAAAAGTAATTGTAGTCTTCCATTTTGCCCAAATCCTTGGCGAACATCGCAATACACCAGTCGTCATAAGCGTATTCCATGGTCTTGGAAACCGACCAGTTTTCATGACCTTCATCAACCGGGATATAGCCTTTTTCTTTATAAATATCAATTTGACGGTCGTTGACCATTGCACTTTCCTTGCAGGCTTTGTAAGCCAGTTCAGCATCGAAAGCAAACCCTTTAAAGTAAGCGTCAACAATAACCGGAACAGCATGGTAACCGATCATCATGTTAGTTTCACTTCCTTGCATGGACCAGACGGGAAGAACTCCGGTTTCATTATAATGTGCCAGCAATGATTTTACCATGTCGGGCACTTTTTCAGGTTGAATTATGGTGTACAAGGGATGCGCTGCCCTAAAAGTATCCCAAAGCGAAAAAGTGTCATAACGATCAAAACCGTTGGCTCTAGCTATGGAATCAGTTCCGTCTTTAAGTTTTCCATGTGCATCATTGGCGGCTTTGTATTCACCATTGCTATCACTGTACAGGGTTGGGGCCAACATGGACTGATAGAGCATGGTATAAAAAATGGTCTTCTTATCTAAATCAGTGGTTTCTATTTTGATTTTTTGCAATTCTTTTTCCCAAATACCTTCGGTATGTTCTTTGATTGCTTCAAAATCTTTTTGGGCCTCAGTTTGAATGGCTTTGCCCGCAGTTTTTGAACTTACGGAGGACAGGCCGGTCTTGATTAGGATTTGTTCGCCTTCCACTGTGCTGTAATCCAAAATGATTTTTGAAGAGTTCCCATCCGGAGTTAAAATAATCTCATTGGACTCAAACGGTTTGGAAAACCGCATTTTGAAAAAGAGCCGTTGGTTTCTGGCCCATCCGGTTGACATGCGATAACCCTGCAAGGTAGAATCGTTAATTACTTCGATGAAAGTGTCCGTTGGTTTGTCCCAGTTGAGGGAATATCCCAAATCTATATGGATTTGCGTGTTTTTATCCTCCGGGAAAGTATATCTGTGGACACCGACCCGACTGGTGGCCGTCATTTCAGCTTTAATTCCATAATCCAACAGATTTACCCAATAATATCCGGGCGATGAACCTTCATTTTGATGGTCAAACTTTGAATACGGTTTGAAATTATTTTCTGGAATGCTATCAGAAAACCTGCTGTTGGTCGGCATGACCAAAATATCATATAGATCACCCGCTCCCGTACCGGTAAGATGCGTGTGCGAAAACCCCGTAATAATAGAATCTTGATAGTAATACCCGGCAATGCGATCCCAACCCGGAATGCCAATGTCGGGACTTAGTTGAACCATCCCGAAGGGGGCGGTGGCACCAGGGTAGGTATTGCCAGGTCCATCAGTACCAATAAATGGATTTACAAAGTCAATTAGTCTTTCAACAGAAACGTCCTTTGGAGGTTGTGGAGAACAACCAAATGCTAAAATCAACAATCCTATATATGCAAAATCCAACTTCATTTTTAATCTTCCTACATCCGTTTTATCATATTGATTCACTACGCCTGATGGCGAATTACCGAGTTAAGAGGACTAGTTTTCATAACTCTCAAATTTGCCTTCTTTAGTTACGGTCAAGAGCTTGTTGGTAAATGGACTTTTAGCCGAAAGAATGAATCCTTTGGTATACTTTTCCAGAACAGGCGCTATGTTTTTTCCGAAAAGTTGTTTTGAAGGGCCATTTAACTGGCCTTCAACCTTGCTCCACGTTATTTTTTGTTGATTTTCAGAAATTAAATCCCGGTACAGTTCATAGAGATACCATTTGATATGCTCATCCTTTGGGATTTCAAAATTGAAAGAAGGGCCACCCACTTCGTTTTCGGAAAAATACACATAGCCCCATTTTTCGGGCTCGTGCATATTGATCACATATTGTGGAGACCACACCCAATTGTTCTCATGCAAAAATTCTCCAGTTTTTGGATCCTTCTTTCTCGAATATTTGCCATCAGACACATCAAAATCCCAGTTGACCCTGGAAAATCCAACCCTCCAAAATTGGTTTTTTGGCACATTGTTTTGATAGTAGCCTGTGCGAAGGTCTTTAAAGGGAATAGCTATTTCAATCGTCCAACCTTGGTCAATATCAGATGGGTCGTTAAGCGTGCCTTGCACCGATACGGCCGATTGAAGTCCTAAAGCTTCCCATCCGTTGATGGTTTCGTTACCAGTTCGATATGGAGCGGTAATATATTGGTCCCAAACCGTATTCAATACATTCCATTCCAATTCATAATATCCGTGCACATCTGCTTCTGGGTCGAGAAAAATTTCGAAATCGTTGTTATGGAAGATAACCGCATCGTGTTCAGTAATGTCTCCCCATACATGTGGTTCGTCCAGTCTTGCAAAAAAATAGACATGGTTTTCGTCCCAAAGCATTTTCATTCGGGTATCGTAAGTGGGTTTTTTAATTCCTTCGATATCAATAAATAAATCGGACCAAGGCGCCTTTGCCCAAGAAGATTCGTTTGCTTTTCCATCTATAGTGATGGAATCAATAGCCTTGTAGGCCACATAACTTCTTGGTTTTTCTTGTGCGTAGAGCAATACACAGCCCACATAGACCAAGAAAAGAACCAAGCTGATGAGTTTTTTATGTTTTCCCACATTGTCCATCGTATTGTTTATAAACTGTTTTCTTTGGTGAATTTTACAATTTCGGAGATATGTCCGAAAGCTAATCCAACCACGGTGTCTGCCGCACCGTAGTAGATGGCGATCTTATCTTCTACAATGGAGTGCAAAGTGGCGCATGGGAAAACCACATTGGGCACATCGCCCACACATTCATAGGAAGTCTGCGGGGACAAAAGATAAGGTTGGGTTCTGTATTTAACCTGATCCGGATTGTCCTTTTCCAAAATGGCCGCCCCCATGGAGTATCTAAAACCATTGCAGGTGTTTATTACACCATGATAAATCATCAACCAGCCTTCATCCGTTAAAATAGGAACTGATCCGGCGCCAATTTTGGTGCACTGCCAAGCACTGTCCTCAAAAGGAGAAGCTTTCATTACGCATCTGTGCTCGCCCCAATATTTCATATCGGGACTGTAGCTGATATAAATGTCACCGAAAGGCGTATGTCCATTATCGCTCGGTCTGCTGAGCATGGCATATTTACCGTTGATTTTTTCAGGAAAGAGCACTCCGTTTCTATTGAATGGGAGAAATGCATTTTCACATTGAAAGAATTCCTTAAAATCGAAAGTGTACCCAATTCCAATAGTTGGGCCGTGATATCCGTTGCACCAAGTGATCCAATAACGATCTTCAATAAAGGTGACCCTAGGGTCATACTTGTAATCGGATTCGATCATTTGGGTATTTCCAGCTTCGAATGCTATGGGGTTATGGTTGATGTCCCAATGGATTCCATCTTTACTGAAACCAGCAAAAATGTTCATCTGTACGGCCTTATTGTCACATCTAAAAACCCCGGCATAGCCATCTTTAAAGGGAACTACCGCGCTGTTGAAAACACTGTTGGAAGTTGGGATGGCATCTCTTTGAATAATGGGATTTTCGGAATACCGCCAAACAACATCTGAAATGTTCGAAGGTCTATCCTGCCAAGGAATTGCGTTTGTTTTTATTGAAACTTGACTGTTCATAGTATATAAACGGTGGTTTGGAACTTAATTCGGAATTTTTTGAACCTTGTTCAACCAAGTGTACTTTAAAATTATGGAAGTTATTATAAATACGATCAATGCAATTAGGGTTTTTGGGTAATCCCGAATCACCAAATAAATGGGGAGAAGGATCATGCTGGATTGCCAGATGATGCCAATAACGCAGTTCATCATATCCATCCAGAAATCATTGTTCTTTTCAAAGCTGGAATCTTCAGTTTTTATTTGATTGACTACGGGTTTCCACAATCCCCAGGGTTTAACCTCTTTATAAAATGATTTGAGCACAGAAATGTCTGTAGGTTTGGTAAAATAAGTGCCCAAATAGGATCCCAACAATGAAAACCCAAATATGATGGGAAAAAGATAAATGGCGTGCATATGGGCAATGTTATACAGCAAATCCCCTTCCATAATATGGGTTTTGTTTTGATCTAAAATAAATTGAAGGGTAGCTACTACCAAGCCAGCAACCATACCCCAGAAATATCCCCATCCATTAAATCGCCACCATACCCATTTTAAGAAATTGGCTGCTACGTATCCACCATAAAGGGCACTGGTGATCCACAGTGTGAGTGAGTTGATGGATTCTGCAAAGAATCCCATGCATACACCTAAGGCCACTACGACAAAAGAGGCAATATGACTTGCCTTAATATAATGTTTGCTGGTAGCGTCAGGTTTAAAGTATTTTTTATAAATATCATTTACAATATAGGCTGGTCCTGAGTTAACAAAGGCTGAAAAGGTTGACATAAAAGCCGCCAAAAGTCCTGCCAATAACAAGCCTTTTATGCCCACAGGCACGTGAAAATTGATGACTTTAGGAAGGATAACTTCCAAATCACCGCCAACAAGGCCTGGATTCGCACTCATGCTTGGGGCGAGAACCACCAGGGCAATGACGACAATTCCGGCAATCAATAAATAGCGCGGAATGTATAGCACCAAATTGGTGAAACCACTCATGTAGGCTGCTTCCTTCACAGTTCTTGTAGAAAGAATCCGTTGAAAATCATAGCTTGGAACAGGTCCCGCTATGCTTGCAAAAAAGCCCTTAAATAGGGTCATCCCGATGAAGGCTCCGAACATTTTGTAGCCTTCAGAATCGATGAGGTCGTTAAATGCCTGGAATTTATCGCTCCATATCATCCCCAATTCGTTTCCAAAGAAAACACTTCGCCATTCTTCAGAGATTATCGCGTTGATTTCAACATCGGTAATGGCAAAAAAGGTATACCCTGCAACCAAAATTCCCGCAATGACCATAATAATGTACTGAAGTACTTCTGTGGCCACCACCGAGAACATGCCCCCCTTTATGGTATAAATCGTGGTCAGAAAAATAATGATCAGCGCATACGACTGCTCCGAGGTGAGCAATAATAGATCACCAATTTCCAAGGGAATGTTCCATGGCAAAATGATGGTCAAAAATTTACCGATACCTTCAAAGAAATAGGCAATGAAACCGACAACTGAAACAATGGCAAATACGGCAACGATACTATGCGAAGCCCTACCTGCTTTTCCATCCCCAAAGCGGGTAAGAATCCATTCAGAACCTGTCATAATGTTGGAGCGTCTTATCCATACCGCCAAGAACATCATCACAAAAATCTGGTTCCAAACGGGCCAGAGCCACATGAACATAAAGCTTTTTACCCCATAAAGAAATAGGATGCCCACCATCCAGGCTGTACCTGAAATATCGAACATACCTGACCCATTGCTAAGACCGAGATAATACCATTTGATATTGTTTCCGCCCAGAAAATAGGATTCCAGCCCTTTTGACGCCTTTTTGGAAACCCAAATCCCGATAAAAAGCGTTAGCAATACATAGACAACTATGATTGAAATGTCAATTACATCCATATGATCGTACCGGCCTTAGCTAAAGGCCCCAATTTTTATTCGGGTCTGCACCCATTTTAAATTCCAACGTACCACCAGCCATAATTTCATCATGGGTGATGTAGGTACGCTGCAATGACTTTCCATTTAATTTTACTGATTGAATGTATTTGTTGATTGATGAAGTATTTTCTGCCAAAACCACAAAATTCTTTTCTGCGGACAAAGCTATAGTTGCCTTTTTAAAAAGGGGGCTTCCCAATTCATATTGCCCGGAAGCCGGATTCATGGGATAAAATCCCAATGAGCTAAAAACATACCAGGCCGACATTTGACCGCAATCCTCGTTCCCGCTCAACCCGTCTGGTTGGGTGCTGTATTGGGTGTCCAAAATTTCACGAACCCAATATTGGGTCCGCCATGGCTGTTTGGCCTTATTGAACAAATAAGCAATATGGTGACTTGGTTCATTACCATGCGCATATTGCCCAATCAAGCCTGAAATATCTGCCGACACATTATCTCCTGAAATCTCGGAAGATTCGGTAAAAAGCTGCTCCAGTTTTTGGGTGAAAGGTTCATTTCCGCCATGCAGTTCAATAAAACCAGGAACATCATGGAGAACAAACCAGCTATGCTGCCATGCATTTCCCTCGGTATAATCGGTATGAAATCTATGGTTGGAATATTTTGGGTCGAAAGGTTCTCTCCAGCTTTTTTTATCCGCAGAACGTCCTCTCATAAATCCGGTTTCGGCATTGAATAAATGTTTGAACGCTCCGGAACGATTCAAAAAGTAGGTATGGTCATCATCTTTTCCCAGTACTTTCGCCATTTGGGCCACACACCAATCGTTGTAAGCAAACTCTAGGCTTATAGTAACCGATTCATCCAATTCGATATATGGGATAAATCCAAATTCCTTGTAAGGTTTCAAACCACGGATATCATCCATCATGGTTGTGCGAACTGCCTCGTAGGCTTTGTCAACATCATAGTTTCTGATTCCCTTTAAAAAAGCCTCCGCAATCATGGAAACTCCGTGGTTTCCAGTCATGGTATTGGTTTCATTGGCGTAAAGCGTCCACACAGGGAGTCGACCTTGTTCCTCGTAATAGATCAACATGGATTGGATGATACTGTTGACTTTTTCGGTTTGAAGAATGTTCAATAATGGATTTTCAGCACGAAACGTATCCCATAAAGATAAAGTAGAGTATGCTTGCCAGTCACCGGCTTTTGCAATGCTGTCGTTTTGAAGTCGGAATTCCCCATTGGTATCGCTAAAAAGGACAGGAGCGATTTGAGTGTGATACAGTGCAGTGTAAAAAATGGTTTTTAATGAATCTTGTGGGGTCTCAATCTCTATTTTGGAGAGCAGATTTTCCCATTGCTTACTTGTATTCTTTTTGGTTTGGTCAAAAGAATGGGGAGTTCCGTGTTGATTCAAATTTTCTTTGGCATTGGCAATACTGACAGAAGAGACCGCAATTTTTAATTCAATAGTTTTTGAGGCGCCTTCCTTGAAAAAGAACTGTCCTCCGGTTTTGATCGCTGAAACTTCGTTTGATCCATCCAAAACTTCTCCGTCCGCTATCAAATTTACAGTTGCGATGGGTTGGGAAGATGCAATTGCGAAGAACACTTTTTGGTTTTTGGCCCATCCGGTGCTATGACGATATCCGGTGACGAGAGTTTCATTTTCCAAACGTATTGAGCTTTCAGTGGGTTTGTCCCAGTTGACAGCATATCCCAAATCAAGAATAAAAGAGGGGGAACCTTTTGTTTGATAACTGTATTTGTGAAATGCCACATAAGAATTCGCGGTCAACTCGACCTCAATGTTGGGTTCATCCAAGGTTACTTTGTAATAACCTGGTGAGGCTACTTCTGTTTCATGAGAGAAGTTGGACGTATATGGAAGACTGTCCTTTGACGTGCCGAAAAGTGATAGATTCACAGACTTGTTCGTGGGCATAAGCAAGATGTCGGCCAAATCCCCAATGCCCGTTCCACTTAAGTGGAGCTGCCCAAAACCGGAGATTATGGAATCTGTTATGTGGTATCCAGAACACCAATCCCAACCCCCTGTGCCGTTATCAGGACTGGGCTGTACCATTCCAAAAGGGGCTGTTGGACCTGGAAATGTATGTCCATGACCTCCAGTTCCAATAAAGGGATCCACGTAGGAAGTTAAAGGTTTTGAACGTTCGGATTGTTTTTGTTGTTCGCAGGAAGAGCCCACAACTAATACGGATAACACAAGGATGTAAAAGAATTTATCCATTGGCTATCAGTATTGGTATTTTTTATACTTTTCCAAAAAGCGTTTGATTTGATTGAATTAGCTAAGTAATCAGGAACAGTCTTTATCCGTAAAAACGGCTAAATCTATTGTATTCCTAAATATTTATAATTTTATCCCATAGAAGAATAAAATTAGACCAATAACCAGCCCTAAAAGCTAAACAACAGAAAAACCGCACAAAAAAACACCCAGAATTCCATGTATATAAATGACAAGCTGGAGGGGCTCTTAAATGGTGAAGCACCTCGACGATATCGCATTACGTATAAGCATCATATTGTCTTTTGGTTCATCTATTTTGCTATCAATACATTGCGTTGGGGGAGTGTGCACGACGATTTTTCCCTATCCTTGAGAACAAACCTGATAGGTTTTCCCATTCATATTGCATTGTCCTATTTCAACATCTATTTTTTGATGCCCAAATACGTATATACAAGAAAATATGTGACTTACGCCGCCATGGTGATCATTTCCCTTTTTATAATGCTTTTAGTGAAATTTAATCTCACTTATTATTTGGTCAGTACTAATGTTATGCCCGAAGGTTCGGGCATTACGGATAGCATAACGTTTAACTATGCCATGACAACCATGATTGGAGAGCTTTATGTGGTAGCTTTTGCAACAGCGATAAAAGTTACCGTGGATTGGCTTAGGGAAAACAGCAAGCTACATGATTTGGAAAAGAGACAGTTGTTGACAGAGTTGAAGTTTTTAAGATCACAGGTGTCACCACATTTTTTCTTCAATACGTTGAACAATATTTATTCTCTTACCCTTGAAAAATCCAATAAGGCGCCGGAGGTAATTCTTAAACTTTCTGAAATGATGCGTTATTTGTTATATGCAACCAGAAAAAGAAAACAAGATTTGAGAAGTGAGATCGATTGCATTCAAAATTACGTGGATCTTGAGCGTATTCGCTTTGACGATACCCTTCAAATAGATATAGGGATATCGGGAGATATGGATAACAAGGTGATAGCTCCGATGTTGCTTGTCCCATTGATTGAAAACTGTTTTAAACATGGTGCAAGTAAAAATATAGGGGATATGCACATCTCTGTAGATGTTGATGTAACGGACGAGTTCTTGTATTTCAAAGTGTCCAATACAATTCCCAAAAAAGATAGCAGAAGCAAAGTGGAAACCAGTAGTGGAGGTATAGGTCTTTCCAACGTAAAAAAAAGATTGGAATTGGGTTACAACCCAGAGGATTATGAACTTTCTATCTTTGAAAAAGACAGAATGTTCCATGTAGATTTAAAACTTAAAGTGTGATGGAGTTACGGGTAATTATTGTAGACGATGAACCTTTGGCAATTAATGTGCTAAAAAATTATGTAGAACAGGTAAAACAGCTTCAGCTGGTGCAAACCTTTTCAAATGCCATCGATGCTACCTCTTTTCTGCAGGAAAATGAGGTGGATATCATTTTTTTGGACATCAACATGCCTATTTTGGATGGGATGGAATTCTTAAAATCGCTTCATGTGGTTCCCATGGTGGTAATCACAACTGCGCATGAAGAATATGCTTTGAAGAGTTTTGAACTGGAGGCAATTGATTATTTGGTAAAACCGATTCCATTTCCGCGCTTCCTTAAAGCCGTAAATCGTATCATCAGCCTAAAACAGGACACCATAAAATCTGGCGGATCAACCAATGAGCACCCCAGCATATTTGTTAAGGTTGACAAGAAAAAACTGCAAAAAATCTTTATCGATGAAATTGTGGTTGTCGAAAGTCTCAAGGACTATATCAGAATTAAAACAACCTCGGCAAAATACATTATTCATAGAACGTTGGGGAGCTTCACTGATGAACTGCCATCAGATAAATTTATACGGATTCATAGGTCTTACACCATTGCTATTGACAAGGTAGAGGCCATAGAGGGCAACAGCTTGGAAATTGATGGCATCAGGTACATTATCGGAAGAAGCTATTTGAACGAAGCAAAAAGTCGTATTCTAAACGACAGCGCAAATTAAGTCCAGTTCGTTCTGGAGTCAAATTGATAATACATAACTATATAGTTATCAATTCCTTCGTTTGTCTTTGCTGCTCCGTTATTGGTCGAAAACTTTTAACTTGTAGAAGTTTATGTGGGTAGTTTAATGGACGAATGCGCTTAATATATCTTGACATGTTTGCCAATCCGTTATCAAGAAAAAAAAGATTTAACCTTGTTTTTCTAATCATTCTTATTGCAACGCTTGTAGGTTGTCAAAATGATAAGGGGAAATATGTGGCCATGTCTGGGGCCGATTCACCCGGCCAACTTCCAGATAGTGTCGATTTTTCTTTTCATATTAAGCCAATTCTTTCGGATCGATGTTTTACCTGTCATGGTCCGGACAAAAATGCCATTGAAGCAGGTCTTTCACTAAACAAGGCTGAAGATGCCTACGCTGCTATCGGAGAAAATAAAGATAGATATGCCATTGTTCCTGGAGATTTGGAAAAAAGTGAATTGGTCAAACGAATTTTTGAAGAAGACCCCAATCTGGTTATGCCTCCTCCGGAATCCAACCTAAGCTTATCAGAATATGAAAAAGAACTATTGAAAAAGTGGGTGGCCCAAGGAGCGGTTTTTAAAAAACATTGGGCATTTGATCCTCCGGTTGAACCTATAATGCCAGAGATTGAAGCAGATAACTGGAGTCAAAATGAGATTGACAAATTTATTCTCGACAAGTTAAAACTGAAAGGATTTGAGCCTTCAAAAAAGGCAGAGAAAGAGCATTTGATCAGACGAGCTTTTTTCAGCATTACAGGACTACCACCTTCGGTGGAACAAGTCAATTCTTTTGTAGAAAGCGATTCAGAAGACGCTTTCGAAAAAATCATAGATTCCCTATTGAATACCAAAGCTTACGGCGAGAATATGGCTGCGGATTGGATGGAAGTGGCGCGATATGCGGATACACATGGGTATCAAGATGATTTTGAACGGATTATGTGGCCTTGGCGTGATTGGGTTATTCATGCATTCGATAAAAACATGCCCTATGATGAGTTTGTCACATATCAACTTGCTGGCGACATGCTTCCCAATGCCACTAAAGAATCCATATTGGCAACGGGCTTTAACCGAAACCATAAAATCACGGCAGAAGGCGGGGTCATTCCCGAGGAATATCGCATAGAATATGTAGAAGACCGTACCAATACCTTTGGAACGGCATTCTTGGGAATGACCTTGGAATGTGCACGATGCCATGATCATAAATATGATCCAGTAAGTCAAAAAGATCATTTCCAATTGTTCGGATTCTTCAATAATTTGGATGAAGATGGGCTTATGCCCAGTGCCCAGGCCATACCAAAACCATATATGGCCGTTACCAAACAAGATGCCGAAGGCGTTCTGGATTTTGTGAACATGACGAACGTGGCAGAACCCAAAATTGAGGTTATGGTCATGCAGGATATGGCTACCCCAAGAGAGACGTTTGTTCTAAATCGAGGTGTTTATGATCAACCTACAGATCAGGTGTTTCCTGGAACGCCAGAAGATATTATGCCCTTCCCGGAAGAACTTCCAAGGAACAGATTAGGGCTTTCAAAATGGCTTTTCCATGAAAAAAACCCTTTGACTGCCCGAGTGGCTGTAAACCGTATTTGGCAACGCATGTTTGGAAAGGGTTTGGTGGAAAGTTCTTATGATTTTGGTAATCAGGGCGCGTTACCTTCCCACCCTGAGTTATTGGATTTTTTGGCGATAAAGTTCCGGACTGAAGGATGGGACATAAAGAAGATGATGAAGTACATGGCCTTGTCTGCGACCTATCAACAAAGCACAGAAATTTCCAAGGAAATGAATGAGAAAGACCCGGAGAACACCTATTTGGCACGAGCCCCTCGCCTTAGATTAAGCGCGGAAATGATTCGGGATCAAGCCTTAAAAATCAGTGGCCTTTTAAATGCAGAAGTGGGAGGTCCAAGTGTTAAACCCTACCAACCCGAGGGCATTTGGGAAGAGACCACCGGAGGAGGAGGAGGAAGTACCGCAACCTATGTACAGAGTTCCGGTAAAGACCTATATCGAAAGAGTTTGTACACCTTCTGGAAAAGAACAGTGCCCCCACCAAGCATGATGACGTTTGATACCTCATCTAGAGATTTATGCACCGTGCAACGGCAAGAGACTAATACGCCGCTTCAAGCTTTGGTACTCTTAAACGACCCACAACTAATTGAAGCAGCAAGAGCCTTGGCCAATAAAACGATGGATGCTGCAGGTAAAAACATAAATGATCAAATAAAGTATATTTTCCAAAGTGCCACATCGAGACAACCTAAAAAAGAAGAACTTACAATTCTTAATGATTTGTACCTGGCTTCACTTGAAAGAATTAAAACGGGAGAAGTGATTCCTGAAGAATATCTTTCCATTGGAGAGTTTGCGAATTCCGATAATGTTCCAGCCGATCAATTGACGGCTTTGGCTTTGACTGCACATACCATTTTAAATTTGGACGAAACCATATCAAGAGGATAACATGGGAGAAAAGAAAATATTGGCCGACAATGCCCTCAACCTAAACCGGCGTGCGTTTCTAGGAAAATCTGCCCTTGGAATCGGGGGAGCCGCTTTGGGAACGCTGCTTGGTTGTAATTTTTATCGAAAAGAGGGAGAATTGCTTGTAAAGGCTGATAATCCAATGGGAATTAAAGGAATCTTGCATTCCCCACACCACCCTGCCAAAATCAAAAGAGTCATCTACCTATTTCAGAGCGGTGGTCCCTCACAGCTCGAATTATTCGATTATAAACCCCTATTGAACGAAAGGCGCGGAGAAGATCTTCCAGAATCGATTCGAAATGGGCAGCGATTAACGGGAATGACCTCTGGTCAGGACAAATTTCCACTGGTAGGATCCAATTTCGGATTCAAACAATATGGAAAAAATGGCTCATGGATAAGCGATTTGTTGCCATACACCGCAAAAATGGCAGATGACATTTGTATTGTGAAATCTATGTTTACAGAGGCTATCAATCATGATCCTGCGGTGACATTTTTTCAAACAGGATCGCAACAACCCGGACGTCCAAGTATAGGGTCATGGTTGAGTTACGGTTTGGGTAGCGAAAATGAAAATCTCCCCTCTTTTACCGTACTGCTTTCAAGAGGAACTGGAAGACCCAATGGACAACCGCTGTACACTCGACTTTGGGGGAATGGATTTTTACATTCCTTGCACCAGGGAGTTCAATTCAGGGCGGCAAAAGACCCTGTACTCTATTTGAATGATCCAAAAGGCATTTCCAAAGAAACCAAAAGAAGTATTCTGGATAATCTTGCCGAGCTCAATGAAAAACAATACCAAGAATTTGGTGATGAAGAGATTCAGAGCCGAATTGCTCAATACGAAATGGCCTATCGCATGCAAACTTCTGTTCCAGAGGTGATGAATACCGATGGTGAGCCCGATTACATTTATAAAATGTACGGCGCAGAGGCTAAGATTCCAGGAACCTACGCTGCGAATTGTCTTTTGGCAAGAAGACTGGCAGAACAAGATGTACGTTTTATCCAACTATATCATATGGGTTGGGATCAGCACGATAATTTACCCGGCGCCATCGAAAAACAAGCAAAAGATACCGATCAAGCGTCCGCGGCATTAGTGGCCGACTTGAAACAGCGAGGCATGTTGGAAGATACCCTGGTGATTTGGGGTGGGGAATTCGGTAGAACCAACTACTCGCAGGGAGTATTAACTGACGAAAGCTATGGAAGAGATCACCATCCAAGGTGCTTTTCCATGTGGTTGGCAGGTGGAGGTATAAAACCGGGAATTGTTTATGGTGAAACCGATGATTTTGGCTATAACATCACTGAAAACCCGGTCCACGTTCACGATTTCCAAGCCACCTTGTTGCACTTGCTTGGAATTGATCATGAAAGACTTACCTACAAATATCAAGGCCGAAGGTTTAGGCTTACCGATGTGGAAGGACATGTGGTTAAAGATATTTTGGCATGATGAAGCGCAGAAAATTTATTGAAAAAAGTAGTTTGGCGGGAGTTGGGCTGGCTTCGTTGGGATCCATGTCTTTTTCTAAGGGATTTCTAAAAGATGCGGTAATAGGTCATGGGGATTATAAATACAAAGTTGACCTGGACTGGGGAAAACTGAACAGTGAACGTTTTCCTGTGCAAGATTGCCATGAAATGGTTCAGGATGCGAAGGGGCGAATCATTTTATTGACCAATCATACCCGAAATAATGTCCTTATTTATGACAAGTCAGGAAAACTTTTGGATTCATGGGGAACAGATTATCCAGGTGCCCATGGGCTCACATTGCATGACGAAAATGGAACGGAGTTTTTGTATATCTGCGATAACAATCGACACGAAGTTATAAAGACCACATTGGATGGAAAAGTAATGCAGATATTGCCATTTCCAAAGGAAACTGGAAAATATCAAAAGAAAGAGGAATACATTCCTACGGAAACCGCCATTGCGGATAATGGCGATATCTATGTGGCTGATGGATATGGCGCGCAGTACATTACCCACTACGATGCCAAGGGGAATGTCAAAAATGTATTTGGAGGGCCTGGTGATGAAGAACATTTGTTTAACAATGCACATGGTATCTGCATAGACAACAGGGACGCCGATAACTCAACACTTTTGATTACGGCTCGGCAGCAAAACAAACTAAAACGATTTTCCTTGGCGGGAGAATATTTGGAAACCATCGATTTGCCCGGAGCCTATATCTGTAGACCTGTCATACATAACAAACAGGTGTATTTGGCAACAATTTGGTCTGGTGACGGTTCCGAAGGAACAGGGTTCATCTCTATTCTTGATGAGAACAACAAGCTGATTTCAGCACCTGGTGGAAGTACACCTACTTATCAAAATGGAAATTTAGACCCCATGCACCAAGCTTTAAAAATATTCAGACACCCGCATGATGTGTGTATTGATGAGGATGATAATATCTATGTGGCCCAATGGAATTCCTATAACACCTATCCCATAAAATTATATCGGGTATGATTAAAAAATGGGTTGGATTTAGTTTTTGGGGATTACAAATCCGCAGCTTTCTTTTGGCAGGTTCCTTATTGATTTTGATTAGTTCCTGTCAATCAAAAAAGGTTGAATTTTTAAAGACCGGAGCCATACAACTGGCACCTCCAAAGATTGAAGTGGACTCCTTGCTATTTATTGAAACGGCCCATGTCAAATTATACAGTGGAAGCGATGAAGTTGATATAAGATATACCTTGGATGGCAGTGAGGTCACTTCGAATTCACTTAGCTATACCGAACCAGTAACAGTTTCTTCAACAACTAATTTGAAAGTAAAAGCATTTCACCCAGATTTTAACGCCAGCGAAGTGGTAGATCGAACCATAATCAAAATGGCAAAAGACATTTCTGGGGCCACCATTTCCATTCAGCCTGAAGCGCATGCAAGTTATAAAGCCTTAGGACCCAATACGCTTATTGATAGAAGGAAAGGGGAGTTCAATTTTAGAAGTGGGAATCGATGGCTAGGGTTTCAAACCAATGAAACGGTAGTAAATCTTGAATTTTCAGAAGCCATATTTATGGAAAAAGCATTGGTCGGACTTTTACAAGATCATGGGTCATGGATTTTTCTTCCTGAAGCAATAGAGATCCAAGCATCTGACAAAACTATTGGGCAATTAAAGCTTAAGCCTGCCGAAAATGGTGATCGTAAAAAAATGGGTTTCATGGAAATAACTGTGGAAAAAGGAGAATACAACCAAATAACCATAATCATCCACGCATTACAAGGAATCCCAGAATGGCATCCCGGCAAGGGAACCATGCCTTGGACATTTGTGGATGAAATATTGATTGAATAACTGAAAAACGAAACATGCAATTAGGCAATTTACATCCCTTATTTGTCCATTTACCAATTGGTATTTTGATTCTAGCGTTTTTTATGGAGCTCTTTTACAAAAACAAACCGGCTCCAAAGGATAACGGGACCGTTTTGTTTGCGTTGGGAATAGGTGCTCTAAGCGCCGTATTTTCGGTTGCATCTGGATGGTTTTTGGGTGATGGCGGAGGATATGATGAAACCTTGCTGTTTAACCACAGATGGATTGCTGTAGCCTTTGCAGTTGGAAGTTTGCTACTCTTTTTTCTAAAGAGATCGAATGGAAAACAAGCTCAACGCGCTTATTTTCCAGTCTTCATAGTGGTTTTGGTGCTTTTGACCTTGACAGGGCACTATGGAGGTAGCCTAACCCATGGCGAAGATTTTTTATTTCAAGAGGAATATGAAAAGCCTGTAATTGAAGATGTGGACAAGGCCGTGGTTTTTTCAGACATCGTGCAGCCTGTGCTGCAACAAAAGTGTGTCAGTTGTCATAATCAAGGGAAATCCAAAGGAGAGCTACTGCTAACTTCCCAAAAGGAGTTGCTGGCTGGAGGAGAATCCGGGTCGTTATTTGATTCATTGGAAGTGGAACAAACTACCCGTTTTATGCATCACCTTAAACTTCCTATAGAAGACGAGGCCCATATGCCACCTAAAGGAAAGGTGCAGTTGACTTCGGATGAAATACAGTTGATGGAGTGGTGGGTGCAAAATCAGAATTGTTTTGATTGTGTTACCAAGGATTTACCACGAACGGATAAATTGAATGCCATTTTAGCGGGTTTGGAAAAAGATACTTCCACAAGAGCATTGATTGCCGAAAATGTTGATGAGGTTCCGCTGGAATTTATTGCCACTCTTGCCCAAAACAAGATTTCAGCGCAACGTATTTCAGAGGACATGCCCCTCATATCAGTGAATTTCATGAAACGCAACAATGTTTCTGAAGCTGACTTTGAACTCTTGGAAGAATATAAAAAGAATATTGTGGGGATGAATTTGGGCTATACCAATTTCAATGACACACTGGTAAAACAACTTAAACCGTTTAAAAACCTTACCAAGATTCAATTGCAGCATACCGATATAAGCAACGAAACCGTAAAACAACTCGCTAAGTTTGATTATTTGGAATCCGTAAACCTTTTTGGAACCGCACTTGATGATGGGGCATTGCAAACGCTATTAAAATTCCCAAATTTGAAAACACTCTTCATTTGGAGGACAAAAATGTCAGATGAAGGGATTTTAGCCTTCAAGGACCAAAGCAATCAAGTAAGGGTTCAAGGACAAATTGCGGATAGCGTTTTTGCCGCTAGTTCGCTTTCACCACCGACAATATTAGCAGACAACGAAATATTCAAAGACTCAGTTGAGGTATCCATTGAACAGTTTTTTGAAGGCGCCAAGGTGTACTATGTGGCGGAAAACGCTAAAAATGATACCCTGCCAAGGGAATATAAGGGACCATTTTATGTTAAGGAGACAACCACTTTAAAAGCATATGCGACTTTGGAAGACTGGGAGCCTAGCGAAGCCAGTTTTGCCAACTTCTTAAAGAGCAAGGCACTAATTAGCGAGGTGTCATTAGCGCGGGCACCCCATCCAAAGTATGCGGCAAAGGGAGGGAAAACTTTGATGGATTTAAGACGCGGCACCACAAATTTTGTAGATGGAAACTGGGTTGGTTTTGAAGCCCAACATATGACAGCTACTATAGAATTTAAGGAGCCGACCGTAGTATCCAATGTTTCGGTGGGTAGCCTTTCCATTCCCAATAATTGGATATTCTTCCCCGTAGGTTATACCGTTTGGGGCTCAACTGATGGAAATACTTTTAGTAAGCTCAAAACAGTTAAAATTGGTATTCAAGAACCCTCAGTTATTATAGAGCGAAAAGCATATAATATTGACTTTGATCCCATAGCCTTAAAAAAAGTACGCCTTTTAGTGGAAAGTCCAATAAAGAACCCAGACTGGCATGCGGTGCCTGGGGGAAACAGCTTTATCTTTTTGGACGAGGTGGTTTTTAATTAAATCTTACGGAAAGATAGCATACTCCTTTTGCTGTCCGTTCGGCAAGTTCTCCTTAGTAATAATCTCAATAGGAGATAAAATTTCGGCTTGAGGTGGAGTTTTATAAAGTAGGAATTTGGAAAGACTACTCACAGATCGGTACCCTTGTTGAAATGGCTTTTGCGAGATCAAAAAAGTGATTTTGCCATCTACAAGTGCAGTCGAATTGTGTTCCGTAATATCAAATCCAATAAGATAAGGAATCTGGGCCCTAAAACCTTGAATATGTTTTGCTATAATATGGGCTCTACTATTGGGAACAAAAATTCCCTTGATTTTGGGATGTTCCTTTAACAACAAAGCAATTTTATCCGGAAACTTTTTGGTGTCCCAAAAATCCTCCACTTCAATTTTATGGTTGACATTGTTCAGCTCCAGTTCCTTGAAGTAATGGTCAAAGCCTTCAATCCGCTGTGATATATTGTTGACATTGGAAAGATTAGGTCTTGAGTGGATCGTCAGGATATGGTCATTCTTATTGAGACAAAGTTGCATAAGTTTGGCAGCCAGATAACCACTTTTAAATGAATCCTGTCCAACAAAACAAAGATTTTCATGGCCATTCAATGCAATATTCAGAAAGATGAACGGAATTTCTCTATCCAACAATATCTGGGTTAGTTCTTTGGTCTCCTTTTTAAAGGTCGGAACAAGAACAACCCCTTGAGGATTGGTTTTTAGTAGCAAATCAAAAGAATCTATATACGACTTGGGGCTTTTTTGGTCAAAAGCAAACGTTTTGACATCCACTCCAAAACTCATCACCTCTTCTTGAGCTTTTTGAATGCCTTCCAGAGGAGACCTCCAGAATTGATTTTCCTGATCATGATCTGGCAATAGAACAGCAATGGTATATTTCTTTTTCATGGCCAAGGATTGGGCAATCCGATTGACTTTGAAATTATGTTCCTTTAAAATTTGCCGAATCCGTTGGGCAGTTTTTTCGGAAACCCCCTTTCTATTATGTATGACCCGGTCTACTGTTCCTGGGGATACATTGGCTAGTTTGGCAATTTCCTTAATGGTGATCATAGGTCGAATAAAGCCGTTAATATACAACCTTCAATAATTTTTTGCCCTCTGAATTTGTATTATGTGCAATGAATTTATATTTTTATCGTGTGCGCACACGAAATGAATCAAAATGTACCAAAAAACAGGCTTTTGAAATCAATTTTTGACTTAACAAATAAGGTTGCCGTGATAACCGGAGGGACTGGAGTGTTGGGAAGCTCGGCAGCGCTGAGTTTGTCAGGAGCCGGGGTTAAGTTGGCCGTATTGACAACAAACAGGCGGAACGGTATGGAATTGGAGAAAACGATTCGTGATAATGGTGGTGACATATTGTTGTTGGAAGGAAATGTTTTGTCCAAGGATTCTATGGAAGAAGTGCGGGATGCTGTTTTGGAAAAGTTTGGACGGTTGGATATTCTTCTCAATGTTGCTGGAGGCAATATGCCTGGTGCGACCATTGGCCCGGACCAATCCATTTTTGATTTGGAACTGGACGATTTCGACAAGGTGACACAATTGAATTTAAATGGTACTGTGATTCCTTCCTTGGTATTTGGTAAGGTGATGGCCGATCAAGGGTCGGGAACCATCATCAATTATTCATCCATGGCGGTGCCGAGAGTACTTACCAGGGTGGCCGGTTATTCCGCTTCCAAAGCGGCTATGGAAAATTTCACTAAATGGATGGCTGTTGAAATGGCGACGAAGTTCAGCGAAAAAATAAGGGTCAATGCCCTTGCTCCCGGTTTTTTCATTGGAAACCAAAATAGAAACTTACTCTTAAATGAAGATGGTTCGTTTACAGAGCGTGGTGCAGATATCATCAGAAATACGCCGATGGGCAGGTTTGGTGAACCCGATGAGCTTAACGGTGCATTGCATTTTCTGTGCAGTGATGCATCAAAATTTATGACCGGAGCAGTCATTCCCATAGATGGTGGGTTCAACATTTTTAGCGGTGTATGATGGAGTTGAGGATGAAACAAACTTGGAGGTGGTACGGTCCTGATGACCCTGTTTCTTTGCAGGATGTCAAACAAACGGGAGCTAATGGGATTGTTACCGCATTGCACCATATGGCCAATGGGGAAGTGTGGCCAATGGATGAAATCAAAAAACGAAAGTACATTATCGAAGTTCAGGGATTGGAATGGACGGTTGTTGAATCAGTGCCGGTCCATGAAGACATCAAAACTCAAAAGGGAAGCTTTCAACAATACATCGAAAATTACAAGCAGAGCATTCGAAACTTGGCCGGGTGCGGAATCAAAATTATCTGCTATAATTTCATGCCCGTTTTGGATTGGACCCGCACTTCGTTAGATTATGAAATGCCCGATGGTTCCAAGGCGCTTCTCTTCGAGAAAAATGCATTTACGGCTTTTGATCTTCATATATTAAAAAGACCCGGAGCTGAAAAAGAATATTCCCCGAAAGAACAGGTAAGCGCAAAATCTACCTCCGAACTTATGACTCCAAAAGAGATAGCCAAATTGACCAAAAACATTCTGGCCGGTTTGCCTGGGGCAGAAGAAGAATATTCTTTGGAAAGTTTTAAAGCCGTATTGGATGCCTATAAGGGAATCTCAAAATCCAAACTGCAGGAGCATTTGGTGTATTTTCTTTCGGAAATTGTTCCAGTGGCCGAAGAAGTTGGTGTGCTTCTTTGCGCTCATCCAGACGACCCACCTTTTTCAATTCTTGGCTTACCTCGAATTTTGAGTACCGAAGAAGACTATCAACATATATTCGATAAAATTCCATCCATACATAACGGGATAACCTTTTGTACGGGATCCTTGGGGGTTAGGGAAGACAATAATTTGTCAGAAATCTTTAAAAAGTTTGCGTATCGCGTTCATTTTCTGCATTTTAGAAATACTAAACGCACGGAAAAGGGAGATTTTTACGAAGCCGATCATTTGGATGGTGATACGGATATGTACGAAATGATAAAATTGGTGCTTTTGGAGCAGCAAAGACGCTTTGATGAAGGTCGCAAGGACATTGAAATACCAATGAGACCGGACCATGGGCACCAAATGATAGATGACCTCAAGAAGAAAACAAACCCTGGATATTCCTGTATTGGAAGATTAAGAGGATTGGCGGAGTTAAGAGGATTGGAAATGGGAATTGCTAAATCCCTTATGAATCAACTATAATTCAAAAAAACTGGCTGAAATGAAAAAAATTGATAAAAACAACCCTTTGGAGTCTTTGGAACATTGGGAAGATGATGTGTTGAAACGTTACCCCGATCCTGACGCACCAAAAAAGGAAAAAGAAGAATTCAGGGATTATCAGAATTCGGATAGGGTGGATACCGTTCGGGAATTTTATAAGCTCAATCATCAATATCAGACCTATGATTTTGTCTGCGAAAAGGAAAAGGAGTTTTTAAAGTTCGATAAAAGGGAAATGTCATTGTGGGAGGCCGTGGACTTTCTGAACACTTTGGTGGACGATAGTGACCCCGATATTGACTTGGACCAATTGCAGCATTTGTTGCAGACCAGTGAGGCTATTCGCGCTGATGGTCACCCTGATTGGTTTGTATTAACAGGTTTTCTTCACGATGTGGGCAAGGTGCTATGCTTGTTTGGAGAACCGCAATGGGCAGTAGTCGGGGATACCTTTCCTGTTGGATGTAAATTCTCCGATAAAATTGTATATCCAGAATATTTTGAAACCAACACGGACTCAAAAGATGAACGATACAATAATAAATATGGGGTCTATGAAGAAAATTGTGGTCTGGACAACGTCAAAATGAGTTGGGGTCACGATGAATACCTCTACCAAATCATGAAGGATTATTTGCCTGAACCTGCTTTGTACATGATTCGATATCATTCGTTCTATGCACAACATCGTGAAAATGCATATGACCATCTGATGAGTGAACATGACCATAAGATGTTCGAATGGGTGAAAAAATTCAACCCATATGATTTATATTCAAAGGCACCGGTGCCACCTGATGCCAAAGCACTGAAACCTTATTACGAAGATTTAGTGGCAAAATATCTACCAGAAAAATTGAAATTTTAATCCTTCTAACCTAACCACCAAAACCAATGCTGGCCACTTATTTAGGCTTTTTTGGATTTACGCTCTTCGTAATCATCTATACTACGTATCGATTACGAAAAGACAACTTTAAATCCGCCAAGGGATACTTCTTGGCTGGCAAGAGTCTTACCGGCCCCATTATCGCAGGATCTATGATTCTGACCAACATCTCTACCGAACATTTGATTGGGATGAACGGCAGTTCGTACAAAAATGGAATAATTGTAATTGCTTGGGAAGTCACATCGGCCATTGCTTTGGTAATTGCAGCCATATTTTTTATTCCCAAGTTCATTAAAATGGGACTGGCCACCATTCCCCAATTTTTAGAAGAAAGGTATGATGGGCTTACACGTTCCATAGTTGCATTCCTCTTGATGCTGTCCTTTGTGATAACACTTTTACCCATTGTTTTATATTCGGGTGCCATTAACATTGAAAGTGTTTTTGACTTTTCCACCATGTTCGGAATTGGTAAGGAAAGGGCTATGCTTTTCACGGTATTTGTGATAGGACTTATCGGTTCAATGTATGCCATTTTTGGGGGATTAAAAGCAGTGGCTTATTCAGATAGTTTAAATGGAATAGGACTTTTGCTTGGGGGATTATTGATTCCTGCCATTGCATTGTATCAAATTGGCGATGGAAATATTCTTAGCGGGTTAGGAACGGTATATGACTTTGCACCGGATAAATTTGATATTGTCGGAAGTGAGGATTCTGTGATGCCATTTTCCGTGCTTTTTACTGGTTTAATGATCAACCAGTTGTATTTCTGGGGAATGAACCAATCCATTATTCAAAGAGCTTTCGGCGCGAAAAATTTAGTGGAGGCCCAAAAAGGACTGATTTATACTGGAATACTCAAATTATTTGTTCCCTTGATTATCGTATTACCAGGGCTCATTGCATATTATTACTTCCAAGACCAATATATTGATACACCTGACCTGATTTATCCGCTCTTGGTTAAAAAGGTGTTACCGACCTATCTCTTTGGATTCTTTGCTGCGGTGGTTTTGGGAGCTGTGCTGAGCACATTTAATAGCGTGTTGAATTCCGCCAGCACCATTTTTTGCTATGATATCTATAAAAAACTGATCAATAAAGAAGTTTCCGATTCTAGATTGGTGCATTACGGGAAAATTTCCTCAGTTGTGCTTGCTGTCTTGGCCATTGGTATTGCTCCGTTGGTTGCCTATGCCCCGGACGGATTGTACTTTTTGCTGCAGGAGCTTAACGGCATCTTTTTTATTCCCATTTCATCGGTGATCATAGCGGGAATATTCTTTAAGAATATAAATAAAACAGGAGCAAAGGCTGGACTGTTCTTTGGCTTCGCTTTTTACATTTTGACCACCTTTATATTGGATGTTGATATTCATTTTGTTCACCTCTGGGGAATTGAATTTGTATTGAATTTTGTCATTATGTTCTTGGTGTCAAGAATGTATCCCGAAGCTGCATATGTTGAAGCAAAAGGAAGAGACGAGAAACCCTGGCGTTTTGTGAATGCCTTTGGGATTGCACTAACTGCAGCTACCATTTTAATTTATGTGTTATTGGCATGATGGACAGAAGAGCTAGAAAAATAAGAGTCGAGAAGAGATAGATGGGAAAATCATTTATACATAAAGATTTTTTGTTGCAAAGCAGTTTTGCGGAGGAACTCTATCATAACCATGCAAAAGAACTACCCATAATAGATTATCACTGCCATCTTTCGCCAAAAGACATCGCAACCAATCGTGTTTTCAATAATATTACTGAAGCATGGATTCAAGGAGACCATTATAAATGGAGAGCGATGCGAACCGTTGGTGTCCAAGAGAAATTTATTACAGGAAACGTTTCAGACGAAGAAAAATTCAAGGCTTGGGCCAAAACGGTTCCACAAGCTATCAGAAATCCATTGTACCACTGGACACATTTGGAACTAGCTCGGTATTTCGAGGTGTTTGATTTATTAAATGAAAACAATGCACAGACCATTTACAGATCAACTAGTGAGCAGTTGAGTTCGAGTAATTTTTCTTGCAGGTCCTTGCTTTCCAAAATGAAGGTTGAGGTGGTCTGTACCACCGAAGACCCCACAGATTCTTTGGAGCATCATCAAAACATGACAGAAGAAAACCCAAGCTTGTTTATGGGAACTTCCTTTAGGCCAGATAAGGCCATATTAATTGGATCTGAAAGTTACAATGAATATGTTGATAAGTTGGCAGAAGTGTCAGAAATTGAAATAAGCTCTTATGGTGATTTATGCGAAGCCTTGGCTGCACGAATTGCATATTTCGCTGCTAACGGATGTATCTTGTCCGATCATGGATTGGAAAACATACCCTTCGAACCGGCAACAGCAACTGAGGTATCCAATATTTTCTCCAAAAAGAGAAATGGACAGCAACTTCAAGAAAAAGAAATCAAACAATTTGGAACGGCTTTGTTACTATTTCTTTCCGAAATGTACAATGACAATGGGTGGGTCCAGCAATTTCATCTAGGGCCTTTACGAAACAACAACTCCAGAATGTTAACGACTTTGGGGCCCGACACAGGGTGGGATTCCATCGGGGATTTTTCACAGGCCAGAAACCTATCCCGTTTTTTGGATGCTCTGGATTCCAAAAACAAATTGACCAAGACCATTTTATACAATTCCAACCCGGCAGATAACGAGGTGTTTGCTGCTATGGCAGGGAATTTCAATGATGGCGCAGTAAAAGGCAAGGTACAGTATGGTTCTGGATGGTGGTTTTTGGATCAGAAAGATGGCATCACCAAACAGTTAAATGCCCTTTCCAATGTAGGACTAATTAGTTGTTTTGTTGGAATGTTGACCGACTCTAGAAGTTTTCTTTCATTCCCAAGGCACGAATATTTTAGAAGGGTACTGTGCAATCTTTTTGGAGAGGAAATACAGAACGGAGAATTGCCAAATGACATGGAACTGATTGGGAAGACCATTCGAGATATTTGTTACTTTAACGCAAAAGAATATTTCGATTTTAAAAACTGATGAAAACGATGAAAAAAGTAGTCACCTTTGGTGAAATTATGTTGCGGTTGTCTCCTCCTGGATTCTTGAGGTTCTCACAGACCAATCAATTCGATGTAGTGTATGGCGGTGGAGAATCTAATGTAGCCGTTTCCTTGGCCAATTATGGAATTCCTGTTGATTTCGTAACCCGTTTACCTAAAAACGATTTGGGGGAATGCGCAAAAATGGAAATGCGCAAACGTGGGGTCAATACGGACAATATTATTTATGGTGGGGATAGATTGGGTATCTATTTCTTAGAAACAGGGGCGGTTAGCCGAGGGAGCAAAGTGGTGTACGACCGAGCGCATTCTGCAATTGCTGAAATACAACCAGGAATGATCCATTGGGAGAAGGTTTTCGATGGAGCTCAATGGTTCCACTGGACCGGAATTACTCCGGCCATCTCTCAAGGAGCGGCCGACTCTTGTCTGGAAGCCGTAAAGGCAGCAAAAAAAATGGGAATTACCATTTCCACCGACCTGAATTATCGAAAAAAATTATGGAAATATGGCGGGGATAGGGAGAAAATAATGACAGAGCTCACATCCTACTGCGATATCATTTTGGGCAATGAGGAAGATGCCGAGATGCACTTCGGCATCAAACCAAAAGGATTGGATATCACTACCCAAGGACATGAGGTAAAAGCCGAGGCATTTTTGTCGGTCTGCAAGCAAATGATGGAAAAATTTCCAGAAGCGAAAAAAGTAATCACAACACTGAGAGGTTCTATTTCCGCTTCGCACAACACATGGGCTGGAGTATTATATGATGGTAAGAAAATGTATGATACCCGCCAGTATCAGATTACCCACATTGTGGACCGCGTAGGAGGCGGTGACTCCTTTATGGGAGGGTTGATTTATGGGTTGTTGACCTATCCGGAGGATGATCAAAACGCATTGGATTTTGCAGTAGCTGCGTCCTGCTTAAAACATACCATAATGGGCGATGCAAATCTGGTAACGGTTGAAGAAGTTGAAAAATTAATGGGAGGAGATGCCTCGGGCAGGGTCTCCAGATAAACAAGATAAAAATGGCACAGTATTCACGATTGGAAGTAGCTGCGGTAATGAAAGAAACAGGAATGGTTCCATTATTCTATCATTCCGATGTTTCCGTAGCAAAGAAAGTCCTAAAGGCATGTTATGACGGAGGAGCTAGATTGATGGAATTTACGGCACGAGGCGATTTTGCCTTCGAGATATTCGGACAACTGGTGAAATATGTACAGAGCGAATTGCCGGGAATGATTTTGGGGGTGGGTTCCATCACCGATGCGGGAGCAGCTTCACTATATATGCAATTGGGCGCCAACTTTGTAGTAACACCTGTATTTAGAGGAGACATAGCGAAGGTTTGTAATCGGAGGAAAGTACTATGGTCTCCTGGTTGTGGTTCCCTTACGGAGATTGCCCAGGCTGAAGAATGGGGGTGTGAGATTGTCAAACTTTTTCCTGGTTCAACCTATGGACCTGGATTTGTAAAGGCAATAAAAGGCCCGCAACCATGGACTAATATTATGCCAACCGGAGGAGTAAGTACTGATGAAGATAATTTGAAAGCTTGGTTTGATGCAGGAGTGACCTGTGTGGGAATGGGTTCTAAATTAATTTCCAAAGAAATTATTGCCAACAAAGACTATAAAGGTCTCCAGGAAAAGGTCTCGGAAACATTGGAGCTTATAAAAAAATTGAGAGTATAAAGCCGATGGCGAAGAAGACCAAATATCTCTTTCTTTTTGCTTTTACATTCCTGCTTTGGGGATGCAATACGGATGGCTCTTCAAAGACCATCAAACTTGCACATGGTCTGGATATAAATCATTCCGTTCACAAGGCCTTGGTAAAAATGGGGGAGGATTTGGCTCAACTTTCTGATGGTCGACTTTCGGTTGAAATATACCCCAACCAACAATTGGGCACGGAAAGGCAGATTATGGAATTACTGCAAATCGGTAGCTTGGATATGACCAAGGTCTCGGCAGCCACGCTTGAGAATTTTGCCCCAAAGACCAAGGTTTTGGGACTTCCCTATCTCTTTAGAGATAGAGAACATTCCTTCAAGGTATTTGATGGCCCAATAGGACAGGAATTACTGAATGATGGCAAAAAATATTGGCTGAAAGGGCTTGGATTTTATGATGCGGGCAGCCGGAGTTTCTACACCAAAGAAAAAGTGGTCCGGCATCCCGATGATTTGAAAGGACAGAAGATTCGGGTAATGCCCAGTGTGACCGCTATGGAGATGGTTCGTGGTTTTGGCGGTTCGCCAACGCCAATTTCCTGGGGCGAATTGTATACCTCATTACAGCAGGGTGTAGTGGATGGAGCCGAGAACAACCCTCCAAGTTTTTACTTGTCCAAACACTACGAAATCTGTAAATACTATTCCCTCAACGAACATACCTTTTCTCCAGATGTGGTGATTGTTGGAACCCATTTTTGGGATGGGCTTACTGAGGAGGAACAAAATTGGCTTCAACAAGCGGTGGATGCATCGATAACGTACCAAAGGGAGTTATGGGCAAAGGCAGAGGAAGAAGCATTGGAGGCCATTCAAAAATCTGGCGTTCAAATTATAAGGCCCGACAAGATTCCTTTTTCTGAAAGGACCAATAAGCTATATGAAAAATACCAAAATGATAAGGCCCTCTTTACGCTAATTCAACAAATAAAAGCTGTAAACTGATCATGGAGTTAAGAAAAAAGATTGATAGCGTATTGGGGGTGGCATTGATTATTATTATGTCCGCTATGGTCTTGAATGTGTTGTGGCAGGTATTCACGCGCTTTGTTATTGGTACACCTAGCTCGTTCACAGATGAACTGGCCCGTTATTTAATGATTTGGGTTGGAATCCTTGGGGCAGCATATGCCTCTGGCAAGGACATGCACGTAGCTATTGATGTGTTACCACAGAAATTCAGCAAGAAAACCCAGCGAAAATTATCTATCACGGTCAAATTGGTTGTGATATTGTTTGCTTTAGCAGCAATGATTGTAGGAGGGAGTAGATTGGTCTATGTCACCTATGTTTTGGAACAGCTATCACCGGCTTTACAAATACCCTTGGCTTACGTTTACCTAGTCATTCCGATAAGTGGGCTATTGATAGTGTATTACAAAATTTCGGATATTTTAAAACCAATGGCCTAATGGAGTACATTCCAGTTTTAGTGTTGATCATAAGTTTTTTGGGTCTGTTGGCCATCGGCACTCCTGTGGCTTGGAGTATTTCAATTTCAGCTTTGCTGACGATGCTTGTGAGTATCCCCTTTATGCCAGCAACAACTACAATTGCACAAAGAATGGGAGCTGGCCTGGACAGTTTTGCGCTCTTGGCCATTCCCTTTTTCATATTGGCGGGAAATCTAATGAACAAAGGCGGAATGGCGCATCGACTTATTGCTTTTGCCAAGACTTTGGTAGGGGCACTTCCAGGCGGTCTTGCCCTGATAAATATTGTTGCAGCTATGCTGATGGGAGCAATTGCTGGATCAGCAATGGCATCGGCATCGGCCATGGGGAGCATCTTGGGGCCAGAAATGGAAAAAGAAGGATATTCAAAAGAATTTGGTGCAGCTGTAAATATTACATCTGCGACCACAGGTTTGGTTATTCCACCGAGCAATATCCTAATTGTCTATTCATTGGCAAGTGGAGGTGTTTCCATTGCAGCATTATTCTTGGCTGGTTATGTTCCTGGCATTCTAACAGGGCTATTTTTAATGATTGTAGCACTGGTATGGGCCAAAAGAAAAGGTTACGCCAGCAAAACGGAAAAGGGAAGCATTGGCATTTCCGAGATTGCCAAGACTTTTGTTGACGCGTTTCCGAGTCTATTATTGCTTTTTATCGTTATTGGAGGAATAGTAGCGGGTGTATTTACCGCCACAGAAGCTTCGGCCATTGCCGTATTGTATTCCCTGCTTTTAGGCTTTGTGTATAGAGAAATTTCATTTAAAAACTTGCCCAACATTCTGTTGGAATCATCGCTTACAACAGCTATTGTTATGTTGTTGATAGCAGCATCCATAAGTATGTCCTGGGCCATGTCTTACGAAAATATCCCTCAAGCCACTAGCGATGTTTTATTGGGTATTAGCGACAACAAATTTGTGGTTCTTTTGATCATCAATGCCATTTTGCTCTTTGTTGGGATTTTTATGGATATAACACCCGCAGTGCTCATTTTTACCCCAATTTTCCTTCCTGTGGTTACCAAATTGGGAATAGATCCAGTCCATTTTGGAATCATAATGATTTTAAATCTCTGTATCGGACTATGTACCCCACCAGTGGGATCGGTGCTTTTCGTAGGCGTGGGTGTGGCAAAAACCTCAATTCAAAAAGTGATAAGACCATTGTTGCCACTGTTTCTGGCGATGATCATAGCCCTATTTTTAATAACATATATCCCACAATTGACAATGTGGTTGCCCAATTTATTTGATTTATAACGAGTTGAACATGAATAATTTAAACGATAGAAAAGTGAAGAACAAACAAAAAACCCTTTATAAGGTGTCCTTGATTTTGGTTCTGGCAATTATGACCGGTTGCGAGCAAAAACCAAAGGATGATACCCCTTGGGCATCCATTTTTGATGGAAAAACCCTTAACGGATGGACCGTAAAAGGTGGAACGGCCGAATATAAGGTAGATGACGAAGCTATTGTAGGTATAACAAAGCACAATACACCCAACACTTTTCTTACTTCGGACAAAATGTTTGGTGATTTTATTTTGGATTTGGAGTATTTGGTGGATTCTACGATGAATTCTGGGATTCAAATTCGAAGCAATAGTATTCCTGGCTATCATAACGGGCGCGTACACGGTTATCAAGTAGAGATTGATCCATCAGACCGCGCTTGGAGCGCTGGAATTTATGATGAAGGCCGAAGAGGTTGGTTAAATCCATTGTCAAAAAACGAACCGGCCCAAAAAGCATTCAAACAAAACGAATGGAACCACTATCGTATCGAAGCAATTGGAGATACCATAAAAACTTGGATTAATGAAGTGCCCGCAGCCCATCTTATTGATGATGCTACAGCTTCTGGTTTTATCGGATTACAGGTGCATAGCATTGGCGAAAAGCAAAAAGCAGGAACGGAGATACGTTGGAAGAATGTTCGAATTTTGACAGAGGATTTGGAAAAGTACAGTACAGAATCTCCTTTACAACCGGTAATTACGAAAAACCAATTGACTCAACATGAGGAAAATGACGGATGGGTCATGCTTTGGGATGGCAAAACCACAAAAGGATGGCGAGGTGCAAAATTGGATCATTTCCCTGAGAACGGATGGATGATTGAAAATGGAGAGTTGACGGTTTTGGCTTCTGGTGGAGGAGAATCTGAAGCAGGCGGAGATATCGTTACGGAAAATCAATATGACAATTTTGAAGTGAAATTGGAATTCAAGATTACCGAAGGAGCCAATAGCGGAATCAAGTATTATGTGAATACAGATTTGAATAAAGGAGCTGGGTCATCCATAGGACTGGAATTTCAGATTCTGGACGATGAACGTCACCCAGATGCCAAGCTTGGAAACCATGAAGGGAGCAGAACTGTGGCTTCACTTTATGATCTGATTCAAGCCGATACCACTAAATATGTAAGGCCCATTGGAGAATGGAATACAGCCCACATCATCTCAAACAACAATCATGTTGAACATTGGTTGAATGGAATCAAGGTGTTGGAATATGAACGCAAAAGCGATGCGTATCGAAAATTGGTCTCTGAGAGTAAATATGTAACATGGCCGCAATTTGGAGAGGCAGATAAAGGAAATATCCTATTACAGGACCATGGGGATCGTGTGTCTTTTAGAAATATTAAAATCAAACAACTATAAACCTAAAGTCATGGGTACGAGAAGAAATTTTATCAAAAAATCTACGGCAGGAGCAGCTGGATTGACGGTTGGCGGAATATTATTACCAAACACTGGGTTTTCCAGTATCCTAGGCGCCAATGACCGCCTTGGTGTTGCAGTTATAGGAGTTAGAAGTCGTGCAAAGGCGCATTGCATTGCAATCCATCAAGACTTGAATGCCAAAATCCTGTATAACTGTGATGTGGACGATATCATTATTGAAGAACACAATGCTTGGTGTCAAGAAAATTTGGGATATGTTCCAAAAGTTGAAAAAGATTTCCGAAAAATTTTGGAGGATAAAGATGTGGATGCGGTTTTTATAGCTACCCCCGAACACTGGCATGCACCAATGTCCATCATGGCCATGCAAGCTGGAAAACATGTTTACGTGGAAAAACCATGTAGTCATAATCCGTATGAAAATGACTTATTGGTCGCGGCCCAAAACAAGTATGGAAAAAAAGTGCAGATGGGAAATCAACAACGCTCCGCAAGGTCCTCTATGCAGGCGATTAAGGACATTCGAAGCGGTATTATTGGAGAAGTTTATAAAGGAGAGGCCTATTATTCCAATAATAGAGGCTCCATTGGTAAAGGAAATAAAATAAGCATTCCAAAGACTTTGGATTGGGACCTTTGGCAAGGCCCGGCACCTAGTGAAGAGTATCGTGACAATGTTCATCCTTATAACTGGCATTGGTTCCGAACTTGGGGGACAGGGGAAATCCATAATAACGGTACCCATGAAATTGACATCTGTCGCTGGGCTCTTGGAGTGGATTTGCCATCAACGGTAACTTCTTTTGGCGGAAAATATACCTATGATGATGATTGGGAATTTGTGGACAATCAACAAGTAACCTATGCTTTCCCAGGAGACAAATTTATCACTTGGACAGGGCATAGCAGAGGTATCATGAAACCAGAGCGCCCAGGAAGAGGAATTACCATTTATGGAAGCAAGGGTAGTATTGAACTCAGCAGAAATTTTTATAAATTATATGACCTAGCTGGCAATCCGATTAAATTGGAGTTTGAACCTACCCAAAGTGCAACCACAAATACCCAGGGCATTGGTGGATTGGATGTAGATCATGTGGGTAACTTTTTCAATGCCATAAGAAAGGGTGAATCGTTGAATTCGGACATCAACGATGCCAGTATTTCTACAATGTTATGTCACTTGGGTAATATGGCCCAGGATGCTGGACATTCGTTGGAAGTAGATACAAAAACCGGGAAAGTGCTGAATGATGATGCCATTATGAAGAAGCGTTGGAAAAGGGAATATGCAAAAGGATGGGAGCCTAAACTATAAAAAATGAAGAGAAGAGATTTTGTGGCAAGTACTGGAATGGCAGTTGTGGGAATATCCGCGATAAAAGCGGGAGCGTTTTATCCATCAAAAAATGAGGTAATCAATATTGGAGTTATTGGTGCCGGTGATCGGGGTGGAGGACTTATTCCCATCATCAATAAAATTGAAGGTTTGAAAGTGACAGCCTGCTGTGATGTACTTCCTTTCAGATTGCAAAATGCAATGGAAAAGGTAGGGGGTAAGGCGAAGGCGTATTCAGAATATAAAGCGCTTTTGGACGATAAAAAAGTGGATGCTGTTTTGATTGCCACTCCCTTTAGTGAGCATTCCCATATAGCCCTAGATGCCTTGGATGCAGGGAAGCATGTCTACTGTGAGAAAACCATGGTAAAAGGATACGATGCCATAAAAAATCTAGTTGCTAAAGCTTCGTCGTCGAAAAACATTTTCCAAACCGGACACCAATATCATAGCTCTAGACTATATACACATGTGGTGGATTTAATAAAGAATGGTAAAATAGGAAAGATAACAGCTGTTGAATGCCAATGGAACCGAAATGGAAATTGGAGAAGGCCCGTTCCGAGCCCAGAACTGGAAAAGGCCATTAACTGGCGCATGTACAAGGAATTTTCTGGAGGATTATTGGCCGAACTTTGCTCACATCAATTGGATTTTTGCAATTGGGTGCTGGATGCAGTTCCTCTAAAGGTGGTTGGAGATGGTGGTATCGATTACTGGAAAGATGGTCGAGAAACTTTTGATAATGTCCATATGATCTATACCTACCCCAATGGAGTCCGGGCCAAATTCACTTGTTTGACAAGCAACTCAAAAGACGATTATCAGATTAAGGTACTTGGAGATAAGGGAACTATAACCGTTGATTATACAAAAGCTTGGTTCTATCCAGAGAAAAAAGAAAAATCCAAAGAAGTGGGAGAGGTCGACGGAGTTTCAGGAGCCACCATAAAATGGAATCAAGACAAAGGAGTTCCAATCGAGGTGGAACATTTGGACCCAAGTAAACAAGCCCTTCTTGATTTTAAGGACAGCATTTTAACCAACATAGAACCAAAATCCAATGTAATTAGTGGGGCAAAAGCAGCGGTCTGCGTACAAATGGGTCTTGATGCGCTTTACACTGGAAAAATTATTAATTGGAAAGCAGGTTTGATCTAGCTAAAAAGGGGTTAACTAAATGAAAGGATAGACAAAAAACCTCGACCTAAATCGAGGTTTTTTATTGCTTGGAAGTGATAATATTTGGAATAATGAGCAGGAAAAAACACCTGCTCATGAAATTGAGAAAAATACGATCACAAGATATTTTTTATATATTGTGTCGAACTAACTAAACTAATCTTTGAGATAATGTCATCATTTACTGAGCTTTTATCAGATAATAATAAAGATGACGAGAGGGGCGATTCAGGAAAAATTACGAAATCGTTTGAGTTCGACCCCAGCTCGGAATGGAAGTTGTTTTGCGACGGGAGCGAATCTGCGTTCGTCAAAATCTACAACCATTATTTTCAAATGCTCTATAATCTTGGAAGACAATTTTCAGGTGATCAAGACTTATTGAAAGACACGCTTCAAGAAACTTTTATAAACATTAGGAAGAAGCGGCATAAGTTGCACAAAGTAATTTCTGTTAAGGCTTTTCTTATAAAATGCTACAGAAATAAAATTATTACAGAGCAAAAAAAACAAAAGAAGAATATGAGATTGAATTATACTTCAAACTCTTATGGATTTCTTTTGACACCCTCCCATGAAAGTGTTTTAATTAGCAGGCAATTTAGAGAGGATCAGGTACAGTTGATGCAAGAATCTTTGAACAAGTTGACAAGAAGACAAAGGGAGGCAATTTACTATTTCTACTATAATGGCCTTTCCTATGCTCAAATTAAAGATGTAATGGGATTCTCAAGTGTGCGGGCCGCAAGAAATCTAATCTATAGATCGCTAACAGAGTTAAAAAAGAGGGCGCAGGTTTCCGAAAAGTAATTGCAACCAGATTTCTCCAAACCCTCAAGGGTTAAGTTTTTAGATCCAATTTAGTTTCCACTGATTTTTCTTTACATAACTGCTTCAAAAAAAGGAACGAAACTCATGTCAATGAATTATTAATTATTCCGATTTTTGCAGCAATTCTAACAGATACATCAATAGAGGTTTCACTTTTTTAGAAGAAAAGCATTTTTTTTTGATGTCATTTAACAAGTTTTAATGTCTTATGTATAACAGAGGCCGACGTATGGATTACCACGAATATGAAATGGAAGATTTTTTGGCAGACCCAGAATTTAGAAACTGGGTTCTGAAACCAAATCCAGCTTCCCATTTTTTTTGGAAAAAATGGTTATCCGCAAATCCTTCAAAAAGAAATACCGTTTCCGCAGCAAAAGAAATAATCCTTTCTTTAAAATTTCACACTAATAATGAGATTGATGAGAAAGACCAAGGAGAGCTGTTAAAGGCCATTCTTGGAAAAAGAAGACAAAATCCAGAAGTTAAAAAGGGTGGATGGCAAGTGGTTGCATTTCAGGCCGCGGCCTGTGCTCTTGTGATGATTGCACTATCATTTGGACACCGGGCAGCTACTTCAACTCAATTGGAACCTGTTTTAAGTTCGGTCAGATATATTGTAAAAGAGAACTTCAAAGGACAAAAATCAAGAATTACCTTACCGGACGGATCTACCGTATTTTTAAATAACAACAGTAAGGTGTCTTACGCTTCGCTGTTTGGCGATGAAAGAGAAATCTTCTTAGAGGGAGAGGCATTTTTTGAAGTCAAAAAGGATCCTGCCAAACCATTCCTTGTAAATTCCAATGGGTTGGTGACCAAAGCGCTGGGAACTGCTTTTAATGTAAAGGCATATCAAGGGGAAAAGGTAGAGGTGGGTTTGGTCGAAGGTAAAATTTCGGTAGCCTCTGTTTCGGAAGATAAGGATATCAAAATAATTGGCGATCAGGGGGGCAAGGCAGTTTTCAATGCAACGGATGGACAACTGGATATTTCCGAGTATGAGGATATGGATTTTTACAAATGGACCAAAAGAATATTGGTTTTCAAGGCTGCCGGTTTCGATGAGATAGAGGATGCTTTGGAAAATTGGTATGATGTGGATATCACGGTAAAGAATCTAAACAGAACCATAACTTACACTGGTGAATTTCCTAGTGAAAGTTTGGAAAGTGTTTTGGCAAGAATAGCATTTGTGGAAAAATTCTCTTTTGAAATCGATGAAGAAAATGAAAGAGCAGTAACTATAACTTTTAAATAAGAACAACTAACACTTAAGCTTATGAGAATAAAAAACTACCCGTAAAAAATAAGTTTGCTCCAAAGAAAATGGCACTTTCGATGGAGGCAAACTTATCATCAAAAGTTCAATTAAAGAATATCAACTAAACCGATGTAAAAGTATGAAATTTAAACTATCTAAAACAATCGCTATGCTCTCTAGGATATTTATTTTGCAAGTAATATTCTGCTACTTTGCCATGGCAAATGAAGGGTATACGCAAAGTATGAAAGACATCTACCTTGAGTGGAACTCCGTTCGTCAAGTAAAAGTATTGGATGTCTTTGAGGAAATCGAGAACCAATCCGCTTTCAAATTCAATTATGATGAGAAAGATGTGAACAGGAGAACAAAATTCCTTATCGCTACTGGATCGCATTCTGTGTATGATCTATTGGAGCAAATAAGTAAAGAAGCTTCACTGAGCTTCAGAAGAATAAACAGTACAATTGCTGTTTCTCCAAGACCGGAAAAAGAAACTCCGGCAATTGTAGAAAAAGAAGCTGTACAAAAAACAGTTACCGGTACCGTGACCGCCGCCTCGGATGGTGGACCACTACCAGGAGTAAGTATCTTAGAACAAGGTACTAGCAATGGTACACAAACAGATTTTGATGGCAACTATACCATTGAAGTTTCCGAAGGCTCCGTTTTAGTATTCTCATATTTGGGGATGTTATCACAAAGTGTAACGGTTGGAGCATCAAATTCTATTAACATTGTTTTGCAAGAAGATGCAAGTCAATTAGATGAAGTTGTTGTAACGGCATTGGGTATTAAGCGAGAGAAAAAATCCCTTACCTATGCCACCCAAACTGTAGAAACTGATGGTATTGATGAAGCAAGACCACAACAGAACTTGGTAAACAGTTTATCTGGTCGTGTTGCAGGACTTTCCATTCAAACATCTGGTAACGGTGTAAGTGGAGCCTCAAAAGTAGTGCTAAGAGGTAACCGTTCCATTGCAGGAAGTAGCCAGCCCTTGTATGTTGTTGATGGTGTACCATTAGGTGGGGATATCGCAGATATTAGCCCTGATGATGTTGCTTCCATTAACGTACTGAAAGGTGCGAATGCAGCCGCGATTTATGGAGCTCGTGCAAATAATGGTGCTATCATTATTACGACCAAGTCAGGTACTGCCGGAGGTTTTTCAATAGACTTCAGTGCAACAACTACCGCTGAAACTGCAAACATTTTATTTGATTACCAAAACCAATTTGGTCAAGGTAGTGGAGGAACATATAATCCTGCTTCTTTGCTTTCATTTGGTCCAGCACTAGGTGGTGGATCCGTAGCCAACTGGTCGCCAAGTCCAGATATAACAGGACAACTTCCATTTAATGCACAGCCGGACAATGTGAAAGATTTCTTTGAGACTGGATTTAGCCAAGCTTACAACATTTCTGTACGCTCAGGTAATGAACGAGTACAGACTTTCTTCGGTTATACATTTGATGACAGGAAAGGTATTGTAAGCGGAAATGAGTTGCAAAGACACAATGCCAACTTCAAGATTGATAATGAGATTATTGAAGGTAAGTTGGACCTAAGTGCTAGAATCAACTATATCCGATCTAATATCGACAATCAATTGGATACTGGGGAATCTTTCGCCAATCCGTTAAGACATGCCTATAGATTGCCTCGTAATATTAGAACGCAAGATATTCAAGTATTCGAATATACCGACGCAAGTGGAAATGTTAGACAGAACTATTGGGATCCAGGAAACAATGGTGGTGCTAACCCATATTGGACTATCAACAGGAACCTAAATGAAATTATTACTAATAGAGTATTAGGTTACTTGTCTCTAACATATCATTTTAATGATAACTTGGATTTGTTGGTAAGAACTGCAGTTGATCAAAGCAATAGCTCTAGAGAAGATAGAGATTTTAACGACTCTTATATTATTGCTGATAATGGTCAATATCTAACCAGAAGTGATAACTCATTGGAATGGAATACAGATTTCCTTTTAAGTTACAACAAGCAAATCAATGATGATTTTGCATTTAACTTAAATGTTGGTGGTAACAACAGGCAAGCCAATTCCAAATTTGTTGAAACCAATAATGGAGGACTGAATGCTGCAAACATTTTTGCCATAAGTAACGCCATGAACCTGACTGCTAGACAGGATTTACTAAGAAGAGAGGTAAATTCTCTTTACACTTTTGGTCAAGGTTCTTATAAAGATGCCATATTCTTGGATTTGACATATAGAAGTGATTGGAGTTCAACACTGCCAGAAGATAACAATAGATTTGACTATTACTCTGCTGGTGTAAGTGCAGTACTTTCTGATTTGATAGAGCTACCAGAAGCTTTCTCATTCTTAAAGTTGAAAGCTAACTATGCTGAGGTAGGTAATGATACCGATCCTTTTAGTTTGCTAAGAACTGCGAATTTGGTACCAGGTGGTTTCATTCAATTGGATACTGAATTGCCAAATGCGGATCTTAAGCCAGAGCGTACTCGTTCTATTGAGTTTGGATTTGATGCACGTTTCTTGGATAGCCGTTTGGGAATTGACTTTAACTATTACAAATCAAATAGTGAGGATCAGTTATTTGGTCAACAAGTTCCACAAGGTTCTGGTATAGCAACTCGTTTTATCAACGGTGCGGACATCCAAAATAAAGGGGTTGAAATTATCCTTACAGCTAACCCAATTCGTACAGCGGATTTCAATTGGAACGTCACAGCTAACTTTACCAAGAATGATAGTGAAGTTATCGAACTTGCAGAAGGTTTGGAAACTTTGAATTTTGGTGGTGACTTCTTTAGAAGGTTCGAATTGAATGTAGGAGACGAGTGGGGTAATGTATATTCCAGAGGTTTTGAGCGTGATGCCCAAGGTCGAGTGTTGGTTACTGCTGACGGATTACCTCAGGTAACAACTGGTCAAAGTGTTTTAATTGGAAACTTTAATCCAGATTGGCTTGGAGGTATTTTAAATAGCTTCGACTACAAAAACTTTAGCTTTAGTTTCTTGATAGATATTCGTCAAGGAGGTGTCGTTGGAACATTCACAAATGCCATTTTGGCTTCCGATGGGGCTTTAACAAGAACACTGCAAGGAAGAGATGGTTCTTTGGTATTTGGCCAAAACATCTTCCCAAATTTAGAAGTTGTAAATGCCGACGGTACGCCGAATACGACACAAGTTTCTGCTGAAGCATTTTGGGGACAAATTGGAGGTAGAAACTCCCCAGCGGGAGAAGCCTTTGCTGAAGATGCATCCAACATTAGAATGCGTGAAATGACTTTTGGATATAGATTTCCACAATCATTATTGGATAAAACCCCAATCAAATCAGCTAAGATCTCTTTAGTTGGAAGAAACTTGTTTTTCTTTTCAAATAACGCGACCGTAGATCCAGAGGTAACCACTGGTGTAGACACAAATGTTGATGGATTCAGTTCATTTGCACCTCCGGCTACAAGAAGTTTAGGCCTTAACCTAAAAGTAGGATTCTAAATCAAAAAAGTTGTAAATTTAAAAGAAAAAGACATGAAAAAATTAATTAGAAAAATTAGTTATTTAAGCTTGTTGGGCGCTATGCTCATAGGCTGTACCAGCGACTTTGCTGAAATTAACACAAATCCCTTGGTTTTGGATACTGGAGCATTGGAAGAGAGTCAGGTCCTTCAAGGACAGGCTTTTGCCCAAGCGCAGTATGTGGCCGTAAATGGATTGCACTGGCGTTTCCAAATTTCGCAGAATTTGTTTTCTGATATCTGGTGCCAGTACTTTGCCACTACGGCGTCTGGATTCGATTCCGATCGTTATGTACAGGTTGGTCGATGGGCCGATTTGGCATGGGGGTCTTTTTACGGACAAGCCGCTCCTCAGATTAAGTTGATAGAGGACTTATCGGAGGCAAACGGTAACGATGTTGGTAATGCGATGGCCAAGATATGGAGAGTACATTCATACCATAGGATTACGGATTATTGGGGTCCAGTTCCCTATTCCGCTTTTGGTAATGAGGAACTTACAGTTGCTTACGATTCGCAGGAATCTATGTACGATAATTTCTTCACAACCTTGGATGAGGCTGTAGCTCAGCTTTCGGGAGGAGGTTCTTCATACGCAGGAAGTGATAGAATTTATGGTGGCGACGGAGCAAAGTGGTTGAGATTTGCCAACAGTCTTCGTTTAAGATTGGCTATGCGAATCAGATATGCTGACCCAGGAAGAGCGCAAGCAGAAGCTGAAAAAGCGGTTAATGCTGGAGTTATTACTGACAATGCAGATAACGCTTTCGTTTCGGTTGACGACACCAATAGAAACCCATTGGAAACTATCACCGATTGGGGCGAGTTTCGTATGAGTGCTACCATGGAAAGTATCCTTAAAGGATATGATGATCCTCGTATGGCGGAGTACTTCGCACCTGCGGTTGATGGTGATTCCGACGGAGATGGTATTCCTTACGAAGGTCTATTGAATGGTCAAACCAGAGTTTCTTTAGAAACAAGCAAGAATGCAGGACATTCCGATTTGGCAACTAAGTTCATCGATGTGGCCAAAGGAGGAGAAAACCCGCCGATTGAGTTAATGAATGCTGCTGAAGTATTCTTCCTTAGAGCAGAAGGAGCTCTTGCAGGATGGTCAATGGGAGGAACTGCCCAAAGCTTATATGAGGACGGTATCAGAGCTTCCATGACTCAAAAGACAGGAGCTGATGGAGCTGCTATCGATGCATATATTGCAAGTGCAAATGTTCCTGTAATCTATGATGCTGGTACTACGGCAGTTTCCGATATCCCAATTGCATTTGACGGAGGCGGTAGCACCGAAAGACAGTTAGAGCAGATTATCACCCAGAAATGGATTGCTATATATCCTAACGGATGGGAAGCGTGGGCAGAGCTTAGAAGAACAGGCTATCCTAGACAGTATGCCAGAGTGGAATCACAAAACCCTGATGTAGGGGTGGACGAGATCATGAGAAGAATGGTCTATGTACAAAGTGAGTTCGACACCAATGGTGATGCCGTTAATGCTGCAATCGCACTTCCTGAAATGTCAGGTGGTGACAGAAACAGCACCAAAGTATGGTGGGATAAAAAATAAATAGTTTGAGTTAGGTTTAAGTAGTGAAAATACCAATGTGATTTTTAGCATTGGTATTTTTTTTCCCTTTTATTGTTCTTGCCCAACAAAGATTCAACTGCTGGGATAAAATAGTATTACCCTATTTATAGATATGAAAAATATTCTTCTTAAAGCGATTGTTTTGCTGTTGCTAGTGGCTCTTCAGCTATCGTGCGAAAATAAGCAACCCGAAACTATGTTCACACAACTGGATGCAGATGACACCGGAATTAATTTTGTGAACAAGCTACAGGAAACCGAAGAATTCAATGTATTGGAGTACGGCTATCTGTATAACGGGGGCGGCGTCGCAGTAGGTGACATCAATAACGATGGTCTGCTGGATGTGTATTTCACGGGCAATATGGTAGGGAGCCACCTCTATCTTAATCAAGGAGATTTTAAATTTAAGGAAATTGCAAAAAAGGCCGGTGTGTTTGCGGAAGGATTATGGAATACCGGCACAACCATGGCCGATGTGAATGCAGATGGATTATTGGATATATATGTCTGCCGATCAGCTGCAAAAGACCCAAACAAAAGAAGAAACCTATTATTCATAAATAATGGCGATTTAACTTTTACTGAAAAAGCCAAGGAATATAGCGTAGATGATTCAGGTTATACAACCCAAGCTTCCTTTTTTGACTATGATAATGATGGTGATCTAGATCTTTATGTGTTGAATCATTCCACGCAAGAATATGCGGGTTTTGATCGTATCACATATCGATTGAAGGACCGTAAAAATAGCGCGTATTCCGATAAACTCTATAAAAATGATAATGGGGTATTTAAAGACGTTAGCGAACAAGCTGGACTAATTTCCAATGTGTTGGGATTTGGTTTGGGCATTTCCGTTTCCGATCTAAACAATGATGGATGGTTGGATATGTACGTATCCAACGATTATAACGAACAAGATTATCTCTATCTAAACAATCAAGACGGAACCTTTACCGAAAGTTTGAAAGAATATTTGGGTCATACCTCACTTTTTTCAATGGGGAGTGATATTGCGGATGTCAATAATGACGGCTATACTGATATTATCACCTTAGATATGTTGCCTGAGGACAACTACAGGCAAAAAATGGTATCGGGGCCGGATAATTACGAAAAGCACAGTCTTCTTGAAAAATCCGGATTTTACCATCAGACCATGCGAAATATGATGCAATTGAACAATCAGGGGAATTCCTTCTCGGAGATCGGACAATTTTCAGGTATTTCAAATACCGATTGGAGCTGGGCTTCTCTAATTGCGGATTTTGATAACGATGGCTATAAGGATGTTTATATAACCAATGGTTATAAACGCGACTATACCAATATGGATTTCATCAATTATGCGGTCCAGGAAAAATTGAATGAAAATAAAACGGGCCAACGAACAGCTATTTCCGAACTTTTGGAAAATATGCCATCCGCAGTTGTAGAAAATTACATGTACCACAATAATGGTGATCTTACCTTTTCCAAAATGAATACCGACTGGGGATTGAACCAAAAATCCCTTTCCAATGGTGCAGCATATGGAGATTTGGACAATGATGGAGACCTTGACCTTATTGTGAACAACATTGATGAAAAAGCATTTGTATATAGAAACAATAGCGAGCTAATTGAAGGGAACAACTATCTAAAAATAAAACTCAAGGGAAGCAAAGACAACAAATTTGGTGTTGGTGCCAAAGTTGAAGTAGAGTACAACGGGAATACGGTGGTGCAGGAGATGATGCCGAGCAGGGGCTACCAATCCTCCGTGCCTTACAATCTCATCTTCGGATTGGGAAAAGACAGCGTGGTACAAAGGTTAAAAATCAATTGGCCAGATGGGAAGGAGCAAGTGCTGCAAAACATCAGCGCAAATACTACCCAAGAACTCTTCAACGATGATGCCATCACTATTTTGGAAAGTAAAATAAGCGAAGAATCGAGCGCTTTGATGATTGCCACAACTGATACCCTCATACGATATCGACATGTGGAAAATGAATACAACGATTTTAAAAGAGAACGCCTACTACCACATCAATTGTCAACACAAGGCCCACGAATAACCCAAGGAGACATCAATGGAGATGGCCTTGAAGATGTTTTTATTGGCGGAGCCAAGGGAAGTTCAGGGCAATTGTTTCAGCAGAGCCGAAGTGGTGATTTTTTGGTCCAAAACAATGATTTTCTCTTAGAGGATATTAATTCAGAAGATATTGGAGCAGAATTTTTTGACGCTGATAATGATGGAGACCTTGACCTTTATGTGGTGAGCGGAGGCAATGCGTTCGATAAAAATGCCCAAGAACTTCAGGACAGGATGTATATCAATGACGGGAAGGGCAATTTTAAAAAGAAAAAGGGCGCCTTACCACAAATGCTGACTAGCGGCTCATGTATAAGTGTAGGTGATTTGGACAATGATGGAGATTTAGACCTTTTTGTAGGAGGCAGGGTAGTGCCGGGAGAATATCCAACATCACCCAGAAGTTATGTTTTGATCAATGATGGCAATGGCAATTTTGAAGACAAAACCAAGGCAGTGAATCCAGATTTGGAATTCCCTGGCATGGTTACCGATGCAGTTTGGGCCGATATCAACTCCGATGACCAACTAGATTTAATTGTTGTAGGTGAATGGATGCCTATCAGGATATTTACCAACGATGGAAGTGTGCTAAATGAGATTGCAGATGCCCCAGGAACCGAAAATTCTGAAGGACTTTGGAACAAAATAATCGCCGATGACTTTGATGGCGATGGTGATATGGATTTTGTTTTGGGAAATTTTGGACTGAACTCACAGCTTAAAGCTTCAGCCGATGAACCAGTTTCATTGTACGTCAAAGATTTTGACAACAACGGTTCGGTTGATCCTATACTTTGCTCCTATACGATGGGAGAGGAATTCCCAGTTTTTTCGAAAGATGATTTGGTAGAGCAGCTCAATGGCTTAAAAAACAAATATGTGAGCTATGAAGACTACGCTAATGAAAAGATTACAGATATTTTTTCTGCTCAAGAATTGGAAAATAGCACTGTGTTTCAGGCAAAGAATTTCAACAGCGGGTATTTGGAAAACTTAGGCAACAATCAATTTCAATTTATCGCTTTGCCCAAAGAGGCGCAATTATCCCCAGTCTATGGAATACTATCTGCGGATTTTAATGGAGATGGCCATAAGGATTTGCTTTTAGGCGGTAACTTTTTTGGCACGCGGGTTAAATACGGAAGGTATGATGCCAGTAAAGGAACGTTGCTCTTGGGTAACGGAAAAGGAGGTTTTAAAAGTACTAGTGCAAGCGAGCATGGCCTAAATATAAGTGGAGAAGTGCGCGATTTGGCCCTTTTGAAGCTGACCGGCGATAAAAAAGTAGTGGTGTTTGTAAAAAATGATGCTCCGGTTGAGGTCTATTCTTTGGATTAGCAAACTGCCGGCATGCAATGTAAGAGGAACTTGGAAGTTCTTTTAGAACCGAAAATCAAAAGTAGATGAATTTTATTTTGATGGAGAATCATAAGCTCAAGAAGCTGATGCTTACGTTGATTTTTATAAGTGTTATCGTTAACACTAATGCTCAAGCCACAAAAAGAGAAAAGCAGGTCATTAAAATCCTCAGCTACAACATCCATTATGGAGTAGGCATGGATTTAGAAAAAAACCTGGATCGTATTGCAAAGGTGATCAAGAAATATGATCCGGATATTGTGGGGCTTCAAGAAGTAAGTGATTCGATTATGGTAGCAGAACTTGCAAGGTTGACAGGCATGGAAGGTGTTTTCGGAGCTTCTACTGAAATAGAGCCTCCAAATTTGTATCGATTATTGGAAATTCCTGTTCCAGCTTCACAATTATTCTACGGGGATGCTATTTTATCCAAACACCCCATCAAATATATAGGCAACGTGTCCATTCCCAGTGCAAGTAGCAGTAGATATGAAGCCATGTGTGTGGATGTGAAAATCTCAAGATTAAAAGGAAAAGAAGACCAAATAAGATTTGTGAACACGCATTTCGACTATTTGGAAACTATAGGTTCCAAGGAAGCAAGAAATGCAAGTGTAGAAGTAATTGAACAAACTTTTTTTGCAGAGCATGTGCCCCTGGCGATACTCACCGGAGACCTTAATGTTGTTCCAAATGCTGAACCCATGCAACTACTTGAAGAAAAAGGATGGATGTATGAAAACTTGGGAAAGGAGTTGTTCACAGTTCCTGTGGTTCAGCCCAAAAAGCAAATCGATTATATACTTCCAAGACCAAAATCAAAATGGAAGGTAATAGCTGTTGAAGCCGTACCAGAAACTATGGCTTCGGACCACTTGCCATTGTTGATGCACTTGGAATTGATTCAAAAAAAATGACAATTTAAACCCATTATCAAATGAGAACGCAATTAGAACAGATCACAGGCTCGTTAATGTCAAAAATGCTCGGAACCCTGGCAATTTTAGTTTGCTTGCCCAGTTTGTTGATGTCACAATCCGCTACCATTAGCGAAGAGGTACGACAGTTGGATACCTATGGTTTTGGAACCCCGAACCCTGTGCCGATCCTGACTGAAAATCCAAAGATATTTCCATACTTCAAATTTGAGGGCTACTCCCATACTGCACAAAAAAAAGGATGGAAGGTAATCAAGCTGGAAAATGAATATATAGAAGTATATGTATTGCCCGAAATAGGAGGAAAGGTATGGGGAGCCATTGAGAAAAGTACCGGCAATGAATTTTTGTATAGAAATGGGGTCGTAAAATTCAGGAATATTGCAATGAGAGGTCCATGGACCTCTGGTGGAATAGAATTCAATTTTGGGATAATTGGGCATCATCCCGGTACGGCAACACCTGTCGACTACACAACCAAAAAGAATGCTGACGGGAGTGTAAGTTGTGTAGTGGGCAACCTCGACCTTCCTTCCAGAACCTATTGGCAGGTAGAGATTAGGTTGGAAAAGGACAAGGCCTATTTTGAAACCAATGCTTCTTGGTATAATGGCACTCCCTTAAATCAATCTTATTACAATTGGATGACAGGAGCTGCACCGGCCACCAATGATTTGGAATTCTTCATCCCAGGAAATGGTTATTTGGAGCATGGCGGGAAATGGCAAAAATGGCCTATTGATGATGAAGGTAGGGACTTGTCTATGTACAAAAACAACAATTTTGGACCTTCAAAGTCGTACCATATAGTCGGGGATTATAAAAATTATTTTGGGGGATACTACCATGATTCCAATGTAGGCTTTGGACATTTATCACCCTATGAAGAAATGCCTGGGCAAAAATTATGGCTTTGGGCACTTTCAAGAGCAGGAGGCATATGGGAAGATTTGCTCACGGACACCGATGGTCAGTATATCGAATTTCAGGCAGGAAGATTGTTCAATCAATACTTTCCAGGAGAGGAAAACCCGGTGTCTCAAGCCAATTTTGACCCATATATGATGGATTCTTGGCAAGAGCTATGGTTTCCGATTAAGCAGATTGGGGGCATGGAAGCCGCTTCCGAATTTGGTGTTCTTAATGTGGAACGTGAAGGCGGTAGTGCTGTTTTGGGCATCAATGCCCTTCAGGCGTTTAATGAGTCCCTGCAGATTTTAATCAATGGAGAAGAAGTTTCCACCGAAAGTCTTCAAATGGAACCTATGCAGGTTTTTGAAAAAACATTCCCTTGTAAGGCGACCGATACCCTTGAGATATATGTAGGGAAAGATAAAATTCAATATACATCAGTGAATAAGACTTTACTCAAAAGAGATTTTGTGTATAAGCCAGAGGTTCAAATGTCCGATGTTGAAAAACTATATCACGAAGCTTCAGAAGCCATAAAATACCGTGAATATGATTTGGTCGATGAAAAATTGTCTGAATTGTTGGCCTTGGATGCAACCCATCCTAGAGCATTGGTTCTTTTGGCCGAAGCCGAATACAGAAAAACCAGATACAATATGGCTTTGAAGCATGCCAACACGGTGTTGCAACTGGATACCTACAATCCAGGCGCCAACTATATGGCAGGGATTGCGTATTGGGCCAAAAATGATGCCCTTAATGCTTTGGAATCTTTGGGGTGGGCTGCTAGGTCCGTGCAATATCGTTCCGTTGCCTTTGCGCAGATGGCAGAGATTTATTTGCATATGGACAACACAAAAAAGGCAGTGGAATATGCCAAAAAAGCCTTGGCTTTTAATAAATATAACTTAAATGCAAAGCAGGTTTTATTGGTTGCTTTCAGAAAGTCGAACAATAAAGAGGCTTTTAACAAGCAGCTCACTAAACTTGATCAAATTAGTCCGATAAGCCATTTTGCCACTTTTGAGAGAATACAATTTGAGCAAGGAAGTGCGAATTCCATCTTGGCAAATGTTCAAAATGAATTTGGTGAAGAAACCCTATTGGAACTTGCTTTGGAATACCTTAATCTGGGACAAGATCAAACCGCAATGGAATTGTTGCATTTGAATGGTGCGGATAGTAAATCCAAATTGCTGCTAGCTTACCTATTGAAAAGCAAAAACACAGATAAAAGCACTGCTTTGATTCAAGAATTGGCGAGCGGTTCTCCCAATTTCGTTTTTCCATACCGTAGGGAAATGATTCCTGCATTGGAATGGGCTGCTTCCATAAATGATAATTGGAAGTTTAAATATTACCTGTCCCAAAACTATATGGCCGTTGGATTAAAAGAGAAGGCACGTACACTTTTGGAACAGTGTGGAGATTCGCCTGACAATGATACTTTTTACAAGTTTAGGGCCAAAACTCTTGGTAATGCTTCTTATGAAAATAAGCTAAAGGATTATAGTAGAGCTTTGGATCTAAACAACAATTATTGGAAAAATTGGGATGACTTTATGCTGTTTTATCTGAAAAATGACAAAAACAAAGAAGCTGCTGCCATGGGCAAAAAGTCAGTTCGGAAGTTTCCCAATAATTACAATGTAGGTCTTAGTTATGCAAAGGCGTTGGTTGCCACCGGGGATTATCGTAGGGCGATTTCTGTTTTGGGCGAACTGAATATTCTCCCCTTCGAACATGCATCAGAAAGCAAAAACATATACAATTCGGCCCACATTTATTTGGCAAAACAGCATATGGACAAAAATCAGTTTGATAAGGCAATTGACTTTTTGGAAGATGCTAAATTATGGCCGGAAAATTTGGGAGTGGGAACGCCATACAATCCTGATGATAGATTGCCAAACTATTTGTTGGCACTTTGCCACCAAAAGTTGGGTAAAAGAGCTGAAGCGCAAAAACAATTTGAACTTGTGGCCGACCATGAAGGGAATAACATTGCCAACACAAATTCTCTGTTTAATTTACTGGCACTTGAAAAGGGAGGAAAGACAAACCAGAAAGAAGAATTGTTGTCAAAACTCAAGAAAATGTCAGATAAAAACTCAAATTCAGCTTTAATTTTGGCTTTATATGAAAGGGATTTTGATACGGTAGATTCGATTGCGGCATCCAAAAAAATGGACCAAAGGTTGATGGATATCTTGAAATATAGCTTGAACTGATTAGTATCAGTAATGAAAAAACATCAATTCTTTATTTATTCCATCCTTGTCTTTTTGACTGGGTCCATACAACTTATCCCCAATTCGGTTTACGCTCAAGAAAAGAAAGATAGGTTACTGTACTTGGATTTTGAAAAAAGCACTTTTACAGAATCTGGCGATTCTATCATAGAGCAGAAATATGTTAAAGGGATTAGTGGACGAGGATTGGATTTGTTTAATTCAGATTCCGGTGTCAAGTTAAAGAAATTGGATGCTGGGTGGTTTAACAACCAGAAGGACTTTTCGATAATCCTTTGGGTAAAATCCGATGTGATCTCAAAAGATACTGCCATTGTTCTTTCCAATGCCGATTTCAAGAAAGAAGACATGGGAATCTATGGAAAAAGAAGAATAAACAACGGTTTTACTTTGTACAGTACTAACGGAAGTTGGGGGTGGAATCTTGGAAATGGAAAATCACATTATAACTACGAACCATTAGTTATTGATCAACCAGTTGCCGATGGAAAATGGCATCAGATTGGTATTACTCATGATGCAGACCACAAAGAAGTACGGTTGTTTTACGATGGCGTTAATAGAGCAACCTTGAGCATTGGAGATTTATTAGATCAAGATTTTGCAAGCCAAAATCCTTTGCAAATAGGAAATAATAGAAGTATTGATGGGTATAATTCGTTCCCTGGGGTTGTGGACGAAGTGCAGATATGGGGGAAGACCTTATCTCGAGAACAGGTTAAAAACCTGTATTCTAGATATTTGAAAAATGTAATGGAACCTGAAATACAAAATGATATTTTAACTGTCTTGAATTGGAATATTTGGCATGGAGGCACCCATTTTTTGAAAGACAGGGATGGTTTTGATGGTGTAGAGCGGATTATTGAACTAATTAAACGTTCCAATGCCGATATTGTTCTAATGCAGGAAACTTACGGGGCAGGATCCAGAATTTCAAGTAGTTTAGGGTATTATTATTACGAAGCGTCTAGCTCAATTGGTGCAGTTTGGGGTGCTAACCTTTCTATAATGAGTCGATTTCCGATGGAAGAAGTTTATATGATCGAAGAAGCCTCCAATTATGGAAAAAATTATGCATTTAACAACGGAGGGGCCAAGATAAGATTGTCCGCAAACAAAAGTGTAGTAGTGTTTTCGAATTGGTACAATGGAAACAAACCGGAAGATTTGGAAGGAGCTTTAAAAAAATGGGAGACTTTAGTCAAAAAAGCCGGGAGCACTCCCATGATTTGGGCAGGGGACTTCAATTCAATTTCACATTTGGATGATGGAATGGGCAAATCAGGGCATAGCAAACTTATGACAAAAGCAGGGTTTACTGATGCATATAGAGAGCTGTATCCCGATTCTGTGGAATATGCAAGCCTTACATCTCCCAGTGGGCAGAGCAGAATTGATTTTATCTACTATAAGGGAACTAAATTAAAATTGATTGAAGCAGGAATGCTAATCAAAGACTTTCAGGGAAAGTTTAAGCATTCAGGTTATCCATCTGATCATTTGGGAATCACTGCAAAGTTCAAAGTGAATTAAAGCCAAAACATCAATAAATAAATTAACCAATCCAAAACAAATAAAAAAAATGAAATTAAAAATGCTACTGGTTCTTGTGTCAATCCTTGTTTTTTTACCTATTTCGGCACAGGAAAAAAAAGATGATAACAGAGTGGTAAAAGTACTTTCCTTCAATATTTTAGGAGGGCGTACCACCAAGGGAGACTTTAATTTGGACGTCTTGGCAAAACTTATTAAGGATGCCGACCCTGATTTTGTAGCAATGCAAGAGGTGGATTATAAGGTGAACAGGTCAAAAAAGTATGATCTGGTTACCGAATTGGGTTGGAGAACCAAAATGGCATCTATTTTTGCCCGGGCCATGTACTATGATGGAGGAGAATACGGAGAAGGTATACTGTCAAAATACTCTTTTTTAAGCACTAGAAATGTACCTTTGCCCTACTTGGATGGGCAAGAACCTAGAGCGGCAGCCGAAGTTATTGCAGAATTGCCTTCAAAAGATACGATTGCATTTGTAGGCACTCATTTTGCGCATGAAACTAATGAAGGAAGAGAAATACAAGCAAAAAAAATCAATGAGGTTTTCTCCAAGAACAATTATCCAACAATTCTTGTAGGTGACCTGAATGCGAAACCCGGTAGTGGACCAATCAATACCTTGGAAGAAGTGTGGCAAGCCACTTATGACAAGGACAATCCAGAACCCACTTTTCCTTCAGATAATCCACGAGTGAAAATAGATTATGTCATGTTCTATCCAAAAAATAGATGGCGTGTGCTGAATAAGGAGGTCATTTCCGATACCTATGCTTCCGACCATTGCGCATATTTGGTAACCTTGGAACTTTTGGATGAATAGGGGCCCTTACAAAATAAATTAAGATGAAATTGAAATTTGGAAAGCTCAAAAGCGCTAGCTGTTTTGTTATGATTTTGACCAGTACCCTCATAATGGGTCAGGAAATCAAAGTAATGACATGGAACATATGGCATGGTGGATTGCATGGAAAGAGAAGTGAAGAATTCAAAAAAGACACCCTCAATACTCAAAACGTTCTAAAAGTACTGAAGGCAAATCAGGCAGATGTGCTTTTAATACAAGAGACGTATTGTTGTGGAATGGAAATTGCACGCGAAGCAGGTTATCCTTACTCTTGGCGAAGCAGTTCCAACCTATCTATCCATAGTAAGTTTCCCATTATAGATACCCTCAATGTATATAAGCCTTTCAATAGTCAGGGTGTGGTACTGGATGTGAAAGGAAAAAAAGTACTATGTTTTAACATTTGGCTGGATTATCTTCCGGATACCTTTAAGATGTATCCAACACATACCCCAGAACAAATGATATCTGAAGAGAAACTGACTAGGGTAAAGGAGATCAAGGCTATATTGAAAGAAGTTAATGATCTAGCTGTTGATATGAAGACTCCAATAATTATGGGAGGGGATTTTAATTCTGCTTCCCATTTGGATTGGGTGGAGAGTACAAAGCAATGGCATTTTGGAAAGGTTATTGAATGGCCGGTAAGCAAGGTTATGGAAAGTAATGCATTTGTGGATTCGTTCAGGAAGGCCAATCCGGCACCTGAAGACACAATGCAAGGTACATGGGGATTTCTTTCTGACGGAGTAATTTCAGACCGGATAGATTACATATACTATAGAGGTGAAAAAATTGAGGCGAAAGGTTCTAAAATTATTTTGGAAGACCCTTTAGGAGGTTTTTTTAATTCCGATCATAGAGCGATAATCTCACTGTTCGATTTAGGGGAACGATAGTTTAAAAGGGCACTCATATACCGCGTATTGCTGGAAAATCATTTGTGGAGTAGAGATTCCCTTAAAAAAGACAATTTGAAATCTTTTGAAGAAAAGCAAAGTACTTAACTTGATAATAGTCTTTAAACAAAAAAGCCCCACTAATGTGAGGCTCTATCTTGCGGTCTGGACGGGTCCCAAACCTTGATTTTATCATACTGAAAAACAATTTCTTACGTGTTACAATCCTTTGCTGGTAACCGAATTGGTCGCCTCAAAATCCCAAAAACCGAAAGAACATCAATTGATTTTAAATATAGGCAAATTTCGAGAAAGGGCTTACAAGATTAGGATGGATGGATTCAAAAAATTACCTGGATACATTATTTTTCAAAATTTCACGCTGATTTTCCAGACTGATTGACCTAACTCTAAACTGAACTCAAAATGGTGTGTTCCAATGAAAGATTTATAGAATACAGAGATATAAATTCGATTGAATAGGTCAAGAGTAAGGAATAATTTAAACTTACGATTGCTCTATATAAATAGTTAGCCGCTGTGGACTGCTGAATAGCTTTCATAAAGTGAAATCATAGTTCTTATCCCATTGTAAAAATTTGAAATCCCAAAATGTTCATTGACTCCATGAACATTATCTGAATTTAATCCAAAACCAATTAGAATTGACTTGCTGCCAAGCTCTTTTTCAAAAGTACCCGCAATAGGTAAACTTCCACCACTTTTCAACTCATAAACATCCTTTTGATAAATTTCTTTTAGCGCTTTTTTTGCTATGCTCAACCATTTATTGTTACTATTTATGTGATATGGCTCTGCACATGGCAGCTTCAAGATTTTTATGGTGATATTACCAGCCACATTTTCTTGAAAGTAAGCTATTAATTTCTCTTGTATTTCCTTTGCATTTTGGTTTGCGACCAAACGCAACGAAATTTTGGTTGAAGCCTTATATGGAATGATGGTCTTGATTCCTTTTTCCATAAATCCCCCTTGTATCCCATGTACATCCAGGGATGGTCTTATTGAAACATGTTCAAGCGAGCTGTATCCATTTTCTCCATTAAGAAACCTCTTTTCCTTTCCACGAATCTTCAAAGGATATTGATTGAGTATAGCTCTGCCTTTGTCGTCCATTTCCAGTACATTTTCGTAGAATCCATCAATCTTTATCTTGGCATACTCATCCTTTAACCCAGCCACCAACCTACAAAGCTCAAAAACTGGGTTTATAAATGCTCCGCCGAACAGTCCAGAATGCAAATCATCTTCTGTTGTTTTTAGACTTACTTCAAGGCCGGTGAATCCTCTCAAGCCCGTTGTTATTGTGGGAACATCTTTTTCCACAAATGCGGTATCTGAAATTAACACAATATCCGATGCGAGAAGTTCTTTATTGTCCTTTACAAATGTGTGCAGATTTATTGAACCTATTTCCTCCTCTCCTTCTACAATAAATTTGATATTACAGTTGAGTTGGTTGTATTGAACCAAATATTGAAATGCCTTAATGTGAATGAACAATTGTCCTTTTTGATCTGATGCACCCCTTGCCCAAATAGCCCCTTGTGGATGTAATTTGGTAGCTTCTAAATATGGCACAAAAGGGCCATGATTCCATAATTTTTCATCTCCGGGAGGTTGTACGTCATAATGTCCATAAACCAAAATTGTAGGGTAGGATTTATCTTTGATATATTCCCCATAAACCAAAGGGTTTCCATATCTTGTTATTTTGCTGGTTTTCGTACAACCCGCTTTTTTTAAAGAAGAAAGAACAAAATCTGCTGCATCTTCAATACTCCCTGTGTAGGCTGAATCGGTACTAATGGATGGTATTGACAAGAATTCAAACAACTCTTGCAACCACTCTACTTTTTGATTTTCAAAATTTATTGTACCCAAAAGATTTCTTTTTATGATTCCATCCCCTTAGCTTCCAATGCTTTGCCAAAAACTTCAATGCTCATTTCAATATCCTTCGTTGTTGTTCTCCACGAACAGATACTTATCCTAATGGCAACTTCTCCTTTCCAAGTGGTTCCACCTACCCAACAAACTCCAGAGTTTTGAACATAATCAATAATTTTATTTGTTTTTTCATCAGATTCAAACCTCACCAAAACTTGATTGAACACTACCTCGTTTAATACGGTATATCCGATATTTCGTAAGCCTTTTTCCAGTTGTCTAGCATGTTGATGAAAGCCGAACACCATTTCATCAATTCCATGTTTTCCCAATGATTTCATAGTTGCCCATAATTCAATGGCACGGGAACGTTTTGAAAGTTCAGGGGTCGTCAACAAAGGATCTTTTTTCTCACTATACAGAATGTATTCACCAGTGGCTTGTAATGCTCCTATTAACGATTGTGGGTGTCTGCAAAGCACTATTCCAGAATCGTAGGGTGTATTTAAGGTTTTATGTCCATCGACCGCCCAAGAGCAGGCTTTTTCCATACCATCCGTTAGATAGGATAGTTTTTTTGTGGCAGCGGCCCACAATCCAAAAGCTCCATCTATATGTGTCCAGGCACCAACTTCATTGGCTAAGTCACACGCTGTATTGAAATCATCAAAAGAACCGGTGTTGGCGTTCCCTGCTTGCAGGAGTACCAAGCACGTATGGTCTAATTTGGGTATTTGATGAACGATTGCCCTTCCTTGATCATCGGAAGGAATCCATTCGATACTATTTTTACCATAACCAAGCATTGCCAATGTCTTCTTTATGCTGGCATGTATTTGATCATGTGCAATTATTCTTAGTGCTGGTGCTCCATTAAGTCCTTTTTCATTGACATGCCAGCCTTGTTTTTTTAATAAATGCAACCGTGCCGCGGCCAAAGCACTTAAATTGGCCATGGAGGTTCCGCTTACGAAACCGGCAATTGTTTCAGGAGGTAAATTGAACAGCTCCTTAAGCCATCTTTCACATACAATTTCCAATTCGGCATTTATAGGTGAGGTAAGGTACAAACCTCCGCATTGGTCCCAAACGTCTGCCAGCCATTTAACGGGTAACGATGCAGGTACCGCTCCTCCGTTCACAAAGCCAAAATAACGCCCCCCGGTCTGGGCTACCGTTCCTTTTACTCCGATGGTGGCCAGGGCGTCCAGTACCTCTACAGACGTGGAGGGCAAATTAGTCAAAGGGACGTGAAAAACCTTCAGAGCATCAATCTCATAGTCATTTGGATAGACCCTCGAACTATCGACATTGCTCATATACTTTATAGCGTATTCTTTTGCCTTTTCGAATGCGGTTGGGTCATTGCTTTCACCCAACATTTTATCTTGAATGTTCATATACAATTTATAATCAATTGGTTTGGGGTTTATATGTTAACCGTCGGGGTCCTCATAGGCGTTACTTTTCTATCAAGCCATTAAGATAGATTGCCAAAGGAGGTCTTTTGTTGACCTGCCATTTTCCAAAGCTATTATCCCTATGCAATACTTTATGTCTTTTATTTTTTGAATGTGAGAAAAATATTAGATTCTGACCTTTTTTGGCATACCAAACACGTACCCATTCCATAGTGACCAGTATTTCATGGTCAACCCGAACATCTTGGTCAATCATATTAAATGTAATCCAGTGATCGTGCTTTTTTGAGGTAACATACGCCGGTTTTTTCAATATGCTTTCAAAACTTAACTTATCAAGCACTCGATAAACATTAACCCGAAATAAAATGCTGTCTGCAGTGTTTTCTCTCAAATGAAATTTTATGTTCTTAATCTTATATTCTTCTTTTGACTTGGGCAATACAATTCCCCATTCCCCTCCCCAGCCAAATTCTTCATTTCCGGATTTACCCGTAGTCGTGGTTGAATTTTTATAGTTGCCCAGTTTGATTTTTTTAAATCCATTTTCTCTGGGATTCACCACAACCTCAGTAAGTGAAATTGTTGAAGGTTGCAGCACCACCTTAATATTTAAATTTTCAATTTTGCCGATCGAAACAGAAAATTCTTCATAACCCAACATTGAAAAGAAAAGACGTTCATCTTTTCCAATTCCATCCAAATCAATAAAAAAAGAACCATCATTTTTTGATATAACACCTTTGGATGTATTTTTTACACCTACGTGAACATAAGGTAATTTTTCTCCTGTCAGCCCATCTGTTATTATTCCTGTTATGGTTTGACCGTGACTATCCAAGCCTTTGTAACAGAAAAGAATTACAAGAAGAACACTGTTCAATTTTTTCAAAATGTCCACTTAATATTAACACAAGGGAAGTTTTCCATTTTCACTATACTAAATATGTTCAATACTCCATTATTTAAATCTATTGGGTTAGAGACCAAAGACGAGGGAGCGTTATATCTTTTTTAAATAAAACTCGCCTTGGGATAATACAATAACGTTGCCATAAATGGATTGCTCGGTTAAGTCAACACTTTTTTCTGACAGTTTTAGCTTTATCTGAAAACTACCTCTAATTTTGGTGCTATCTGAAGATATTGCATCTATGATAATATAATTCTCAAAATCTTTATCTTCAAGAACATCATAACCTTCTCCAAATACATCGCCATCTCCATAGGCGAGGTCAAAATAGGCTGTTGGTAAAACTGGTTGTTCGCTTCCTCTTTCTTCAAAATATAAAGGGACTTTTCCAGTTTTCAAATCAATATTTCGAATTCTGATTTGTTCTCTTAGGTAGCCAAGGTCATTGTACACCTCGAACTTGATAATTTTTTTATCATCCAATAAATCCCCATAGTAGGCAACTTCGCCATTTTTTATTAGGGTGTCATTTACTATTACATTGAAATAAATTCTGTCTTTGTCAACAACAATTTCATCAGAATTGGAACAGGATAAAAACAGTAATATAATCCCTATTGTAACCGCAAGACCTATTTTTGAATCAATCCTTTTATATATTGTCATTTCTTCTTTTTGAAATCTTCGGTTCTAATTCCTTCCATAAAATAAAAACCTACCTAAAGCTTGGCCCAACTTGTGCCCCGTGTTGCTGTTGGTGAACATCACGAAGCCCATTTTTTGCTTAGGGAAGATCACAAATTCGCTCTGAAAATCACCATTACTGCCTCCATGCATTATTGCTTTCCCTAAAGCAGTGTCCTGTGTAAAAAAGCCCAGACCCAATCCTTGATTCCAGTAGGGAAGTTTATCGGTTCTCGATCCCGTTAAAACCTCTGTATGGAACATTGCATCATACTGTTTCTCTGAGAGTCCTTCACGGTTTATCAAGGCATTGACAAAATAAGAGAAATTGTATGCTTCCGTAAGCAGACTGTGAGCCACTCCTGGCTCATCGACCATATCGTAGTAGGTAGGGTAATTTTGCACATGCCCCTGCACCATGCTTATGCTATCATTGCCGTTAAGATATAATTGGGGAATATTGAGCGGTTCAATTACTTCTTCCTGAAGCAACTGGGCTAAATTTTTATCTGTGATTTTTTCAACCACCCTTCCCAAATATTGAAAAGCCTCTCCAGAATACCCATAACCTTTACCAGGGGCAAATAGCAAATCTGTCTTTTGACCGTCCATCCATCCATTTGGTCCTCCCCAGGCCCAGTTGGGCAATCCAGATTGATGTGAAAGCACATGACGCGCCGTCATCCCCTCGTAGAGAGGATCATGCTCTATATTTTTAAAAACGAGATACTCATGGAGGGGTTTGTCCAATTCCAGAATACCGTTATCAACTAGCCGGTTTGCAATAAAGGCAAAAACGGGTTTGGTGACAGATGCCGCTTGAAACACGACCTTTTTATTAACAGGTAACTTGGTTAAAGTACTCTGCACACCGAAGGTTTTATAGTAAGCTAGCTTACCTTCTTTTATCAGGGCGATAGACGCTCCAGGTACATTGAAATAGTTTAAATACGTTGTCACAAAAGCATCTACCCTATTGGTGTCCAAACCATTTTTGTATGTTAATATTCCTTTTTTTGGAATCAAAAAATCTGGCACTGAAAAAGTTTTTAGTTCTAATAAGTTTGCCTTCAGATTGGATTGTAAATCGACTTCAACATTTTTTGTCTCGTCAATCCGAAACTGGTTTTGCTCTCCCCAGCTTGCCCAAGGATTGGATATTTTATATGCCGATGATATTTGGTATTCCCCTTTGGGTAGATTTACGGAGTAATTTCCAAAGGAATCCACTGCTGCGATCACCCATAAATCAGGGTTTTCTTTTGATGAAAACATAAGTTCATCTATAGTTTCTTGAATATATTTGTCTTTCCATTTTACATTCCCGGTTAGGTGCAGTAATTCCGTGTCTTTTTGGAGCAGGACCAAATCCCCCAATTGACCGCTATTGTATTCTTTTAAAAATCCGTAATAACCCTTGCCCCAGTTTAGATATTCCGTATCCTCATTTTTGTCCTCATCGATATACAACAGGTCAAAACCAATAGTTTTCAAGGGACGTAAATACCCCCCTAGCTTTATCTGGATTTCATAGTATTTTTGGTTTCCACTTTTCAAAATTTTATGGGAGACGTCATTTTTCGAAATTTTCGCATGTACAGGATCTTTAAAGATGTCGTGTTTGAAAAGAACAAACTGATCACCTTCAAACTTTAACATGAGGTTACTCGGTGCACGTTTATAATGGCCGGCATTGATATATATCTCGAGCACTTCTTTTGGTATGAAGTGGTTGTCGTTCACCATAAAACCTATGGATAACAATTGCTTGTCATAGTCACAAGCAAACTGAAGGGTCCCATAAAAATCATGCGGATTTTTTCCAATGATCACCTTATGGCCTATAGCCTTCCAATCGGCGAACTTGCCATCCACGATTATATTGTGGGCATTTACGTAGGCCACTTTACCGTTGTGACCTAATGCAAAAAGACCAAAGCACAGATGGAATATCAGTAGAACTCTTCTCATCTAGATTCTTTTAAACCATAAATTCCTGATTGCATCATTTCTTACATAAAACCCTGTTATGTTTTCATTGTCGTCTTTGGAGAATTCTATACTCCGCATGAACCATTTATCGCCTAAAAACAAGGTGGGTTTTATTGGAAGGTAAACCATATCCCCAATTTTTGCATTGCTCAACACCAAACCATTTTTTGCTGCTCTAGCCTTGAATACCACACCATACTCTTTGTTATAATATGTTCCTTCTAGTTTATTTTTGAAGTTTTGTGCGTTGTACGTTATCGGTTTATATTTTTCAAATTCTATAGGTTTAGCACCAAAATATTCGTAAAACATAGTGTTGGGATCATCCTTTGGGAAATTGACATACACCTTATCGTCGAAACGCATTTTCATTTGAAATTTGCCGCTATCCAATGGAATCAACGGCGTTATATTTTCACTAGATCTGATATATCGTAAGGTATCATCAACGACCTTTATCTCTCTAGTAAGTTCTCCTTCTTGATCCCAGTAAAATCCCTCGTGTTTTTTTAGGTCACGGGCATGTATTTTTTTGGTCTTTATCGTACTAAAATCGACGGTCTCAGGTTCGGTAAAGTGCTGCTCCAATATATTGTGGGCAGCAATTACCCCTGTATAGCCATTATAACCATTGCCATCGTTACTTAGCGCGATGGCAACATAATCTTGGTTCGGGAATTTAAAAATTGAACTGTCGTGTCCCCCCAAACTTCCAACTATGTAGGTTGAGAATACACCTCTTTCTTTATGTCCGTATAACTGGCCTAAAGTGAGGTCGCCCCAACTTGTGCTATTAGTTCTGCCATCATCCAATGTAACAGATGTATCCATTAGGTCAATGATTTGTTTGTGCTCATCATTCTTATTTGCAAGGTGTTTTTCCCATAGGATCAAATCTTCAATAGATGAGAAAATATTATTATTTCCTGATAATTCGTTCCTTGATTCATTGCCGAAAATCTTTTCGTCTTGATTGCGGTAAGCTTTGGCTATCCTATCATCCAGGCTGGTTGAATTAGTTCGCACAAAGGTGTCATTCATCCCGAGTGGAATGAAAATATCCCCCTCCATGTAAGCCTTAAAGCTTTTGCCCGATATTTTGGCTATCAATCTTGCCAATAGCACAAAGTTGGTGTCCGACCGGGTGTACGCTGTGCCGGGTTCAAACACCGGGTTTTTTTGTAATGAAATTAGTTTTAAGATGTTATTTTGGGAAAAATTGTCTGTGGGGCTCCAACCACAAATTCCCAGCAGCACATCATGATCATATATACCGCTTGAGCTTCTCAGTAAATCTTCCAAAGTAACTTTTTGGTCAAAATTGCTTAAGGGTTCCAAATGTTTTCTAACATCGTCCTTCAAACTAATTTTACCCTCTGTTACCAATTTTAGCATGGCATATGCCGTGAAATGGACCGATGTATGTGCAAGATTAAACCGTGTTCGCGAGGTGATAGGGATTTTATTCTCAATATCCGAAGCGCCAAAGCTTTTTTTATAGACTACGTTCCCGTCTTTTATGATGGCAAATGCAATACCCGCTGTGTGGGGCATTTTCCAACCTGCATCCTCAAATATTTTATCAACTTTTTTTTCCTGTTCAGGATCAAGAGTGGATATGTTTTGGGCATATGTTTTAAAAGTTACTATTAGTAAAAGGATATATTTTGATGTTTTCATTATGGCTTAATTTATGTTTTGATTTTCCAAAATCTCGATTACTCGCTGTGCCACCAGGCCAGAGCCGGTTGGGTCTTGTCCGGTTACTATCCTACCGTCTTGCAGGTAAAAACCATCCCATCCTTCCTCCGAATACTTAAAATCACCTCCATTTTCAATAATTTGTTCTTGGATTGAGAATGGAAACTCTTGATAGTAATCGGCGTTCTTGTCTTCAAATAAATCAGGGAATCCGGTGATTTTTTTCCCTGAAACCAAATAAGTGCCATCCGTTCTTTTGAGGTTGGCCATTCCTGCGGTGCCGTGACAGATGGCTGAGATGACCCCTTTGTTCTCTTCGTAAACATTCATTGAAATGGTCTGAATCTCTTTGCTATAAGGAACAGTGAACATGGCACTTCCTCCCCCAGTATAATAAACGGCATTATATGTCGTGTAATCAATTTCATGTGGCGCCTTGGTCCGTTGCAATTGGTTCATAAACTCGGCATCATAGAGATATTTTTTGGTGATTGTATCGGAACTGTAGATATAGCCCACAGCAACCTCTCCTCCTTTTGGACTTACAAAGTCCACCGCATATCCGTGCTTTGCAAATTCTTCATAAGCATATATGATTTCAGGGAAATGGTTGGTGCATTCTATTTCTGAATCTCCGTAATGATGTGCATTGCTGACTATGAAAAGGATGCGCTTTTGTTGTATGCCATCTAAAACAGATTCCCCAGTACCCTCCTGTTTTTTACTTGATGGTTGGCATCCAAGTAAAATGAAAATGCATAGCCATTGTATTGTTTTCTTCATGTTCTGAAATTTCAACACAATTAAGCACGAACTGTACAAAAAAAGATTTCTGGTAATAATTCAGGAATACTGAATTATAATCTAGGAACTAAAGATTCACCTCGGATTGTGAATTTCGATACTTCGCGGGTGTAGTTCCCGTGTGCTTTTTAAAAGCGACATAAAAGGCTGATTTGGAGTTGAATCCGCAGTCATATCCGATGGATTCAAAGGAATGACTACTATGTTGTTTTATTAGTCTTTGGGCAGATGTGATGCGTTTTTCGTTCACATAATCAGCAAAACTGACATTCATATTGTCGTTCAGCAAAAGTGAGAGTTTGTTAGGGAGTATTTTGAGTCGCTCCGAAACTTTGGGCATCGTAAGGTTGGCATCTTTGTACAATTCTTCTTCTTCCATCAACCTTTCCAGCTTGGTTATCAAGTGTGCTGCTTTTTCACCATCAATTCGCTTCTCCCGGTTCCTCGGAGGAACTAAAAATAGTAATTGGTTGCGCTTTTTGGCAAATAGCAACAATACTATGAGAAGGTAAAAAACAAATGAAAAAGATAGAGCTCCCACAATGTAAGAGGTGTAACTTGCCGTATTAAAGGCTATGCAAATAATTGCATTACCAATATATACGCTCAAGAACCAAAATTTAAAGGAGGGCAGCACTCCTTGAGCTTTGGAGATCTTATGAAAATTTTTCCTTATTAAAAAGCCGGTAATAACGACGTATGCAATCCATTGAAGATAAATAAAATCAAAAAACCAACTAATCCATAACTTCTCGTAGTTGCTTCGGGGAAACAATAAGAACAAAGCAAGGGCGACAGGTATTAATATTGCGAAATGTAATCTGGTTTCCTTGGCCAGGTCTTTGGAGACCATCAATGCGGACTTTACATAAAAATATAGAAAGGGACCAATGAACCAACAAGCGAACAATCCAATTTGTATGTAGATATCTGCTAAATCATAGTTAAAGAAAAAGAAGACCGATTTTCCTACACGCACGCTCAGAGCAAGTAAGAGCAAGCCCAAAAACAGATGACTTTTATGTTTTGGTCTCACATGAAAAAGAAAAAAAAGACCCATCAATACCCCGTTAAATGCTCCCAGGGCACTAAAAAAGAACAATAATTGTGATTGCAGATCCATAGATTCACAAGGCAAAATTAGAAAAGGCGGTACAGTAATATTAATAAAAAGATTGTTAAGGCGGCAAAAGCGAAGAGGTGGGAAAAGTAATTTCCATTGGCTTTGTTTAAGATATCTTAGATATCGAACTCTTCATTTTTATTTAATTCGCATTCGGAATCTATTTGGTTAGGGGCACCATCTTCAATAAGCCAATATTCATTTAGCAAGGAAGAATAACAGACACTGACTTTGATGTCCCGTATTTTTTTTTCCAAAAACCGGGTTTCCGGAGTCCATTTTAGGAATATTAGGGTTTTTGTTTCTCCTGGACCGATCATTTCATTCCTTATGTTTCCCGAAGTGCTTATCAAACTATAGTCTATGTTTTTTACTTCTGGAGTTAGCGTGCTTACTACATCGAACCATTCTTTAAAATAAATACTATCATTGTACACTTTGTATGAATGGACTTTTGCCAATCCATTGCCACTATTTTTAATTTGCACCCCAAAACCTTTTCCTGCATAAGTCCACCCTATGGTAACGTAAGGATACATAGTGGCTTTTTGTTGCGTGCGCATGATACGTACCTCCTGAGTTGAGATAAAAAGTGCACAGACACTAACAAATAGCGCACTCCCGGCAACCAATATATTTGTATTAATGGTTTTAATTCTTTCAATGAGTTTATCGCGAAATTTCATGTCAATCTTTGAATAATTTTAGCACACCATTCTTGTTGTCCTCACGGACAGTGACTAAATACTCTTTTACACCTATACCTTTGTCCCTATAAACTTTAGTGCCAATACTCCAGCGTTCTTTTTTGACGGTCCCGGGAAACATAGCAAACCCATAACTAAAGTGCCCTCCATCTTTTTTGGGACCAATTACCACAAACTTGTTTCTATTCCATGAATTGTTTTTGATTTTAAGGTTTATCCATTGAAGGTTTTCTTTGGGAAGAAATCTTTGTTTTTCAGTCAAATTATTTTGCTTAATGGTTTTGAATTTGGGTTCATTTTCTAAAACCAACACACCATCTTCATCAATTTCTGAACTTAATCTGTCTGTTACGTTTAAAGCAACTTTACCTCTGCCAGTTATATGGACATCTGCATTTTTGGCAATCAAGTTAGTGGCATCCACGGCACCGTGTTTTGCAATGATACTAAGGTGCTTAACATTGCCGGCGACTTTGATTTTCCCAATGGTTGCAGTCAATTCCAAACTATCTCTATTTACATTTGAAAGCCTTACAGTTTCATGTGTGTCCACTTCCAACCTTTTAAGTTTACGTGCAATAATTTTGATTTTTACCCTTTTGGAAGGCTCAATCCATTTTAATTGGCTTAAATGAACAGTAGAGTTTTTAACTTTTTTGTCAACCAAATCCAATAGGTTTTCATCAATGGTTATGGTCAATGACTCCTTGGTTCCACAGTCTATAACAACTTCTGCGTACATATCCAAAACGAAGTTTTCCACATTCTGTATGGCGTAGGTTTTGGTCACGATTTTTTTGTTTCCTTTTGTCTGCGCAATACTAGCTATATTGGTCAGTACTATTACCAGTGTAATCAATTGTTTCATGGTTATTTTGTTTTAATTAGTTCTAATACGCCATTTAATTCCGTGTCCACCCCTTTTACTAAATCATATGGATTCTTGTTTAGCATCATATTAGGCTTAACACCTCCATCCAATGGCACTTCACCAGTAGGGACATACATGTTTACTACTGGTATATCCACCACTATTTTCGTGTTTGGCAACCGTAAAAAGAAAATGAAACTTCCATTTGTGCCCATTTTGTTTCCACCTGTTTCTTGTCCAACTAGGGTTACATTGTCCAATTTTTTGGCATACATGGCCATAAGATGTGTTGCGGAACTGTTGGACGCATCTATCATCAAGTAAACATCACCTTTAAACCCATCTTTTTTGGGTTTGTACGTTTTTCCTTTTACCGAATACTTTTCTTTCAGCATATATCTGCCATTTTGCTCATGGGAGTATTTGCCGCTGAAATCATATGGAAACTTGTCCCAGGTACTGATATGTTTTTTGAACTCTATGGGAATCGTAACATATCTGACCGAAGCTTGCATGGGTGGCATTTGCAGGGGCTTCTCAATTATCCGTTCCAGAATATATTCGCCAACCTCGCCTTGTCCACCTTCGTTTCCCCTTATATCGACTATGAAATTTGCAATGGATTTTTCATTAAGTTCTTTAAAAACATTATCCAAATACCCTTTCCAATCAAATTCATTACGGTGAACTGCAAAAGACTTTATGGCTAGTTTGGCAGTATTGTTGTTTATGATTTCAAAATTCCACCCCTCTTGTAATGATATGGCCAATTCACCATAACGCTGAACCAATCTTCTGGTTCTATTGGTTTTGGATATTGCCTTTACCGTTGCTTCAAAAGTTTCTTGTGAACTGATATCTTTTAACTGAAGTTGAAATGTTTTTGCACTTCCAAATTCGATAGGAAAGAAAATATCGAATAATGAGAATTTTTCCTCGCCGGTTACCAAAAGCCTTTCAAGTTTCTTTTCGTAATTACTGCCATCTGAGGTTATATAATGCGCCAATTTTGACAACACTTGGTCAGTAGAAACTCCATTTATACTTAAAATTTCGAGCCCTTTTTTTAATTCGTTGTTTTCTGATGCATTTTTATCAATAAATAGCCTTTTCCCTATTCTGTTAAACGTAAAAGGAATTTTGTCGTGTTGCGAAAACAATGCCCGTCCTACAACATATCCCTGATTCCATGGGTTTGTAAATGTGTGGCTACACTTAACTTTTGCCACTGTTTTTGAAATGGCGCCATAAGCATTGGTCAAACTGGGATTTGCTTTTAAACTATCCTCTAGCAGCTTAAAATCGTTTTGCAAGCTGACCGAATCCCTGAACTTGTAAATGGCAGGATGTACGTGTTGTATTATCTTTTTTAGAATGTCCACGTCTTCTTCAATCTGTTCGCTGGTGTATGTCAGCGAGACCACTTTTTCCTTGTCATAAAAGTTGAATTCGTTAAATACGTAATCTTTTGTTATGCTTGGATCATTAAACCCAAGTGCTCTGTTATTGGAACCTTGAAGTTCTAACTCATCATTCACTTTAAATTTGAATTGCAATGCTCGTTTTGAAGTCTTGAACGGAATCGTAACTTGGTAAATGCCGTCACCATCTTCGTCAGTCATTGGATAGTCCTTGTCCCATGACAGTGGCGATATGTTACCCACCACGGCAGCTTTATTGACATTGTCCAGTGCATTGGTGTTGACCGAAAGTGTTACCTGATAATCTTGGGCACTGCAAGAAAGTATTCCAAAAATGAAGAATAGTCCCAATGTATTTATAGCATTGGAAGTTTTATGGAATATAATGTCAAATAATGGTTTGTTTAACAAATTATGGTCCTTCCAACTGTTGCGGATGATGTAATCAATTCCAAACCGGTCCGAATCCAATACCATACCGTATATCGCTACCCGTAAAGATCCCATTGTCAGAGGCATCTGCCAAAGTCCGTTGTTCCATTTTTGGCCAACCGTTGTACATAACTGTTCTATAAATCGTCTCATACCACATTTGTTTGGTTCAATGATTCAAAGGTGGTGAGAACCGCAAAGTCTAAGGTGTCAAATGGTGGCCAAAGGGTATCATCCACGAATTGAGACGTGTCGATTTGTTAGCCCAATGAAGTTTTTAGCGTTTTTAAGTACTCCGATGGCGAGGTGTTGAGTGCTTTTTTAAAAGCCCTGTTGAAGGTGGCCTTGCTATTAAAACCACATTCATATGCAATACCTATCAAAGATAGTTGTTGATGTTTTCCCTGGGCAAGACTATCCTTGAATTCTTCTATTCGATAATAATTGATAAAATCGTTAAATTTTAGATTGAATCCTTTATTGATGGTCTCTGATAATTCTTCTCTGGTGGTCCCCATTTTTTTTGCCAAGCTTACCAACGTCAAATCAGGTTCTAAATAAGGTTTGTTCTCTTTAAAATAGGATTCAATTTTATCTTTATGCTGTTGTAATTTTTTGGGCAATTCAATTTTTTTACTCCTGCTTTCGATTTCTTCAACAATTTCCAGTTCTTTTTTATCCTCTAAAAATGTTTGAACATCCAACCTTTTCAATACTCCCAGGTCCGTAAAATACCCTTTTATCCCAACATAAATAATTGCAATTCCTGATAGTAAATAGTACCACCATTCCTGAATCCAGCTTAAATCCGCGATAGTGGCATTAACTACAATTTGAATGCTGTAATAAGCGAACAAAAAGGTATAGATTATTAAGAATAGACGCAGCCAATTAAGCTCCAATTTATAGGTGTTTGAAAAATAATGCTGAATCTTCTCCCGATACCCGTAAAGAGCCTGAAAAGACAAAACCAAATAGGCAATCATCTGTACTATGGACAATAATGCAACTATTGGATCAAGGTATTTCCATTGAAAATTAATTACCAAATAACCGTTCTGTGTAGTGTTGAAACCTTCTTGATTAGCATCGTAGATCAAGATACATAGGTGAATCAATATTAGAATGGAGACGGGTATGAAATGGGTTAAATCCTTCGAGGAGAATTTCTTTTTTGGGTTGGTAATGGAACGAAAATAAAAATAGATAAGCGGTGCAAGAGCAAAAGATAAATTAACCAGATAATAGTTGATTTTAGTAGTTCTAAAAGTATCATACCATCCCATAAAGCCAATAGTGTAGGTGGTTTGGTGGTAGCAAGTAATTAATAATATTAGCCCTAGTAATAAATCTGAAATGTTTTTGCTTAAAGAAAATCTATAGAAAAGCAAGCTACAGAAAACTAATCCTTGCAGGGTCAATATCAGTAAAGGGGTACTGTATAGGTTGAAATCTGGAAACATGCTCCATAAAAATACTGAATTCGATTTTGATAAGTCCTACAACGTTGTTGACGAAGTTTAGGATCAACAGACAATTATACGACCTGTCTATAAAGGTAAAGGAGAACCCAGGAATAACTGGATTATGAAATACCCGCCTTTGTTATTTGAAGACAACTCGAAACTTGTTTTGACCCATGCCAGTATTTTTTAGCCCATCAGGGATGGGCGCCTAAAGAAATGTCTTCACTTTTAAGGTCCTTCTACTTGAGGATGTTATGGTTTTGAAAAAACATTTTGCAGGCATGTTTATTATGTAAGGTCAAATGGTGCGGTATGAACCTTTTTAGATACTATGGATTTTAAAATCAAAGAGGTGGTCAATTCACCATATTCGGCCAGTCTGGCGTTTAGGTTTTCCAAATGTCCAGGGTCTTTAACATACCCTTTCATGAGCATACAATCGTGACCTGTGAGTTTGTGGCATTCATGGATTTCAGGAACGGAACCAATGTAATTCTCAAAGCGCTCAACTTGTCCAAATCGGATTTTTATTGAAATATACACTCCCAAAGGATATCCTATACTACTCATATTCAATACCGAAGTGTATTGTTCTACAACCCCAAATTCCTCCAGTTTCTGAATGCGTTCTGCAACGGTGGGGGAGGATAAATTTACTGCTTTGGCAATCTCTTTGAGTGAGCTCCTAGCATTCCTTTGAAGAATTTCGAGTATTTTCCAGTTTATAGCATCTACCTTCATTTGTTAGGTGTTTTTATATTAAAACATTCAAAAGTAATAAAAATAGTTATTATGATATTATTTAATTAAATCAATATTTAATGCTATGTAATACCTTTGAAAGAACAAATTGGTGTAAAATGAGAAACGCAGAATTGAGCAAGAACGAGTTTGATGCCTATTATGGAAGATACATTTATAAGGTTGAACCTGAGGTGGATCTTAAAGAAAGATTTCAAAATGGGCACAAGGAGGTAATTAATTTCTTTAAATCCCTAACAAGGGAACAGCTTAACTACCGATATGCCATGGACAAATGGAATTGTAAGGAAATATTACAACATCTCATTGACACAGAGCGTATATTTATGTACCGATGTTTCCGTATCGCCAGGAATGATAAGACGGATTTGGCAGGATTTGACCAAAACATCTATATAGAGCCATCTGCTGCTTCCCAAAAATCTGTGGAAGCACTGCTCGAAGAATATACTACTGTCAGAAATGCTTCAATTTCATTGTTGAAAAGCTTAAGCGATAAAGACTTGGCAAATACGGGTAATGCGAATGCGGGGACCATGTCGGCTAGAGCTGCTGCTTTTACGATTATCGGTCATGAAATATGGCATATGGATATTATTAAAGAAAGGTATTTATGAAAAGAACATTTAAAGGCTTAGTTCAAGTTTTCATTTTGTTTGTTTTGGTCAATGTTATTGCTCAAGACAGAGAAGTGGGGTTCCATGTCAAAGGATTTCCCGATAGTGCAGCGGGATTTATGGGGATTAGAGGTGACACCCATCCCCTGTCATGGGATTCCACAATCTTGATAAAAGATGGGCATCTAACGGTAAAGTTTCCCGATTCCGTTACGCAAATCGAATATAAATACGTAATTGATAAGAATGGCGTGGCGGAATGGGAAGGTATCCAAAATAGACTTTTGAAATTAGATGATGAAAAGCTTTTGGTCAATGACATTTGGAACAAGGAGACGCCCGTCGACATCACCATGTTGCCAAATATTTCGAGCAAAGAACTTTTGGAAGATTTTAAGCTGATCAAGACCATGGTGCTAGAGGTTCACCCCGGAACCTACAGGTACAATTCAAGTACTTCCATCAATAATGCCTTGACCGAACTACAACATGAATTTCAGAAAAAGCTATCCATCGGCGAGGCATATTTGGCAATGTCAAAGTTAACCGCCGCCTTACAATGTGACCATACCAAAGTTGGGTTTAACAATCAAACCAGATATGTAAATACCGTTATCCATGAGCAAAAGGATAAGCTCCCATTTACCTTTAGATGGTTTAATGATAAAATGGTTGTTGAATACAGTGCAGCGACAAACCCTTTACTTAAAAAAGGCACACAGGTTTTAAGCATAAATGGACATGAAGTGGGTGATATTAAGCGTTCTTTAATGTCTTACGTTGCTGCGGATGGGGCGACCGATTTGAACAGGGAATCCAAATTGGAGGTAGACGGCTATGATTTTAGGTATAACGCTTTTGACATCTTTTTTCCATTAAAATTTCCTTCGGATAAGCAAAAATTTGATTTGAAAATCAAAAACGGGAATAAGATAGATTCAATTTCAGTAGACGGTATCCATCGTGAAGAAAGGGCGTCGATTTTGGGAGAGAAGTATTCCGATTTTCCCAAGAACAGGGACGCAATGTGGAATTTTGAGTTGGAGGGAAATGTGGGAATATTGACCTTGAATTCCTTTGGGTTATATGGATGGAAAGCCATGCGTTTGGATTACAAACAATTTTTGACCAAAGCATTTGATGTTTTGAATCAAAAAAAAGTGGCCAATTTGATTGTGGATATTCGAAAGAACACTGGAGGGAACGATGAAATGGCCGACGAACTTTTTAGTTATTTAAGTGATTCGAGCTTCAATTTTGAAAGGGAGGGTAGAACACGCTATTTAAATTTTCCAGAAACCATGAAACCGCATATACAAACCTGGGGCGATAATCCATGGTATTATAAGTTAAATCCAAGGAACAATACTTCCATGGATGGATACTATATTTTCAAAGAAAATTTTAAACCTTCCAAAAAGAACCATGATAAAAATACCTACAAAGGAAAATTGACTTTGTTGGTTGGACCCACAAATACCTCTTTGGCTTTTTATGTTGCCAATAGATTTAAGCTGCAAAGACTAGGGGTTATGATTGGGGAAGAAACCGGAGGGAATTTAAACGATATCAATGGAGGGCAAATACTTTTTTTAAGACTGCCCAACTCTGGTATTGAAATTGACTTTCCTGTTATGGGAGGTTTTACAAACTCTCCCCAACCAAATAGTGGAGTAATCCCCGATATTGTAGTAAAAGAAAACATTAAGGACTTTCTTTCCAACAGGGATGCAGTGTTGGAAAAAGCCATGGAACTAATACATGAGAACTAATGTTAACGTTGAGACCAAATTGTGAACATTGTGGTAAATCACTTCCCAGTACAAGCGAAGAGGCCATGATATGCAGTTTTGAATGTACTTACTGTGACAAATGTGCCATGGAAGTGTTTGAAAATGTTTGTCCGAGCTGTGGGGGGAATTTTGAGAAACGCCCTATACGTCCAACGGCCATGCTTCGAAAATATCCTGCATCTACGGAAGAAATCCTTGCTCCAAAAGAAGAAGGCTTAATTGATAAAATGAAGCTAAAATATAAACATCTAAAACCTAGTCAAAGATGAATATTTCTTTCGAAACCTATGAGCCTAGGAAGATTTTACCAGAGGGATTGATTTTGGTCAATGATTGGTATTTTAAAGTATATACTATTTCAAACAAATCGAATTTTGGATCATATGCCATTTTGGAAAATGTAAAAAGCAATTTTCCTGAATGGACCTCCATGATGGATAAATCAGACCTACCCAGTTATAAACAAGCATTTGTTATTGTCCACGAAGCCCGAGAGGGCGTTTGGATACTTCTCAACTGGTGGACTGGTGGTGAAATGGTTCAAACCAAGGTCTATTTTTCAGATTTTGAGGAACCGGGGCAAATTAAAAATTCGCCCTATGAAACAAATGCACTTCTTTGCGTTTGGGAATTGGAAATTTTTGCGCACGAACGCCGTGCTTGGATTCAGAACGTTTTACTTAAAGCACATTCACCAGATTTTGAAACGTATGGCAAAGATATGCTTGTAGGTATTGCCTAACATCTTATAAATTACTTATAATCAATTAATTATGCAAAAAGCATTGTTTTTTGCACTGGGATTGTTTTTCCTAGTGCCAGAGATCCTATTATCACAAGACTCCATCCCGAAAAGAGTATATAGCACCACTTTCGTCTCCGGGATTGATGCTCCAAAAATTGATGGTATCATGGATGACGCAGCTTGGGATTTGGTAGAGTGGAGTGGAAATTATGTGGAATGGAGTCCAGACGAAAATACCTCTCCTTCGTTTCCTACCAAGCTGAAAATTTTGTACGACCGTAAAAACCTTTTTGTGGCTTTTAGGTGCTACGATGACGAACCTGATAGGATAGTGAGCCGGCTCTCACGCCGTGATGGTTTTGATGGGGATTGGGTCGAAATAAATCTGGGAAGTCTTGGTGATAAAAGAACTGCTTACTCCTTCACCATTTCCGTTTCTGGGGTAAAAGGGGAGGAATTCATTACCAATGATGGTGGAAATTGGGACAATACTTGGAACCCTATATGGTATGCAAAAACCAAAATTGACAATGAGGGTTGGACGGCTGAAATTAGAATACCCCTTAGTCAAGTGAAATTTGGAAAAGGAAAAGATCAAATTTGGGGAGTACAGTCCACTAGACGCTTTTTTAGAAAAGAAGAACGCTCGGTTTGGCAACGAAGTCCACAAAATGTGGCGGGTTGGGTAAGTAGTTTTGGAGAACTTCACGGGCTTGATAATCTTCAACCACAACGACAATTGGAAATACAGCCCTATGCTGTGGCGAGGCTCAACACTTATGAGGCTGAAACCGGAAACCCTTTTAGGGATGGTAGCGACCAAGATTTGAATGTGGGCTTGGACGGAAAGCTGGGTATTACAAACGATCTTACCCTGGATTTTACGATCAACCCAGATTTTGGGCAGGTGGAAGCCGACCCATCTGCCATAGCATTGGATGGGTTTCAAATATTCTTTCCTGAGCAACGCCCCTTCTTTATTGAAAACAAAAACATCTTCGATTATAGGTTTTCCAATTCGATAAACAATAATTGGACCTTTGGTTTTGATAATTTGTTCTATTCTAGGCGAATTGGAAGGGCACCCCAGGGGTTTGCTACCCCGTCCGAAGGTGAATTCTCAAATCAACCCGGGGTGTCAACCATTTTGGGCGCGGCCAAGTTCAGTGGTAAAACACGTGATGGATGGTCCATTGGTATTCTGGAAGCAGCAACCGAAAAAGAATATGCCGAAATTTCAGATGGATCCACAAATCGTTCCGAGGTGGTGGAGCCTTTCACCAATTATTTGATTGCACGGGTTCAAAAAGATTTTAACCAGAACAATACCTTTATTGGGGGCATTTTTACCGCCACCAACAGAAGCCTTGAAGACAATGTTGATTTCTTACATAGCTCTGCCTATACCGGAGGATTGGATTTTCGTCATCAATGGAAAAACAGAAAATATTACTTGACGGGTAACTTGATCTTTAGCAATGTCAACGGGTCTTCAAATGCCATAACCAGAACACAAAGCTCCATTACTCATCTATTTCAAAGAGAAGGGGCGAGTTATCTGGCTGTGGATACCGATGCCGAATCATTGACAGGTACGGGAGGTAACCTTCAGGTTGGAAAGGCCTCAGGAAACTGGAGGTTTCAAACCGGAACAACCTGGAGGTCACCCCAATTAGAACTGAATGATATGGGTTTTCAGTTGAGGGCGGACGATTTGAGGTTATATGGATGGTTGGGATATAGAACAACTAAACCCTTAAAGTCCTTGCGTTCGTGGTTGGTGAATTTTAATCAATATGCCGCATTTGACTTCGGAGGAAATTTGAATGAGGTATTGTTGAATGCCAATGGATGGGTCAATACCAAAAACAATACATGGGTAAACCTTTTTGGACATATAAAGCCTACCAATTTTTCCAATTTTTTGTTGCGGGGAGGACCGCGTTTTAAACTCCCTACAGAGTTTAATGTTGGAAGTTTTGTAAATACGGATTTACGCAAAAAATTACGGTTTAATCTAAACACCTCTTATAGAAGATGGGATGAAAATGCCCTGAGTAGTGTCATCACGGGAGCAAGGATTACATATCAGCCAACAAATGCTTTACAATTGTCACTGTCATCTAATTATACCAAGACAAAAGATAAACTGCAATATGTATCGACTCAGAATTTTGGTGATTCCAGAAGGTATGTGATTTCAGAAATTGAGCAACAAACTTTGAGTATTCCATTAAGGCTTGATTATATTTTAACGCCTAATTTGAGTGTGCAATATTGGGGTCAACCCTTTATTTCAAGAGGAATCTATAGCAATTTTAAATATGTGACCAATCCCATCGCCGGGCAGCTTGAAGATAGGTTTGATTTTTACTCAGAAAATCAGCTCGAATTGGAAAATGGGATATACCATATAGATGAGAATATTGATGGACAGGCGGATTATTCCTTCTTTCAACCTGACTTTGCTTTTGTGCAATGGCGCTCAAACATGGTGTTGCGATGGGAGTATATTCCTGGCTCGGAGTTGTATCTGGTTTGGAGTCAGGACACTTCAAATTTTGGCGATTTTAACCAAGGATTGGTCAATGGCTTGAAGAACAATATCAAGGATATAAATAATATTTTTCTAATAAAACTGACCTATAGGTTTGCCCGATAGGTAGATGGAACAATACCTGTATTACAATGAAATTTAAAATTCGATTCGCCGAGCTTTATGATGTAAATGAGATTGTTAAAATGTGCCAACTTCACGCAAGTTTTGAAAGGGCCAGCTATGATATGTTTGGCAAAGCAGAAAAGTTGGCAAGAGATTTATTTGCTAAAAAACCTAAATTGTATTGTTTGGTAATCGCGGACGATCAAGTATTATTGGGTTACGCTACCTACATGAAACAATATGCCACTTGGGACGCCAACGATTATGTCTATATGGATTGCCTTTTTATCAGAGAATTTGCAAGGGGAAGAGGGTTGGGGGAGTCGTTAATGGAACGGATAAGGATGGAAAGCAAGCAATTAGGATGCGATCAGGTACAATGGCAAACACCAAGCTTTAATATAAGGGCAATGCAGTTTTATGAGCGGTTAGGGGCTGTTTCAAAATCGAAAGAGCGGTTCTTTTTACCAACTAACGCTCAAGTCAATTCGAAATCAAGTGATTAATAATAGCCATTATTATATTTAATTACCAGCATTTTTCTTAATGATTATTTGATTATAAATGGGATAACCTAAAACTTGCATTGTGATAACAAAAATAAAAGGGCGAGTGAAACGAAGTTTCACGCTGCAAGCCCTAAATCTTACCAGGGACTAATACTACTGAGCGAGGCAAATGTTCCATTTCAAAACAAAAATGGGTCAACTTTTTATACCGTTTATAAGGCTTTCAAGAGAATTTGACCCAATTTCTCAGAAAAAATCAATTAAAATAGTAGCAAGCCTATCCATTAGAGCTGAGTAGAAGGAACCATTACTTTACTTAAGATTTTCAGATTTTTACAGTAAACTTTTTCATTGTCTTTGGGAGTTCCCAGGGTTTTTACAGTAAAAAATGAAAATTTCATTAAGAGAATTAATTGGTAAAAGGCGGTGATTCTACTGGCCTTTTGGCCAGAAATTGGACAACGTAGCACCGCTTTAGCGTGCTACCCTCTCGCTATACCACCCAACTCCTTTTAGGTCGTTGTCTGGTATACCTTCGGCCTAACAAAAAGAAGGTTGCGCCCCTATCGTTTTTTTGCCTTGCGCTTATCTTTCCGAACGCTGCAAAAACCCGACAGGAACCAAGCGCAAAGTTTTGTAGTAAAATTTGGGACTTTATATTTGGCCTTGAGCTGGATTTGTCGGACCCATGAAGCTCTTTCCATCCAATCGTTCTTGAAGGCTGTCCATATCCTCACGAAGTTTCCTGTCCACCACTTTGGCATATATCTGTGTGGTCTTTAAGGAACGGTGGCCTAACATTCTGCTGACGGATTCTATAGGCACACCGTTGGAGAGTGTTACTGTGGTGGCAAAGGTATGTCTTGCTAAATGATGGGTAAGGTTCTTTTTTATTCCACACAGCTTGGCCACTTCCTTTAGATAAAGGTTCGTTTTTTGATTGCTGATTACTGGAAGTAGACCCGTATCTCCTCTCTTGGGAGATCTATCCCTATATTTTAAAATGATTTCCTCGGCCAATCCCAAAAGTGGAATATCACAACGTACCTTGGTCTTTTTTCTATTGATTCGAATCCATTTTTTTCCCTTTATGTCCATGGTCAAATCATTTTCAGAAAGTCGTTTTACATCGGAGTGGGCCAATCCAGTGAAACAGCAGAACAGGAATATGTCTCTGACCTCTTCTAGTCTTGTGGTGTTCATATATGCTTCTCTTAAACTTTTCAATTCTGATTCGCTTAACGCTTCCCTTTGTACCGGGGTCCATACGGCTTTCCAATGGTAAAAGGGATCATGTTCTATCCATCCATGCGCATGGGCGATCCGTACAATTTTCTTAAAGTTGGTCACATACTTGGTGATTGTGTTCTGCCTCCCAATTTTTTTGTCCTTCAGGTAGCGCTCAAAACGTTTTATGAACATAAGGTCTATGAGGCCCACAGGGATATCACTTACCCCATATTCTTTTTCCAAGTACGTACCAAGGTGCTGACACGTTCTTACGTGCTTCATATAGGCACTATGGGAATATCCAAAACCTATGTTGCTCCTAAGTTCATTATTGTGACCTCTGTAGATTTCTAGGAGTAGTTTCGGCTGTTCGTCTTTTCCCAAAAGGGTGTTGGATAATAGCTTCGCAGTATAGATTTTCCCTTCCTCAATGTATTGTCTCTGTATCCTACAGGTTCGCGATTCCATTTGTTGGAGATGGCCGTTAATCTCCTGCGCTTCTTGGCCATATCCCTTGGCCCTCCAAGCTTGTGGGTTCCAGGATGACCGCTTTATCTTTTTTCCGGTACTTACCTCGCTACGTTTTCCATCCACGGTCACTCTCATGAATATGGGGATCAGTCCATTGGAATCCATTCTGTTGTTCCTTAGGTAGAACAGCAATGAAAATTTCTGTCTCATAACATCGGCTTTACTGTTAATTTCACCAATCCTTTAGGTACAAAAGGCTGATGTACATTGTTTTAACATGATGTTCCCTAAGTTTTGAGGATTTTGTAAACGGTAGCAACGATGGTAACCGAATTGGTTACCTATTTTATTGGTTTCATATGATATTATATGATTGCCAAAAAAAGGAAAGCCCTGATAAACAACTGTTTATCAGGGCTTTTTGATTCTTCTTGAATCTTAAAAGCGGTCTGGACGGGACTCGAACTTTTCTTGAAAATGCCTTGTATTAAAGGGTTGCCAGAGGGTGCATTTTTGGACTCACCGCACGGCTCACCTTTTAACAAAGTTTAACATTTCCATGATTGTCTTTATTGGATTTTGGTGAGCAATCAGACAACAAAGCGAACTTAGTTTAGGATGACTCCGCATATTCAAAAACTTTAGCTTATAAATCCGGGACCAATATTTTGACAATGGATTTCGGGTCAAAAAGATTAAAACTTGCCACATTTGTTCGTTCCCCACCTTGTTCAATAAAGAAGATAAATTCATTGCTATTATGATTTTTAATGAATCCAACCCCTGCAAAATCTGAATATGATTTTACCTGATTGGCAATATCTTGTTTCAACTGATCAAGGCGGTCAAGTATTTCTTGAGTTGGCACAGCATCAAAAATGGCCTGGGCACTGATCATAATATCACTGGTTTCCGCAATGAACTTAACGTTATCCGCTGCTGTATTAAGTTGATTGACTTGAGTATTGGTTAATACTTGAAAATTTAGGCCAACATCCCTATTTGTGGTTAAGGGTACCAAGCACCCTGTGATTTTCCAATCACTTTGTATACTGGCAGTAACGGTCTTATTCACGTGATTTAAGCTTGCTAATTGCCGCAGGGACGCTTCAAGTTCGGTCCTCGTCTGGTCATTATCGTTTTCATTGTTTACTGCATTGCGCATCCGAATCAGGGCATCCTTATAAGGTTTGACTATAGTGTTGACCACACTTGGAATATTATCACTACAGAGAACCCTTCCGCGTTGATCAAGCTCTTGTCTGGCTCTTCTACGCCCTTCATCAATCCCTTCAGCTACTTTATCATCTATCGTTTGTAAAGCTGTAGAGATTACTCCTGGTAAAACTTGTCGTAACCCTCGTAGGCTCAACTCAAATTCATAGTCAGAGACAGCTTTTTCCAAATTGGCAAGGGCATCTTGGGCAACGGTCAAAGTCGAATCAATTCTTTGGGATATTTCCACATCCAGGCCAGAAACAAAATCGGTCGGTGCGCTGACCACCACTTCGCTCTCGTCTTTTTTTATGGCCGCTTGTACGGACCATTCTTTATCGTTTTTAAAGTATGTACCCCCTATTTCAAACGCAGGATTGGAAAAGCGCATGGCTCCCTCAATACCCTGTTGGTTGTTTGGTGTTTCAATACTAAAGGTTCCCTCAACCCCAATATCAAAAACTCCATCTTGGTTTACATAACCATCTGCACTCAAACTGCCATCGGGTTTAATAGGGATAAAATTGGGATACCATGATAAATCCGGATCTACTTCACCGTTTATAAAAGCCCTAGCTTCAATGCCATTATTGGTAGAAGCTTCGGCAACCACTGCTGCACTTCCTGAGGCTATCGGAAAACCGAAGGAGATGAACGAATTAATTTCAAGCGCTAGATCCATCTTTCCGTTGAAACCAGAGCGATAACCAACGCCAATATTAGAGGACAAGGGGTCTTGTAAATCAGCGTCAATACTAAAACCTTTGTTCTCGTACAAGAGCCCACTCATCTCAACTATTTTGAAGAGAGAGGCGGAACCACCCACTACGGTTTTGGCACCAAAGCTTACCACATCATCAACCGGATTAGTGGGTTCGTAAACGATATTACCCCCAAAAGAACCTCCAAAGCTGACACCTAACAATCTACCATCATTACTGCTATTACCATTATCCCCTCCATTATTGTCACCACCGTTATTGTTGTTGTCTTCTCCATCCCCGCCAGCAATGCCACCTCCAATAGAGAAAAAGAACATTGGATCTGTATAATCTGTTATAAGAGCTATACCGGCACTTCCTGGGCTTATTGAAAGTGGTTTGGTAGCGTTGGGATCGTCATTGACTCCAATTTTAAGCTCAATATTGGCTTGTATGTTGAAAACAAAATACGATCTATCGTCCTTGAGAACAATTTCATAATTGCGGTTTTCATTTAGATATTTCCCGGAATAGAATCCAATATCGGCCTGGAGCGGCTGTGCGAATTCAAAAAAGTTTTCCAGCGGAGGTACTTCAACATTTCCAGTTAAATCTTTTAATGTACCATCATCATTAAACGAGATATCGATATCGGCATTTTCGAATACAACTTCGCCGATGGAATCCAATGGAATGGTCAATTTACCCTCTAGCATATAGCCATCATCCGTTTCGGTGACAGTACCCTCTGTCACAAATGATTCTTGGTTAAGGCCCGTGGCCGGGTTTTCGCATTTGTCGGGGCATTCGTCAGGATTGGCGCAAGGGTCATCACAAGGTTCTACCCCAATTGGGTCAGTGGGGTCTGGCACTACAACATCTTCAATATCTTCGCTACCGCATGATAGGGTTAACGCAAGTATGAGCAAAAGACCTAATTTCTGAAAAAGAGCGTTTTTGGTTTTCATAATCCTTTTGTTTTGTGGGTTAAACTTGATTGGATTTTGTGTGACTCGCTCGGTAACTGTCCGGAACTCTTAACCGAGCAAGACCACAAAACGGTTGTCATTGCTTAGATTGGTTTTCAATGACATTTCAAACTTAAAGCGCTGGTTTCCAGTATAAAAAAATGCTGTGGGGACAAAAAGGGGACAAGCCCGTAAAGCCTTATTTTATTGGGTTAATGGGAGGTAGCTTCTAGTGATTAGAGCGCCGCAATAGTGGTTTCCAAAGAATCTTGACGTTCTAGATTCATTTTTTTTCGAAGGCGTTGGCGGGCTTTTTTAATGCCCTCACCGGAAATGTTCAAAATATTGGCGATTTCTTTGGATGAAAGATTCATTCGAATGAGTGCCATGAGTCGCAGTTCACTTTTGGAGATGGTGGGATAGGTCTGTGCTGCGTTTTTGGAGAAATCTTTATGTACCGCCTCAAAGTATTGGGTAAAGCTTTGCCAATGTTTATCGTCTTGTTGGTCAAAGGTAATGGTACTGATAAGCTCTCGGTAATCGCTTGACGTTTCTTTTTCTTGTATCTCCGTTACCCTTTGCTTTAAGTTTTCCAGCACTTCGTTCTTTTTTGCAAGATGAAGGGCGTGGGTGGTCAATTCTTTCTTTTTAAAAGCCAATTGGGCATCAACTTTTTCTTTTTCCAGCTTGTTTCTTTTAACCTTTTGATGAAAGCCATAGAAGCCCAGTCCCAGTACAATTAGTGCAAGGCCCAATCCGCCTCCTAAGAGTAATTTTTGCTGATAACTTATTTGAGCTTCTTTCTCCAAAACGGCGATGTCCTTTTCTTGCATGGCAATTTGCTGCTCTTTTTTTTCTGTTTCGTATATCGTCTTAAGCTCCTCTATTTGCTGTGATTTTGTGTTGTTATATATGGAATCACTTAACTGTTTGTGGTATAAATGATCATCATAGGCCAATTTGTGGTTATTTATCCTGGCGTGGAGCTCCGACCTCCCTTTATAAGCATTACTGAGATTTGCTTTCGAACCCCCTTTATTAATATTTTCAATGGACTTAGAATAATAAGAAATTGCCAAATTATTGTTGTTCAACCCGGCATGTACTGCCGCCAAGGCATTATACCCTTCCACCATTTTGTTTTTGGCTCCAATTTTTTCGGCAGTTTCAATTCCTTTAGAGATATAGTTTATGGCTTCACTTGGTCGATTCGATTTGGCATAAGCATTTCCCAAATTGGTTAAAACAGTAGATTTGAGACTTTGATTTTTAATAATCTTGTTTACCTCTAGGGCTTTTCCCAAATACGCAATAGCCTGTTCATAATTTTCAAGCGAATAGTAATTGAGACCAATGTCATTTAATACATTGACTTCGAATAATTTATCATTGAATTCTCGGTATACTTTTAGAGCCTCCAGGTTATACTCAATACTTTTCTCGTAATTGGCTTGAATGCTTTCTGTGCTTGCCAGCAAATTCAGAGCATCGGCCTTTTGGATAGGCCTGTTCAATTTTTCAAGAATCCGCAGTTCTTTGATAACCTGCTGTGTGGCAATTCTGTAATTCCCTTTAAATTTATGTATCAACCCTTTATTATGGTAAAATGGAATTAATGCTGTGCTATCACTGCTATGTTTGTTTAAGGTAGCTATACCCTCGTCTAAAATCTTAAGCGCCTCGTCATAATTGCCTAAATTGTATTCTACACCCGCAAAATTTCTGATGGCTACCGCTTCTAATCCATGGTGTTCAATATCTTGAAAAATGATTCTGGCTTTGCTGTAATCTATTTTGGCCGAATCCAAGTGGGAGCGATATTCGTCTAATACCCCAAAATGCAAGTAGGCCATTCCCACTCCTTTTTTGTAATCAAGTTTTTGGGATAATTCTAGCTCTTCAATAACGTACTTCTCTGCTTCCTTTAGATTATTGTTCAAGTAACTATCAAAAAGAAGTTTAATGGTGCCGATTTTGGATGTGTCTTCAGCTTGACTTTGGTATACTTTAAGTAAGCTATCAAGTGTTTTGGTATGTTGGGCACTGGCAATGGATGCCATGAGAAATGCGAATACTATATAGAGCGATGAGGATTTCATAGAGGTCGGTTTACCTTTTAAAAATAAGCAATTTCAACCAACGCTCTGTAAAAGAATTGATTATAGAAACGAGCGGTCAAAATGTGCTTTAACCTCAAAAAATATGGACTCTCAGTCGTCCACTGTGGGAATCTCATTTTTGTACATCTACAGAGTGTACAAGGCTGGATTCGGAACGTTTTGAATTAACGGTAACTCTATACGGGTGTTTTTACATCTGTATCGAATCGTTTAATTGAACTTTATTTATCGTATATACTATCTAATTCATGCAAGAAATCAATATAGTCCCAGCTGTCCTTTATGCTTGAAAAGTTAAGCCTAATCATGGTGTCTAGCTCTCTCCTTCTTAATCTCATATCCAAGGTTTTCTTCTCCTTAGTAACCGAGTCACCTACTTTTATGAACTTAAATAATCCACTCCACTCATAATCCAGCCTTATCTCCCTTGTTTCAGATTGGTTCACAAGAACTACTTTTCTAAATCCATGCTGCTCCCAATCAATAAATTTTTTAGATACGACCCCGCTAAAACAATCATTGTAATATGTGTTTGCAACTTTTATGAAGAAATCATCATTAAGCCCTACTGCTTCATCGACCTTTTTTTTCATTAAATAAAATCCAAAAATCCATCCGACAACAACCAAAACCACTATTACTAAAATCTTTAGACTTTTCACAATCGTTTATTTGAACTTTTATATTATTTAGGACCTCTAACGTAAATTGGATTATTCTATTTCAATTCCAACCAGTACCATTTTATCTGATTTTAACTCTACTATCCTAAAGATTGTTCCATTTCGATTAATTGGTTCAGATGTTGTCAATATCCATTCGTCTTCGTCCAAACTCCAGATTCCGTTGTAATTATGGGTTCGAAGCATTGAGTCGTTCCCGCAAGGTGCAGAATAGCGACTTCGAAATTCTCCACTCTTCAAAATCTGAATCCTTAGTCCATATTTGCGCACATTTTCTACTCGCCTTTCAAAAGTCAACTCAGTCGTTCTATTATCGTAGGTTGGATACCACGTTCCAATTAAATCATCAGCATTAAAATCAAGTATTGCATATTCTTGGCCAAAACTGAATTGAAGGCCAAACATGACTGTTAAGCTTAGCAAAAGGAATTTATTTTTCATGAGGTCGATTTTCAAACTTCAATCAAATACCGTTCCTTTTATATTCTGACGAAGAATTGCGCATACTTTATCCTTTATTTGAACTTTCAACGGACCGGCCATGAAGCATAGGAACGGTTTGGTTGGTTAGGTCTATGCTTTATAGCCATTGCTGCAGGTAGTTTTTTTATCAATTATTATATATCCAATAATTCCGATACTTGTTAGAATCAGTGCTATTATTCCAAACTTAACTCCTAGAGCTGGATTGTCATAAAATCTCTCGTTGAACAAGCCAAAAATTAAGGTAAATATTTTAGTTGGTACAAATGCCAAACTAATTAGTATGGCCAAATATTTTGGATTCGAGTATTTTGTTAAAACTGAATGAATAATTGGTGCAATATGTATTTCGGATATTGCCAAAAATGATAAGGAAACTAAAAAATAAATTGTGTGGTTATTTTTTGGCACTTCTGGTATAAACAATAAAGTTCCAAATGCAATTGCTCCGAATAAAAACCCAATCAGTAATTTAAAGAATTGAGAATTATAAAAATAAGTCCATACTATAATTGCAATTAAGCTGATTGGTAATGTAAAAACAGAACTCAATGATTGCCACATACTTTTTGATATTTCTAATGTTGAAATCTCTGCTAACTTAAGTTGTAAGTCAAAAATTCTAATATTAGATATCTCGTAAACTCCCCAAAAAAGTCCAACGATTATGAAAGTCATAATTATAGTTAAAACTCTTTTTCCAATTGATATTTTCTCTTTTTCTTGAAACTCACTTTCTTTTGTTTTTAGAATTGGAATTAAGGATAGTAGAGTCAAAAATCCACAAATCAAGAAGCCAATATTGTATCCAAATTTTTCGCCAGAATATCCAATGGCTAAAATTCCAAGAAATGAACCTAAATTAATCGCTAGATAAAAAATTGTAAATCCAGCATCCAGTAATTTGGTTCTGTTTAAATAAGATTTGCCATAATTGGATATGATATTGGGAGTAAAAAGACCAGTTCCTAGTACAACAAGGAATAATCCAATATAAAGGCCGTAGGTCGAGGGTAAACATAAAATAAATGCTCCCGCTGACTGTATTATTCCACCAATTATTATGGATTTTTTGTTACCAATTAGGAGATCTCCCAGTAAAGCACCAAATATTTGAGAGAAAATGATTGAACTTGTAAACCAACCATATATTACAATTGCTTGTTTGTCATCCATTTTCAGGACTCCTACTATCATATATAAAACCAACAGAGCACGTAGACCATAGAAGGACGCCCTTTCAAACATTCTGGCTAAACTGAAATAAAGAGTCTCTTTTGAGTGTTTTTGATTTTTAATTATTCCCATTCGGTTTATTTTGTTGGGTAAATTACTTACAACAATTGTGTATGATCATTAATCATATATCCATTATACGTAGAGCTGTATTAATGTTACTATTCGAATATTATTCATTTGTAAATGGTTATAGTTTATTTGAACTTTAGCTGTTAATCTTTTCTTGGTCCATAAGTTTACACTTAGGTAGTATTCTTAAGACACCCAATAAAGAATTAAATCTTTAAATCAATGTTCAGATTTTATCTTGTCCTCCGCCGGTTGCAAGGTAAAACCTCTGGTGATTTTGAATTTCTCACTATCCGCTATCTCTGAAAAATAAAAAGTGGAAGATAGCATACCCACAAGCTTACCCTCTTTGGACAAAATTGGTCCTCCAGAATATCCACCAATCACGCTGTCACTGCGAAAATTTATGAATTCGGTGTTTATATGATTGGACTTAATTTTACCTTTAGACAGAATAACCTCGGAGGCAGTTCTAAATTCTCCTGAATCAACGTCATAGCCAATGTAACGTATCTCATCCCCTGGCTCAAGTTCATCAAAACTTGTAGTCTCTAAGAAATCATCTGTTATGGGATTAAGGCTTTTAAAAATTACAATGTCAGCTGATTTATCAACAAAATAAATCTCCAATGGTATAAATTCCGATTTATCGGAAAATGGATTATAGAAAATCGACTTATAATCGCCAGCGCCATCCAAAACGTGTTCAGCGCTTATTACAAAATTATTTTGCATAAAAACGAAACCTGTTCCCTTAATCTTCCCCTTACCGCTATCATTATAAGTAAATGCAATAATACCAACAGACCTTTCTGGAAAATTCAACTGCCCTTGCATAGAATTAAAAATTAGTAGGGTTAATATTGCGGTAATTATTTCTTTCTGCATTAATTGGCAAAAAATCCTTTTTTTTAATTTTTAATGAAGAAAAATTCCTGCTAAATAACCCCGTTCAATTTGAACAGTTTCTCTTGGTTCCTTAATTGAATAAGAAATATAATCCTCTCCCTCCATAATTTCAAACATTATACACTCAATGGGAACATCGCTTTTCACATATGCACTTAAAAAATCATTTTGGCCAACAGCGTATAGATTCTCTGGATTGTGTAGTTCACAGACAACATAAAGAGGATTGTCTTTGTCAATGGGGTAGCTGAATATTTTTCTCTTCTTCATCTTTTATTTGAACTTTATTGATTTAAATATTGATTGTACATTATCATGGCCTTCTTAATGTCCTCCTCTATCAAATAATCTGAATTGTTTTCATTTGAACGGCTCAACTTGACGTCCATATTTCGATAACTCTTTTGTGCACCACCAACCAACCTGATGGCAGAATTAAGTTCATTTAAACTAGCAATCAAATGATGTTTAGCATCGATTGTCCATATCACTTCATGAAGCAAAACAGTCTCGTTTTTTGTAAATGTTCCTTTTAGAATGCTAGCAATTTCGTTGACTATTTGACTCTTCATATGTGAATCCTTTATTTGAACTTTCAACGGTCTCGGCTATTAATAGTTGCGTGGTTTAGCACTTAACTTTGCAAGCACACGCCAAACTGAAAATCCGCGAGGATTTTCAGAAGTAGGCGAGAATAAGCAATTATTTATAGCCATTGTTAGCAAACGTTTTTTAGTTGGTCAATTCGTAAAATTTAAATCGACCATTCTTTTTATTTTCTTTTTTATATCCTTTGGCGTCTTTATGTTCAGGAATTTCAAAGACACTGTTTTCAATTTCTTTATTATTGATTTTAACTAATTTATATTCCTCAGATAAGTCCGCATTTTTAACGTCCAACTTATAATAGAAGAGTATAGAGTTTTTCAATTCAGATGCTATTTGTTTTGGATGTATTTGTTCTCCGATATTCCTTAATATGTTTCGATTGTCAGTCAGCTTAAACTCTTCAGAATTCGAATAAACATAAGTTTCATTTCCATATTCTCTTTCTACGAAAAGCTTTTTTAATTCACGATTTTTTTTATCGAAATTTAGAATTGTGTCTGATTTGGATAATGAAACTATTTTTCCAAAATGTGAATTTTCTCGATTGTAAAGTTTTCCAAAATTCAGATTATCCTCATTCATTGAGAGGTGTTTTGATTTACTCAAGTTGTCTTTATAGATTACATAAATTTTTCTTAAAGAATCAATGAAAAGTATTTTTTTATAGTTCTTTTTGTTTGTCTGTTTAATGTAATTCTTGCCTTTGTATGTTATAGTTACAGTATCGTAAAATTTTCTTGATTCGGAATACTTTTTAGATTTCATTTTCATATCGTGATGATAAATTAATTCACCCTCAAATACTTTATCAGTAGATAAAAAGCTAATCAATACAATACAAAATATGAATGTCAATATTCTCATTTCTCAACTGCTTGCTAACTTGTTTATATGGATCTAAAATACATCTATATACCTCCATATGGGAATAGAATCAATGTATTTGATAATCGTTTATTTGAACTATTCTATTATTTTCTGCGTGTAACAAATCCAACTATACTCCATAAAATAATCAGCCCCAGCAAACCTATCTTTACATAACCAAAAAAAACACTTAATAATAGTAAAAGAGTAAGGGCTAGAGATATCATATTAAGGGTGTTTTTGTTGCTTCCTTTTGACTTCAATCCTTTATAGTGAATTGACTGATTTAGAAATATTTCATCCGATTTTTTTAAATAATACTGTATTTCAGAATCAGCAAATCCCTTCTCTTCCATTCTCTTTTTTATTTCCTCTGAGCCAAGGCCTTTTGCTCTTAATGATATGCTGTAATCCAATTTGTTCATTTAATCTAAAATTGTCGCTGATTGGTTTTAAATCCTTTGTTTGAACTCCTGTTAATTATATTCAATTTGTCTTTCCCATACATAACCCAACTCACCATTTGAGTATCTTTTCTTGGTAATCCATTTATTGTTTTTATCATAGACATATGAAAATGTGTTCCAATGTTTTTGATTTCCACTTTTATCATACCAATATTGAGAAATTACATTATTTTGATCATCGTACTCTGAAATGAATTTTGTGTAATCTCCGTTTGGCCTAGTTAAGTCAGATTCAATTTCGTTACCCTTATCATTATATTTAAAAGTTCTGATATCTTTAATTGAGTTATCAGGTTTAAAATCTGTTTCCTCGATTAATTGATTTGCTAGATTGTATTTACTTGTTGTTTTGAAGGTTTTGTTAGACACAGTATTGGTTCTTGACATCGATATGATGTTACCATTTAAGTCATATTCATTAATTTGACGAGAGGTCAACTCATCATTTGGATTGTATGTTTTGTATTCTATAATATTTCCATTATCGTCGAATTCTGTATTCATGTATTTTTTTAAATTCCCTTCGCCGTCGAAGGATATACTTTTGATTAGTTTCCCATGCTGATTCTTTTCGAGTTTCACCTTTTGATAAATTGTACCATCTCTTTCATATTTCCAATACTCAATTAATTCTCCTTTTTTATCGTAAAAATTCTTTCTATCAAGGCTTTGAGCAAACGCCTGTTCCCTAGTTATTTCACCAGTTCTTTTTGTACTATATCCGGCCATGGTAATTGATTTGAAAGTTACCTCTTTTGCTATTTCAAAATTTTTAACTGATGAACAGCAACATACTAATCCTAAAGTAATTATACTTAGTATGGTTTTCATACACATCGTTTATTTATACTTTATGATAATAATCGCAATCACCAAAATGATAACAAAAATTACTGCTGCTATATAACTGGCTCTTGTGTCGCTTCGAAAAAATTCTGCTATCAATTCTAGTAATTGTTCTAACATCTAATATTCGAATCGTTTATTTGAACTTTTTGTTATTACCTTGATTCTAGAACGATGTATCAATATAATACATAAGTAAAACTAAAAGTGCAAGGAGCACCATACCAATGTAAATTGGAATACTATCCTTGTGGTGCTTCCAAATCATCTTTCTTAATTTTTCATAATTGAACCACATGTAATCCTTTATTCGAACTTTATTGATTTAAATGCTGATTGTAAATTATCATCGCCTTCTTAATATCTCCCTCTATCAAATAGTCTGAATTGTTTTCATTTGACCGGCTCAACTTGACGTCCGTATTTAGATAACTCTTTTGTACACCACCAACCAATTTGATTGCAGGATTAAGTTCATTTAAACTAGCAATCAAATGATGTTTGACATCGATTGTCCATATCACTTCATGAAGTGAAACAGTCTCATCTTTTGTAAATGCTCCATTTAGAATTTTAGCAATCTCGTTGACTATTTGACTCTTCATATGTGAATCGTTTTTTTGAACTTTTACCTGTAGCGGTAATAGTTGTCAATTAAGTTTATTAGAGGAATGATGATGGTAAAAAATACTACTGCACCAATTATGAAATTATTTATACCATGTCCCATTTCGTCATAATAGTTCTTCTCTTTAGGGCCATTAATATATTCCCAGAAAGTGAATTTCTTTTTCCGTAGGACCGTTCTATAAATGCTACCCCATAACCATCTAGTCGTACCGCCTATAAAATTAAAAAACCTTCCAACTATGTATCTTCCCATCGTTTTATTGAACTTTGAGTTAAATTGTATTGCTATTCAAATTCTTCTTTGTCCTTTAGAATTCTATTTTCGTATAATTCTTTCCAAGAAACATACTGTTCGCAAATGGGAAACCGTCCGTCATTATGTGAATTATTGGTCCAAGTCAAATGAACGACAGCAAATGAGCTACCGTCCACAAGAAAAAGCACATCATCATTGTCCTGTCTTCTTGCAAGAGTTTCTACTTTCTTTTCAAACAAGATATGATTTGCACTAATTTCCCTTTTAAGCTGACTAACTAGATTTTGATTTGTCCAATACCAAGGTTCTGGGAGTTCAATATTTTTGTCAATTTTTTGCATTTACTCTAATCACTTCAAATATGCTTGAATCCTTTATTTGAACTCTACATTCCCTTGGATTTAATTATTCTATTCCTTGCCTTTATCCTAGATAAGGGGACAGAGATAAGCCCATTCTTACTATCAATGTTTGAGTAAAATATTTCCCAAAGTTTGTTGAAAATCATATTTAAATCAGAACTGATGTATGTCGGAGTTTTTGGCCAAACATGTAGCCATCTATTTGACATCAATTTATATAGTTCCAGGTTTGATGCGCAAATCAATGATGTGCAAACGGCCGCCGCCTCCTGTAATTGAGCATATTTGACTACTACTTGTACAGCATTTAATGAGTTTGGTAAATTCAATTTTACAGCATTTTTGCCACTAAGTTGGCCAGCGCTATGCACTATTGCATGTCTAAGTTCACACAAGCGCGAAAATTCTTTAAGAGGAGCGCTGATTTGACTACTATCATTATCCACATCTATATTGAATAGAGACTTAAAATTTTTTTGAATATTTCTGTAATCAGAAAAAGAAATATTCTCCAGGGCTCCTTTCTCCAAATTATTTGAACCAAACCAAAGCGAGGCGAGATTAATTGTTTTTTCTGAACTTTTTTCCTTGGAGATTGGGCAAATTCTAATCAATGAAGAGATTATGTCACGATAGTAATTTTCCACTGAAGAAATTAAACCAACTAGAAAAAGAGGAGAAACAGAAGGATGATTTGCTGCAAAATTAGGGTCACACGCTCTCAATATGGAATCTCTTGCACTGTAAAAACTATCTATTGGCGACAAATTAAAATTAGCTGCATCTGTATAATTATTAATGTCACTTATTGATACCGTAGTAGCTTGGTTACAAACACTTAATTTCCAGTCCTCCATGATTACGAAATATATTCTTCTGCCAAATAATAAATTTTTGAAGCCCAGTATTTACCAACTTGAGGAACAGTTTGTAATTCCGTTCCGCCAATATCATATAAAATATCTTTTATCTCCTTGATACTTGAGTGACTTTTGATAGTAGTTACTCTATGATCAGTTAAATTTAAATTACTAATTGAATCACTTATTAATTTTTCATAGGTAGATGCTGTAATCAGAGGCGCTCCACAATTATAGCAAAACAAAGCACTTTCATTAATTCTTTCGGTTTTACAAGATTGGCAAGGCGGTAGACTTAATTTAAGAGGCTCCATTCCTTTAGTAAGAAGTTTTTCAGATTGTGTTCTTGTAAATTCGTGAGCATTTCTACTTAGCAGAGAAGTTGCCAAATCTGCTAAATTAATTCCTTTAGTTGTAAGCAAAGCGTTGTTATCAATCAGAGCTCCAATATTAATCAGATATAATTCAAACGTTCCTTTCTCGCCTTTACTTAATTGGCCTTTATGACTTAATAATCCGGCATATTGATAAAACCCAATAATCTTTTTTAGATCGGGATTGACCTCTTTTCTTATCGCTATTGTAATACTTTTTCGTTCTGCTTTCTTATTTCTGTTATAAATTTTAACTAAATCAATTATTCGATCATAAACCTCTTGGCCCTCCTCTATATAACTAGAATAGGTTGGAATTTTATTCTTTAGAGAAGTAAAAACATTCATTGTGCTTTTGTAACTAATTCTAATTTGTTTGAAAATATTGGTTCTATTTATTTTAATTTCTATGTCACCATCTTTCTGCTCATTATACAAGTTTCTAACAATGTTTAGAAGTTGCCTAGGGATTCCAAATGCTGCATAACATATTATATATAATAGATATTTGTTGTCCGCTAAAATTTGATATACTTCATCTGGAACTCTTTTTTTAAGTAGCTCGTTCATGAACATGAAGTAAGACTCATTTTCTGGATCTAACCAAGCATTTATTTCCTCTGCATCATGTCCAATATTGAATGTTGGAGCGAAACTTGTTACCCCAGGATAAATTGCAGCTTTTGGCGAAATGTAGCGAGTTTTAATTTTTCTAAAAAAATCGAAGAAATCCCGTTGTTGTTCTACGGAAAATGCATGGGCGGCATCATCAAATAAAATTACACATCTATTCTTATTTAGTACTTTGAGAACAACATTTATATCATTTTCTAATGAGTAATAATTGATATCCTTTTCGTGAGTTTTTGCATTGTCAATATCTCCTAACTCTAAATAATTTAGTAAAACAATAGTGTCTTCCAAGGATATGCTTAAATCTTCCGAAGATTTCGAATAATCCTTCATCGTCTGATACAGACCTTCATAGATTTTTAAATACATCCAATAGGTAAACCAATAACTGCCATTCGCATTTGATTTATAAATGGGTTCTAACTTTAAAGATGATTTGAAATTGATATAAATTCCGAAGGCACTATTTTTTTTTGAAAGCAACATATTGTAGGCTTTCAAAATCAAAGTAGTTTTGCCACATCCCCGGGGACCAGTAATTAATTTGGCACCACTTTGGGTCAGTTTCTTCAGAATTACATCCTCATTTGGATGTATACTAGAAAGCAAAGGAAATTCCTCCTTAGGAATATACTCTGCTTGTTCTATGAATTTATTTTCCAATTTCATTTATCGGTCGCTTTTTGGCAAGTTATATAATTGGATTATCTATTTCAACTTTTCTCGTAAGGTCTTAACTTCCCATTAAGCCCTCGGTATCTTAAATACTTGTAATAAGTTGCCCTCGAAATATCCAAACGTTCGCATATTTCCGAAACAGTCAATCTTCCCTCTTTGAAATACTCTTCACAAAGTACAGCTTTCTGTTGATTTTTCTTACTAATCCCTTTGGGTGCTCCCAAAACTTTTCCGCGCCTCCTTGCCGAATCCAGTCCTGCTTTTGTCCGTTCAATAATGATGTCCCTTTCCAATTGGGCCAACGCAGCAAATATGTTGATGATGAACTCTGAATGAGAGGATTTCTCAGTGGTATCAATAAAAGGCTCAGTTATACTTTTGAACTTCACTCCTTTTTCCTCTAGTTCAGTCATGAGCTTGGTAAAATGTATTAGACTCCGTGCAAGCCTGTCCAGTTTCCAAACCACAATGGTATCACCTTCCCGTACATAGTTCAACAACTTTTTGAGGCTCTTTCGCTCCTCCTTAGTGCTCGATATCTTATCGGTAAAAATGTTCTTTTGGAGAATTCCCTCTTTGAGGAGTGCATCCAGTTGGAGATCCAAGCTCTGCTCCTGGGTGCTTACCCTGGCATATCCAAAAATCATATAGGTTAAGTTTAAATAAAGGTGAAAATGTAGACTATTTATTTAGTACGGACAAATAGACTTTATGGAAATAGCAAACCCCTTCTTCGGGAATAGTTCAATAAAACGGTTGATTTTGTAAACTTATTAATGTTGTTTTATGAATAGTCAACATTATTATCTACATGCTTAAACCAAGAATCTATTTCGGGCCAAAGAAATTTACATTGTTTCTTAAAAAATCTGAAATGCCCTATGGATTTCATACCAATTTCCCCTGGATGAATGTGCACATGCTCCTTAAAAGGGGTGCCATAAGAGTCGTACAGACGCTTTACCGATTTGAACGGGGCCAACATTTTATCATCCGAAAAGCTCAAAAATTTTGTAGGCACTTTTAGCTCCCCATATCTGGAGGGGGCTTTGGGGACATGGCCCAAAACACCCTGTTTACTTCTCCCCAATTTTGCCCATTCCACAGCTATTGATTTATGTAAGTCATGTTTACCCCCATAGGCCTTTGCCGGTAAATGCCCAAACGCACGTATGCAAAAAGGAATGACCATACGCCAAAAGATGGTTACCTTAAATTTGGGGAAACCGCTCCAATTGGAACTCGACACATTTTGGGAGGCCACAAAAAAAGCTGCTTTAATGGCATTACTACTTTTGGCCAATGGAAAGACTTGGCCAGCTATGCTGTGTCCAAGAAAATATAATTCTTGTTTTGGAAACTTTTTGGTCGCATACGTTATGATCGAGTCGATATCTTTAAACCCCCAATCACACAAGCTTATCTTTTCCTCCTCAAGTTTTTTATGTCGTACCATCCCATAATAATCCAGAGAAATAACACTATAGGATAAATCAAAAAAATAGGTGGCGATAGTTTTATAAAACCTTCTGGACACTCCAATGGCCGGAGCGATTATCAGAACCTTGGTACAATTGGGATTGTTCCAGATAGTGCAGTTAACCTCCCGGTTATCTTTTCTGATGCTCTTATCAATCCCTTTAAGGTTTATCTCACTATTCAATTTAGTACAGGAATACATGATTATGTTTTTTGCAGTTCGTTGATGAAGTTGTCAATCCCTTTAGCACATGCGGATGGTGCTTCTTCCATGGGTATATGCGCGGATTTTTCGATAACTTCCAAGCGTGCTGTTTTGATCCGTTCTAGAAACAAATTGGCTTGCTTCAACGGATATAATTTATCGTGCCTGCCCCAAAGGAGTAATACAGGAACCTTTATGGCAGCCAATAATTCCGTTTTGGGCAGTTGGCGCATCCTGACAATGTCTATAAAGGCTTGTCCATTTCCTTTTCTGAGCATTAATGCTTGGTAACGCGTTATCCAACTTTTTTCAATCTTAGGGGAATACAAAACTTCTTTCAGCCCTTTTTCCACCATCCATTTAGGCATTGAAGTCTTTAGCAACCACCTACCTGCTTTGGATTTTACCAACTTGAACCTTGTTGGCATTTTACTCATTTTAAATCCTGCTGAATTGATCAATATCAATCCAGAAATATGTTCAGGGTGCAGCGCGGCAAAGTTCCAGGCCAGCATACCGCCCCAAGAATTTCCCGCGACAATAAATTTGTGCAGCCCCAGAAAGTTGGCGAAATCATCGATAAAGCTTAAGTACATTTCCATGGAGTAATCCCTCTTTGGATGGGGTCCCGTTAGTCCACATCCAATTAAATCAATCCGAATGACCCTGTATTTAGGTTTAAGTAATGTGGTCAAACCGTCCCAGGTATGCAATGATGAAGAAGTGCCATGTAGGAATAAAATGGGGGTTCCATTGCCTTCATCCCTGTAATGTACCTGCATCCCATCCCACTTGAAAAAAATGGAGTCCTCATCGGTGTGTTTGGGATATTGTTTTCTTAAAGAAATTTGATGTTGTTCCATGAGTAAGGGTTTTCAGAATCAGGATTTCAATTTTTTTGAGCGCATTTTAGTGAAGGGAACGAGCATGGGTTTTCTCTTTTGGTATTCTTGGTATGGTCTTCCAAACTCTTTGACCAAATCGCGTTCTTCAAGGGTAGCACCAATGATTACATAAATGGTAATCCCCACGGCAAAAACCAAATGTGTCACTGTCATATTGGGTGTGGCCCATACCGCCAACAACATCCCAAAATAAAGCGGGTGGCGTACATGCTTATACAAGCTTCCCAACTTAAATTCCAGTGGTTTGTAAGGTTTGTTCTGAAGTTCCAAAAATGTCTGGCGCACTCCAAACATATCCAAATGGTTGATTAAAAAGGTACTCAGGAATAAGATAAACCAACCCGTAAAAAACAGCACATATATACCGTAGTAGGCTATGGAGAATTTTGGCACGGTCCAGATGGTTCCTCCCATGGGTTGCCATTCATATAACATTATCAGCAACAATAGGCTGGAGAATAGCACAAAAGTGCTTCGTTCCATGGGCTTGGGAAAATACTTGGCAAAAAAATCCTTAAACGGTTTTCTGGCCATAATGCTGTGCTGTAACCCAAAAAGCAAAACCAATCCGGTATTCGTCAACAATGCAACCCCCAATGAAACCTTGGGAGGTCGATCAATTGAGCATTCAGGAATCAGATTGCCCATGGACACGATCCAAAATGCAATGGAAATAAATGCTATGAGATAAGCGGCAATGGAATAGACGAACATCAATATTTTTTTCATGACGGCATAGTTTTTAATTTACTTTTCAAAAGTATATGCACTATGGCGGCAAACGCATCTACCAGAAGTATTGAAATCTATGCGAAGGGGATTTTTGGAGCGCCTAGATTTATTATTTTAGTCAATCATGCTTTTTGAAAAAACAAAATATGCAAAATCAGGGGGCACAAACCTGGCCTATCAAATAATTGGGAAAAGTGGCGATTATCTTGTTTTTATTCCTGGTTGGGTGACCAATATTGAAGAATGCTGGAACATTCCACAATTGGCGGCTTGGCTACGCTATCTGGCCTCTTTTAGCCGTTTGGTTCTCTTTGATAAACGTGGTACCGGACTTTCTGACCATGTAAATGAGTCGGATCTGCCCAGTATGGAGCAAAGAGCGGAAGATCTTAAGATTATCCTCTCGGCCATTGGTATTAATAAGGCCAATTTCATCGGTTTATCCGAGGGAGGGCCACTGGCGATTTACCTAGCCGCCAAGTATCCTGAAATGGTGGATAAACTTATCTTGCTTGGAAGTTTCCCCAAATGGATAAAAAATAAAGATTATCCCTGGGGGCTAAGCATAGAAAAGCATAACAAAATCAAAGAACACCTATTTGAACATTGGGGTGGGCCTGTAGGTCTACATTTGATGGCGCCAAGCATAAAAGGTGATCAAACGGCACAAGAACAATGGGCCAAGTTTCTTAGGAGAAGTGCTAGCCCCAACACAGCTAGGGTTTTCTACAGCATGAATATGGAAATTGATGTCAGGGATTATTTGACCAAGGTTTCGGCCCAAACTTTGATAATGCATAGAAAGGATGACGCTTTAATTGCCTCTGCCCATAGTGAATACATGTATAAAAAAATTCCCGATTCACAGCTTGTGATTACCGAAGGGATGGACCATTTGCCGTGGTTTAGCGTAAAACGTAATGAAATCACAGCAATTCAAACGTTTTTAAATGACGGTAAAGTGGTCAATAATCCTAAGTTGGATTTTTTGAATGTAGAGGACATCTTCATTCTGTATGCCGTCAAAAACCACATTCAGAGCTACTTTCAGGAAGCCATTTCAATTAAAGGGATTTCCAAAAACTTCGGAATCAACGATTATAAAATCAAAGCTGGTTTTAAACTGCTGTTCAATACCCCAGTAATTGGTTATTTGACCGACGTCCGACTGGAAAAGGCCAAGCAACTTTTGATTAACCCGAGGGAAACGATTTCGTCAGTTGCAGAACAAGTAGGATACACCCATTCCAATAATTTCTCGGTGGCGTTTAAGCGAAAGTACGGTATGACGCCGATGGAATATAAAGCCAAAACCAAACCTCTAAGTTCTAATTGAATGAGTGGAAATCGCTTTGTTCAAAAAATCAATAGGTTCTTTAAATTAACGCTTTTTGGAACCCAACGGGTTTTAGCAAGTTGGAATTAATGTCAGTTTTTTCTAGATTTTGATATGTAATTTCCAAAAGTTCAGTTTCCCATCCCTATTTATGAACTTCCATAAAGTTCGTTACCAAGGTTATTCAAATGACACAAAACGGGCCTTAATTTTTTATAGTTACTATGGAAAGCTGTTATATAGTGTTGAGTTAAATAAAATCAACAATCAACTCATATTTTTAGTATTTTTGAGCCGAATAATATTTCTAATCGGCTCATGCGCTACAATTGGCAACAAAAGGATTGGCCAAAATTTCAATATCAAACTGCAGATATCGAAGATTTACTCTTTGATTTCGCCCAAAGAACTGGTCGTATCAGTGGTGTGTTGGAAGGGCTTTCCGAAACCGAGCAAACCGAGGCAATGATAAATCTTATGGTTTCCGAGGCTATAAAGACCTCGGAAATCGAGGGGGAGTACCTGAGTCGAAATGATGTGATGTCCTCCATCAAAAGAAATTTGGGAATACAGCCCAATCTTCCTTTGACCAAGGACAAACGAGCAGAAGGTGTGGCAGAACTAATGCTGGCGGTTCGTAATGGTTTTAGTGAACCACTGACCGCTCAAATATTGTTTGGTTGGCATAATATGCTGTTGAAAGGAAATAATTTGGTGCAAGTTGGTAAGTGGCGCACCCATGAAGAACCTATGCAGATTGTATCAGGAGCTATGGGCAGGGAAGTAGTACATTTTGAAGCTCCTCCTTCAAAACGAGTTCCTGCTGAAATGGATGGTTTTGTCAGTTGGTTCAACCTAGCTCAGAGCAGCATCAAGAAACCAATTATAAGAGCAGCCATTGCCCATTTGTATTTTGAATCCATCCATCCTTTTGAAGATGGCAATGGAAGAATAGGGCGGGCCATTGCAGAGAAAGCACTTTCGCAAGGTATAGGCCGTCCAGTACTGTTCAGTTTGTCAAAATCCATTGAGGGAAATAAAAAAGCTTATTACAATGCATTGCAAAGAGCACAGCGTTCCAATGAAATTACGGATTGGATAAATTACTTCGTCAAGACCGTTCTCGATGCCCAAATTGATGCCGAACAAGAAATTGAGTTTACACTGAAGAAAACCAAGTTCTTCGATCAACACAAGGATGAACTCAATGTGCGTCAGCAAAAAGTGGTCCGTAGAATGTTGGAGGAAGGACATCAAGGTTTTGAAGGAGGTATGAATGCCCGAAAATATGTTTCTCTTACTGGGGCTTCAAAAGCTACGTCCACTAGGGATTTACAGGATTTGGTACAGAAAGGTATTTTCAAACCAATTGGTGGAGGGCGGAGTACGCGATATGAAATCAATATTTAAGCGAACAAAACAAAATTTGAAAGACTTTTACCATCACCGAGAATGTGAAACAATATCAGTCATATCGCAATAGCTTTCCTTTTTGCTTTAGTAGAGATTTCGCTTCGCTCCATTTCGGAAATTTATCAGCTTCCATAACCAAGGTTGTAACTTCATTTGCCATTGAAGCTGTCTTTTTCATGGCTGCCAAATGACTTCCACTTCTAGCAAATTGATTCATTTCTTCCCTATTTCTCCAAAGACTCATCGTATAGTGTTTTTTGTAAAAGCCAAGTTTTTGCAATGCAACACATTGGGAGCCTTTGATTTGGTTCACTATGTACATGGCGTGAAATGAGAGTTGAAAAAACTTCCACGGTGTTTTTAATTCAATGCAAGTGATTACAAGTATCATCTTTCCAGATTTCAATTGGCTTTGAAATATTCTCGAACCTTACGTACTAATGTATTGGAAATTTCTTGACTGGCATCACCGTTGTTGGTCAAAATAACCACTTCCAGATTTAAATCGGGGTTGAAAGAGAGCATACTTCTGTATCCATCAAAACCTCCAATATGCCAATAATCATTTGAATCTGTCAAATTGGCATCTTGATGCCAATAATTGGTTCCTGTCCCAAGAGTCCAACCAAGGCCATAATCTCCCAACCATGAAATGGATGATAAAGGCTGTACCATAGTTTGAAGTGACTCTTCTTTTATGATATCATTTCCCAATACGGCCTCGACGAATAGATTCATATCATTGGTGCTGCTCACAATACCACTTGCCCCATAAATCAGCGAATTGAAACCTTTGACCTTTATTTCCGTTCCAAAGTTGAGGGCATAATTGTCATTTGCATCCCCCATGTGTTCCTTTTCACTAATGACAAAGGTGTTGTTCATTCCCATAGGGTCGAAAATATTGGTTTTCATATACGTTGGATAGTCCATACCGCTCACCCTTTCAATAATCAAAGCCAAAAAGACATAGCCCGTATTGGAATACTCAGCGGAGGAGCCTGGTGCAAATATTAGGTTTTCCAGTCCAGAAATCGGTATCAAATCCAAGATTTGTGCAGTGGTCAGGCCATCCAAGCTAGTTATATTGGTATTGTCATCAATATAGTCCAATAGCCCAGCTCTATGGGTAAGTAAATGTGCAACCGTAATGTCTTGGAAGGCATCGGACAACTCGGGTACAACAGTCAATAATTTATCCTCCAGGGACATCAAATTTTGCTCTACCAATTGCATGATGGCCAAGGCTGTGAATGTTTTGGTAATGGATCCAATCCGAAATCCTGTGTCCGAATTGATGGGACGATTGCCTTGTATTCTGGCAAGGCCTTTACTCTCGTGATAAACGATGTTTCCATCTTTTCTTACCAATACGGTCAATCCCGGCTGATTGCTTGATTGCCTTTCGTCCAATATTCCATCGAGAATCGAGGGAAGGTCCTTTGGGATTTCAGTAATTACTTCGGAATCATCGCTACTGCAACTTTGAAAAAAAAGTAGACCAAAAAAGAACAATGTTACCGAGATATACCTGAGAGCAATGATAAATTTTGTTTTCATTTTTAAAGGAATCTTTGTGTGATTGATTGGGGCAAATATCCAGTGCTGACAAAGAATAAATGCCTCATTCGGGAAAGTGAGACCTTTTTATATGCAATAGAAGTTGATTTATGAAGGGATATCTTGTTGCAACTTTTGAAACTCCTTTGGAGACTGGCCCACAAAATTTTTGAAGACCCTATTCATGGATGCTTTTGAATTGAACCCACTTTCTATTCCAAGGGCTAGTATGGTGAATTTAAGCTTATCAGGATCTGAAAGTAGTTTTTTGAAATATTCCACACGATATCGGTTTACAAAATCGAAGAAGCTGTTATTCGATTTGGAATTGATGATCTGTGATGCCTTATGTACTGAGATATCCAATCTTTTGGCGATATTCTCTATTTTGAGCTGTGGCTCAAGAAACAATTTTTCCTCATCAAAGAGTTGGCAGATATTCCTGAAATGGGCATCAATGCTCTCGTCATCCAGATTGGATGAAAGATACTTTTCTTTAGGTTTTTCACGGCTGACCTCTTCTTCTTCTTCTTCTTCGAAACTTCTATTTAAGTTGACAAGAGAATACTGTCGAATTCCATTATAGCAAAAATAGAATAGGAGTATAACAAATAGAATGTACTCAATGCCAAATAGAATTTCAATGTCCTCAATGAGACCTATACTGAATAGGGTAAAGACCACAAAACCGAAACTGGTAAGACCCAGTAATGATTGAATAAAGAACCGAAACCAGTTAAGGTTTATATTTTCAATTGATGAGTAATAATTTTTGATGGACGAGGTGTAACGATTCAATTTTCTCCGCAACCATACCAAGACTACGATAACATACAAGTATTGGGTCAAGTAAAACAAAAGCTGGTACTTGGTGGGCTTAAAAAATATTTCCCGGATTTCAGCTAAGGAAGTATAGCTATTGAACACAAAAATATCGATCAATATAAAAACATTGTAGATGATCGGATAGGCATAAACCCATAGCCACTGTTTATTTAGCTTGTTTCTGCCGTCTAACAAAATCAGTCCATAAATAACTAAGACAGGGAAGTAGTACGTATTGAAGAATAGAACAACGAGATAGATTTCAATAGAAGGCCAGTTCTCCATTAAAATCTGTGAGCTGAGCATTCCCATAAAAAAGAGAATTATCGTAATCAGATAATAATCGCTTAAAACTTTATCCTTCTTTGATAATATAAAGAGAAGGAATATTGAAAGAATACTTAAGCCTATGACAATAGGGAAAATCATACTGAAACTGTCAAAAATAATAGTTAAGAAATCACTTCTTAGCCCTAAAAGAGAGAGCTGGCTTTTAATCAGTGTCAATTTAAGAAATTGGAAGCGAGCAAACAGGGTTTTGCGCTGCAAGTCCCAAATACTTACCTCAAAACTTAGTGTCGGATCCTGTTTAGATGGCATCGCGAATCGGGAGAATGAGCGAAAAATGCCGTCAAAATAGGGCACTACTACTTAGCATTAAAAGGTGTCAAAATTTATTGTGGATTCAGTTTTTACTGTAAAAATTTCCAGTATTTATTGAAGGTTTCAAGGTTTTTACAGTAAATACTCTTTTTGGCGGCTATCAAATAAGACGGTTTTCAATTCCGTATCAAACTTAATTTGAAAATATCAAATTTTACGGGAAAATTATGTTTTTACAACAAACTTTTTCAATCTTTATAGGAGCTCCCAGGGTTTTTGCAACAAAAAACGTAATGCCTTATTTGTGACTGAAAATTAATAAAATACTGATTTTACTGGCCTTTTGGCCAGAAACCGGACAACGTAGCACCGGCTTGCCGTGCTACCCTCTCGCTATACCCCTCAACTCCCTTTCGGTCGTTCTTTGGTATACCTTCGGCCTGGCTAAAAGCAGGTTGCGCCCTATCGTGTTTTTGCCATACGCCTATCTTTCCGAACGCTGTAAAAACGCGACAGGAAACATGCGCAAAAGTCAGGAGTAAGACTTTGGGACTTGATTATGTTTTAGATGGAGTTTCGTTCTCTGGTTTTTGACTCTCCTGTTCTTTTAACCGCACTTTTAGTAAATCCATTTCATCGGCAATTTTACTATCGAGAACTTTGGCATAAATCTGAGTGGTCTTTAAGGAACGGTGCCCCAACATTTTGCTCACTGAGGCAATGGATACACCATTGGACAAAGTGACCGTTGTGGCAAAGGTGTGTCTGGCCAAGTGGGTGGTCAGGTTTTTGTGGATGCCACAGACATCTGCTATCTCCTTTAAATACGCATTGGATTTTTGATTGGTCAATACAGGTAAAACCCCTTTATCATCCAATACATAAGGATGCTCGCTGTATTTTTGAATAATTGCTTCGGCAGATGGGAGTAGTGGAATGCTGCTTATGGCCTTGGTTTTCTTTCTTGCCATTTTAATCCATCTATCTCCATTGACACCGATTATAATATCACTTTGTTTCAATTGTTTCACATCGGAATAAGCCAAACCTGTATAGCAACAGAAAACAAAAATATCCCGCACCAAATCGAGACGTGGTAAAAAGGATTTTTTGTTTCTCAGTGTATCAAGTTCAGTTTGGGTAAGATATTGCTTCTCTTTGGTTTTCCATGTGGCCTTCCAATAAAAGAAAGGGTCTCTGTTTATCCATTGGTTGGCATAGGCAATCCGAATGATTTTCTTAAAGTTGACAACATACTTGACAGCGGTATTATGATCACAGTTCTTTTTGGATTTCAAAAAGTACTCCAACCCAGTGATAAATTTGTGGTCAACCTTTTTTACGGGAATGTCGTTCCGATGATAAGCATGTTTTATATAATCCGACACGTGTTTTTTGGCCGCGTTGTATCGTTGCAATGTCCCTTTGGTAAATCCTTTCCCGATCAGGCTCTCCATTTCATCATTATGGTCATGGAAGATTTCCAATACCATCCATTCCTTGCCCTCCTTTCCCAGATAAATGTTCTTAATGATGGAAGCGGAAATATCCTGATGCTCCCTGAGCAAGGTGTCGTAGATTTCAAAACAGCGATTTTTGACGGTATCCAAAAAACGGTTGAACTTGGATACCTCAATGCTTGTACCTCTTAGTCGCCCACCATGGGAATCCCATCTTTGTTCTTCGACACGACGCCCCAGACTGAGTTCCGCTCGTTTTCCATTGAAGGTTATTCTTGCGTATACCGTAACCATTCCATCAGTATCGGTATCGGATTTCTTAGGGTAAAAAAGGATGCTTATTTTTCCAGACATTGGTGAGTATTTTAAAAACTCACCGGAAGGTAGTAAAACCAAATGTTAAAATTTCTTCGTAAAGATTTCTTTAACAGTCAATTACAGCGATGGCGGTGAGTCTTTCAAAGGGGTATTTTAACGCACCGAATTACGCACCTTTTTTATGGTTTTATATGGTATTTTTTGATATCAAAAAAAATAAAAAAGCCCGTAAATACTTGATTTACAGGCTTTTTGCGAATTCTTCAACGAATTCCAGCGGTCTGGACGGGACTCGAACCCGCGACCCCCTGCGTGACAGGCAGGTATTCTAACCAACTGAACTACCAGACCAATGATTTTATCTTACTAGACTCTGACAACAGTCAGATTCAAATCTTGTTCATGCTTTTTGCAAAGCGAGTGCAAATATACATTGTCAATTCTTATTCAACAAGAGATTTTTTAAAAATAATGACTAAACAAATTTCTGCCGTTCAATCATGAAGGTATTCAATACTTGAGAAAAGTCAGAGCCTACATCCACGTCGAGATATTTGATTTTATATTGAGCGCATTTTAGCTTTAAATTTTCAATGTACTCTTCTACTTTTTGGCTATAAGCGTTTTTAATATTGTCAGCATACAAATCTAAATGGGCTCCACTTTCGACATCTATAAAACGTTTAGGTGTGTTTTCAAAGTCGAAGTTCAGCTCATGTTTATGATCTAACAAATGGAAAAGGACCACGGCGTGCTTATTGTACTTTAAATGACGAAGCGCTTCAAAAAGTTCAGCTTCTTCTGTTTCCGTTTGGAACATGTCCGTGAACAAAAATATCAAACTACGCCTGTGGATTTTTTCTGCAATTTGATGCAGATAGGTGTATGTTTTGGTTGTTTGTGACTCACTTACCGTATTTGAAACTTCATTAAGCTTTGAGTACAGCATTTGAAAGTGTCGTTCGCTATTTTTTTCAGAAGTATAGAAGTTGTAGGAATTTGAATAGATACTCAACCCAACAGCATCACGTTGTTTTTTCAAGACCTGCATTAAGGTAGCAATGGCCAAAACACCAAAGCCTATTTTGTTGAGGTTTTCCAATCCGAGCTTCTCAACCTTCGGATAATACATTGAAGCTGAATTATCCAAAATCATATGGCACCTTAAATTGGTTTCGTCTTCATATCTTTTGGTATATAAACGATCGGTTTTGGCGTACAATTTCCAATCAATGTGTTTTGTGCTTTCTCCTGGATTGTAGATTTTATGTTCTGCAAACTCGGCCGAAAACCCATGAAACGGACTTTTGTGGATGCCGCTGATAAAACCTTCAACAATTTGATTGGCCAAAAGTTCCAGGTTTTGGAATAATTGCGCTTTATGAAGTTCTGATCGGATGTCCATAATTGGATTAAGAGATCAAGATAAAACAAAAAAGGCTTGGCAAAAGCCAAACCTTTTTTAAAATATATGTTTTAGAAACTAATTTTATAACACAGCTTCAATTGCGTCAGTGTATGCTTTCTTTGGAGAAACGCCAACTTGACGGTTAACGATTTCACCATTTTTGAAAACAAGAACCGTAGGGATGTTACGCACACCATACTTGGCCGCAAATTGCTGATTTGCATCAACGTCAACTTTTCCAACTACCGCTTTTCCTTCATATTCATTACTTACTTCATCAATGATAGGGCCTACCATTCTACAAGGACCACACCATGCTGCCCAAAAATCCACAACAACGGGTTTGTCGCTTTTAAGTACTATTTCATCAAAAGTTGCATCTGTTATTTCTAGTGCCATGTTATTTGTTTTAATATTCGCAAATTTAGTCAAATATTGCCCATAATCCTTACGGGCCAAAGATTCATTTTTATTATTGCGCCATCAGCATAAACTATACAGGGTCAATTCAATTTGTAGTGTATCTCGTTCTCTTCCAAGGTGGAAAGTAGCTCACTGTTGATTTTTACTTTCTGTTTTCTGCTGGATAGATTGAGCTTTATTTCATCTTGCATTTCATAGACCACAAAATTGAGTGAATGATCTCCTTTATGGGATCTAAGGGTGTCTTTTAATACTTGAATTCGTTTTTCCTGCAAACGATCAATGTCCAATTTGATGGTCAGCTTTTTGGCAAAGGCATCCATCACATCTTGAAGCTGTTTAAAATCGTTGAACTGTAATCGGGGATCTCCCTTTTTACCTGTTTCCCGATTGACCCAACCTTCTCGAACAAATGCTTTGAGGTGTATGAACGAGTTGATCATCAAAAAATGTCGGAATTTAAGATACTCTTCACCAAAAATTCGAAACTCATGGGTGTCGGTATAATCTTCCAAGGTAAAAAGTCCCCATCCTTTTCCATTTTTGGAAATGCGATGTTGCACATCCGTAATTACACCAGCTACCGTTAATTCGCGATTCACATAGCGTTCCAAATCGGTGAAAGCCGAGATATTGCTATTGCAAAATGCATTGATTTCTTTTTTGAAATCATCCAAAGGATGCCCTGAAATATAAATGCCCACAACTTCTTTTTCCCTTCGGAGTTTTTCCATGGTTCCCCAATCTTCACATGGAGGCACTACGGGTTCGGCAATTTGTGCTTCGCTCATTCCTCCGAACATATCCATTTGCGAAGAGTTCTGATTTTCCTGGAATTTGGCTGCGGATTTTATCACTTTTTCCAAAAAGGTAATCCCATCTCCTTCATCATGAAAGTATTGTGCTCGATGTGTGTCTCCAAACGAATCAAAGCCTCCGGCAAGTGCAAGATTTTCGAACGACTTTTTATTGGCTGACCGCAGTTCAACCCGTTTCGCTAAATCGAATACGGATTTGTATGGACCATCCTTTTTTCTGTTCTCAACAATGGTCTCCACGGCAGAACGACCTACTCCTTTAATTGCACCCATGCCAAAACGGACTGCATTGTTCTGGTTTACCGCAAATTTGTAGTATGATTCGTTGACATCGGGTCCAAGTACTTCAAGTCCCATCCGTTTACATTCTTCCATAAAGAAAGTAACCTGCTTAATGTCGTTCATATTGTTGGATAGCACGGCCGCCATATATTCTGCAGGGTAGTGGGCCTTTAAATATGCGGTTTGATAGGCAATAAATGCATAGCAGGTAGAGTGACTTTTGTTGAAAGCATACGAAGCAAATGCTTCCCAGTCTTTCCAAATTTTTTCCAGAACATCTCTTGGATGTCCATTTTTCTCTCCTCCATCCAGAAATTGAGGTTTCAACTTTTGTAGTAAGGCAAAAATCTTTTTCCCCATAGCTTTCCGCAGCACATCGGCATCACCCTTAGAGAATCCAGCCAGTTTTTGGGAAAGCAACATCACCTGCTCTTGATAAACAGTAATACCATAGGTTTCCTTCAGGTATTCTTCCATATCCGGAAGGTCATAGGTGATTTCTTCCTCGCCATGCTTTCTGGCAATAAAGCTGGGAATGTATTCCATAGGCCCAGGTCTATACAACGCATTCATGGCGATAAGATCATCAAAAACCGTAGGTTTTAGGTTTTTCATGTGCTTCTGCATTCCCGGAGATTCGTATTGGAATATCCCCACCGTATCACCACGTTGGAAAAGCTCATAAGTCTTTTCATCATCTAGCGGGAAATCATCCGGGATTAACTCAACTCCAGTTCTTGCTTTGACAATCTTTACCGTATCCTTGATTAAGGTCAGGGTTTTTAGTCCCAAGAAATCCATTTTGAGGAGTCCTGCGCTTTCAACGACAGAGTTGTCAAATTGAGTCACATACAAATCCGAATCCTTGGCGGTGGCAACAGGCACAAAATTGGTGATGTCATCTGGGGTGATGATGACCCCACAAGCGTGGATTCCTGTATTTCTTAACGACCCTTCAAGTACTCGAGCCATTTTAACGGTCTGTCCCTCCAGATCATCTCCTTCAGAGATGTTCAGTAATTCATGCACTTTTTCAAGCTCGTCCGATCGGAACTTTTTCTTTAGCTCTGATTCCTCAATTCCAAAAATCTTATTCAACTTGGACATATTGGGGATAAGCTTGGCTATACGATCAGCATCGTTCAGCGGTAAATCCAATACTCGAGCCGTATCACGAATAGAGGATTTGGCGGCCATTGTACCGTAAGTGATAATCTGGGCGACCTGATTGGCACCGTACTTATTGATCACATAATCCATAACCTTTCCTCGACCTTCATCATCAAAATCAATATCGATATCAGGCATCGAAACCCTATCTGGATTCAGGAACCGCTCAAAAAGTAGATCGTATTTTAAAGGGTCAATATTGGTGATGCCCAAACAATAAGCAACCACGGAGCCTGCAGCAGACCCTCGACCGGGCCCAACGGACACTCCCATGTTTCTTGCTTCACGAATGAAATCTTCCACAATCAAAAAGTAACCAGGATAACCTGAGTTTTCAATAGTGCCTAATTCAAAATCGATTCGCTCTGTAATTTCATCTGTAATTTCACCATAGCGTTTTTCTGCGCCTTGATATGTAATGTGTTTTAGATAAGCATTTTCACCCCGCTTTCCACCATCAACCTTATCATCTTCTACATTAAACTCATTTGGAATATCAAATTTTGGAAGAAGCACATCTCGAGCTAAGTCGAAAGGTTCAACTTTATTAATGACCTCTTGAATATTGAGAATGGCCTCAGGAATATCTTTAAAAAGAGTCTTCATTTCGTCCGAAGACTTGAAATAATATTCCTGGTTGGGCAGTCCATAACGATACCCTCGACCTCTTCCAATAGGTGTAGTTTGTTTTTCGCCATCCTTTACACAAAGGAGAATATCGTGCGCTTCGGCATCTTTCTTATCGCAGTAATAAGTATTGTTGGACGCAATTATTTTTACTTCGTGCTTTTTGGCCAAGGGCACTAAAACCTGATTTACCCGATCTTCATCTTCTTGGCCATGGCGCATCATCTCCACATATAAATCCTCTCCAAACTGTTCTTTCCACCATAACAAAGCCTCCTCGGCCTGTTTTTCACCAATATTCAGGATTTTATTGGGAACTTCGCCATAGAGATTTCCGGTTAGGGCAATGACATCTTCCTTGTATTGTTCGACAATTTTCCTGTCAATTCTAGGGACATAATAAAAACCATCTGTATATGCAATGGAAGACATTTTGGCCAAATTGTGATAGCCGCTTTTGTTTTTGGCCAGCAGTACAATTTGATAACCGTAATCTTTTACATTTTTATTGGTATGATCTTCGCAAACATAGAATTCACAACCGAGAATTGGAGTGATTTCCTCGCTGGTCGGAGATTCACCATTCTCAACCAATGCTACATTCTTCTCCTTGACGGATTTATTATGAGCTTTCACTTCTTTCACAAAGTGAAAGGCGCCCATCATATTGGCATGGTCGGTTAGGGCAACGGCGGGCATCTGATTTTCTGCAGCGGCTTTGACCAGGCTTTTAATGTTTATGGTCGACTGAAGAACAGAAAATTGCGAATGGTTGTGCAAATGCGCGAAAGGAGCGTCGGTAAGACTTTCAACATTTTTGTTGATTTCATCCTCGGAAATTCCGCCGGTATCTTCGACCCAAAGCGCATCGGCAATTTCTTTGGAAGCCTTTTTAAGATTGATGTGCTTTAATCCAATGAGTTGAATGACCTGTGGATTCACCTCGGAGAAATGCTCAAAATAATCTGGTTGCACATCCAATTCCTCGATGGAATAATGTTTTTTGCGAACCAGTTCAAGAAAACATCGGGTAGTGGCTTCAACATCAGCTGTTGCATTATGCGCTTCAGCGAAGGGTTCGCCAAAAAGAAATTCGTGAAGCTCAGTTAACGTGGGTAACTTGAATTTACCGCCTCGACCACCAGGGATTTTACAGAGTTCTGCGGTGGCTTCGGTGCAGGTATCCAAAACAGGAAGTTGTGTCAGTGAATTTTCTACACCCATTCGATGGAACTCACAGCCCATAATGTTGATATCGAAATCAACATTTTGCCCCACAACAAATTTTGCTTTGTCCAAAGCGGCATTGAAAGCTTCTAAAACTTCGTTTAATGGTCTACCTTTTTGCTCTGCCAAAGCTGTGGAAATGCCATGGATTTGCTCTGCTTCGTAGGGAATGTTGAATCCATCTGGCTGCACCAACATATCTTGATGCTCGACCAGATTTCCCAGTTCGTCATGCAATTGCCATGCAATTTGAATACATCTGGGCCAATTATCCGTGTCGGTGATTGGGGCATTCCATCGTTTTGGCAATCCAGTGGTTTCGGTATCAAAAATTAAGTACATGTGAGCGCTGTTAGCCTGTGAAATAAATAGCGTTTAAAAATATGCAAACAAGAAGGTTTTATAAAAAGTAGTTTTTAGGAGTTATCAACTAAAGATTTTCCTATTTTGTTTTAATCATAACTGAGATGCTCTTTTTTTGAATTCGCAGTTTTTTTTGATGTTATTTACAATTCTTTTGAGTCTTAATAATATAGCCAAAAAACCATAACCAAATGAAAGTATATAAAAGGATATCGAGTCCTGTTGTTCTAATATTGTTCCTGGTCTTTTTCGGAATTTCTGTAAACTCCGACGCTCAGACAAGTGCCAAGGACCAGCCCAACTTTATTATCATTTTTGCAGATGACCTTGGATATGGTGATTTGAGTATATATGGGCATCCTACAATCAATACCCCAAATTTGGACCGAATGGCCCATGAAGGCCAAAAATGGACCAATTTTTACGTAGGAGCCAGTGTTTGCACCCCAAGTAGAGCGGCATTGCTTACAGGCAGATTGCCGGTGAGAAGTGGAATGGCCAGTAACAAACATCGGGTGCTTTTCCCAGATTCAAAAAATGGATTGCCCGCAAGTGAAATTACCTTGGCCGAACAATTAAAGAAAGCGGGATATAATACGGCCTGCATTGGCAAATGGCATTTAGGGCACAAAGAACAGTATTTGCCAACCAATAACGGATTCGATTATTATTTTGGGATTCCTTATTCCAATGATATGGATTATGTTGGAAAAGATATTCCGGGTTATAAAAAGCTGGTCCAACAAAATCCTGAAGGACTTAAAACGGAAAACTACAATGTTCCCTTATTGCGAAATTTGGAGATTGTTGAACGTCCCACAAATCAGAACACAATTACCAAAAGATACGCCGAGGAGACCATTTCCTTTATTAAACAAAATAAAAATCAACCTTTCTTTATTTATATGGCACATAGCCTTCCGCATATTCCCCTGTTTGCATCCGAAGAGTTTATGGGCAAAAGCAAGCGAGGATTGTATGGTGATGTAGTTGAAGAAATTGATTATGGGGTTGGAGAAATTTTAAAGGCTTTAAAAGATGAAGGTCTGGCAGACAACACTATTGTGATGTTCACCTCCGATAATGGCCCCTGGTTGCCATTTGAGACCCATGGTGGTAGTGCTGGCCTTTTAAGAGCTGGGAAAGGAACCACTTGGGAAGGTGGCATGCGGGAACCCGCTATTTTTTGGGGACCAGGACATGTCAAACCTGGTTTGATTACTGATTTAGGGTCGACCATGGACTTGTTTGCCACATTTAGTAGTATGGCTGGTATTCAAGTTCCAAAGGACCGAATTATGGATAGTTTTGATTTGAGTGAAACTTTAAGAGGTCATAATCCGAGTCCTCGAAAAAGCATTTTATATTATCGTGGAACAGAATTATATGCTGCCCGCTTGGGAGATTACAAAGCGCATTTTATCACACAAGGGGCATACGGGCAATTTGGAGAACGAGTTGAACATCAAATCCCAATTTTGTACAACCTGAATCATGATGCCTCCGAACAGTATAATTTGGCCGAAGGCAATGCCGAAATCCTTCAACAAATCCAGCAGCTGGTACAGGATCATCAATCTAAATTAATAAGAGGGAAAGACCAACTGGCAGAAAGGGAATAGAAAGTCTATATTGCCATTGCGCATTAAAAGAAATCAAGTATATTTGCACCCGCTTAAATACAGAGCGAATAAAATTGAATTAATAACCAGGGTCGGGCACCCTACAAATTAATGTGATATGCCAGTTAAAATTAGACTTCAAAGACACGGTAAAAAAGGTAAACCATTCTATTGGGTGGTTGCTGCAGATTCAAGATCAAAAAGAGATGGTAAATTCTTGGAAAAATTGGGAACTTATAACCCAAACACCAATCCTGCTACCATTAATTTAGATGTTGATGGATCTGTTAAGTGGTTGAATAATGGAGCACAACCTACTGAGACTGCAAGAGCTATTCTTTCTTATAAGGGAGCATTGTTGAAGCACCACTTGTTAGGTGGAGTTAGAAAAGGAGCTTTGACCGAGGAACAAGCAGAAGAGAAATTCAATGCTTGGGTCGAAGAAAAAGAAAAAGCAGTTCAAGCTAAAAGAGATGGTTTGAGTAAAGCTGAAGCTGAAGCTAAAGCCAAAGCTTTGGAGGCTGAAAAAGAAGTAAGCGACAAAAGAGCTGCTGCTGCATTACCAGAAGAAGAAGCTGTTGAGGAGGTTGCAGAGGAAGTAGCAGAGGCTACTGAGGCCGTTGCAGAAGAAACCGCTGCTGTTGAAGAGCCAGCTGCTGAAGAAGCTCCTGCCGCCGAGGCCGAAGCCAGCAAAGAAGAAGAGTAAATTTTTCTGACGATGCGCAAGGAAGATTGCTTCTACCTGGGCAAAGTCGTTTCAAAATATAGTTTTAAGGGAGAGGTATTGGTAAAACTCGATACCGATGAACCTGAAATTTACGAAAACATGGAATCAGTTTTTGTTTCATTGGGAAACAATCTGGTTCCATTTTTTATTGACCGATGTCGTCTGCATAAATCAGCGCTACTTCGTATCGATTTTGAAGAAGTAAAAGATGAATCCACTGCGGATAAGATTATTGGTTCTGAACTATATCTTCCCTTGGAAATGCTTCCTCCGCTTACCGGGGACAAATTTTATTTCCACGAAGTGATAGGCTTCACTTTGATGGATGAGATTTATGGAGATATTGGTGTCATAAAAGCCGTAAACGACAGCGCTTCCCAAGAACTTTTTGAAGCCGAAAAGGATGGTAAGGAGTTGTTGATTCCCATCAGCGATGACATCATAACCAAAGTGGATAGGAAATCCAGGACTATTCATGTAATAACACCGGAAGGTCTGGTAGATCTTTATTTGGGAAACGAATGAAAACCATCAATAAAAAATAAAGAAAAAGGGAACCAATTTGGTTCCCTTTGTATATGATATTGTAATCGGAAATTAGTTTTTCCACTTACCACCACCAACATAGAACCCTAAAGAGATTCCGATATAAGAGTTTTTTATCTCAGATCCATCAATGTCAGACTTTCCGATTAAATTGTATGTTGCAGCCATTCGGAGTTTGCCTAGCTCAAACCCTGCGCGAACAAGCCCTCCAAAGGCTCCATCTACTTCGGCTTCATCAGTGAATTCTCCGATGCTTATTTCAGCGTTGGCCAAGGAACTGTATCCAACACCTCCACCTAAAAAGGGAGCAAAAGAAGAACTTCCGGAGGCAAAATAGTAATCAAAAGTACCTGTAAATGATGTGCTTGCTGCCAATTCGGTCTCTAGGGCGACACCTTCACTGCTTACATTTTTGGCCATAACCGCTGATTCAACACGGAGACCCACGTTCATATTGTCGGCAATATTATATTTGGGTTCCAGCGAGAAAAGAATACCACCACCTCCATCTGGAATGGCATATCCTAGATCGAGCCCTGCTCTGAACTTATTTTGTTCCTGCCCATGGGAAAATTGACACATTGCAGCTACAGTAACAAAAACATAAAAGATTTTTTTCATAATAAATGTGTTTGGATGTTTTGAAAATTAGCTGTGAATGTACATTGAGTACGAAGAGATTTTGCTCCCTATTTAATGGATGGGCTGTTTGACTTTATAGAACCCCTAATTGAACTGATATAAGTATTAGGGCTATATTTATGTCTAACTTTTATTTCCAACCATGATTCGTTATTATTTTATTGCCCTATTTTTTTGTTTCCTCTCCTGCGGAGAGAAAAAAGCCGAAAAGGAAAAACCAAATTCGCCCCCAAACGTTGTACTTATTTTTACCGATGATCAGGGCTATCAAGATGTGGGTGTTTTTGGTTCGCCAGATATCAAGACACCCTATTTGGACCAAATGGCTTCCGAAGGAGTGAAGCTTACAAGTTATTATTCAGCCCAGGCGGTTTGTTCGGCGTCCAGGGCCGGGATTTTGACCGGGTGTTACCCTAATCGCATAGGCATCCACAATGCTTTGGGCCCAGACAATACTCATGGAATAAATTCCTCTGAAACTACCCTTGCAGAAATGCTCAAGAATAAAGGTTACGCCACTGGAATTTTTGGAAAATGGCATTTAGGACACCATGCCCAATTTTTACCTACAAGGCACGGATTTGATGAGTGGTTTGGAATTCCGTATTCCAATGATATGTGGCCTTTTCACCCCCAACAAGGTCCTATTTTCAATTTTCCTGATTTACATCTGTATGAAAATGAAACAGTAATTGATACACTGACCGAACAGTCACAACTAACCACTCAAATTACAGAACGGAGCGTGGATTTCATTAAAAGAAATAAGGACAATCCCTTCTTTTTATATGTGCCACACCCGCAACCTCATGTTCCTTTATTTGTTTCGGACAAATTCAAGGGAAAATCAGAAAGAGGACTATATGGCGATGTGATTATGGAAATTGACTGGTCTGTGGGTCAAATTATAAACGCTTTAAAAGAAAATGGACTGGAAGAGAATACCATTGTCATCTTTACCTCGGACAACGGTCCTTGGCTTTCCTACGGAAACCATGCAGGAAGTGCTTTGCCACTTCGTGAAGGAAAAGGAACTGCTTGGGAAGGTGGTCAACGCGAACCTTTTATTATGAAATATCCGGCCAAACTTAAACCAGGACAAGAAATTAGTGTTCCTATAATGGCTATAGATATTTTACCTACCATCGCCGAGCTTACGGATTCAAAACTACCTGAAAAAATCATTGACGGCAAAAGCGCTTGGAAAGTATTGACGGGAGAGAGCAAAGAACCCGTTCAAGAAGCCTATTTCTTTTATTATCGTGTAAATGAATTATTCGGGGTACGGTATGGAAAATGGAAATTATACTTCCCACATCGTTACCGTACTATGGATGGTCAAGAACCGGGAAAAGATGGTCAACCCGGAGAATACCGAATGATTGATATGGAAGAAATTGAATTGTATGATATGGAAAGCGATATCAGTGAGACCAAAAATGTGGCTTCAGAAAATCCAGAGGTAGTGGAAAAAATCAAACTATTGGCGAACGATATGCGTACACGACTTGGAGATTCATTACTGGAGTTGGAAGGAACAGAAACTAGGGAGCCAGGAAGGTTAAACTAAAACTCCAATTAACAAATTCCAAATACCAAAAATGTGCAAAACATGCCCATGGAATTTGGTGCTTGAAATTTGCCAGTTATTGCAGAGCAATGAAACCATTTAAGTTTAAACAATTCACCATCCACCAAGACCGTTGTGCCATGAAGGTGGGTACCGATGGAGTCTTATTGGGCGCTTGGACATCACTTGACGGAAATCCAAATTCCATTTTGGATATAGGAGCTGGAACAGGACTTATTGCGTTGCAAATGGCACAACGATGCGATGCCGAGCTTATTGACGCCATTGAAGTAGATGAGGATGCGTACGAACAATGTGTGGAGAACTTTGAGATTTCGCCATGGGGTGATCGCTTGTTCTGTTATCATGCCGGGCTGGATGAATTTGTTGATGAGATGGAGGAAAAATACGATCTGATCGTCTCAAATCCACCTTTTTATTCTGAGGAAGTTACAAGTGGAGATTCAGCTCGAGATGCGGCACGTCAAAATAATTCTCTTCCGTTTGATGAACTCTTGGAAGGAGTGTCCAAATTACTGTCTCCTAAGGGAGCTTTTTCAGTGATTATCCCATTTAAAGAAGAAAAAGATTTTGTGAGTTTGGCCGAAAGCTTTCGTCTTTTTCCAAGCAGAATAACCCGAGTAAAGGGTAATTCAAACACCGAGGTGAAACGAAGTCTTCTCGAGTTTGGTTTTTCAAAAGTAATGGTCCAAGAAAATGAATTGACCATAGAGTTGGAACGCCATCAATACACCAAAGAATATATCGACTTGACCAAGGACTTCTATTTAAAAATGTAACAAAAACAACTTGCCCTGTTGTTTTTCATTCTTACATTTGAAAAATTAATCACTTGTCATTCCTGCGAAGGCAGGAATCCATGTTTTAAATTCTTTTGGATTCCGTATCAAGTACGGAATGACAAATATGTATTTTGTTTTCCATGAAACCTGATTTATTTGAAGCCCCGGATTACTATAATCTTGATGATTTACTTTCCGAAGAACATAAGTTGGTACGTGACGCGGCCCGCCAGTGGGTAAAGCGTGATATCTCTCCCATCATTGAGGAATATGCCCAGAAAGCTGAGTTTCCAAAGGAAATTATTGGAGGTTTAGCTGAAATAGGTGCCTTTGGTCCGTACATCCCCGAGGAATATGGTGGGGCTGGATTAGATCAGATCAGTTATGGTTTGATCATGCAAGAAATTGAAAGAGGCGATAGTGGCGTTCGTTCAACTGCGTCTGTACAATCTTCTTTGGTGATGTATCCCATTTTCGCTTATGGAACAGAAGAACAGCGCAAAAAATATTTACCAAAATTAGCTACAGGAGAATGGATGGGCTGTTTTGGACTTACCGAACCCAACCATGGTTCCAATCCTAGCGGAATGGAGACCAAATACAAAGATATGGGCGACCATTTTTTGTTGAATGGTGCCAAACTTTGGATTTCAAATTCACCATTTGCAGATGTCGCCGTAGTGTGGGCCAAAAATGAAGAGGGACGTATCCACGGATTGATTGTCGAGCGTGGAATGGAAGGCTTTTCAACCCCGGAAACCCATAATAAATGGTCTTTACGGGCATCCGCTACTGGAGAGTTGATTTTTGATAATGTAAAAGTACCCAAGGAAAATCTATTGCCGGGCAAAACTGGTTTAGGTGCACCATTAGGATGCTTGGATTCTGCCAGATATGGAATTGCATGGGGAGCCATTGGAGCTGCCATGGATTGTTACGATACAGCACTTCGCTATGCCAAAGAACGGATCCAATTTGGTAAACCCATTGCTGCTACGCAATTGCAGCAAAAGAAATTGGCCGAAATGATTACCGAAATTACAAAAGCCCAGTTGTTGGCTTTCAGATTGGGCCAGCTTAAAAATGAAGGTAGAGCTACTACAGCTCAAATCTCTATGGCCAAGCGAAATAATGTGGATATGGCCATCAAAATTGCCCGTGAAGCAAGGCAAGTTTTAGGTGGAATGGGTATTACTGGAGAGTATAGCATCATGCGTCACATGATGAATCTTGAAAGCGTGATTACCTATGAAGGTACTCATGATATCCATTTATTGATTACAGGTGCCGATATTACCGGGATGCCTGCCTTCAAATAATAAAACTATTTTAGGGCGAAAGAATAAACATTGAATTTGGTAGAAATACCAGATAATGATTAGCTATGGAATTACACGAAAAGCAAAAGGCTTTTTTTTCGACCCAAAAAACAAAGGACCTCTCCTTTAGGAGAGATGCCCTAAAGCGATTACGGAATGAAATTGTAAAGCAAGAAGATGCCATTGCAGAAGCTATCTATACCGATTTCAAAAAACCACGGTTCGAAACCCTTATTGCAGAAACGCAGTTTGTATTGGCGGAAATCAATACCATGCTTAAGAACCTGGAGTTGTGGGCTCGACCAGAAAGGGTTTCAGGGAATTTGGCCAATTTTCCATCTAAAAATTATATTTATCGAGAGCCATTGGGGCAAGTACTTATTATTGCTCCATGGAATTATCCTTTTCAGTTGGTTATGGCCCCTATGGTAGGGGCAATTGCCGCTGGCAATACTGTTGTGGCAAAACCCTCTGAATTAACACCAAATACAGCTGCAATCGTTGAAAAGATCATTCATGCCGTTTTTGATAAGGAGCACGTTACAGTAGTTCAAGGCGGGGTAGGGGTGTCTCAAGAATTATTATCTAAACGATGGGATCATATCTTTTTTACGGGAAGTCCGCGGGTTGGAAAGATCATATATGAAAGTGCAGCGAAACATTTGACCCCGGTCATATTGGAGTTGGGTGGAAAAAACCCTTGTATTGTGGATGAAACCGCAAGTGTTTCCCTGGCTGCAAAACGTATTGTATGGGGTAAATCCTTGAATTTAGGTCAAACCTGTCTTGCTCCGGATTATCTTTTGGTTCATCATACAATTAAGGACAAATTTGTTCAGAAACTCAAGGAGAAAATTACCGAAGCCTATGGCGAAAACCAAACCGAATCATCAGATTTAGCTCGAATTGTTAATGAGCAACACTATGGTCGCTTAAAATCGCTTTTGGAAGGCCAGCAAATACTTTATGGAGGTGAAACAGTGGATGAGGATAATTTTATAGGCCTTACTTTGGTCGATGAACCTGATTTGGACAGTCCAATGATGCAAGGGGAGATTTTTGGACCTATCCTGCCTATTTTTTCCTATAAGAATCAATCTGATATCGATGCAATTGTAAAACGATATGAAAAACCTTTGGCGGCCTATATTTTTTCAAACAAAAAGAATTCCCAAAAAGAATTTATTTCGAAATATGGCTTTGGAGGCGGGGTGGTCAACGATACGGTAATCCATATTGCCAACAAAAAGCTTCCTTTCGGAGGAGTTGGGCATAGTGGAGTTGGCGCCTATCACGGTAAAACGTCCTTTGATGTGTTCTCTCATAAAAAAGCCATTGTAAAAAGAGGAAATTGGATTGATCCTCCTTTGCGGTATGCACCTTACAAATTACCGGAACGAATTGCTAAGTGGGTGAAACATCTGTTTTAGGTTCACCTAGACTATTGGAGATTTTACTATCAAATACTTTTTTGCTTGTTTTCATTTCAGCATAGCGAGGATCGGGAACATAATCCTGTTTTTGCATTTTAATGACCTCAATGCTCAAAAAACCAAATTCCTCTACCACTTTTCCATAAAAACGGTAAATACCCTTACCTCTAAAATAGTATTTGGCAGCTACTGGCGGAAAAAGTACGGTATCAAAAACTTCTCCGTGCTGATCTACAAGAGTGGCAAAGTACATCCGCTTACCAGTATGGGTATTGGTGTTTTTTACTGTGACCAGATAACCGTATATATCGATATGCTTATTTAAATAGCGAATTAAATCTCGTTGTCCGTTGGAATTCTTTGGTGGTTCGGCCAAGAGGTTGAAGGGACTACAAAGACAAAAGCCTAAAAGTTCCAATTGTTCAAAAGCAGTTTCCAGATTAGTGGTGTGCAATTTTGGAATCTGAAATTTTTGATGACGAGGCGGAAAGAGTTTGGGGTGTTCCAAGCGATCATTTTTTGACAGCATCAAATGGGCTTTCCATAATAGTTCGTGTTTGTTGATTTCGGTAAACCGGAAGGCATCAATCCGGATGAGAATGGTCAGTTGTTCGACAGAAATGATAGTTCGGTCCAAAAAATCTTCCAAAGAAGCAAAGCTTCCGTTGAGAGTTCGCTCTTTGATGATACGCTCCATCACCCTGTTTTCCAAATCGCGGAGGTACATCAACCCCAAATAAATATGTGAGCCATAAATACGGTTGTTTATATTGCTGTTGTTAATGCAAGGCGGGTGAATGGTGGCGCCAATCATTCGAGCATCGTGAATGTAGAATTCGGAACGATAAAAACCTCCTCCATTGTTTAGAACGGCTACCATATATTCCAAGGGAAAGTAAGCTCGTAAAAAGAGACTTTGATAGCTTTCCACAGCATAGGAGGCAGAATGCCCTTTGGCAAAGGCATAACCTGCGAAGCTTGCCACTTGGTTCCAGATTTCAAAAATGAGGGTATCCGAATAACCTTTTTTTCTGCAGTTGGAGATGAATTTATCCTTCACTTTTTGGAATTCCTCACGCGAACGGAACTTTCCGCTCATACCTCTACGAAGCACATCCGCCTCTCCCAAATCCAAACCTGCAAAATGGTGTGCTACTTTGATCACATCTTCTTGGTAGACCATTACACCATAGGTGTCGGGCATAATGTCCAACATAATGGGATGGGCTTTTTCCTCGGCTCTTCCTTGATTACGGTGACGTAAAATATACTCTCGCATCATGCCACTTTTGGCCACTCCAGGGCGAATTATGGAGCTAGCGGCTACCAATCCCAGATAATTATCCACTTCCAGCTTTTTGAGCAACATTCGCATAGCGGGGGATTCCACATAAAAACATCCCATACATTGAGCGGTTTTGATCATGTTGTTTATAGAAGTGTCTTTTTTAAAACCTTTAATGTCATGGATGTCGATTTCTTGATGCTTTTCGGGTTGATTGTAGGCAACGATTTCCAAAGCTTCTTTGATCTTGCCCAATCCGCGTTGACCTAGAATGTCAAATTTGTACAGGCCAACATCCTCAGCAATGACCATATCGTATTGTGTGGTGGGAAATCCTTTGGGAGGAAGATGAGTAGCCGAAAACCAATGTAAAGGCTTTTCACTGATCAATATCCCTCCTGCATGAATGCTCAAATAATTGGGTTTGTCTTTTAAAAGCCTTCCATATTTGAGAACGAGCTTTGACATACTGTCCAATTGTGAGGGATTGTACCTTCCTGTGATCAAAAAGTCAATTTCTTGTGTCGGGAGCCCAAAAACTTTGCCCAATTCCCGAATTACACCTCGTTCTTTAAAAGTAACATAGGTGCCCAAAAGCGCTACGTGATCAAAACGTTCAAAAATATATTCAGTCATGGCCGGTCTGTCTCGCCAAGAGAAATCAATATCAAAATCAGGAGGATTGGCTCGATAGAGGTTGATAAAACGCTCAAAATAGAGGTCTAATTCCATGGGGTCCACATCGGTAATACGAAGTAGATAAGCGACAATGCTGTTGGCACCGCTACCACGCCCCACATAATAAAAACCCCTTCGTCTGGCTTCGGATACAATATCCCAATTGATGAGAAAGTAAGACACAAATCCCATTTTTTTGATGAGATTCAGCTCTTTGTCCAACCGATTTTGAATGGACTTAGTTACTTTTTCATAGCGATAGGGCAATCCTTCACAACATAATTTCTCAATGAGCTTTTCATCTTCTTCCACGCTTCCTAAATAACTGCTAAGATTTTGAGGTTTTCGTCCCTTGGAAAAATCAAAATGAATGCTACAGCGATTGAGCAGTTTTTCGGTATTCTCCAGAATGAAACTAAACTCTGAAAATGCAGCTGCCAGATTTTGGACGGGAAACATTTTTTCATTTTCGTTGGCTTCTTCTTCCTTTGGAAGTTTGCTCAGCAATAGATTGTTGTCAATGGCCCGAAGCAATCGATGGGCGTTAAAATCATTCTTGTTGCGAAAAGTGACAGGTTGTTGCACCACCAATTTGTCTTTGAGCTTAACCAATCGGGAAAAAGGCAAACGTCTTAAATCCTGAATGGAAATTCCTATAAATTCATGGTCGGAGAAAGTTTGTAAGTCATTCAACAATACCTGTTCAAAAGGATAGATGACAAAAGCATTTTTGAATACGGGTGCCCGTTCCGGAATTTCCAAATCTTCTTGGAGGTGATGGGACAAGAAATTGTTCAGCTCCAGATATCCTTCGTTGTTTTGGGCAATTCCCAAGAAGCACGGTTGAGCGCCATTTCTAAAATCGATACCCAAAATAGGTCGAACTTCATATTCTGGAGCTTTCCGGACAAAGTTGAGGCAGGCAGAAGTATTGTTGATGTCGGTGAGCACCAGTTGGGTCACTTGGTTTTGTTGGGCAAGTTCCAATAGCTCCAGTTCGGAAAATGTTCCGTAACGCATGCTGTAATATGTGTGGCAGTTTAGGTACAATTTTCAATTACCGATTATCAGTTGTCAATTAATTTTGTCATTGCTCATTGTTGATTGCCCATTGTAAATTGTTCATTGTTTACGATGTGCTAAAACCACAGGAGGTTGCCCATTAAAGGGGTTATGCATGCTACCAATAGTCTTGGCGCCCATGGCGGAAGCTCTTACTACACTTCGACTGCCAAACCTGTTTCGCACATGATCCATGGCCTGGTAGAGATTTAGGGTCTCTTCGGTATCTTCAAAAAGATTAATTTGATAGTTTCCTGAGACCAAATGACTGAACCGAATTCCTATCAACCGCACCAACATTCGCTTGTTGTAAAGAACTTTAAAAAGCTCCAATATTTTTGGGATGAGAATATGGTCTGCACTGGTATAAGGAATGCGCAATTGCTTAGAGTACGTATTGAAATCTGAATACCGGATTTTTACGGCAATGCATGCAGTCAGTTTATCTCCTCTACGTAATTGATAGGCTAAATTTTCGGTCATGGCAATCAAAATGCCCTTTAATTTGACCACATCAATGGTGTCCTTGTCGAAAGTACGCTCGGTTGAAATTGACTTTCGATCACAAAAAGGAATTACGGGAGTATTGTCCATTCCATTGGCTCGTTTCCAAATCACTCTTCCGTTGGCACCCAATACCCGTTGCATAATATCCATGGGCATTTCCTGTACCGTTTGTACTTTTCGAATGCCTAAATTCCGAAGGGTTTGATACGTTTTGTCACCCACCATCGGAATCTTTTTAATGGATAGTGGGGCCAAGAATGTTTTTTCTAGACCAAAATCTATCTTCAGTTGATTATTGGGCTTTGCCTCATTGGTGGCCACTTTGGAAACGACTTTGTTTACTGATAGGCCAAAAGAAATGGGTAACCCCGTTTCCTTGATGATCTTTTGGCGCATCTCCGAGGCATATTTATAGGAACCGAAAAAACGGTCCATTCCCGAAAGATCTGCGTAAAACTCATCAATGCTCGATTTTTCAAAAAGGGGCACATGCTCTTTGATAATATCCGTGACCACATCCGAATATTTACTATACGTGCCTGCATTGCCTCGAATGACTACTGCTTCAGGGCAAAGCTCCTTGGCCATTTTCATGGGCATGCCCGAATGCACGCCAAAGCCTCGGGTCTCATAACTACATGCGGCAACTACACCCCGATCACTGGTGCCGCCTACCAATAAAGGCTTATGCCTAAGCTCTGTGTTGATAATGCGCTCCACGGACACATAAAAAGTGTCCAAATCTAGATGTAGAATGGTCTTTTCCATTGTTTAGTTGAGAGGAATGCTAAATTATGGAATAATTCCTAAAAAATGGAAAATATCCAATAAAAGAAATGTGGATATAGAAAAGAAGGGATAGCAGGAATTTATTCCTTATTTAAATAAATCGGAGTGGCTCCCAATACGAACCAGCTTAATAACTTTTGGAGATTCTATTTGTATCCAGATTATTAGTAGGTCTGGTTTGATATGGCATTCCCAATTATCGCTATACTTTCCTGAAAGTCTATGGGGTTTCATCTTGGCGGGAATGCCCATTACACCTTTCAATTGTAGTACTTTAAGTATAGTAGAGGTCAGTTCAAAATCCTTTTTATTGTTTTTTACTTTCTTCAGATCCTTTTTAAACCTAGTCGTAGGCACTAATTGGTACATGCTATTTTGATTAAAGCTCGTCTAAGAACTTGTCCAAATCATCTATTGGGGTTAAATCATTACTGTTCTGAGCCTCCTCAATAGCTAATTTGGTATCCTCATTGGGGATATTCCCGACATCATTATATAATAGAAACTCAATATAATTATTGAGGCTCCTTCTTTGGGCCTTTGCTTTTGCTCTGACGAGTTCTATTAACTCCTCATCAAAACGAAAAGCCATTTGTTTCGTTTTCATAGGCTTTTATCTTTAATGTAAAATGTAAATATAATGTATATCATAATGATATACAAATGATATATTATTGATGAATGGATAAGATAAAAATCTTGACCGTTTTAAGCTCGACACATGGTAAATAGAGAGGATATATAACTTGTGGGCAATTTGTCAAAAATCCTTCCTATCTTTGCCACGTTGTGTTGGATTTCAATCCATAGGATTGGAATCAGGTTGAAACATCAAAAAACGATGTTCGCCAATGAAAGGCTTTCCATATGGAAGGCTTTTTTTGTTAATGAGAACCTGAGTTTTAAAAAGTTCTAGATAAAATTGTCCCTGGATGCTGAGCGTAGTCGAAGTATGAGGGGACTTTAGGGGTGTTTTTTTGAGAACGCACTCACGCCTTATACAAAGTGTGGATTACATGATGGATTAAGGAAGCGGCCAACTTTGCCGTTTGTCCATCAATGTCATACTTCGGATTCATTTCGGCGAGATCCATGCTTATCAATTTTCCAGAACCAATAATGGTCTTAAGACATTCCAAAACAATTTGAGGGGTGAATCCCATAGGAGAAGGGGCACTGACCCCTGGCGCATAAGCAGAAGAAAACCCATCCAAATCAATGGTCACATATACTTTATCAACTGTTTTGATAAAAGCATGGATCCAAGTGTTGATTTCATCCAAAAATTGGATTTGAAAGGTGTCCGACAAAATAAAATTGACGTTCAATTCCTTTGCCGTTTGAAAAAGTGATCGGTCATTGGCATCTTTTCGGATGCCCAAGCAGAGGTAATTAAAATTACTATCCTCTTTTTGGGATTCCATTGCTATTTGATAAAATGGTGTGCCCGAATTGTTGCTATCAGTATTCTTTCGAAGGTCGAAATGTGCATCAAAATTGATGATTCCGATGGTCTGCCCTTCTTTTTTTGAATCGAGATAACTTTTGATGCCATTATAATGTCCATAGGCAACATCATGCCCTCCGCCCAAAACAATGGGAAAGTGCTTGTTGTCCAGAAGTGTGGCCACCGCTTCTGAAAGTGCATTTTGAGCGGCTTCCATATCCTCATTTTTACAGGTTATGGAACCTGCATCGTACAGTTGTACATGGCTGGGAAGATGGTTGGGAAACTTCCCAAAGCTGGTTTTTATAACTTCCGGCCCCGTGACGGCGCCAACTCTTCCTTGATTTCGTTTTACGCCCTCATCACATGCATATCCCAATAAGGCAATGGACTTTTTTGGCGGTTCTGGAATTTCTTCCAAAGGAACACACTTCACTTTTTCATGAAGATAAAGGCTCTTGTTGCTAATTCGCCCTTGCCAAATATCCTTTTTAGGTTTGCTGTAATGTTTCATTATACATCAAAGAGATGGTCCAAAATATCGGTTTCTACCAGATTAGGCAAAGTTACTTTAAGATTTGGAGTTCGCTCCATTTCTCTTTTAATGGCAAACAGAGCTTCTTTGTTTCTAGCCCAACTTCTGCGAGAAATACCGTTGTTCACATCATAAAACAACATATTTTTTAATCGGTTTGAAGCTTCTTTTGTGCCATCAAGCACCATTCCGAACCCACCATTCATAACTTCACCCCAACCAACACCACCTCCGTTGTGGATAGAAACCCAGGTAGCTCCCCGGAAACTATCACCAATCACATTATGGATGGCCATATCAGCAGTAAACCTACTACCGTCATAAATGTTACTGGTCTCCCTAAAGGGAGAATCGGTGCCGCTAACATCGTGATGATCGCGCCCCAAGACCACAGGAGCAGAAATACTACCATTGGAAATGGCTGTATTGAAAGCATCTGCAATTTTAGCCCGGCCTTCAGCATCGGCATATAAAATACGAGCTTGCGAACCGACCACCAACTTATTCTGTTCCGCTTCCTCAATCCATTTAATATTATCCTGCATCTGCTGTTGGATTTCCTCCGGAGCCTCAGTTTTGATTTGTTTCATCACTTCCAAGGCGATGGCATCTGTTTTTTGCAAATCCTTTGGATTTCCTGAGGTACAGACCCACCTGAACGGACCAAAACCATAATCAAAACACATGGGTCCCAAAATGTCTTGCACGTAGGAAGGATATTTAAAATCGATGCCGTTTGCTGCCATGACATCGCCGCCTGCTCGCGATACTTCAAGCAAAAAGGCATTACCATAATCAAAGAAATAGGTGCCTTTTTCAGTATGCTTGTTGATGGCGGTAATCTGTCTTCGCAACGATTCCTGAACTTTTTTCTTGAATTCGTCTGGATTTTCGGCCATCATGGTATTGGATTCTTCAAAAGATAGTCCAACCGGATAATACCCCCCGGCCCATGGATTGTGCAATGAAGTTTGGTCGGAACCCAAGTGAACAAAAACATCTTCTTCATAAAATCGTTCCCACACCTCCACAACATTTCCAATGTAAGCTAAAGAGATCACTTCATTTTGGGCAATGGCAGTTTTTGTCCTTTGAACAAGCTCGGATATGTCCGTCAACAACTCATCCACCCACCCTTGTTCATGTCTTTTTTTGGCCGCTTCGGGATTTACTTCGGCACAAACGGTTATGCATTCTGCAATGTTTCCTGCCTTGGGCTGGGCGCCGCTCATTCCGCCCAAACCTGCGGTCAAGAAAACCTTTCCCTTTGGGGAATCGCCTTTGTCCAATACTTTTCTGAAGGCATTCATCACGGTAATTGCTGTTCCATGTACAATGCCTTGTGGCCCAATATACATATAAGAGCCAGCGGTCATCTGACCATATTGAGTAACGCCTAACGCATTGAATTTTTCCCAATCATCGGGTTGAGAATAGTTGGGAATCATCATCCCGTTAGTCACAACAACCCTCGGCGCTTCTTTCGAGGAAGGAAACAATCCCATGGGATGTCCCGAATACGTGTGAAGGGTTTGTTCCTCGGTCATTTCGGCCAAATATTTCATGGTCAACAGGTACTGCGCCCAATTTTGAAAAACGGCTCCGTTGCCACCATAAGTAATGAGTTCTTCGGGATGTTGTGCCACGGCCGGATTCAGATTGTTCTGAATCATCAGCATGATGGCAGCTGCTTGTTTGGTTTTTGCGGGATACTCAGAAATTGGACGAGCATACATTTTGTAATCGGGTTTAAAACGATGCATGTAAATTCTACCAAAAGTTTTGAGCTCTTCGGCAAATTCCAACGCCAATTCTTGATGCCATGCTTTTGGAAAATAGCGCAACGCATTTTGAACGGCCAATTTTTTCTCTTCTTTGGATAAGATGTCCTTGCGTTTGGGGGCTGGATTTCCGCCTTCTGGATAGGTTCTGACTGGAGGTAGCTCCGAAGGGATACCTTGTAGAATACTAGATTTAAACTCTTGTGTTGTCATGATTTCTTTTCGTCACCCTGAATTTATTTCAGGGTCTCATTATTTTATTTGTGCGATTCTGAAACATGCTTCGACTCCGCTCAGCATCCGTTCAGAATGACGTTACTTGCTTTCCATTCTTCCAAACCGCATTTGGCTTTAGCTGCCCCTGATGATAAGTAATCTCTTGATAGTTATTTGTTGGGAAAGCCACAAAATCGGCCTGGGTTCCGGTTTGCAGAGTGCCCCTGTCCGTTAATTTCAAAGCAGCACTTGCCCTGAAGGTGATTCCGGACAATACTTCCGCATTCGACAACTTTTCAAAAGTTCCCAAAATACTCGCTTGGGTTAGCAAATCACCCATCGGGGCTGAACCAGGATTATGGTCACTGGCAATGGCCAATGCGCCACCAGCATCCAAAATTTTACGAGCAGGAGTATAGGCACACCCTAATCCCAGGGAAGCTCCTGGTAAAGCCATGGAAATCACATCGCTTTTTGCCAAAAGTTGGATTTCTTTTTCGGCACTGGCTTCCAAATGGTCGGCACTAACGGCACCAAATTGTACGGCTACTCCGCTACCTCCTGCCGTGAATTGGTCAGCATGAACGGTAATGTCGAAACCCATTTCTTTCGCTTTTTGAAAATATGGCGCGATTTCCTGAGGAGAAAATGCACTTTCTTCCACAAACGCATCCACTCGGTTTGCCAAATTTTCTGATTTGATTATGGGAAATAAAGTAGAAATCATTTCCTCCAAATAGGTCTTGTCACTATTCCAATCTTTGGGTTTGATATGGGCAGCCAAACAGGTGGCTACCAAATCAGCTTCGGTTTTTTCGTTTGCATGCTTAATAGCTCTGAGCATTTTTAATTCTTCTTCCACAGATAGTCCATAGCCACTTTTTACCTCAATGGTGGTGATACCATGTTGCAAGTGTCTCTGACTTCTTTCCAAAATGCCTTTGACCAACTCCTCTTGCGTAGCTTTCCGGGTTTGGGTAACGGTATCCCAGATTCCACCACCAGCTTTAGCAATTTCCAAATAGGAAACTCCAGCATTTCGCATAGCGTAATCCCTTGCACGGGTGCCGCCAAAACAGATATGGGTATGGGCATCTACAAAGCTGGGGAGGCAAACTTGCTCTCCTTTTACGTAGTGGATGTCAACGGGATCAGATTTTAAATCATTAAAAACCCCAACTTTTTGAATTTTTCCTTCGGAAACCAGAATTCCGCCATTTTCAATAATGGGCAATTGCTCATCAGACAACGCACCTTTTAAAGGTAGACCCGACATGGGCAATAGTTGGGTAAATGGGCCTATTAATATGGGTTTGCTCATGGATTAATATGTTTCAAATTCCGTTAGATGCGGCGCATTCCATTGCAGGTTTTTGTCCTTCATGGTTTTTTCAACCAAACCGATGATTTCTCCCTGTTGGATCATATCGATTCCTTTTTCAATATCATCAGCAAAAACACGATCGCTTTCAGCAAAAGGCACTTTGGTTCGAATGAATTTATGGATTTCATCCAACACCACACCAGATTTTAAGGGTTTTCTAAATTCGAATGCCTGAGAGGCGGTAAGTAATTCAATGGCTAATATTTTTTCAACGTTTTCAATAATCTGGAGTGCTTTTCGTCCACTTATGGACCCCATACTCACATGATCTTCTTGACCTAACGAAGTAGGGATGCTATCCGCACTCGCAGGAAAGCACAAACTTTTATTCTCGCTTGCCAATGCTGCTGTGGTGTATTGCAGAATCATGTACCCTGAATTGATTCCTGTGTCTTCCATCAACAATTTAGGAACTCCGGGGCTATTGCCCTCGAGGGCCAAATAAATTCTTCGATCCGAAATATTGCCCAGTTCCGATGCTGCTAGGGCTGCATAATCCAAAGCCATGGCCAAAGGTTGCCCGTGAAAGTTTCCTCCGCTAATGGTGAGGTCATCATTGATGATGACGGGATTGTCCGTTACCGAATTCAACTCTACTTCCAACAATTCTTTTAGATGCAACCATGCATTTCGTGATGCACCGTGCACTTGTGGCATGCAGCGAAGTGAGTAAGGATCCTGCACCCGTTCACAATCAATGTGATCTTCCAAAATTTCAGAACCTTGGAGCAAAGTTCGGATTCTTCCAGCCACGTGTTGATTCCCTTTAAAGGGACGAAGCGCATGCAATTCCTCAAAAAATGGTTTCATGGAACCTTGGAGTCCTTCCAACATCATGGCTCCAACAATATCAGCATGACGTAAACAATGTTGCAATTTTTGAACCACCAAAACTCCGTGTGCGGCGATAAATTGGGTGCCATTGATCAGTGCTAAACCTTCTTTGGGGCCAAGTTCCAAGGATTTGAGTCCAGTTTTTCTGAACAATTCTTCTGTTGTGATTATCTTTCCTTCGTAATTGACCTTTCCCAAGCCAATCAACGGTAAAAACAGGTGGGAGAGAGGGGCCAAGTCGCCCGAAGCGCCTACGGAACCTTGAGAGGGGACTACAGGAATTGCATCATGATCTATATGCCATAACATTCGCTGAATGGTGGTTTCTGCTATGCCGGAATACCCTTTGGCCAAGGCATGGATTTTCAAAATCAGCATGAGTTTGGACAATTCCGCAGAGATGGATTTGCCCACCCCAACGCTGTGGCTCTGCAAAATATTCGATTGCAGAATTTTGGTGTCCTCTTTGGAAATTTTGGTATTGCACAAAGGGCCAAATCCTGTATTGATCCCATAGACGGTTTCTCCTTTGTCCACAATCTTTTGAACCCGGGCTTGACTTGCCTTGATTTTCTGTAAACAGGAATCGGACAAAACACCTTTGACCTCGCCTTTTGAGATGCCAAGGGCAATGCCAGCGGTCAAATAATCTTCGCCAAACTGAAATGTTTTGGGTAGCTGCATGGTCTTTATTTTGAAATATAAAGGTACTTTGTCTTTTTAATAATTACCAATACTTATTTTTGTAATAATCAATAAGTATGAATTATCAAATAGAATTACGACACTTTATCTATTTTTTGGCTGTGGCCGAAGAGTTGCACTATAGAAAAGCGGCTGAAAAACTGTTTATCTCACAACCTGGGTTGAGCACGCAAATCAAGCAGATGGAAGAGATTTTGCGAACCCAACTTTTTGTGCGGGATAAGAAAAAGGTGAGTTTGACTCCGGCCGGGGAATTTTTAAAAGGAGAAGTGGAGTTTATCCTAAACCATTTGGAGCAGACCCAGAAACAACTAAAACTTATTGGTGATGGGCATTCGGGTGAAATCCGAATTGGATTTTTAGGCTCTGCCATGCAGAATGTGGTGCCCAAACTGTTGTTGGATATGAAAAAGAAGTATCCTCTAGTGCATACCAGTTTGGATGAACTTTCAAACAAAGCCCAGATAAGCGCCATTTTACGGGATAAACTGGATCTTGGTTTTGTGCGGTTGTCACGAGTGCCCAAGGGATTAAAAATCAAACCGGTATTTGAGGACACTTTCTCATTGGTTTTGCCAAAGGATTATCCGCTGGCTGAAAAAAGTTTTAAAGGGATCCGTCAGGTTTCCCAAGATGATTTTATCCTTTTTTCCCAAGATTACAGCCCTCTGTATTATGACACAGTAATGAGTATATGTGAAGATGGAGGTTTTACACCCAATGTTTCCCATAAATCGGTACATGCCCAGACCATTTTTAAATTAGTAGAGAATAAATTGGGTATTGCCATTGTTCCAACGGCCTTGCAATATGGTTTTCAAATGGATGTAAAATTTATTGAGCTTAAAAAAATAAAGCAAAGAGCAACCTTATCCATGGTATGGAAGGAGGACAATAGAAATCCGGCACTTAAAAATTGTTTGGATTTACTTCCGGGGCGTAATTGAAAAATGGCAATACTTACCTTTGCACGATATAAAATTGAACATGGTATTTGATTTAATAAAGAAGAGAAGAAGCATTTTTCCTGCTCAATATAATGACAGGCCTATTTACAAGGAAACCATTGAAAAAATATTGGAAGCCGCCAATTGGGCGCCAACTCATAAAAAAACCGAGCCATGGCGTTTTAAGGTGTTAATGGGAGAATCTAAAGCTAAGTTGGGCATGTTCCTTTCCTATAAGTATATGGAAACAGAACCTAAACCTAAACAGATTAAAGTAAAAAAGTTAATTGAAAACCCTAAACGTGCAGGGGCCATTATTGCCATTTGCATGCAACGTGATTCCAGCGAAAGTGTACCTGAATGGGAGGAGGTTGCCGCTACCGCCATGGCAGTTCAAAATATGTGGTTATGTTGCACGGAAATGGGTATTGGATGTTATTGGAGTTCACCTGGACTCATAAAATACATGGATGAGTTCGTTGACTTGGAAGAGGGTGAAAAATGCCTAGGCTTTTTTTATATGGGATATTATGATGAGGAACCATCTTCGGTGGAACGCAGACCCATTGAAGAGAAAGTGGAGTGGTTAGAATGAGAAAAGCTCTGACGCGTACTTTACAGTCACTATGATAAAGAAAACCAAGTAACCGGCCGTTAACACAAACTTCATAAAAGTTCCGGTCAAAAATCCTAAAAACGAACCAAAGGCGGCTTTCATAGCGATTTTTTGTTCCGTTTTGTTCATCAATTCTCCCACTAGAGCACCCACAAATGGCCAAATGATGATACCAAAAGGACCAAATATGGGAAAGAAAATAGCCACTAGTAATCCAACGATGGTGCCCCACATACCCGCTTTGCTTCCTCCAAACTTTTTAGTTCCGGCGGCTGGAATGATATAATCCATAACAGTAACACCAAGAGCTAGAACTAAAGTTCCCCCCAAAATCCACCAATTATCGGGTACTGCTTTGGTAAGGTATAACAATAACAATCCTACCCAGCTAATAGGAGGTCCCGGTAAAACTGGAAGAAAACTACCCAAGATGCCCACGAGCATTAAAAGGAATCCAATAATAAGGAGAGCTATATCCATGGTTCAATTTCCTATAAGACAAATGTAAGAGGGATTTGTTACAATTTGGAATATAGTTTTTAACTAAAAAATTAGTTTAAACTAAAATTTTAGTTATATTTGCTTGAGAGTAGAACTAAAAACCTAGTTGAAAAAATGAAACAATTAACAAAAGCAGAGGAGGAGGTGATGCAATTGTTATGGCAGTTGGAAAAAGCCAATGTTGCTGCCATACTTGAAGAATTGCCTGAACCTAAACCTGCCTATAATACCGTATCAACCATAATCCGCATTTTAGAGGATAAAGGTTTTGTAGATCATGAAAAAGTGGGCAAGGGGCATGTGTATTTTCCGCTTGTAAAAAAAGAGGAATATAGCAATCAGTCCATATCAAAATTGGTGGATGGCTACTTTCAAGGTTCTTTTAAAAGTATGGTGTCCTTTTTTATGAAGAAGAATGATATCAGCCTTAGCGAGTTGGAAGAGATCATGCAGAAAATTAAAAACGAGGAAGAATGATCACCTATATTTTAGAATGCATCACCATTCAATTAATCTTTTTGTTAGTGTACGACCTGTTTTTGAAAAAAGAGACTTTTTTCCAGTGGAACCGAGCTTATCTTTTGGGCACGTTTGTATTTTCCTTGTTTCTTCCCTGGATAAAAATTGAAGCTTTTAAAACTTCCGTTCCAGAAAATCTTGTGCAATATCAACAATTTATTTTACAATTGGATGAGGTTGTTTTGTTCGCCAATAATTCAGAAAATGGATTTTGGGAAGGCATTAATTGGACTTTTACAGTTTTAGGGGCAGGAACGTTTATGATGATCGTTTGGCTGGTTGTGAAATTAAGCCGAATATATAAACTCAAAAAAAGTGGTGTTGTTTCTCAAGAAAGGGATTTTGTTAAGGTGGTCATTCCTAAAAGTGAACAAGCTTTTTCCTTTTTCAAAAATGTATTTCTCGGTGAAAGTATACCTCAAGAAAAACAGAAAAACATTCTGGCCCATGAAATGGTGCATGTAAAACAATGGCACTCTTTGGATCTTATGCTTTTTGAGGTTATGCGTATCATATTTTGGTTCAATCCATTGGTTTATGTGTATCAAAATCGCATTTCCGAACTTCATGAATTTATTGCGGATGCGCAGGCATCCAAAGAGGATAAAAAGGTACAATATGAAATTTTGCTGTCAGAAGTTTTTCAAAGTCAGAATTTTAGTTTGGTCAATCAATTTTTTAAACAATCATTAATCAAAAAACGAATAGTCATGTTAACAAAAGAAAAATCAAAAGCGATTTATCAGTTTAAATATGGGCTGTTGCTGCCCGTAGTTTTAGGGATGCTGATCTATACATCCTGTGATTCAGGAACTAACCAAAACATTGCCCAGGAAAACTCCTTGTCTCTACAGATAGCCTCACTTCAACAAGAAATACAGAAGAGAGATTCATTGACGGCCCAAGAGAAAGAAGCTCTAGCTGGAATGATCTATAAAGTGTTTCCTAAAGATGTAAAAGGAATTTCAGGTAGGGAGGGAAGTATTGAGTTCAGTGGCGTTCCTTTTGCTGTAGTGGAAGAAGTTCCCATTTTTCCAGGATGCGAAAATGCAGCGGACAAAGAAAAATGTTCTTTGGAAAAAATCACAGAACATATCCGAAAGAATTTTAAATATCCAGAAGAAGCTCAAAAACAAGGAATTCAAGGAAAGGTAAATGTGATTTTTGACATCGATAGTGAAGGTCATATAAGTAACATTAGAAAAAGAGGTCCGCATAAATTATTGGAGGATGAAGCTGAACGCATTATATCTAAATTACCCAAAATGATCCCAGGCAAACATCAAGGACGACCGGTAAATGTACCTTTTAGCATACCGATTTCTTTTAAACTGGATTGATGCTTCAAGAATTTAAAATAAAAAGCCCGGGAATATTCTCGGGCTTTTTGTATTTGACCAATCTTGTCAAAAAATCGTAATTTCAGCCAAATATTAGGGGCGGTATGCGGAAGCTTATATTGTTGATGTTTTTAAGTTTGTTTGTGTCCTGTGAACTTTTCACATCCAAGGAAGAACAGACTAAAAAAAGGGTCAATGAAGAACTTTTGACGATTGATTGGAATGATGTTGACCAATACCCACTTTTTGAAGGTTGTGATGAAACAGCGCCAAAAGAAATTCAACGGGATTGTTTTCAGAACCAAATGCTGCAAATTGCGTCCGATACTTTGGACAGTCTATCTTTTGAAGTGGATAATGAGTTGGAAGACACCTTATACATAGATTTTGAGGTTGATGAGCATGGCTTTATTTCTATTTTGGAAATGGAGGAAAAACAATCAGTTTTAAATGAAATAGCCGATTTTAATGAACAAATAACAAAAAGATTGAACAGTTTAACGGTAGCCCCCGCCTTAAAAAGAGGGATACCTGTAGGCCTTAGATTTCGACTACCCCTTGTTCTAAATACGCAATAACGGTTTGGCATCAGAGAAAATCATTTTAGGGATTGACCCGGGAACAACGGTGATGGGTTTTGGAATCATCAAGGTGGTGAACAAACAAATGCACTTTGTTCAGATGAACGAGCTAATGTTGCGAAAATATGATGACCCCTATACCAAGCTCAAACTGATTTTTGAACGTACTTTGGAACTCATAGACACCTATCACCCAGACGAAATCGCAATTGAAGCTCCCTTTTATGGAAAAAATGTACAGTCTATGCTTAAGTTAGGTCGAGCACAAGGAGTAGCTATGGCGGCCGGACTCTCCAGACAAGTTCCTATAACGGAATATATGCCCAAAAAAATTAAAATGGCCATCACAGGTAACGGAAATGCGAGTAAGGAACAAGTAGCTAAAATGTTGCAGAGTGTATTGAAACTCAAATCACTTCCCAAAAATTTGGACAGTACCGATGGGTTGGCCGCTGCCGTTTGTCATTTTTATAATGAAGGTAGGGTTGAGGTTGGTAAAAGTTATACTGGTTGGGAGGCTTTTGTGAAACAAAACCCTAAAAAGGTGAATTAAGATGGCAGGAATTTATATTCATGTGCCTTTTTGCAAACAAGCTTGCCACTATTGTGATTTTCATTTTTCTACACAGATGGGGAAGAAGGAAGCCATGGTTCATGCTCTTCAACAAGAAATTGAATTACGAAAGGATGAGTTTGCATCAGAAGTAGTTGAAACCATTTACTTTGGAGGAGGAACACCCTCAGTATTGGAAATTTCCGAAATAGAAATTCTAATAGCAAAGGTTTACGAAAATTACAATGTCGTTGAAAATCCTGAAATTACCCTTGAGGCAAATCCCGATGATTTATCCAAAAATCGAATAATCCAACTGTCTAAAAGTCCAATCAATCGTCTTAGTATAGGAATTCAATCTTTTTATGATGAAGATTTGAAACTGATGAATAGGGCTCACAGCGCCATTGAGGCCGAAGATTGCATTCAAGAGGCAAAAAAATACTTTGACAATATAACTATCGACTTGATTTACGGAATTCCGGGAATGGATAATGAAAGATGGAAAGCCAATATTGAAAAAGCACTCGCTTTTAACCTACCGCATATTTCGAGCTACGCTTTGACCGTTGAGCCTAAAACCGCACTCAAAAAATTTATTGAAAAAGGAATGGTTCCAAACGTAGATGACGAACAGGCGCAAGAGCAATACAATATTCTGGTTGATGTTTTGGAAGGGCATGGATTTGTAAACTACGAGATTTCCAATTTTGGTAGGCCCGGTTATTTTTCTAAAAACAATACTTCGTATTGGTTGGGAAAGAAATATATAGGTATTGGCCCGTCTGCTCATTCTTTTGACGGGAAAAACAGAAGTTGGAACATCAAGAACAATATTAAATATATTAAGGCTTTGGAAAATGAATCCTTGCCCATGGAAATAGAGACGCTATCCTTAGCTGATAGGTATAACGAATATGTAATGACAGGACTTCGAACTGTTTGGGGCGTTTCCCTTGAAAAAGTTGAGCATGATTTCGGAGAAATCCATTCGAAATATTTGAACAAACATGCCAAAAAATACATAGATCGGAACCTGTTGTATTTGAACGAGGGGAATTTGCTAGCTACCAAAAAAGGAAAATTTTTGGTTGATGGAATTGCATCAGATCTTTTTATGATTAACTTGAAATCATGATTGCCAGTATAAAATACAACTCCAAAAACCATAAAATAGATTTATCCAAACCGTTGGATATTTCCATTCCATTACAAGGCGGAAAAGGAAATGTAAACGCTTGGTACTTGGAACCACCCAAGATTCAAGCGCATCAAGAAGGAGATTTTATTGGAAAAGTATCGGAAGGTGCACCGGTGAATTTCAATGATATTTGGTTCAACCCCCATTCGCATGTGACGCACACCGAATGTTTGGGTCATATAACCGAAAGCTTTCATTCCATAAACCAAAACTTGAAACAGTTCTTCTTCTTGGCAGAAGTGATTACCGTAGCACCGGAAAAGCGAGGGGAAGATTTTGTAATATCCGATAAACAGTTAAAATATGCCTTGGGCAACAAAAAAAGGGATGCATTGGTACTACGTACCATTCCCAATCTGAATGATAAACTTTCACAGCAGTATTCCAATACTAACCCCCCGTACCTTTTGGAAGAAGCCGCAAAATATTTAGTAGAAAAAGAAGTAAACCATTTGTTGGTAGATCTCCCATCTGTTGATAAGGAAAAAGATGATGGAGCTTTATTGGCCCATAATGCCTTTTGGAACACAAAGGGGGAGCCAAGAACAAATGCGACGATCACCGAGTTTATTTATGTGGCCAATACAATAGAAGATGGAAGCTATTTTTTGAATCTTCAGGTAGCACCTTTTGAAAACGATGCTAGTCCCAGTAGGCCGGTGTTGTACAGACCTATTCGAGAATAAATTCCTTTCAATCTTCATATATTTAAACATGGATGGCATTTTAGAAACTTTTTTGGGTCTTGTTCTTGGAGCAATACTTATGTATTGGTTGTTCTCCGTGTTTCGGAAAAAGAAAAACAAAGAGTTGACCCATCAACAGTCCACTGTGTTATTGGATAAGATCAAAAGTGTATGCAAATTGATTTCCGTGGAAGGCGATTTTGCGGAGATTTATCACTATGAGAACACCAAGGGAAGTCTAATGAACCTATTGACAAGTAAGAAGAAAGCGCTGGTCATTGTAAAGGCCAAAGCACATATTGGATATGATTTGCAAAAGTTGGGTTTAAAGGCGGATAACAAAACCAAAACAATCATCCTCACCCAATTCCCCGAGCCGGAGGTTTTGTCCATAGAGCCGGAACTTCAATATTATGATGTTAAAAATGGCTTGTTCAATAGTTTTTCTTCGGAAGACTTGACGAAGGTAAACCAAGAGGCGAAAGAACATATCAGACAAAAGATTCCGGAAAGCGGTCTTATGCAAACGGCCAGAAAGGAAGCATTGCAAGCTGTGTTGTTAGTTGAAAAAATTGTAGCGACCATTGGATGGACCTTGGACTATTCCGCTCTGGAAATAACAAATCGGGAAAAACAATTGTTGGAAGAATAAGATAATGAGAAAGGAAATTTTTACTTTGGTGCTGACCTTTATTTTAACAACCACCGGTTTTGCACAAACAGAAGACAGCATGAAAACCTTTGACCCAGCTTTTGCCCATACCGTTTACTTTTGGTTTAAAGACCCTGACAGCAAAGCGGACAAGGCAAGGTTTGAAACTTCATTGAAGACCTTTTTAAAAAACTCCAAGTTTGCAAAGACCAATTTTATAGGTACACCTCCAATGGCAACGCGGGATGTTGTGGATGGGTCATTTACCTATTCCTTAATAGTGACCTTTGAGTCTGCCGAGGCCCAGGAAGCTTACCAGACAGAACAGGCTCATTTAACCTTTATAGAGGAATGTAAGGATCTATGGGAAAAAGTTATTGTTTATGATTCTTTTGGTTTGAAGCAATGAATGTAGAAGAACTCAGAATTTTCTGTTTAAACATAAAAGGAGTAACGGAAGAGTTTCCTTTTGACGAACATACTTTGGTGTTTAAGGTTATGGGAAAAATGTTCGCGTTGATTCCTCTGGAAAGGATTCCGCCACAGTGCAATTTAAAATGTGATCCTGAAAAAGCTGTTGAACTTCGTGAAGAATACGATGGTGTTATTACGCCTGGTTACCATATGAGCAAAAAACATTGGAACACACTTTTTTTGGAACACATTCCTCCAGAATTGATCAAGGACCTTGTACATCATTCCTACAACTTGGTAGTGTCCGGTCTTACCAAGAAACTAAAAAACGAATTGGACGCTTTGCCCTAAGAATAATAAAAATCTGCCAGATTTCACCGAAACATTTTTACCATTCATCGACAGTTTTCTTGGATTTAACTATTTTGTAGTCCTTTTCTGAGGATAATTTTCAAATTTTGTATCCTAAATTATTTGTGCCATGAATGTATTGTTCATAGAAGATGATATGATCGAAACAATGAAGTTGCAGCGTGCAATTTCAAAGTTCGAATGCAAGCACAAGATTATTGAGGCTAAAAATGGAGAAGAAGCTTTGGAAATCTTAAAGGATGGTGTACTGCCCGATATTATTCTTTTAGATCTTAATATGCCACGTATGAGTGGAATAGAATTTCTTACTACAATCAAGTCGGATGACAGACTCAAATATCTTCCGACCATAATTTTGACCACATCTGAAAATCGGGTGGATTTACTAAAATGCTTCGAGATTGGAATCGCAGGCTACATTATAAAGCCCTTAAAATATGAGGATTACGAATCCAAACTCAAAAAGGTTTTTGACTACTGGGAAATCAGTGAATTGATCAAAGGCTAACAAAAAACCGTATTTCACAACATAATTTTTATAAATAGGTAGTACAATTCCTACTTTTAAATCATAATATTCTTATTATGAAAGGAATTGTTTTTACCGAGTTTTTAGAAATGGTCGAGGCAACCTATGGTTTAGAGGTTGTCGACACCATAATCGAAAACTGTGATCTTCCTTCAGGCGGGGCATACACTTCCGTAGGTACTTACAGCTTTAATGAAATGGTAAGTCTGTTGTCAGAACTTAACAAGACCACTGGCATATCCCAACAAAACTTATTGTACTCTTTTGGACATTATCTGTTTGACGGCCTCGTTGCTGCCCATCCCGATGTGGTATCAAGCTATAAAAGTCCAATTGGTCTTTTAAACTGCATTGAAGACCACATACATGTTCATGTAAAAAAGCTCTATCCAGATGCTGAGCTACCCCAATTTAAAATCCTGGCCAAAACGGAGAATTCACTGGAGATGATCTATAGCTCATCCCGAGGCCTATATGCTTTGGCGCATGGATTAATTGTAAAGACATTCGAGTATTTCGATAAAATGGTAAAAGTGGAATATAAACTATTAAATGAAAGCGGCACAGAGGTCAGGTTCAAGATCGTCCAAAACGGATAGTAACGAAGTATCGGTACTAAAGCGGGCACTAGCAAGGGAAAAGAAATCCCGAAAAGTGGCCGAAAACCTATTGGAAAGTAAAGCTAAAGAGCTTTATGATGCCTCCTTGCACCTAAAGGAAGCAAATGGCCGTTTAGAAGCACTATTAGACAACAAGGGAGACCGTATTGACAGTGCTTTTATAAACATAATTGACCCATACGTGGTCATGGACATGATGACCAACGTAATCAACATGAACGTTTCGGCCAAGGAATTTCTGGGATATGATCATACTAAAGAGGAGGTAAATCTTTCCGGTTTGGTGCATCCAGATTATTTGGAATATACCGCCGAATCATTCAAAACGCTCATGCAGGTCGGAATTCTAAAAAACTATTCGGCCAAAATCATAACCAAAAGCTTAGGAGAGAAATACGTGAATATTAATGCGAGCCTTATTTATAACGAGAATGGAAGCCCAATTGCCGCCCAAGGTGTAATTCGTGATATCACCCAAGAAGTTGAGATCCGAAATCTTTTGGAAAATCAAAAAAAGCAGCAGGATATCATTGTAGACAATTCTCCCTTAGGGATTTTGTTGATTGTTAAGGATAAAATAATCAAGGCAAACAAGTCCTTTGTAGAGCTTTTGGGGTATTCTGAATTGGAACTAAAAAAACTTTCTATCAACGATATATCCTCTTTGGAAGATAGTAATCTTTATGAAAACCTGGTGCAGAAAAGCCTAGAGGATGATTCCAAGAAATTTTCGATTGTAAGAAAGTTTCACAAAAAAAATGGGGACACGTTGTATGGAAAAACATCAATGAGTTCTTTACTGGATTCCAGTGGAGACATTGAATATAGTGTAGCCATGATCGAGGATATTACCCAGGAAAAGATTTCTGAAGAAAAATTGAGGGCTTCCGAAGAACGGATGGCCACTTTGATCAAGAATCTTCAAACCGGCATACTGCTCGAAGACCAGAACCGACATATAGTACTGGCCAATAAAAAATTCTGCGACCTCCTAGCGATTCCTGTTTCACCTGATGTGTTAAAAGGAGTTAACAGCAAAAAGTCTATCCATAAATACAAACATATGTTCTTGGAACCTGAGAATGCCATTAAAAGAATAGATCAGGTCATTCAAAAAAAGGAAGTTGTTACTGCAGACGAAATGGAACTGTTGGATGGAAGGACTTTCGAACGTGATTATATTCCATTGTTCAACAATGGTGAGTATCAAGGACATCTCTGGAGTTACAACGATGTCACGCTCAAAAAGAATTACCGCAGAAATCTTGAAATTCAAAAAGAGAAGTACAGCAGCATAATTGCCAATATGAATCTTGGCTTGGTCGAGGTTGACAACGATGAGAATATTCTGATGGTCAATCAGAGTTTTAGCGATATGGTCGGGATTTCTTCGGACAAACTAATCGGTAAAAATGCGAAAGATGCCATTCATATTATAGAAGAAGATCGCGAAAAATTAGAGCTCCATAATAAGAAAAGAAAAGAAGGGATATCGGATTCGTATGAAGTGGAAGTGAAGCTTGGCAATGGCGAAAGACGATTTTGGCTGATCAGCGGAGCACCACGTTATGATGATGCCGGACAAGTGGTGGGGTCAATTGGCATCCATCTGGATATAACGGCACAAAAGAACCTCGAACTTCAAAAAGAAGACTTGTTACAAGAGCTCGAATCCAGTAATAAAGGCCTTCAAGAATACGCACATATTGTTTCCCATGACCTTAAATCCCCTTTGCGAAGTGTAAGTGCTTTGGCCAGCTGGCTGTATGATGACTATAAGGATGCCTTGGATGAAAATGGGAGGTACAACCTAAAAATGATGCAAGAAAAGATTGAGGGAATGGATAAACTGATCACCGGAATTCTCAAATACTCAACGGTGAACAGTGGTATCTTGGATAACACCAATGTGGACATGAACGAGGTGATTCAAGAAATAGAAGAGATTATATACATTCCTGAAAATGTATCCATTAAAACCAAAAAGAAATTACCTACCATCAAGGCCGATAAGACCAAAATGCACCAGTTGTTCCAAAACTTTCTGAGCAATGCTGTGGTGAATATTGATAAAAAGAATGGTCTTGTTGAAATAGATTATAAAGAAAATAAGACCCACTGGGAGTTTAGTATTAAAGACAATGGCGTTGGCATTCCAAAGGAATATCACGAAAAGATTTTTCAAATATTTCAATCCATTGGTAGTAATGAACGCTCCACAGGAATTGGGCTTTCCATAGTCAAAAAAATCATTGACAGGTACAACGGAAAAGTATGGTTGGAAAGCGAAATAGGTGAAGGCACCACCTTCTATTTTACATTACAAAAAGACTCTAAAATTAAAAAGCAATGAAAGTAAATCAAGCAAAACGTTTTAAAGACGGAGAATGGGAAATTATTCAAGATCAACCCCTAAAAGAACCCCTGGTATTGGTATTTGGAGACCGATTTTTATTGGAATCCAAGACTATTTATGAAGAGGTGCGAAATTTATATCCAGATGGGCATTTGGTTTTTGGTTCCACCTCCGGGGAGATTATAGAGACCAATGTGTTTGAAGAAAGTATCTCATTAACGGCGATTGAGTTTGAACGGACCAAATTTGAGATTATAAGCGCCAATGTCTCCGATTATGTGGATATAGAAAAAATGGGCTTGGCCATTTCAAATCAATTTGATGCCAAAAAACTGAATCACATGTTTATTGTCTCCGATGGAAGTTTTGTAAACGGAAGTGGATTGATTGAGGGATTGGAGTCGGCTGATGGATTTGAAGCATCCATAACCGGCGGGTTATGTGGTGATGGAGCCCGATTTGAAAAGACACTAACCGCTTACAACGAAAATCCGAAACAAGGCGAAGTGGTCGCGATTGGTTTTTATGGTGAAGACCTTGAAGTTTCCTATGCAAATTTTGGAGGATGGACACCTTTTGGTCCAGAGAGGACCATTACCAAATCAGAAGGAAACATTCTTTACGAAATTGATGGCAAACCAGCACTCGATCTATATAAAATGTATTTGGGAAGCAAGGCAGATGAACTTCCCCAAGCTGCACTGCTATACCCATTAACGGTGCAACAAGATGAAGAGTCAGAACCTTTGGTGCGTACCATTCTAAACATCGATGAAGAGGCAAATTCCATGATTTTAGCGGGAGATGTGCCCCTGAATTCCAAGGTGCAATTAATGATGTCCACAATGGACGATATAGCTGAAGGAGCATCTAACGCAGCAGAATTGGCGATGAGAGATAGAAAAAACAAACCCGAACTGGCCATTTTGGTTAGTTGTGTGGGAAGAAAACTGGTATTGGACCAACGAACGGAAGATGAGATAGAAGAAGTAGCCGACATTATCGGGGAGCAAGCGAGAATCACAGGATTCTATTCCTATGGTGAGATGGCCCCTTTTGCTGGAAAAAATGAATGCCAGTTGCACAATCAGACCATGACCCTAACCTTATTGAGTGAATAGATGCATTCGCTGCTTAAAAGACAGATAAAGAAATTCTTGCCCAAAGAATTGGTAGAACATCCTGAAATGGAAAGGTTCTTTGATTCTATAAACAAGTCATATTCAGATTTCGACGAAAAACTGAAAATGATTCAACGGGCTACGTCTTTGAGTTCTGAAGAATTATATGTTGCAAACCAACGCCTGAACAAGGAGGCGGAAAGCCAGCGAAAGGTGTTAGATTCATTAAGTCGGGCAGTGGCTTCCATGCAAGACAAAACCTCTGATCGTATAAATGGAATTATAGACCTAAATCCACAAAAATTGGTGGAGGACATTGCAAAACAGGCACATATGCTGGTGGAGATTACGGCAGAAAAAGATATGCTCCTTAAAAACCTGGAACAGCAGAATGAGTCATTGAACAATTATGCCCATATGGTATCACACGATTTAAAATCACCCATTAGAAATGTGCATTCATTGGTGAGTTGGGTTTTTGAAGATGGTCAGCAAGAGTTTAAGGAAAAAAGTAAGGAAAACGTGCAGCTCATTTTTCAGAACCTGGCTAAAATGGATAGCTTGATTGATGGTATTTTAAGACATTCCACAATAGATTCCATTCAAGAAAGTGCCAGCCCGGTAGATATTTATCAGCTTATTGCCGAAATAGAACAGACCATATTCGTGCCCGATAATGTCACCATAAAAAAGAGTAAGCATCTGCCCAAATTGTTAACCGGTAAATATCGAATTGAACAGCTGTTTAAAAACCTGATTACAAATGCGATTGCAGCTACCGAGGAAAAAGAAGAAGGAAGCATTATGATCGATGTGAAGGAAGAATTTGATGGATGGCTGTTCAGTGTAACAGACAACGGGAAGGGGATACCCAAACATTTGCAGACCGGAATATTTGGAATGTTCAAAAAACTGGAAAACAATTCTGGAGCTACCGGAATTGGTCTGGCCCTGGTCAAGAAAATTATAAACTATTATAAAGGAGATATCTGGCTGTCCTCAGAAGAGGGCATGGGAACCACCTTCTTTTTTACTATTAAAAACATTCGAAATGACTGAGCAACCCAACCTTGATTATATAAAGGAGATTTCTGGAGGCAATGAGGATTTTGAAAAGAAATTCTTGACCATTATCCAGACAGAGTTTCCAAAAGAAAAGAATGATTACCTAGAAAACCTGGAAAGTAACAATTTGGAAGAATCCGCAAAAATTGTCCATAAAATAAAACACAAATTGGGCATTCTCGGATTAACAGGAGGATACAAATTGGCCATTAAGTACGAGGAAGACCTAAAGTACGGAGACACAAAACTCGAAGATGAGTTTAAACAGATATTACAATCAGTGGAGGAGTTTATTTTAAAAATAGCTTAAGGTGAAATGTATAATAGTAGATGACGAAGCGAGCGCACGGGCCATTGTTTTGGAACTGTGCAAGGCTATTCCCGAAATACAGGTGGTGGCAGAATTTCCCAATGCGTTGGAAGCATTAAAATTCTTAAAGCACAATACGGTGGACTTGATTTTTTTGGATATCCATATGCCAAAACTCACCGGGGTCGATTTTATTGAAACGGTTAATGACCCGCCCAAAATTGTCTTGACCACATCCGACAAAGATTTTGCAATAGAAGCCTATGCATATGAATTTATTGTGGATTATTTGGTAAAACCCATTACACAAGAACGTTTTCAAAAATGTGTGGTAAAACTAAATAATGCTTTCAGGCAATCCGCTACAGAACAAACAGATAACCAATCGTTACTGGCGGAAGATGAAGATCTATATATTAATATTGATCGTCGATTGATCAAATTAAAATTTCATGAGATACTGCTCATTGAGGCACAGGGCGATTACATAGAAATCAAAACGCAAAACAAAAGGTATCGGGTACATTCCACCCTGAAAAAGATAAAGGAAAAGTTACCGCAATCCCGGTTTTTGCAGATTCATAGGTCGTTCATAATCAACTTTACCCAAATAATAGATATTCAGGATAACAGCGTACTCATTGAACGAAGTGTTATCCCCATTAGTCGGTCAAACAGACCAGAATTGATGCAAAGATTGAATCTTTTATAAAAAGAAAGAAAAATACTACAATTTAACGGTTAATTTACGTTATACATAAGAGCACTTCATGAAAATGTTAAAACAAATAGTTCATAACCAACTAAATTTTTTAGCATATGTCATTGGAAATTAAAGAACACCGAGGGATTTTTGAAATCCTTGGAAGGGTAACAACACAACATGTTGGAGCACTAAACTCCTATTTTAGTCATATTATGGAACAGCACGATAATATAGTTGTGAGCTTGGAAAGGGTTACAGAATTGGATTCCGCTTCTGCACATTTTTTTGAAAGACTGTACCAAAATTCAGCACGCCAAAACAAAGTGGTTTCCTTGATAGGAAGACAGAATACACGTGTGACTGAAATACTGAATGCGACAAAAACAAATTATATTCTGAGTCCGGATAGGATATAAAATGCATAAAAAAGGGCCTTACTTAAGTAAGGCCCTTTTTTGTTCTACCTAATAATTAGGCGATGGGTTTCCGATTTTTCTTCAGAAATTACTTTTATAAAATAAAGCCCGGCCCGATAACTTTCCACATTAAAGGGAGTGCCCATAATATATTTGCCTTCATACATTAACTTACCATCTAGGTTGATAATCTGAATGGTTGGATTTTTCATTTGCCGGTTCCTAAGATAAAAAGCGGACTTAGTGGGATTTGGATAAAAAACTGTGGATTCCTGATTTTTTGGAAGCTCATCGATTAGTTCAGGTTCTTCTGGAATCCTGGCTCTTAATGAAGTGCCTCCAGAGACCTGGTACTCATATGCGCCAATATCAAAAGTAGTGCCCGAAGGCCGGGTTTCATTTTCAAGGTCAAAAGTTACCCCCCAAGACGAAACATTGGTGCCGGCATCCACAACATCCGAGGTTTGTGAACTGGGACTATAGTCATCATTCAAAATGTCTGTCAACCCCAAAGTGTCCATTTGACGTGTCATGATGTTATCATAAATGTTGGCTAATAAACTGTCGCGAGCAGAACGGTCGTTAAAGTCAAAATAACTTTCCTGATCTTGTTTCCAGGTATTGCCACCCTCATAATCGTTGCCGGGATCTACCACTAAATTGTTCACAAAATAGGAAGGAACCTCATCTTGCGAAGCATAAAGTTTGTTGGGGTCATTGGTCTCGGTGATTTTAGTGTTATACAACATTCCGGAGTCACCGGGTTCTATAATGGTGTTGTTCAATACATAATAGCCTTCGTTAATATCATCGAACTCATGTCTGTTATGCATAAAGATGCCATGAAAATCCGGGCGAACAATGACATTGTTATAGATTTTGGTACCACTTTCGGCACTTATAAACTGTATGCCCTGGCCATTTCCGCTGGAACCATTGATCATGGTATTGTTGTACACCTCATAAATTCCACCCCCAATGCTCATGGCAAAATCTTGAAAATATACATTGTCCCGTCCATAATTGCTAATGTGATTGTCCCGTATTTTTCCATTTTCCCTCACCAGATTTAATTGAATGCCGTCCCAATCTACATCTTCGATAATGTTGTGGTGTATGTCCACATTTTCTAACCAGTGGCCAAAGATCTTTGTGCCATTGCAGCTTCGGTTGGAGTTAATTTTATATCCCCCTGTAAAACCCACATAAATGCCTTCACCGCCGGTATCGTGAATGTAGTTGTGATGAATGTTGAGATTTTCCAGAACGAACCCATTAACACGCCATGTGTCTGGGTCGCTACAATAGGGATCCGTCTTGGCCATAATTCCCGCAAAACCGGCTGAGGAGATTTCAATATGGTCTATTTCAATGTCGGTGCTGAAATTTTCCACATATATGCCAACAGCTCCACTCCCGGTACCTGCGATTTCAATACCGTATGTATGGGCAGCATCACCGGTTCCGGTCAACCGGATAAACTTACTTTTTTTAAAGGAGATTCCAGTATAGACACTTTCAGTCAAAACCACCTTCCCACCACAATTTTTAATGGTAAGTGGTTGAGCGGCGGTGCCTTCAAAATCATAAAATCGAATACCGGCATAATTTCCAGCCGGAATGCAAATGGTGTCCCCAGGGGAATAGGTCGTCTGCGAAGCCCAAATAAGATTCAAAGAGGTTGAAGAAAGCCCAGACAAAGTAACATCGCAGTTACAACTCTGGGAAAATGAGAGGGTGGCCCAGGGCAATAAAGCCAAGAGTAAAAATCCATTTTTCATAATATATAGTTTTGGTTGTTCTATGCTGCGCACCTATTCGGATACCAAAAAAGCACCAATAGGATTCGGGGGAAGTTGGAGGGGATAGCTAAAGGTATATAGAATGTAATATAAATCCTACAAATTATGATTTTATTAACTGTTGATAAGCACCAATAACAAATGAATGGATACTATTATGATTCATAACAATTAGCAGGGAAATAGAGGTATAGGTTTATGTCTGTGGGAATTTCATATACATTAATGCGGCATACACAACATAAATAGGAAAATACTTACATAAAATAGTGAAATTACGTTTTGTATTTCAATAATACAATTGTAAACCAACAACCATGATTTTTAATTCCCTTGAATTTACCATTTTCTTGCCTGTGGTATTCATTCTTTATTGGTATGTATTTAATAAGAACCTAAAACATCAAAATCTACTGATTTTAGCTTCAAGTTATTTGTTTTACGGATGGTGGGATTGGAGATTTCTTTCGTTGATCATATTTAGCACCCTCGCCGATTATTTGATAGGAAATGCTTTGATAAAACAAGAAAAACAACGAACACGAAAGGCACTTTTATGGACCAGTATTTTGGTTAATCTGGGGTTTTTGGGCTTTTTCAAATACTACAATTTTTTTCTGGACAATTTTGTAGCTGCGTTCACCTTTTTTGGAAATGAGATCAATGCCAATTCGTTAAATATCATATTGCCTGTTGGAATCAGTTTTTATACGTTCCAAACCCTCAGCTATACCATAGATGTATACAAAAGAAAATTGCAACCAGAGCAAGACTTTGTGGCTTTTGCCGCTTTCGTAAGCTTTTTTCCACAGCTTGTTGCCGGCCCAATTGAAAGAGCAACGAACCTTTTGCCACAATTTCCAGTAAAGCGAAAGTTTAGTTACAGCAAGGCGGTTGATGGTATGCGGCAAATACTTTGGGGCCTTTTTAAAAAGGTGGTTATTGCCGACAATTGTGCCGAGTTTGCCAATATGATTTTTAATAATTCCGATGGCCAATCAGGGAGTATGTTGGTATTGGGCGCTCTGTTCTTCACTTTTCAGATTTATGGCGATTTCTCTGGCTATTCCGATATCGCTATTGGTACGGCCCGGCTTTTTGGATTTAACCTAAAGCGCAATTTTGCCTACCCTTATTTTTCTCGGGATATAGCCGAATTCTGGCGAAGATGGCATATTTCATTATCTACTTGGTTCAGGGATTACCTATACATTCCGTTGGGAGGTAGCCGGGGTGGAACCTCTATGAAAATAAGGAACACCTTTATCATTTTTATTGTAAGTGGATTTTGGCATGGCGCCAATTGGACCTTTATTGTTTGGGGTGCCTTGAATGCTATCTACTTTTTACCATTACTACTTACCAAAAAGAATAGAAACAATCTAGAAGTTGTTGCAAAAGGCAAGTTGGTGCCTTCCCTTCGGGAAGTTTGGGCGATGTCAACCACTTTTGCATTAACAGTTTTGGCATGGATTTTCTTCAGGGCCGAAAATCTGGGTCATGCACTAACCTATATCTCGGATATTTTCTCCAATTCCCTTTTTACCATACCAGAGTTCGATGCGTATATGGGCATTAAGGTACTTCTGATTTTTGTGTTGTTGACTTTCTTTTTGATTATTGAATGGATGGGACGCGAAAATGAATACGCGATAGAAGGATTGAGGGTAAAAATGAACAAGAGGGTCTATCGCTGGTCGTTCTACCTGATCATTTGGAGCTTTATATTCATTTTTTCCGGTAACGAACAAGAATTTATCTATTTCCAATTTTAAACAAGCAATTATGATAAGTAATTTGATCAAACAAGTATTGGCATTTGCAGTGATTTGGTTTGTGCTTGTGTATCTCATATGCCTGTTTTTACCATTTCATTACTTCAACACGGAGTATCCCATGTGGAAAAGTAAAATGGAAGTCATGGAATCTGAAAACACATTCAGCAATTTTATAATTGGCGACAGTAGGGTAATCGCTGGGATTGACCCCGATGACTTGGGGTCAAAGTACTACAACTTGGCTTTGGGCGGTGGCACACCAATGGAAGGATATTATTCTTTAAAAAGAATGCTCAATGCCGATAAAAAAATAGATACCATTATCATTTCGTATGGACCTCTCCATTTTGAGCAATCCGAAATGTTTTGGGATCGACAGGTAAAATATAATTTCTACAACCTGGATGAGATTGACCATATTTTTAATGACCTGAACACTGAAAATGAAACTTTTTGGGAATACGAAGGAGAAACAAATTTTAAAGAATCGGAAAAAAGCTCGCTGATAAGAAGAGCCTATAAGACCTATTTTAAATTTCCAACAGAATTAAGGACGGAATTGAGTAAATCATTCTTATTGCGCGGCTATATCAATTATACCGTTTACAATGAGATAAGAAATAGGAGAGGATGCTTTGATTTTGGAAGAGCGGCGCATTCCAATGATTTGAATGTTGAAGCGCAACGAACAAAATTCAGACCTAAAAAGGTTTTGGTTTCGTCATTGGAGATGTTGTTTGAGCTGGCGCACAAAAACAACATTACCATTATGTATACTTCGCTCCCAATGAATCGAACTTCGTATAGTGCGTTGGATGTGGAATACCGAAAGGGGGTGGAACAAATGGATGATTATCTAAAGCAAACCCATCCTTATGTGAAGTACGTAAATCCTGTATTGATGCCCTATGACGATACTTACTTTGGCGACGCTTCGCACCTTAACAAAAAAGGAAGGAAAAAATTCACTTTTGAGCTTAAACAACTGGTCACCCAAAAACTTTTCCACTCCGATAATTCCTTAACAGGATTGGAGTTTGAAGAATAGAAAGCGAACTATTTTCCTCAAAATTCAAGAGGGTAGCTGTCCAAAGAGTTGCTGCCAAAAATTACTGTTGAGCTAAGGCAATATCACAATTAAAAGCCCTCACCACATAAAGCCCAGCTTTTACAACATTCAATTTATATAACGTAATACAAATCCTACTTTTAAACTAAAATAAGTACTACAAAAATAGATATTATGAAAATACTGGTAGTAGATGACAAACAATCGCTGAGTGAACTGGTCGCCCAATTTTTGGGACAATCCCACTCAGTAACAACAATGGATAATGGTTTGGCAGCCATTTCGTGGCTTCAAGCTGGCAATTTACCGGATTTGGTGATTACAGACCTTGAAATGCCGGAAATGGATGGTTTTGAATTGATTAAAAGAATCAAGGAATCTGGAGTTTTTTCCGATATCCCCATTATTGTATTGAGCTGCAGGGACAGTAGTTCTGATCGTGTGGAGTGCCTTCGTTTGGGAGCCGATGATTATATCGTGAAACCATTCAATCCGGAGGAATTAATGATTCGGGTAGACAAGCTGCTCATTAGACAATAGCATGGAAATACTTACAAAGAAAAAAACAAGGATAATTTATCTGGGCACCAACCAAAGATTTGCCGATGAATTTCATCGCTTTTCCAAAGATGTTGAGGTCAGTGCTGCGCAAACTGGTGTGGAAGCCATTAGATGGCTGCATCAAAATTGCGATTTCAAGGCCAAAAAGTGGATAAATGCAAATCAGACCGTAGATGCAATTCTTTGTGAGCGAAACATTCCCTTTAAAAATCTCAGCGAATTTGAAGAATATGTTGAGGAAGTATTTGATCCGGCCCGAAAAATACCTTTCGTCCTTTTAAGCGATAAGGTGAGTAGGGAAGATAAATTAGAGGCCCTTGAACGCGGTTTTGACGATATTTTTATTCATCCCATAAGCTTTGAACAAGTTCTTGAAAGAATCAATTTTTTGAAGGAACTGAAGTCAAACCTTAGGGAACAAAAGATTTCTTCCGGTCAAGAAGGAGTCAAGGAATATAAAATAGGATTCTGGAAAAGAAGTTTTGATATTGCTGTTGCGTCGACGGTATTGTTCCTGGCCTCCCCATTTTTATTGCTGGTGATCTTGGCCATTCGTCTAGAATCGAAAGGAAAAGTGTACTACATCTCCAAAAGAGTGGGAACCGGGTATAAAATCTTCAATTTTTTAAAGTTGAGGTCCATGTACCCCGATGCCGATAAACGTTTAAAGGAGTTTCAGCATTTAAACCAATATGTACATGATGATGAAGAGGAAACTGAGATCACTTCACCAGCACAAACTTTGGAAAAGGGGAATGTGCTCATTGGTGATGATACCGAAGTGGATGAATTAATGCACAATCAAAAAAGAAAACAAAGTGCAGAAAGTGCGTTTGTCAAGTTTGACAACGACCCAAGAATAACAAAAGTTGGAAAGATAATTAGGAAACTGAGCATTGATGAATTACCACAATTAATCAATGTATTAAAAGGCGATATGTCCATTGTAGGCAACCGGCCCTTACCCCTTTACGAAGCAGAAATGCTTACAACCGATGAGTGGACCGAAAGATTCAATGGCCCTTCGGGGATAACAGGTCTTTGGCAAGTCGAAGCAAGGGGGAGGTCGTCAAAAATGTCGCCCGAAGAACGAAAGCAATTGGATATCAAGTATGTAAAATATGCAAACAGCAAGTATGCATTCTTGATTGATATGTGGATTGTACTTCGAACCTTCAAGGCAGTTTTTCAAAAAGAAAACGTATAACAATGAAAATGAAACACATTGCCATAGCATCATTGTTGCTGCTGTGCAATTTTGCCTTGGGCCAGGATATAGATGAGTTCATAGCCAAGAATCTTGAAAAAAATGACATCACCAAAGTGCTTCCACCTCTGGATAGCCTAATTGCCTTGGCACATGAAAATTCACCCGAGCTAAAATATCGGGATGCGGACCAAAAGTATTGGAAGGCCAGACAGCGTTTGGCTCAAACCCGATGGTTGGACTATTTTTATTTGGAAGCAGTTTACAGTTATGGGGTGTTCGATAATTTGACATCATCGCAATTGGCAGGAATTCCACAACCCAGTCAAACCTTATTTTCCACAGAACAGGACCGGTATACCTTTGGGCCTTCGCTTAAAATTCCAATTTCAGCAATCCTTAATCGGAAAAATACCATTAGATCGGCAAAGGCAGAAGCCGAACGGTCGGTTTATGAAAAAGAAGTGGATAAGGCAAAGCTTCGCGAAGTGGTTATTGTTCGATACAATGAACTGGTTAAGGCACATCGGTTGCTCTTTGTTTATGGATCTATTGTTGATACTTATAAAATACAGTCGCTTAGAGCGGAGACCGAATATAAAAATGGGATTATTTCCGTACCAGAGTTCACCCGTCTTAGTCAAATGCTTAACGAAGCCATTGTGGCTCACGAAGCTCAAAAATCTGAATTGAGTCTGGCAGTTTTGCTGTTGGAAGAAGTAGTTGGGATAAAATTGAACATTTAGGAAATGAAATTCAATCTGCTGTTTTTTGTTAGAATCCTGCTCCGACACATTTGGCTGCTGATTTCGGTGCCCATTTTGTTGGGGAGTTTGGTGTTTATTCTGACTAAAAATCAGCCCAAGGTCTATGATTCCAAAGCAAGGATTTATACTGCGTTTGCTACGGGGTCTACCATTGAATTGGACAATACAAAGTTTGATTACAGCAAAACCAACATCGCTTATGATAACCTTTTAAATCTCATAAAATCGAGGACCACGTTAGAAACTGTGGCATTAAAGCTATTTGCACAGCACATGCTGTTGGATGGTGCCGATATAAGAATCATCTCGGAAAAAAAGTATAGAGAATTAATGGAGATTGTTCCAGAAGAGGTGCAAGCTTTGGTGGTCAAAGGAGATTTGGAAAAAACATATTCCAACTTTTTGGAATATAAAGATGGAAGCCATGACAATTTCATCAATGAATTGTTGAATCTAGAGCATCCGGATTATAGCGTCGGAAAAATATTGGAAAAAATTGGGGTTAGACGTATTTCGATAAGTGATTTTGTGGATATTTCCTATCAGTCCGAAGACCCTGGTATTTGCCAGAATACACTTTTAATCCTTACGGAGACATTTATCAAGGCCAATGCTGATATAAAGGCCAACCAATCAGATGCAGTTGTAAGCTACTTCGAAAATCAATTGAACAGAACCACTGATCAATTGAATGCAGCCGAAAAGGAATTGCTCGATTTCAACAAGGGCAACAAAATCATGAACTACTACGAACAGACCAAGCAATTGGCCTCCCGCAGAGAGAATTTTGAGCTGCGATACCAAGAAGTCCAGCAGCGTTTCCATGCTTCCAAAGCAGTGCTCCCTGAATTGGAAAAAAAATTGGGGACACACGAAAAAAAACGATTGCAAAGCAAGCGGATAATTGAGCTGCGAAATGAATTGGCGGAACTCAATTACACCATATCCATGAAGAGTTTGGACCTCTCCAGAGATTCCACGGTTCAGATAGCTAATGCCAAGAAAATTGCAGAGTCTACCAAAAAATTAAAAGCTATAAAGGCTCAGCTTAAACAAGCTGTTGATACTGTTTTTGTGGTAGATCATGACAAAAATGGAGTGGCCACTTCGAGCATTCTGGGTGATTGGCTGGAAAATACCATTACCTATGAAGGAGCCAAGGCCGAACTTAAAATCTTAGATCAAAAACGTATTGAATTTGATGAGCTCTACACTTGGTATGCCCCTTTGGGAGCGACCATGAAAAAATTGGAGCGCAAAATCAATATAGAAGAGCAAGAATATTTAAGCCTTCTGCACAGCTTGGGATTGGCAAAATTACGGCAACAAAATGTTGAGTTACAGTCCAATTTAAAAATAACCGAAGCACCATTTTATCCCATTAAACCAAACCCCAGCAAGCGGATTATTTTGGTAATTGTAGCCGCTGTATTTGGTTTTATTCTGGTGGCAATAACCGTTTTGGTCCTTGAATTTTTGGATGGTAATCTGAATACCGCAAAACGAGCCGAGGAAAAAATTGGATTGGAAGTTTCGTCTATTTTTCCAGTCATTTCAGAGAAAAATAAGAAAATCGATTTTGAATATTTGACCAACAAGGCGGTCAATGCCATATCAAAAAACATGATTCTCAACCAATTCAAGAAAAAACAAGAGGGTCCGGTGGTGAATATGGTTTTTTCAACCCAAGAAAATGAGGGGAAATCATTTATCTGTGAACATTTGGTGTCAAAACTCTGTGAATTAGGGTATAAAATCCTTCACATCACCTATGATCCGTACGAAGTTGAAATGTCATATCAGCGAGATACTGCCATTTCCTATGTGGTCAACGATCAGTACGAAATTGAGGTGATAGACGAACGCTATCAAAAAGCCATGGATGAGTTTGACATTGCATGTGAAGTACAACCAATAGATGACCATTATGCCCAGATTGTTTATGAAGTTACTGACAAACTATACAAAATTTCGACTATAGAAGAATTTGATAGCAGCCGTCGAATTTTGGACTTCAACTTTTTCGATTTTGTAATACTTGAGCTGCCGAGCATCATCAAAAATCCGTTTCCTGTTAAATTGGCATCTACCATCGATTTTTCCTTTTTGGTGGCCCGGGCAAACCGATCATGGAGCAGTGCCGATGCAAATGCATTGAAAGTTTTCACGGAGGCTACGACCGGACCGGAACCAACGATTATTCTCAATGGAGTTAAGGTGTTGGAAATGGAAACTGTTGTGGGGGATCTTCCCAAAAAGCGGTCAAAATTTAGAAAATGGATGAAAAAAGTGGTTCAACTCCGATTCTTTACTAAAAAATCAATAGCCTAATGCTAAAAAGATTGGGGAACATAGCAAAAGAAAAAAACATGAGCTCTTTGATGACCAACGTGCTCATAGCGGCTTTGGGATTGGCAAGTTTTATGTTGTTGACCAGACAGCTGAGCAAAGAATTGTTTGGTGATTGGGTTTTATATGTTACCCTGGCCACTTTTGTGGATTTATTGCGCTTTGGGTTGACCCAGACCTCCTCCGTGAGGTTATTGGCAGGAGCCAAAGAAGGGGATTATAAAAAACTGATGGGTTCAAGTTTTAAGATCAATCTTAAACTACTTGCAATCATAACCCTAGTTTGTTGGAGCTTGTATGTCTTAGTAAAAGCTTGGGATGTTCAAATCAATTATGGATATTTTCTCTTTTTAACCTGGTATCCCATTTTGGCATTGACCAACTTGAGTTGGAACAATTCCATGGCTTTGTTTCAAGCTAAACAAGATTTTACAGGGATGATGTATGTACGCCTTTCCAATATTGGATTGTTTGTGGTTTTTCTGATACTGAATCAGTGGTGGTTGCATTTGGGAATTCTAGAAATTCTGTGGGTGCATCTAGGTGTAAACGTGGTGTCGAGTATTTGGTGTGTCATTAAAAAATGGGATGGATGTTTATATCTGCGATATGCAGAAAAGAATACCACCAAAGAACTGATCAATTTTGGAAAATACTCAATGGGAACCCTTATTGGGTCAAGCTTGTTAAAAAGTGCGGATACGTTTATCATTGGATTGAGTCCCGTTTTGGGGTCTGCCGGCATAGCCATGTACGCCATTCCTTTGAAGTTGACTGACCTTTTGGGAATTCCGTTACGGAGTTTTACCATGACGGCCTACCCCAGAATGTCCAAAAAATGCATCGATGGGGATATGCAAGGAGTGCGGAAAACCTTTTATGCCTATTCCGGCGCTATTACTTTATTATTTATACCCGTTGGCATCATCTGTTTTATTTTGGCCGAAGAGTTGGTGCTCATTTTAGGAGGGAAGGAATACCTTGAGGTATTGCCTCAACTAACATTGATTTTCAGAATTTTTACCCTTTATACACTTTTACTTCCGATTGACCGGTTTACTGGTGTGCTTTTGGATAGCATTAATAGACCCAGATTAAATTTGAACAAGGTCATAATTATGACTTTGGCAAATATTGTTGTGGATTTTATTGCCGTTTTCGTATTCCAATCTCTAGCTCTAGTAGCTGTGGGAACCGTAATTTTCACGTTGATAGGAATTTTTCTCGGCTTTTATTATTTGCGTCGGGAAATTCAAATTCAGTCCAAACGTATTTTTCCCGAAGGGATACTTTTTTTCAAAAGCCTTAACACCTATTTGGCGCCATGAATCCCTTTGAGCGAACATATGGCCAAGACTTACTAAAGAAGCCGTTGCCGATTCTTACGTTGTTTTCATTGGCAATAGCATCCGCATTGCTCATTGCATCCAAAGGAATCATTGCAGGGATTGGGATTATTGCCTTTCCATTGGGGATGCTTTATGTAATCAATTTATTTCTTACCCCAAGAATAGGAATCATAACCATCATAGCTTTTAGTTTCTTTGTAACTGGAATATCAAGGTATTTACCAGGTACGTGGGGGTTGATGATAGATGGATTATTGTTTATGATGTACATGGCCCTATTTTTTAAAGAGTTTAGGATACGATTACCTTGGAACAATGCACGTTCGCAACTGACTGTGTTGGTCAGCATATGGTTCGGATACGCCATGATGCAGGCGGTAAACCCTGAAGCAGTTAGTATCGAAGCTTGGTTTTATGCCATGAGGGGAATAGCGCTCTACCAATGGATGATCATTCCACTGTGTTTTATCCTATTTAACCGTCCCAAAGACATGATGACATTCTTTATGATATGGGGAGTTATTAGTCTATTAGGGACTTTCAAAGGTATTATGCAGCTTACACTTGGGGTGGATTCTTTTGAGCAAGCCTGGTTGGATGGTGGTGGTGCAGTTACACACATACTTTTTGGAAAACTTCGAATTTTCTCCTTTTATTCAGATGCCGGGCAGTTTGGTGCATCGCAAGGACATACCGGGGTGGTTTTTGGTATTTTGGCGCTCTTCGTAAAGAATAACTTCAAACTAAGGGCGTTCTTTGGATTTGTCGCCATCATGGGATTATACGGGATGCTCATCTCGGGTACCAGAGGCGCCATTGCGGTGCCGGCAATGGGCGGTGTAATGTTCATCATTGTAAGAAAACATATCCCAAGTATTGTACTAGGAGCAATGGCAGGAATCGCCATTTTTGTCTTTTTCAAATATACTACCATAGGGAACAACAATGACCAAATTAGACGAATGCGAACGGCATTCGACCCTAATGATGCATCATTGCAGGTGCGCCTTGACAACCAGAGAAAGTTATCAGGGTATTTGGCATCCAGACCGTTTGGAGGAGGTATAGGGTCAACCGGAAATTGGGGACAACGATTTACACCCCATACTTTTTTGGCAAATACCGCAACCGATAGTTGGTTTGTGGCCATCTGGGCCGATATGGGAATTATAGGCCTATGGCTTCATTTATTTATCCTGTTTTTTGTTTTGATTACAGGAGCATACAACTGCATGTTCAAAATTCGGGACGATTGGTTAAAAGGACAGGTAACCGCCCTGGTCTGCGGAATGGCTGGAATTATGCTGGCTTCTTATGGAAATGGGGTTTTTGGACAATTTCCCACCGGAATTTTGATGTATGTGGGAATGGTATTCATATTCCTGTCTCCCAAATGGGACAAAAAGATTCAAGCAGAAAAACAACCAGAAGGAACAGAGATGGCGCTAGCGGCATAAAATTAAAATTATGACAGATAAAAACCCTTTGGTGTCAATTATCACCATTAATTACAACGAGTCCGAAGTCACTTTGGAGATGTTGCAATCCCTTAAGGGATTGTCCTATCCTAATGTTGAGGTAATTGTTGTGGACAACGCTTCACCCAATGATGATCCAGATATTATCAAAGAGCAGTTCCCTGAGATTTGCTTGATCAAGAGCAAAGATAATCTTGGTTTTGCAGGCGGGAATAATTTAGGGGTCAAACAATCCAAGGGAGAATATTTGTTGTTCATTAATAATGACACCATAGTTCCTGAGGGATTTATTGAACCTTTGGTACAAACTCTGCAAGAAGACAAAACCATAGGTATGGTTAGCCCTAAGATCAAGTTTCATTGGAATCCTGAACTGATTCAATACGCGGGCTACACCCCTATGAACCATTGGACCATTAGAAATAATAGTATTGGATACCATCAAAAAGATGATGGTCGTTTTGATACCGCGGGAGAAACAGAATCCATTCATGGGGCCGCGATGATGGTTCCTAGAAGTGTTGTCAATGATGTTGGAATGATGACCGAAATCTACTTTTTGTATTACGAAGAGCATGATTGGGCCGAAGTGATCAAACGGGCAGGATATAAAATATTTTATCAACCAAAGTCCTATATTTTGCATAAAGAATCTGTTTCAACAGGTAAATTTAGTCCACTAAAAACCTACTATATCTCTCGAAATAGAATCTTATTCGCTCGCAGAAATTTTAAACCGCTACAGCTGAGTATAAGCATGCTGTTCCAATGCTTTGTATCCATTCCCAAGAATAGCCTGAAATTTTTATTCAAGAAAGAACTCAAGCACTTTAGAGCCTTTTGGAGGGCCATTTCGTGGAATTTGACCCACAGTGCTAAAATGGGGTGAACTATCCCGATAATTGTTCAATCTGTCAAGACAAACTTACCTTTCGTCAATCGGAATGACCTCACAGTGGGCAATTTTATATATTGACATTGTTTTAGAAAGTCTTGCCTATGCCACTGAAAAAGAAATTTGGATCGTCATTTATTGTTATCGGAGGTGTTCTTTTTTGTGTATTTCTGATGTTTGTAATGTTTTCTAGTGAGACCGACAATAGTGTGGTTAATTTGGTTTTAAACAAGGGAGACAAGACTTACTTATATTCACATTTAGGGACCTTGGAAGTTCAAAAAAGCATTCAAAAAGATGAAAGCCCTACCGTGTTTCCCTTTATTCAAATGTTTGAAGATAATGGCAAACTCTACGTTGCCCCGGACAAATTGAGACCGATAGTTAATTTAATTTGTGGCAACTATCGCATTCATGATTACCCAGAAAAGAGTACGGATGGATATGTTACATTGGAGAGTTCATCTTGCACCGAAAGTTCGTTCAAAAATCAAAGTACAGACAAAATTGGAGAACAGATTCAAGTGAATAAAATACAATTGACAAATTCTCGGATAAAAGAAACCTTCAACATCAGATGGAATACCAATGTGAATTCCAATACATCCGAAGCTTTGGAGAATTGTCATAAAAAATCGTTTACAATAAGAACTTCCGTCCAACCCGGTGAGTATGTATTTACCCCTGAAAATTTCATAATGGTTGATTTGGAAGATGTAACCAAATTTTACGGAAACAAAGTACGTCTCCGCTTCAATGAGGAGGAACAATTACTGTACGTAGAACACAACAAATAGCTGGAAAAACCCATTTTTTATCTGAATACTAATCGGCCTTAGGTTGATGTTTCCTCGGTTGGCTGCCCGATTCCTGCCAAAAGAATCGGTTTGTAGACTGTTTACCACACGAATTCAACACTTTACAACAAATACTTTTCTCTCTTAAAATGTAGGATAATATTTACAAAATATTAATTAAACCTACTTTGATGCGCAAAAGTATAAAGATTACAAGCTTATTCTTGCTCGTATCCATATTATATGGATGTGTGAGTGAAAAAGATCTGGATCCACCTGCGGAGATAGAGGGTCCACTTTCTGCATTTGATATACCCTCAGATTTTGATTTTTCCACAAGTAGAAATGTGACGGTTTCCTTAGATGTACCCGAGTTTTTAGAAAATGCAGTATTTACGTTATATGGGAAAAAGGGCACGCAGGATAGTGTTGCTTTCGCTAAGGCAACATTTGACGATAATGGGCATTTTGAAAAAGAATTTCACCTAGGATTTGAAACAGATTCTGTTTTGATTACCACAAACTATTTGGGACTTACACCTTTGGTTCGATTACCAGTTGTCAACAACAATATAAGTTTTGACTATAACAGTTTATATGACAGGAACAACCCGGTTTCCGGTAAATTAAAACAGGTTGCCCTGAGGGCAAAAACCAATAAGCCACCCGGTGATATCGATTTTGTTTTTTTAAGCGGGCATGATTCCAATGGTGTTCCAGATGTTATGGAAACCCCAGATGTAATCACACAAGAATTGTTGGATGACATTAACGCCTCACTGCCGGAAAATCAAAATGTAAAAGATCTTCATCCCGAATATTTGGATAACAAAGAAACCAATCTGGTCATTACCGAAGAAGCCGATGTTTGGGTCACCTTTGTGGCCGAAAGCGCCGTTTGGAAAAATACACTTGGATTTTACACCTTTCCCGTGGGCAGTCCCCCCGCTTCCCCAGACGATATAAGCTCCCATACGGTAATTTTTCCCAACGCTTCAATGAATGGAGCGGGAGGTGGACTTTTTCCTGGAGATAAAGTGCATCTTGGAAGGTTTCCGGCCAACACCGTGGTGTCCTGGTTTGTGGTCTCCAACGGATGGAAAGGCAATAAAGTTGGTCAAGGCCAACATACGTACTATTCTGAAGAGACCTTTAATACGGACAACAATAACAAGTCCCAAATGGTACTTTTAAATGACCCAAACCGAAATCTTGCGGTTTTAGGCATAGAGGACGGACCACGAAACGGAGATGACGGGGATTTTAATGATTCTCTTTTTTATATTACTTCCAATCCCGTTGGCGCAGTTCAAGTATTGGATTTTGCAACCCTCGACGTGGCCAATGATGCCGATGTGGACGGGGTGGATAATACCCTTGATGATTTCCCATTCGACTTTAATCTAGCCTTCAACAATTTTGCCCCATCAATCAACTCTTCCGGTAAAATGGTTTTTGAAGACCTATGGCCCCACATTGGAGATTATGATTTTAATGACTTGGCCATGGATTACAATTTTAACCTAATGGCGAATGCGGACAATATGGTCACCAAGATACAGGCAACTTTCACCATAGAATCTATCGGTGGGCATCTCAAGAATGGATTTGCGTTCACCTTTCCAATTGCACCCTCCAATATTGCAGGTGTTTCCGGACAGGTTCTGAATGCGAGTTATATTAATGTAGATGCAAACGGAACAGAATCTGGAACCGCATCCAACGAGACGGTAATTTTTGTTATTGGCGATGTAACGGGTAGGGAAGGAGAAACCATAAATATGGAAATCACCTTCGCCAACCCAATGGCGGTGGATCTATTGGGAGATATTCCCTTTAACGCCTTTTTAATTGCCGATGGTATTCGGGCCAAAGAAATACATCTACCGGATCTACCGCCAACCAGTAAAGCAGGGTTTTTGGCCACAGGAGATGATTTCAGTAATCCTGCCAATGACCGATACTATAAAACCAACATGAACCTTCCATGGGCATTGAACATCTATGAAGGATTTGTGCCACCACCGGAGACCGTCTCAATAAGTGATGAGTATCCCAACTTTGTGAATTGGGCCAATTCTGGAGGTACACAAAGCTTGGATTGGTACGTAAAATAGCACGAACAAAAAATTGAACAATAAAATCAACCTTAATAGAAACATCAAATTATGAATATAACAGTTATTGGAACAGGATATGTGGGTTTGGTCACGGGAACTTGTTTCGCAGAAACCGGAATCAATGTCGTTTGTGTAGATATTGATGAGAAAAAAATTGAAAAGCTTCGAAATGGAGAGGTTCCCATCTATGAACCTGGGCTGGATGTGCTTTTGGAGCGCAATATTGATAAAGGTAGAATCTCTTTTACTACCAGTCTTAAAAAAGGAATCAAAGAAAGCGACGCGGTTTTTATTGCGGTGGGGACACCACCAGATGAGGACGGAAGTGCAGATTTAAAATATGTGCTGGGCGTTGCCCGCGAAATTGGTCAGCATATGGAAGATTACAAAGTAATCATTACCAAAAGTACCGTGCCTGTGGGAACGTCATATAAAGTAAAAGCTGCCGTGGAAGAGGAATTGGCAAACAGAAACGTGCGTATTCCATTTGATGTTGCTTCAAATCCCGAATTTCTGAAAGAAGGAAGTGCGGTTGACGATTTCCTAAAACCCGACCGAATTGTGGTAGGAGTTGAAAGCAAGCGCGCCGAAAAAGTAATGCGCAAGCTTTACAAGCCCTTCCTAATGAATGGTCATCCATTGTTGTTTATGGACATTTTCTCTTCGGAAATGACAAAATATGCTGCCAATTCCATGTTGGCTACCAAAATTAGTTTTATGAACGACATTGCCAATCTGTGTGAACTGGTTGGGGCCAATGTCGATTTGGTAAGAAAAGGAATCGGTTCAGATTCCCGCATCGGAAACAAGTTTATCTATCCAGGAACCGGATATGGTGGAAGTTGTTTCCCAAAAGATGTGCAAGCTTTGGTCAGAACTGCTGATGAATATGGTCATTCATTGGAAGTTTTAAAGGCAGTTGAAAGTGTTAATTACAGACAGAAATCGGTGCTGGTCGAAAAAATCAAAGCCCATTTTGGTGAAAACTTAAAAGGAAAACAATTTGGCCTTTGGGGACTTTCTTTTAAACCCAAGACAGATGATATGCGCGAAGCACCCTCATTGGTAATTATTGATCAATTAAAAGCTATGGGAGCTAACGTACGAGCATATGATCCGGTGGCAATGGAAGAAACACGTCGAATTTTGGATGATAAAATTGAATATGCAAAAGACGAGTATGATGCCATTATAGAGGCGGATGCCCTGCTTGTGGTTACTGAGTGGTCAGAGTTCCGGATGCCGAACTTTAGAATTCTGGAAAAACTCATGAATGAGAAACTCATTTTTGACGGAAGGAATGTATACGACCCGGAAGAAATGGCCGAACTAGGATTTACATACTATAGCATTGGTAGAAATGTGGTGAATAGCACCGAAAAGGAAACCGTAAATATTTAACAGCGCAATGAAACGAATATTGGTAACAGGAGGGGCAGGTTTTGTTGGCTCCCATTTATGTGAAAGACTCTTAAGAGAGGGTAACGAGGTAGTAAGTATGGACAACTACTTTACCGGAAGAAAAAGCAAGATTGTCCATTTAATGGACAACCCTTATTTCGAGGTGATTCGCCACGATGTGACCTTGCCCTACTTCTTGGAGGTCGATGAAATCTATAACCTGGCATGTCCGGCTTCGCCCGTGCATTATCAGCACAATCCGATCAAGACGATAAAAACGTCTGTTTTGGGGGCCATAAATATGTTGGGATTGGCCAAGCGTATCAAGGCCAAAATTCTTCAGGCATCCACCAGTGAGGTATACGGAGATCCAGAACTACATCCACAACCGGAAGATTATTGGGGTCATGTAAATCCCATTGGGGTTAGATCGTGCTATGACGAAGGTAAACGCTGCGCCGAATCCCTGTTTGTAAATTATCATAATTCCAACGAGGTATTGGTAAAGATCATACGAATCTTTAACACCTACGGGCCAAGAATGGAGCCGGATGACGGTAGAGTGGTTTCCAACTTTATCATGCAGGCACTTCAAGGAAAGGATATTACCATTTTTGGAGATGGAACCCAGACGCGAAGTTTTCAATATGTAAGCGATTTGGTGGATGGAATGATTAAAATGATGGATACGGAAGACGACTTTATTGGGCCGATCAATATTGGAAACCCTGGGGAATTCACAATGTTGGAACTCGCAGAAAATATTATCGACCTAACCGGATCCAAATCAAGAATTATTCACTTGCCTTTACCGGCAGATGATCCCATGCAACGTAAACCGGATATCTCCTTGGCCCAAGAAAGGCTAGAAGGATGGGAGCCAAATGTGGATTTACGAACCGGTCTTGGAAAAACAATTGAGTATTTCGACAATTTGCTCAAAGAGAAATCAATAAAAGAACTCGTAGAAGGGTAATAGATAGCTAATACGAATACATAATATGGAAGTAATTAAAATTTTGGTCAATAGTTTGGAAATCCTTTTTATAGGATACTTCGGATTTGCATCCATTTATGTGTTCGTTTTCTCTTTTGCCGGCCTCTTTCCTGCCAAAAAAAGAAAAGAAATTCTCCCAAAGCAGCGAAAATTTGCAGTACTTATCCCAGGTTATAAAGAAGATAATGTAATTGTTGAGGTGGCCGAACAGGCTCTAAAACAAAATTATCCAGCTCATCTATTTGAGGTTGTTATTATAGCAGACTCTTTTCAGCAAACCACTTTGGACAGGCTAAACAAATTACCCTTAAGGGTAGTTGAGGTTTCCTTTGAGAGAAGTACCAAGTCCAAAGCACTGAATCAGGCCATGAAAGTCATTGGAGATGATTATGATGTGGCCCTGATTTTGGATGCTGATAACATTATGGAGGAGGGATTTGTTGAAAAAATAAATAAGGCCTTCAACCAAGGATATAAAGTGGTGCAAGGGCACCGAATTGCAAAAAACACCAATACTTCATTCGCCATTCTTGATGCGATCAGCGAGGAAATCAACAATCATATCTTTCGTAAGGGGCACAGGGTTTTAGGGTTTTCCTCCGCTTTGATTGGATCTGGAATGGCCTTTGACTATTACTTTTTCAAAAACACTATGGCCCATGTAAATGCTGTGGGTGGTTTTGACAAAGAACTGGAATTAAAACTCCTTAAGAACAGAACTACGATTGAATACCTTAATGATGCGTTGGTCTTGGATGAAAAAGTTCAAAAATCAGAAGTTTTTGCCAACCAGCGTAAGCGTTGGCTTTCAGCTCAATTTGTGTATTTCGGTAGGTATTTTATGCCAGGATTGAAGGAATTGCTTACCAAAGGCAACATTGATTTCTTTGACAAGGTCTATCAGATGGTCTCACCTCCAAGGGTACTCTTGCTGGGATTGGTTTCGGTTATCGCTTTGGCATACTTTATTCTGAATCTGATTTGGCCATCAAACCTTTTGACTGTGCCTGGAATATTGTGGTATGTCAGTTTTGGGTTGGTCATTTTTGCCTTTGCTTTTGCAATCCCAAAGAAATTTTATAGCAGAACCACGTTCAATGCGCTATTGACACTTCCCAAAGCATTTGCAGTAATGTTTTTGTCCCTTTTCAAATTGAAAGGGGCGAACAAAAAGTTTATTCATACCCAACACGGGACCATTAACAGTCAATAAGAACAAATGAAAATAGGTATAGAAGGACAACGTCTTTTTCGAAAAAAGAAGCACGGTATGGATATGGTTGCTTTGGAATTAATCAAAAACCTCCAAAGAATAGACCAAAAAAATGAATATGTGGTTTTCGTGAAACCGGATTTTGACGACACATGTATCCCTTCCGCTCCCAACTTCAAGATTGTAGAATTGAATTCAAGATGGGGATATCCCGGATGGGAGCAGATCGCTTTACCGCGTGCTGCGTTTAAAGAAGGATGTGATGTATTGCATTGCACAAGCAACACGGGCCCCTTGTTTTCAAAAGTTCCCATTGTAACCACCTTACACGACATTATTTATCTGGAAAGTATAAGCCTCTTCAAAAAAGAAGGTACATGGTACCAGAAATTGGGAAACATGTACCGAAGGTACTTTGTTCCTCCTGTAATAAGAAAGAGTAAAAAAGTAATTACGGTTTCCAATTATGAAAAGGAACGTATCAACAATCATTTTGGGTTTAAAGACAATAGGTTGACGGCCATCTATAACGGAGTGGGAACCCATTTCAAGAAAGTTACGGATCCGATACAGCTCAGGTCAACAAAAGAAAAATATAGGCTTCCCGATAACTTCTTTTTTTTCTTGGGAAATACTGATCCTAAAAAAAATACCAAGGGAGTTTTAAAGGCCTTTACTGACTTTAATAAAATATACCCCGGTAAATACAAGATTGTAATGTTGGATTATGATGAGGAAGAATTGTTAAAACTTTTAGATACCACGGGAGGACGAAAAATAAGGGAAATGATTCATTTAACAGGCTACGTGCCCAATACCGATTTGCCGGCAATTATAAGTCAGAGTACCATATTTCTGTATCCATCGCTACGAGAAAGTTTTGGAATTCCAATTTTAGAGGGAATGGCATGTGGGGTTCCAGTGATTACATCCAATACATCATCTATGCCAGAAGTGGCAGGGAAAGAGACGGCGCTTATGGTAGACCCCTCCAAACCTCTCCAAATAACCGAGGCTATGAGAAATCTTATCGAAGATAAGATGCTGGCCAAGGTACTTTCTGAAAAAGGAATTGAGCGGGCAAAACATTTTTCATGGGAGGCCATGGCAAAAAATGTGTTGGAACTATATGAAGATGTCCATCGTGAATTAAAAAGCAATTGATATGATAAAAGGTCAAGACATTGTTGTTGTGGGCATACAGGCCTGGGATATAGAAATTGGGAGTAATTGTAAAAATATTGCCACGGAGTTTGCCAAACATAATAGGGTTCTTTATGTAAATCCACCCTTGGATAGAGCTTCTCTAAAAAGGGAAAAAAACACTGAGAAAATCCAAAAAAGAATCAAGATCAAAAATGGAGAGGAAGATAATTTGGTTCAAATAGCCGAAAACCTATGGAACCTTTATCCCCAATCCATGATTGAATCCATCAACTGGATTCCCATTCATTCCATATTTAAAGTACTGAATAGAAGAAATTCAAGGATTTTTTCCAACGATATTCAAGATGCGATTGACCATCTGGGGTTTAAGGACATATTGATATTTAATGACAGTTCCATGTTTCTGGGATTACATCTAAAAGAATTCTTGGAGCCCAAAAGCTATACCTATTACATGCGGGATTACCTTATTAAGGTGCCTTATTGGGGCAAGCATGGAGCTCGAATAGAACCTCAAGTTATTCAACAGGCAGATGTGGTCGTAAATAACTCTACACTTTATGCCGAATATGGATTGCAGCACAATCCCAATAGTTTTATGGTGGGACAAGGGTGCGACATCTCTCTTTTTAACGATGAAGATGGAAGCATCCAAATTCCGAAGGAATTTGATTCCATCCCAAGACCAATAATAGGCTACGTTGGGTATTTGACCAGCATGCGATTGGATATAGCCCTCTTGGAGCACATGGCCAATATGAAGAAGGATTGGAGCATTGTTTTGGTAGGACCGGAGGATGACGATTTCGGACAATCCGATTTGCACCATATGGACAATGTGTTCTTTTTGGGAAGTAAAGATTCTTCGCAACTTCCAAATTATGTAAAAGGTTTTGATGTGGCAATGAATCCGCAGGTGGTCAACGATTGGACCATTGGAAACTATCCACGAAAAATTGATGAATATCTGGCCATGGGCAAACCAATACTAGCCACTCAAACCAAGGCCATGGAGATGTTCAAAGAACATGTTTATCTGGCAACAAATAAAGATGAATACATCAAACTGGCAGAAAAAGCCTTGAAAGAAGATTCTCTAGAACTGCAAAAGAAACGAATCGCTTTTGCAAAAAGTCATACTTGGGAAAATAACGTACGGGCCATTTATGACGCCATTAAAAAATCAGCTTAAAACATAGGTTATGGGGTTAAAGGATAAAATCAAGAACAACGAGAATGTAAAAAAGTTTGTGCATTGGATGTTGGTGCCCAAGAATCAGGCAAGACCCCGATTGTGGGTCAAATGGTTCGTGAATCCCTTCTACCATAAAAAAGGAAAAGGAGCAACCATTTGCAGAAGAACCCGAATGGATGTTTTGCCCTGGAATACGTTCGAATTGGGCGAAGACTCCACTATCGAAGATTTTTCTACGGTAAACAATGGTGTTGGCGCTGTAAAAATTGGTGCAAGAGCCAGAGTTGGTCTTGGGAACACTTTGATAGGCCCTGTTACCCTTAAAGATGATGTCCGCTTAGCTCAAAATGTTGTGCTTTCAGGACTCAATCATAACTACGAAGATGTATCAATGCCAATTCATGCGCAGGGAGTAACCACCGCAGAAATTGTGGTGGGCGAAGCTACCTGGATTGGCGCAAATAGTACCATTTTGGCCGGAGTGACCATAGGAAAACATTGCATTATTGCCGGTGGAAGCGTGGTGACCAAAGATGTACACGATTATTCTGTAGCCGTGGGCAACCCGGCAAGAGTAATGAAAACATTCAATCATAGCACCGGTGAATGGGAGCGTGTTCCCAAGAAAATGGTGGCTGTTTAAAAAAGTAAAAATGGAAGTTTTAAAAATAGTTTTCTGGATTTCGTTGTTTATAATTTTCTATTCCTATTTGGGGTATGGAATACTATTGTTCCTGATCATCAAATTAAGAAGGATATTGGGATTGGCAAAGCCCTTCCAAGGAAATGAAGACTATGAACCCGAAGTGACCCTTTTTGTCACTGCCTTTAACGAAAAAGACTTCCTAGATCAAAAAGTAAAGAATTCCCGGAGTTTGGATTACCCCCAAGACAAGGTTACACAGATTTGGGTAACCGATGGTTCTGATGACGGAACTCCTGATCTGTTGAAAAAATATGATGGCGTAAAAGTCTATCATAAAGATGAAAGGGCCGGTAAAATTGCCGCCATGAATAGAGGAGTTGAGTTTGTCCAGACGCCGATTGTCATCTTTTCGGATGCGAACACCGATTTGGGTAAAAATTCGATTCGAGAGATTGTTCGCTTGTTCCGAAACCCAAAAGTAGGATGCGTGTCCGGAGAAAAACGAATCTATTCCAAAGAAGCGGATACCGCTGCGGGGGCAGGTGAGGGCATGTACTGGAAATATGAATCCCAACTTAAAAAATGGGATGCCGAGCTCTACTCGGTGGTCGGTGCTGCGGGCGAACTTTTCGCCATTAGAACGGCACTTTGGCAAGAAGTGGAAAAAGATACTTTACTGGACGATTTTATCATTTCACTTCGAGTGGCCATGTCTGGATTCACCATTCAATATAATCCAGAAGCATATGCCATTGAAACCGCTTCGGCCAATGTAAAAGAAGAACTTAAGCGCAAAGTGCGAATTTCAGCGGGAGGAATTCAGTCCGTGGTTCGATTGCGAGCTTTGCTGAATGTGTTCAAATTCGGAACCTTGTCATTTCAGTATATTTCCCATCGTGTATTGCGTTGGACATTAACCCCTTTATTGCTGCTTCTGATTATTCCAATGAACTATGTTTTGGCTCAAAATGAAGGATTATTCTCTTTTGGATTGTTCAGTATCTTGTTTTGGGGACAAGTGTTGTTTTATGTTGCTGCTTTGTTGGGTTGGTTTTTGGAAAACCGACAGATTCGTTTGAAAATACTTTTTATTCCATACTACTTTTTTATCATGAACCTTTCCGTGTATCTGGGTTTTGCCCGATACATCAAAGGAAACCAATCCGTAAAATGGGAACGAGCCAAAAGGGGAGTGGGGACTGAAGCTGTGGCTTAATTTGATATCAGTTGGAAGCTATTGGATAAAAGCTTTTGTCAGGTGGAGCGCAGTCGAGACCTATTAAAAAAAAGAATTTTGAAGACTTCTCGATGCTCTTCGACAGGCTCAGGATGACATCTCGAAGTGATTTTATAATACGTGTCACCGTTACATGGTATAATGCCTAGCTCAAATTAATCCTGATCTGAATATATAGGAAGATCAAAATAAAAAGTACTGCCCTCGCCCACCTTACTTCGAATTTTTAGTTCCCCTCCGTTTTTTTGGACAAAGTTTTGACAAAGGATAAGCCCTAATCCGGTACCAGGTTCTTTTTCGGTACCTAGCTTGCTAAAATGCTCGTTAGGATTCAAGATTTTTTTGATGTCTTCCTTGGGAATTCCATTCCCATTGTCTTCAATTTCAATGACCACATTTTCTTTGTTGAGTGTTGAATTGATTTTAATAACACCATCAACAGGGGTAAACTTAATGGCATTCGACAAAATATTCCGAAGCACGGTTTTGATCATATTGTTATCGGCAAAAGCAAAAATCCCTTCGGGAACATTGTTTTGCATTTCAATATGCTTGTGGTCGCTTCCCAATTTTAAAAGACGAAAAGTCTGTTCCACCAAATCATTCAAATTCAATTTTTCGGGAATCATTTGAATTTGGTCGCTTTCAGATTTGGCCCATCCCAAAAGGTTTTGAAGTAGGTTCAGAGCCTCATCCATGGTCTTTAGCAGATCATACACGATTTCATCCAAGAACTTATCATCCTTGGGATCAATGATTCCCCGCATAATAAAATCCATTTTTAACTTGGCGGCACTCAATGGAGAACGAAGGTCATGTCCGATAATGGAAAACATCCGATCCTTAAGGTCATTGGACTGTTTTAGATTTTGGGCCTGTTCTTCAATTTGGTTTTTGGCTCGTTTAAGCTCAACATGCGTCTGTATACGTGCAATAAGTTCTTGCTCGTTGAAGGGTTTGGTTACGTAATCGACTCCACCGACTTCAAACCCTTTTACTTTGTCTTTTACATTGACTTTTCCTGTCAAGAAAATGATAGGGATATCTTTATATTCTTGGTAACCCTTGATTTTTTCACAAAGCTCAAACCCTTCAATACGGGGCATAATCACATCCAAAAGAATAAGGTCGGGTTTTCTTTGTTTTAAAAGCTCAAAAAAGTAGTCGTCATCACTAGTGCCCTCATATTGGTAATCATTTCGTTCTAAAATAAATCGGATAAGTTCAAGATTCAGCTGTTCATCATCCACAGCCAGGATATAGGGTTTTTCCGTAACTTGGTTTTCCATTTAAGGTATAAAAGAGTACATTACTAAAGTAGGAAAAAGATTTTAGGTTTTTCAGGAATACCTGTCAGAAAGCTAATAATGAGTCCATATAAATTGGTTTACTTAGCTTTAAAACCTATATTAAAGTGTTCCACCAACAAAAACCAGCCATTCACAACAATAATTGAACGAGCACAAAAAGTAGGATTATATTTACAAAGTAAGTAATACGAAAGCATAATCTGCATGACAAATATTTTAGTTACGGGAGGAGCGGGATTTATTGGATCTAACTTCGTACCCTATTTTTTAGAAGCGAATCCGGATGTCCATCTGGTCAATATCGATGCGCTCACTTATGCTGGTGATTTGGAGAATTTGAGGGAGATAGAGCATTATGACCGATATACCTTTATAAAAGGAGATATCTGTGACAGAAAACTGATTGAAAAGATTTTTGAAAAGTATGACGTCCACGGAGTAATCCATTTTGCGGCGGAATCTCATGTGGATAATTCGATAACCAATCCGGATGCATTTATGCAGACCAATATTTTGGGTACGTTCAATTTGATAGATGTGGCCAAAAAACATTGGATGGTCAGCCCGGGATTGTATAAAGAAGCCTATAAAAATTCGAGATTCCATCACGTTTCAACCGATGAGGTTTATGGTACTTTGGGAAAAGAAGGCCTTTTTATGGAAACAACACCTTATGCGCCCAATAGTCCGTATAGTGCTTCCAAGGCATCGTCCGATTTTATCGTGCGAAGCTATCACCATACCTACGGTATGAATGTGGTGACCACCAACTGCTCCAACAATTATGGACCAAAACAGCACGATGAAAAACTGATTCCGACCATCATTAGAAAAGCACTGGCCGGAGAAGCTATCCCAATTTATGGAGATGGTTCCAATATTAGGGACTGGTTGTACGTTTTAGACCATTGTAAGGGAATTGCCTTGGCTTATGAAAAAGGTGTTTCTGGTGAGACCTATAATATTGGAGGACGAAATGAAAGAAACAATCTCTATATCGCACAAACGGTTTGTGAAATTTTGGATAAAAAACATCCAAGAACCGAAGGATCGTACAAAGATTTGATTACCTATGTAAAGGATAGGGCCGGGCACGATTTTAGATATGCCATTGACGCTTCAAAAATTGAAAATGATTTGGGATGGGAGGCTGATGAGAATTTTGAAAGCGGTATTGACAAAACCATAGATTGGTATTTGAATAAGTTCATCCATAACAAGAGTCAAAGTTTGGCTTAAAACGAAAAAGATGAAGGGAATAATATTAGCAGGAGGTTCGGGAACGCGTTTGCACCCCATTACCCTGGCGGTGAGCAAGCAGTTGATGCCCATTTACGATAAACCCATGATCTATTATCCACTTTCGACCTTAATCGAATCTGGAATTTGGGAAATACTGATCATTTCAACCCCGCATGACCTACCCATGTTCCAACGTTTGTTGGGCGATGGCAGAAAATACGGATGCAAGTTTGAATATGCAGTTCAAGATCAGCCCAACGGATTGGCAGAAGCCTTTATCATTGGTGAAAAATTTATTGGGGACGACAAAGTGGCCCTGATTCTTGGAGATAACATTTTTTATGGAACGGGATTGGACGAATTGTTGCAATCCAACAATGATCCCGATGGAGGCATTATTTATGCATACCATGTAACGGACCCTGAACGTTATGGCGTGGTAGAATTTGATGAAGATGGCAAGGTAATTTCCATCGAGGAAAAGCCCGAAGAACCAAAATCAAACTATGCGGTTCCCGGAATTTATTTTTATGATAACGACGTGGTGGAAATTGCCAAAAATATTCAACCTAGCGCAAGAGGCGAGTTGGAAATAACCGACATTAACCAAGAATATTTGCGAAGAGGTAAGCTCAAAGTAAGTATTATGGACCGTGGAACGGCCTGGTTAGATACCGGTACCTTTCAGTCGTTAATGCAAGCTTCGCAATTTGTGCAGGTCATCGAAGAACGTCAAGGGCTAAAAATTGGAGCTATCGAATCTTCGGCCTATAAAATGGGCTTCATTACTAAAAATCAATTTAAAAAACTCACCGAACCCTTTTTGAAGAGTGGGTATAGCAAGCGATTGTTGGAAGTTTTATCATAGCTTATGGAAGTACACAAAACTGAAATAGATGGCTGCTTTATCATAGAGCCCAAAATCTTTGAAGATAAAAGGGGGTATTTCTTTGAGAGCTATAATCAAGAAAAATTTGAATTATTGACCGGCGCAAAACCTTTTTTTGTGCAGGATAATGAATCAATGTCTACCAAAGGAGTGCTGAGAGGGCTACATTTTCAAAAAGGAGCGCATGCCCAGGCCAAATTGGTGCGGGTATTGGATGGTGAGGTATTGGATGTGGCAGTCGATATTCGACCCGAATCCAAAACCTTTGGAAAAGTGGTTTCGACCCTACTTTCATCCGAAAATAAAACGCAAATGTTCATTCCCCGCGGATGTGCCCATGGTTTTGTGACCTTGAGTGAAACTGCAAAATTCTCGTATAAATGCGATAATTTTTATAATGCATCCTCCGAAGGAGGAATCATTTATAATGATCCAACATTTAATATCGATTGGATATTGAATGAAGAGGATTTGATCATTTCAGAAAAAGACAAATTTTTACCCGTTTTTAAGGAAGCGGTTCCACATTAATTCTATATTCGAAGTATGAAAATATTGGTCACAGGTGCATCAGGACAATTGGGGAGTACATTTAAATCTATTGCTGCTCAAGGGCAGGCAAAAGATTTGGATTTCGTCTTCAAATCCTCCACAGAATTGGACATTACTGATTTTGCGGCAGTTCATGAAGAATTGACCGGTTCAGATTATGCCTATTGCATCAATTGTGCGGCCTTTACCAATGTGGATAAAGCGGAGGCAGAAAATGACCTGGCCTATCGAATCAATGTGACCGGTGCGCGAAATTTGGCCATGAACTGCAATGAAAGCAGTACCGTATTGATCCATATTTCCACGGATTTTGTTTTTGATGGCTTTTTAAATACACCGTATTTGGAAGAAGATATTGCCCGGCCCATTGGGTTTTATGGCGATACCAAATACAAAGGAGAGCGAGCCATCATCAATAATTTGGAAGAGCATTTTATCATTCGAACTTCATGGCTGTACTCAGAATTTGGGCACAACTTTATGAAGACGATGCTAAAATTGGGCGCTGAACGGGATGAACTCTCAGTGGTCTACGATCAAGTAGGAACTCCGACCTATGCCCTGGATTTGGCCCATGTGGTTTTGCATATCATTAAAGCCCATAGCATAGATTACGGAGTGTACCATTATAGTAACGAGGGAGTCGCCAGTTGGTACGATTTTGCCAATGAAATTTTTCAACAGTACAATATTGACATCAACCTAAAACCCATTCGGTCAGAAGAGTATCCCACCCCTGCCGAACGACCCAAATTCAGTGTTTTGGATAAATCCAAGATCAAAAACACCTTTGGACTTCAAATTCCGCATTGGAAAGAGAGTCTTGCTGTTGCGTTAAAGGCGTATTCGAAAATCAACATCTAAAATTTAAGGAATCAAATCCTGTTCCTTTCGTCTGTTTAAAAAGATGTTCAGCTTTATTTACTATTTCTGGTTTTTTTGTTCCTTCACGTACTACAATCAATTTACTGTGGTCATTCTTATTGATGTACTGATTCAGCCACAATGCACCCGATTTATCGAAATGGAACCCAGATATCACTTGGCTCGATTTTATACAACCATCTAGTGGGTGGCGATCGAGCGACATTGTTGGGATATGGATGGACCTCAAATAATGTCTTCTGCCGCGTTGGCGATCTGAAAAATGGATTAAAATATGATCGTCATCTATAAAAGTTACATTCTCTACATTTACATAACCCACACCTGCTTCTGAATCAATATCTCTAACGATTTTGCTTATCGGATGCCCAGATTCGCCAAATGTGTCAACGTCATGGATAAGATGACCCATTGGATCCCGTATTTCAATACGCGTATCGCAATAGTTGATATTGTATTCTCCACGAGTTATAAATTTCATATAAGATCGATGTGTGAGAAAGGTATTTAAGATTTTTTTATTTGCTAAATCATACACAATGCCTTTGTACTCACTTGCATCAAAAATAAGCAGGTGTTCATTGCTTGTCAGGTTTAAGGCTGTTATATATTCAGTTTGTTTTGAAAGATTAAGGGGGATAAACTGTCCTGATTTCCACAATCTGAAATCGTTTGCTTCGCTTCCATAGCCATTTCCAAATACACAGACTAGACCCATTGGGGTATAAGCCATGCGTTCAATAATCATATTGTTCTGCAAATCCTCACAAATCCACTTCTCGGCAGAATCTTCGTTAATTTTTATAACAGTTGGGTTATCCAATTTGAATCGTCCAGCACTGAAAAAGACCTCATTATTGCCAGAGAAGGTTACTTCCGTTCGTACATCCACCCCAAAGTCTTCATTAAGATCCCATTTATGGGCACTTGACCCGTCAAAACGATAAATTTGAGTGCTTTTTTCACCTCCGATAAACCATAGTTGACCATCTGGGCCAACTCTCAAGGCATAGGAGGCATCTTCGTTAATGCCATCTACTTGACCGATGCTTTGTATGTTGGTATGTTCTTTCATGATATGATATAGTTTGTTCAGAATTGTTTACAGCGTTTACCCTAAAAGTCTTTTTATTGATTTTTTAGTGTGGATTAGTGAAATTCACCAAATTCAACCTAAAAAACCGATTGGAATTGATGAATGATGGATATGAATTAACGGATGGGACTATGGCTTATTTATAAGCTCCTTCCCTTGCCAAGGGAAGGTGGATTGATGCATTGCATCAAGACGGAAGGGATTTATGGTTTTCACCCTTTCCGTCCTCCGGACACCTTTCCCTGAGCAGGGAAAGGAACTTTTAAGAATCTTTAGAAAACATCTGTGGGAATTCGTGAAATTCGTTTCCAACATGAGGTGGAAGTCTAAAGTACAAAGTTAGAAGTACGATAGATAGAACTTGGATATTGGAATTTGTCTTTTGAAATTTGATGTATTTGAGCCAATATCCTTAAACAATATGGAGCGTCAAAGGCATTAAAGCCCCTTCACCTGCACTTTATGAAAAGAATCGGCCTGCAGTTTGAGCAATTCCTCCGCTTTTTCCTTTTTGTAGCGGTAGAGTTCCTCTTCGCTTTTAATATCCTCGTAAATCTTTTGGTTTAATTTACCATCTGTTGAGAACAATAACTTGCGCTGGGCCACTTTTTGGGTCACCCAGGTCGCGACCACACTTTCTTGTTCTTCAAACTTGTAATCGTATTCCCCTTTGGGAGCCAAAAGTTTGGCGATGATGGGTGCGGTTTCAATCGCTAAAAACAACAAGAAGATAAAAAAGGAAGGAAACCAAGGCAGTTTGCCCAACGCATTGATTCGCGCCATAAGTCCATCAAAACCATCAATAATGGGTTGCGAACCAGCAACTACGTTTTCGTAGTCGGCATTCAGTGTTGCAATTTGCGCTTCAATAGCTGTGATTTTGGCGCCGTTGGTTTCTTTCAATTGTTGCAATTCGGCCAAATATGCATCATGTTTTTCCCGTTTTTCTTTGTACACCGGACCTTTTCCCAATAAACCTGTCCCAGCGGTTCCTTCCGCTTCCGAGATGTAAGTATCGTACAGGGCATTGGTTTCGGCTTCTTTTGTGGCTATTTCACTTTTTAAAATTGAAATATCCTGATTTAGACTTTCAATTTTTGGAGTGTATTGTAAGGCCAATTGCTCTTTGTTGGCCAAAGTCATGACATTCTTTTCCTCCAATAAAACTTGATTGATCTCTTTCTCAAAAATCTTCATTTCAAGCGGCTTGGAAATGACTACTGCAATGATCATAGCCAAAATAATTCTAGGGGTCGCTTGCCACAGTTCGCTTTTAAAACTATCCCGTTTTTTTATGGTGGAAACTATATAACGGTCTAGATTAAAAATCAACAAACCCCAAATCAGACCAAAGAAAATGGAAGTATAGATATTGTCAAAAACCGTATAAAGGGCATATCCGCTAGCTATAAATGCCATAACAGCGGTAAAAAAAACCGTGGCGCCTATACCAGCATATTTATTGCGCTCCCCATTGGAACAAGTTTCTAAAATTTGGGTGTCCGCTCCCGAGCAGAAGATGAAAAAACGTTGTAACATAACAGTGTTCTATTTTGATTGATGATTATCCTGCCTACCCTCCGTACGAAATTTCTATCGGTGGGTGATTAGCACAGATTGACTATTAGAACGCAATTTTGGTTGATTTGTTACAACATTGGTTTCCAAAATGTCTTTTTGGTTAAAACAAACGATTGAATTCCAAAGGATTGCTGTCCGTAGATTGATTTTTGTCATACTTTTTAGAGACACTGTGGCGTAACTTCACCTCATAAAATTAGAAGCTATGACAACTACCGTGATAATTGGCGGAAATTTTGCTGGAATGACCGCTGCTTTGGAAATTAAAAGAAAGGGAAAAGAAGAACATAAGGTGGTGATGATTGATAAATCGCCCTTATTTCTTTTTATTCCTTCACTGATTTGGGTTCCTTTTGGACGTCGTGAAATCAAGGATATCTCATTCAGAAAAGACGATATTCTTAAAAAGAAAGGTGTGGATTTTGTTCATGCCGAGGCCTTAAAGGTGGATCCTCACAGCCAAACAGTACATACCACTAAAGGAGATTTTAAGTATGATCATCTTGTTGTGGCCACAGGCCCAAAGGTAAAATACGATGTGGCTCCCGGGGTGGCAGAACATTCCTATTATATTGGTACACCGCAAGGCGCCATGAAAACAAGAAAGGCCTTGGAAGACTTCAAGCAGAATCCAGGCCCGATTGTTATTGGAGCCACCCAAAATGCAGGATGTATGGGTGCAGCTTACGAATTTTTGTTCAATGTTGAAAAATGGTTGCGAGAGCAGAAGATCAGAAAAAAAGTGGATCTCTACTGGATTACCCCTGAAACCTTTTTGGGCCATTTTGGAATCGACGGTATCACCGGAGGTGAAACCATGCTTAAGTCGTTCATGAAAATGTTCAACATACATTATAGAACCGAAGTAGGAGTCGAAGAAGTGACCGAGGATTCCGTTGTATTGTCTTCTGGTGAGAAATTGCCTAGTAAATTTACAATGTTAATGCCGCCATTTCTTGGGGTTGACTTTGTGACCAATTCGCCAGAACTTAAGGCGAACGCTTCCGGTTACTTACCGGTTGGCGAAAACTATAGGCATCCCGATTTCCCAAATGTATGGTCTGCAGGAATCGCTGTCGATGTAAAACTGCCTTTTAAACCTGGGAAAGTTCCTTTTTCGGGCCCTAAAACAGGATATCCTTCTGATGAAACCGGAAAAATCGTTGCTGAAAATATAGTTCGAATAAGTAATGGAAAAACCAAGCTGAAGAAAAAAGCATGGGGCAAAATACCGGGAATATGTGTTATGGATGCGGGAAAGAAAGAAGTGATTATCATTAGTGATCACCTGTTTAAACCCAGAAACTTTGCCATTATGATTCCTAATGTATTTTATGATTTTTCCAAGGTGCTTTTTGAAAAGTATTTCCTTTGGAAAACAAGAAAGGGTTATTCATATCTACCATAAACAATGTATTAATGATTTAAAAAAAGCCCTGATCTTCAGGGCTTTTTGTTTTGCTTAAAAATGCTATCGTTCGATAATAATAGGATCCTTAGAGATCTTTACAGTTGGTTTTCCATTTTTGGTATCGCTTCGCGAATCAATGTTTAAGCTTTTATTTTTTTTGATGAGTTTTATCGCTTTTTCGGCGCTTATTTGCTTTCCTTCAAAATAGAATACTCCTCCCTTCGCTGCCATTTTTTTTACATGGTCTAAAGGCGTTGGTGGTGTTGGTGGTGTGGGCGGTGTCGTGGGGCTAATCATACGATTACCCGGCGGTGGCGGTGGCGGAACTTCCACTATATGCGGAACTTCCACTATATTATGTTTGGCGGAAGACGATGGTGCAGTTACCTTGCTGAAAGGTGCCTTTGGAGGTGCTGGTGGATCCGGGAAATCTGGAAAAGGTTCCGCATCTTGTCTTTGTTTCTCTGACATTAGGTTATAGATATACCTAAGGCGCTCCACATCACTTAGAAGGACCCGCATCTTGTTCCTGGGCATGTTGTTATAGTGTTTGGCAAGTTTGTTGTACTCTGCCATTTGTTCTCTGGTGGCACTTTGTTGAGTCTGTTCGTAAATTTTAGCATAGGGCGAAACATCTTGTCTTTGTTTCTCTGACATTTGATGATATAATTCTTGCATTCGCTCAACCTCTTCCAAGAGAATCCTTGATTTGCCGGTTTGGTTATCTTCATGTTTTTGTGCCAGAATTTCGTATTCCTTCAGTTCTTCGGATGTTAGCGAATTCCTTTTTACATATCCAGATGGTTCCGCCAAGGTTTTACTGGATTGTTTTCTGAAATATTGCCGACCTTCAGAATCATATATTTTACCATTCTTTTGACTGAAAGACCATGGGCTGTTGGTGTATGTAAAATAAAAACCATCTTCATTTTTCTTTGGGTAAAATTTGTTTTCCCTACCATCAATGGTAACAAGCCAGATAAATTCATCCGTAAAATTTTGAATATCTAGCTCTATTTCCTTGTCTTTGGTTTGCCACTGTCCTTCAAATTTTTTGCGGTTACTTTGGCCTTCCATTATGAAATTTTGGCCAAAAAGAGTTAGAATTCCAGTGTTGCCGTCAATTCTTAATGGGATTTTACGGCCCAAATTTTCCAAATAATAGTTCCCTTGAGTTTCTCTTATTGGATTCACACTATATCCATTGTCGTATAAATAGGAATCGTCTTTTTCAACAATGGAGAAAGCATATTGTTCGGTTTCTTTGGTTAACCAAACGCCTTCAAGTTGAAATTGTGAAGTTCCCGAGGTTTCAATGACCTTTTTATCACTAAAACCATAGAGAAGTAAAGAAAGAAGAGGAAGCAATAACAAGCTTCGGATTAAAATTGATTTTTTTGATGTTTCTGTTTTCATGACTGTTAAACGTTTTTTGATTGATGAATAATTGATTGCATTGGACAATGCTGAATGAAAATTATTGTCGCAATTTGAAAAAGCCAAGAGTGTATGTTGATAAGTCGCGGTATCGACATTTTTTGACAATACGGCCTGATCAGCCAAAAACTCATGATTCAACTTTATGGCCCTTTTGAAAAGAAAGATAAGCGGGTTGAACCATAATAGAACTTGCAGCAATTCGATAAAAATAACGTCCAAGCTATGCTTTTCGTTTACATGGGCTTCTTCATGTGCCAGAACCTCGTTGGGTATGTCGTTGCATTCCCATTTGTGTCGATTGAGAAAAATGAACTTCAAAAAAGTATGCGGGGGCATTTTCTCTTGAATCAGCACATGGGTACATTGTTCAAGTTGTTGCTTTGGGTTATTTCGGATTCGTTTGATGATCTGTGCCAGGTTTTGTATAAACTTGAATCCAAACAAAAACAGGCCTACGAAGTAGATTGGCCAAATCAACAAGGTAAAATCAAAAGGAACTTCCGGTGAATCTTTTGTTGCTATAATTTCACCTGTTTCAATGGTGTTCATTGAGGCAAATTCTTCCGAAATGGGCACGGTAACATATTCAATAAAGACTACAGATGGTATAATCAAAGAAAGTACAAGGGCACCGATAAGATAAAACCTTTTGAATGTGTGCATGCGTTGGCTCTCCAGAAATATCTTGTAAAAGACAAATAGTAGGGCCAAACAGGCAGCAGATTTGAGAAGATACACCAGCATAACTATTTCTTTTTTATTTGATCATCGATAAGCGTTCGTAAGGACTCTAATTCTTCCTTGCTCAAATCAGTTTCTTTGGTAAAAAAGGATGCAAACTGACTCGGACTATCATTGAAAAAATTCTTGATGAGTCCTTTTACCTGTTTGGAAAAATAATCTTGCTTTTTAACCAAAGGATAGTATTCTCTAGATCGGCCAAAACTCTTGTATGCAACATATCCTTTGTCTATCATCCTTTTTAGTAGGGTAGCTACGGTGGTTGTGGCGGGTTTAGGTTCAGGATATGCGTCCAAGAGATCTTTCATGAAAGCTTTTTTCTGTTTCCAGATGATATTCATTAGTTCCTCTTCGGATTTTGACAAGGACATGCTCTATGAATTTAGAATTAACTCTACAAACATAGAATAAAAATTTAAATTCTACAAACGTAGAGTCAAAAATTATTGGGAAAGTTGGTCAGTTTAACTCGTCATTTGGGTAAAATATTTGTAAAAGTAGGGGATTGTTTCAATGCCCTTTAAGTAGTTCCATACGCCAAAATGTTCGTTAGGAGAGTGTATGGCATCACTATCCAATCCAAAGCCCATTAAAATAGTTTTGCTTTGTAAAACCTGCTCAAAAAGGGCAACAATGGGTATGCTCCCCCCGGTACGCTCAGGAATCGGTGTTTTTCCAAAGGTGGTTTCATACGCTTTGGCTGCAGCTTTGTAACCGATACTGTCCGTTTTGGTCACATAAGGGAGTCCTCCATGATGTGGAGTAACTTTTACTTTCACACTTTCGGGAGCTATGGACTCAAAGTGTTTTGTGAAAAGTTCTGTAATTTCTTCAGGATCTTGATCAGGTACCAAACGCATGGAAATTTTTGCATATGCTTTGCTGGCAATTACCGTTTTGGCACCTTCACCGGTATATCCGCCCCAAATTCCATTAACATCCAAAGTGGGACGAATGGAATAACGTTCAGCGGTGGTAAATCCTTTTTCACCATAAACATCCCCAATATCAAGAGCGCTTTTATATGCTTCTATACTAAAAGGAGCTTTGGCCATTTCCGCACGTTCTTCCGCGGAGACCTCTTCAACTTTATCATAGAAACCAGGAATGGTGATATGATTGTTTTCATCATGAAGGGAGGCGATCATTTTATTTAAAACATTGATCGGGTTGGGTACCGCACCTCCGTATATTCCTGAATGAAGGTCACGGTTTGGCCCTGTTACCTCTACCTCCACATAACTCAATCCTCGTAATCCAGTGGTTATAGAAGGTACGTCATTGGCCATCATACCAGTGTCTGAAATCAAGATAATATCGTTGGATAATTTTTCTTTATGATCTTCCAGAAAATCTGCCAAACTATCACTGCCTACTTCTTCCTCACCCTCGATCATGAATTTGACATTGCAAGGGAGCTGGTTGTTTTTGATCATAAACTCCACCGCTTTTACGTGCATGAACATCTGACCTTTGTCATCGCAGGCTCCGCGTGCAAAAATGGCTCCGTCTGGGTGTAGTTCAGTTTTTTTGATGACCGGCTCAAAGGGAGGAGATTCCCAAAGTTCCAGGGGGTCGGGTGGCTGCACGTCGTAATGGCCATATACCAAAATGGTTGGAAGGTTTGGGTCGATTATTTTTTCTCCATACACCACCGGATATCCTTTGGTATCACAGATTTCGGTGTTCTCGCAACCAGCATTAACCAGAGATTTTTCAACAGCCTTTGCAGTTTCCAAAACATCTTGGGAAAAGGCAGTATCCGCACTTATTGATGGTATTTTTAGAAGGTCGACCAATTCGGCGATGAATCGGTCTTTGTGGGTAGCAATGTAGTCTTTTAGTTGTTCCATGAAATTAGTTAAGATCGACACTAAAAGTACAAAAAACAAGTTTTTAAATAGAGTGTATTTATGAATCGGAAAATTGATTTATATTTGCAGACCTTTTTGCGGGTGTGGTGGAATTGGTAGACACGCTAGACTTAGGATCTAGTGCCGCGAGGCGTGGGGGTTCGACTCCCTTCACCCGCACAAAAAGCTCTCAAATTATGAGGGCTTTTTTATTATCACAAATACCTTGATAGCAAGGATAATGGGAGTTAGTCCGACATGAACAAGGGCAAGCGTGTAGTATTGACCACCTCATTCATTACAAAATGGCTTTCCATATGCTTTATGTTTCTTATTGAGCCCAGCTTTTTCAGATTGAACTGATGGAAATGATCCATATCCCGGGTATAGACCTTCAACTGAAAATCGAATGCTCCAGTAATATGAAGACATTCCACGACTTCAGGAAATTTCTTGATTAACTTCATAAATGATAAAGCCTCGGTATCGGAATGTTTTTCCATACTTATTGAAACTAGAGCCATAATGTTCAATCCAAGCTTTCTTCTATTCAACAAGAAAACCTTTTTCGTAAGCAAATTTTGGGAGTGGAGCTTTTTGATTCTTTCGTACACTGGTGTGATGGTAAGATCAGTGGCATCTGCAATTTCCTTGTTGCTTATGTTGGCATCTCCTTGCAATAAAGCAAGAATTTTAAGGTCTTTTTGATCTAATTTCTGCATGGTACAGTGATTTTTATCCAATAAAATATAATTGACATCAATAAACAGTTAATAAATACTGTTTTTGGCTAAATTAAAGGTTATTTTTTGGTTTTTATATTTTTATCAGTCTAATTATGTTGTCATTGAATTATTAATAGTAGATTTAGTCTGTTTATGAAACTTTATCGAAGCTGAAACTTCCGTAAGGTTGCCTATCCATATTAACAGTACTATGAGCAATTCCCAGTTGAAAAGAGTTCTGAGTCCCATTATGTTATGGGGACTAGGTGTAGGTTATGTGATTTCTGGGATGTATTTTGGTTGGAATCTGGGACTGGCGGAGGGTGGCACCTATGGATTGGCAATTGCCACTGCTTTTATCATTGTTATGTATGTCACCTTTACCTTTAGCTATACCGAGATGGCCTGTGCCATTCCCAGGGCTGGTGGAGCCTTTGAATATGCCAACCGGGGATTAGGAAAACATTTGGGGTTTATTGCAGGAATTGCCCAAAATATTGAGTTCGTTTTTGCGCCACCCGCGATAGCGGCGGCTATTGGCGCCTATTTAAATCTATTATACCCTTCCATAAATATTATTGGTTTTGCTATTGTGGCCTATCTCATTTTTACCTTAATAAACATTCTGGGTGTAAAATTGGCGGCATCATTTGAATTGGTCATAACTATTTTGGCCGTTGTGGAACTTTTAATATTTGCTGGGGTCACATTACCTGAATTTCAGATTGAAAACCTGCAATTGAACCCTTTGCCAAATGGAATGTCCGGAATTTTTGCCGCTATCCCTTTTGCGATATGGTTCTTTTTGGCCATTGAAGGAGTGGCTAATGTCGCAGAGGAAGCCATCAATCCCCAACGTAGCATTTTAATAGGTTTCGGATCGGCAATACTCACCCTTGTCGTGTTGTGCATGTTGACCTTTACTTCGGCAGTGGGTGTGGCAGGCTGGGAAGCTGTTGTTTATCCTGAGGGAAGTACCGTTGCTTCCGATTCTCCTCTTCCATTAGCCTTGTCCAAGGTTGTCCACAGTGGGCATATTTTGTACAAATTACTTATTGGTATTGGCCTATTGGGTCTTATTGCTTCATTTCACGGAATAATTTTAGCAGGAGGTAGGACAACCTTTGAATTCGGAAGGGTGGGGTACGCACCGCGCATTTTGGGTAAAGTTCATAAAAAATTCAGAACCCCGGCAATTGCATTGGTGGTTAACATGGTGGTCGGAATAATTGCACTGTTCACAGGAAAAACAGGTGAGATTATTACCATTGCCTGTTTTGGGGCACTTTGTCTTTACATTGTCTCTATGTTATCACTTTTTGCTTTGCGCAAAAATGAGCCTGAACTACCAAGACCTTTTAAAGTCCCCATGTTTCCAATATTTCCAGCTCTTGCACTGATAATAGCAATTATTGCTTTTGGAGCAATGATGTACTTCAATCCACAAATTGCCTGTATTTTTATAGGAATAGTAGGACTGTCCTATGTTTACTTCCTACTTTTCTTGAACAAAAAAATGTAAGCTGCCATATGGAAAAACAGGAATTGATTAAAAAACTCGAGCAAAGCAACCACAAAAAGGTTAAAATAGCGATTACCGATATAGACGGTGTAATGAGGGGAAAGTACATGCACCGTGATAAGTTAATCTCTGCATTGGAAAACGGTTTTGGGTTTTGCTCCGTGGTATTTGGATGGGATATGGCCGATGCAAGCTATGAAAATGACGTTACCATCACAGGTTGGCATACAGGATATGGAGATGTGGAAGCCACCATCGACCTTGGTACCTATAGAGAAATTCCATGGGAGGACGACACTCCTTTTGTATTGGCTGATTTTAGCAAAAAAGAAGGAAAAGGACTCGAGGTATGCCCTAGACATCTTTTGAAAAAGATTATTGCCCGTACAGAAGAGTTGGGCTACAAACCCATGTTTTCACAGGAATTTGAATGGTTTAATTATAGAGAAAATTCCATTAGTGTAAATGAAAAAAACTTCCAAAGCGCTGAACCTATAACCCCTGGAATGTTTGGATATTCCATACTCCGAATGTCGGAGAACAGTGATTTTTTTAAAGATTTATTTGAATGGCTAGGTGATTTTGGGGTCCCTTTGGAAGGTTTGCATACCGAAACGGGACCCGGAGTTACTGAAGCTGCAATTCAGCATAGTCACATTTTAGAGGCTGCCGATAGAGCAGTACTTTTTAAGACGGCAGTAAAGGAAATTGGTTATAGGCATGGTATAATCCCCAGTTTTATGGCCAAGCAAACACAGAAACTCCCAGGGTGTGGAGGCCATGTCCATCAAAGTTTATGGGATGCTGATGGAAAAGAAAATTTGTTTTACAGCGGCACAGCCAGCGATGGGATGAGCAAGACGATGAAAAGCTATATAGCCGGCCAACTGTTATGTTTACCAGAGGTGCTACCCATGTTTGCCCCTACGATCAACAGTTATAAAAGATTGGTGGAAGGAGCATGGGCACCCACCACATTGACTTGGGGGGTTGATAATCGAACAACGGCCATTAGGGCATTGGCGGGAGGAAAAAAGTCTACTCGAATTGAGCACAGGGTAATTGGGTCCGATGTAAATCCCTATTTGGCTATGGCTGCTTCATTGGCAAGCGGTCTTTATGGTGTCCAAAAAAAGTTGAAGTTGGAGGTACCTGCAACTGCAGGAAATGGATATCGAAATTTTGATAATGGCATACTGCCATCAAATCTTTGGGAAGCCTCACAACAAATGAAAAACTCCGAAATAGCCAAGGAACTTTTCGGGGAAACCTTTGTGGATCACTTTACCAAGACCAGGGAATGGGAATGGAAACAATTTGCGGCAGAGGTGACTGATTGGGAAACCAAAAGATATTTTGAGATTATTTAATTACTGATGATAGAGATTGACAAGACATACACTTATAACTTCCCCACCAAGATTCGATTTGGCGCGGGGGTGGTTAAGGAACTTGCACTGTACTTAAAGGACCAAAATTTAAAGTCCCCATTGTTGGTGACTGACCCCAATGTAGCAGAACTGTCCTTTTTCAAAACCATAAAGAAGGATTTAGAGCTAGCAGGCTTACAGGTCGAAGTGTACAAGGAAATGCACAAAAATCCCATTAAATCTGATGTGGAGCAAGGTGGGGAGCAGTACCATGCCACGCAGCGCGATAGTGTCGTTGGCATTGGGGGCGGCGTTGCCTTGGACGTAGCCCGGGCCATAGCACTCCGAATTAACCATAAGAGGGATCTTTTTGATTATGATGACCTTATTGGAGGCGATCAATATGTGACCGAAGAGGTGCCTCATTTCGTTTGTATTCCAACAACCTCGGGAACAGGGAGCGAAGTGGGAAGGAGTGCGATAATATCGGAAGATGTTTCAAAAAAGAAACGAATTCTTTTTAGTCCAAAATTATTGGCCAAAATTGTTTTTGCGGACCCTGTGCTCACGATGGAACTGCCATCATTTATTACTGCGGCAACGGGAATGGATGCTTTGACACATAATATGGAGGCCTATGTGGCCAAAGGATTTCATCCCATGTGCGATGGAATCGCATTGGAAGGGATACAATTGGTGTCGGCATCATTGGTAGAGGCTACCCATAAACCCACATTGGAATCCAGGGCCAAAATGCTGTTGGCTTCCCTTATGGGGGCAGTGGCATTTCAAAAAGGTTTGGGAATAGTACATAGTCTGGCCCATCCATTATCCAGCTTGTTGGATACACACCACGGATTGGCAAATGCTGTAAACCTCCCTTATGGGATGGGATTCAATTATAAGGGACTGGAAGAAAAGTTCGACCGAATGGCATTTTCATTTGGATTGGGGGCGAATTCAGGCGATAAGGTGATCGACCATTTGTTTTCACTAAATGAGCAACTATCCCTTCCTATAAAACTGTCCGAAATAGGTGTTGAGGAAGGCCATATTGAAGAACTTTCATTTTTGGCGGAGGCAGATTTTTGCCACCCAAATAATCCCAAACCCGTTAGCAGGGAAGATTTTAAGGTATTGTATCAAGCAGCTTTATAGAAATTTATTGGTCTATGATTAAAATTGGCATCACATCATGTCTAATGTATCCCGATAAGGAAAGGCTCGTCTTCGGCCCCAAAACCTTGGATTACTTAGAAGAGGATATGGCTAGATATGTTACCAAGAAAGGGGTTTTACCGGTATTGATACCTCGAGTTGAAAAAGCATATCTAAACGATATTTTAGATGAAATGGATGGTTTTGTGTTTCAGGGAGGAACCGATTTGGCTCCAGAAACCTATGGAGAATCACCCATTGGCAAATGGAAAGGTGATCGACAACGTGATATCTATGAGTTGGAAATCATGGATTATGCGATTAAAAACTCAAAACCTGTTTTGGCCATATGCCGGGGCATGCAATTAATGAATGTCTATTTCGGTGGAAGTTTATATCAAGATACCTTGAAACAAAAACCAGAAGTGGATGACCATCGCTCGGCTGAACTTTATGATACGATCAAACATCACATTATTTTTGAGGAGGACAGTTTTTTGGGGAGACTCTATCATGATGAAAATAACCCGATGGTGAATACTGTGCACCATCAATCTATAAAGGAATTGGGCAAGGATTTAGAAGTCTACGCATACTCAGATGATGGAATCATTGAGGCAATAGGGTTTAATAAAGAACCCGAAGGGAAGGTCATGGGAGTCCAATGGCATCCCGAATTTTCACATACCCTTGGAAGCGAGGTTATTGATGAAAAAAGGCTGTATCAAGCATTTCTGGAACATACCAAATCATAAAAATGAAAGTCATTAACCCCGCAACTGAAGAAATCATCTGTAATTTGGATACAAATACCCAAGCAGATGTAAAGAAGATTGTTGATGTCTTAAAACAAGGACAAAAAGCATGGTCGCAACGCTCGATAGGGGAAAGATTGGGCTGTATCGTTCGGTTTGGGGAACTGGTACAAGAAAACAAAAACGAATTGGCCCAGATCCTGACATCGGAAACCGGAAAACCAATGCAACAATCACTTAATGAAATCAATGGGGCACACAACAGAATTGATCATTTGCACGGCCATGCCCAAAAATGGTTATCCGAAGAAATACTGGTAGAACAAGGTAATACCCATGAAAAAATTGTTTATGAACCTTTAGGTGTCATTGCCAACATTTCTGCTTGGAACTTTCCGTATAATGTGGGTTATAATGTTTTTCTATACGCTTTGGTGGCTGGTAATGCCGTGCTGTACAAACCTTCGGAATATGCTTCCTTAACGGGGAAAAAATTCGAGGAGTACTTGCATATGGCAGGAATTCCTGAAGATGTGTTTCGATGTGTGATTGGGGCTGGTGACCTTGGACAGGCCATTTTGGAAGCCCCTTTGGATGGTTATTTTTTTACAGGATCATATACAACTGGTCTGCACATAGCCAAAACGGTTGCCCCCAAGATGGTGCCCTTACAATTGGAACTTGGTGGTAAGGATCCCCTGTACATTGCAGACGATGTTCCGAATGTTGAACAAGCGGCAAAAAACGCAGCAGAAGGTGCATTTTATAATAATGGTCAAAGTTGCTGTGCTGTGGAAAGAGTTTATGTTTCGGAAAAAATTTATGACCAATTCATTAAAGCCTTTGTAGAGGAAGTAGAATCCTATCGGATTGGTGATCCAACGGACATCAATACTTTTATTGGACCTTTAACTCGGGAACCACAATTAAAAGTGCTGGACGAACAGGTTGAAGATGCCATATCCAAGGGTGCGGTCCTAATGGTTGGTGGCAAACGTTTGGAAAGGAAAGGGTTCTTTTATGCCCCAACACTATTGATCAATTGCAACCATGAGATGAAAGTAATGAAAGAGGAATCTTTTGGTCCTATAATCGGAATACAAAAGGTAGGTTCAGATAACGAAGCAATTCAATTGATGAAGGACACTGAATATGGATTGACTTCGGCTGTGTTCTCTTCCAATATGGATAGGGCTAATGCGATACTCCAAGAAATGGATTCTGGAACGGTATACTGGAATTGTTGTGATCGGGTGAGTCCCAATGTGCCTTGGTCCGGACGAAAAAACTCTGGCCTGGGTTCCACACTCTCTTTTCAGGGGATAAGAGCATTTGTTCAACCCAAGGCTTATCACTTGAGAAAAATATAGTTTAAATATAAAATAATACCAGATGAAAACTTTAGGGAGGTTCCTTTTTAGCCTGTATTGCATATGTAATGTATCTACTTTGTTGGGACAAGAGAACGATGCTCCAAAGGTGGTTTTGATTACCATTGACGGTCTTCGATGGCAAGAACTGTTCACAGGAGCTGATCCACTACTTGTGGCCAACAAGGAATTTGTTGGCGATACCGTGGGTCTAAAAAATGATTTTTGGAGAGATTCGGCAGAAGAGCGAAGAAAAGTTTTGATGCCATTCCTTTGGAATGAGGTGGTAAACTTAGGCCAATTGCACGGAAACAGAAATTTGGACAGTAAAATGAATCTGACCAATACAATGTGGTTCTCTTACCCTGGGTATAACGAGATTTTGACCGGAAAAGCAGATGATGCCAGAATAGATAGTAATTCCAAAATCAACAATCCAAACACCACCGTTCTGGAGCGTTATAACAGTTCCAAGAATGGAAATGGCAAAGTTGCAGCTTTTGGCAGTTGGGACGTTTTTCCATATATCGTTAATGAAGAGCGTTCAGGAATCCCTGTCAATGCGGGATTTGAACCAGCGAAAGGCAATTTGAGCAAACGGGAAGTGTTTCTGAATCAACTCCAAAAACAAATACCTAGTCCATGGAGCAGTGTGAGATTGGATGCTTTCACCCACCATTACACCCTTGAGTATATGAAAAAGGAGCATCCTAAACTGGTGTATATTGCCTATGGTGAAACGGATGATTTTGCCCATGGAGGAGATTATCAGGCCTATTTGAAGGCGGTTAATAATACAGATTCCTTGATCAAGGAAGTTTGGGACCTTACCCAAAAAGATGATTTTTATAAAGATGAGACCATCTTTATTATTACCACTGATCATGGCAGGGGAACAAAACCCTTACATACATGGCAAAGCCACGGTTCACAAATACCAGGAGCCGATCAGGTTTGGTTGGTGGTTTTTGGGAAGGGAATTGAGGCTATGGGAGAAGTAGATAAAAAGGAACAATTGTTTACTGATCAGGTTGCTCCTACCATTATGAAAATTTTAGGATTGCCCATTGGTCAAAATCCCAAAATGGGAAGGCCCCTAGATCTTATTGATGTAAAGCAAATGAATAAAAGCACAACGAATTAAAATCATTTAACTTAGTTTTCTGTGGATTGATAAGCGCAAGACATGGGATATAGTGCCGTGATACGTGGGGATTGGACTCCCCATCACCCGCACAGCAAAGAAAAAGCCAAAATTTGAATCTTGGCTTTTTTATTTGGCAACCACCCCATGTACTATCTTCTAGAAATTTCCTATTTTGTAGAAGAACCAACATTACCATTATAATCCATGTACACAAGACGAATATTCCCGATAAGGGGAGTTATCAGATGGACGCGAAGACATATTTTTCTTTTTTTAGTATTAGCCACCGTACCTGTTTTTTTGTTTGACATTCTACGTTGGAAATGGCTTCATATCCCTTGGCTCCCTTTGGGAGTGTTGGGTACTGCTGTTGCCTTCATTGTCAGTTTTAAGAACAATGCATCATATGATCGGTTGTGGGAAGCACGTAAAATATGGGGCGGTATTGTAAATGCCTCGCGCTCTTGGACCATTATGGTCAAGGATTTTATAACCAATGAACACGCCAAGAGCACAAAAAGTGATGATGAACTAAAAGAGGTCAAAAGAGAACTTGTGCACCGTCATGTAGCTTGGTTGACCGCTTTGCGGTATCAACTGCGAAAAGATAAACCTTGGGAGATGCACCTTAAAAATTCAAAATCGAATAGTGAATTTAGGGCCAGTCAATATACAGTTTGTGAAGACAGCATACCTATTGAGGAAGCAATTTCTCCATATATTTCAAAACACGAAATGGATGAGGTTTTTGCAAAGGGAAATCAAGCGTCACAGTTACTTGGAATTCAATCTAGACGGTTGGGTGAATTGATGAACAATGGACTTATTGAAGATTTTCGACATATGGAAATGATGTCAATGCTTACAGAGTTCTACACTTTACAAGGAAAAAGTGAGCGCATCAAAAACTTTCCATATCCTCGGCAATTTGCTACCCTAAACTATGTTTTTGTTTGGATTTTCATTCTTTTAGTGCCCTTTGGGATTATGGAAGGTTTTGAGGAAATTGGAAACAAGGTAATTGGTCACCTAGAGACAAGTCCTGCCTATTTCGAGTTTACCCAAAACCTGCAGCTTTTTATTGGCAAACATTTTGTTTGGTTTTCCATTCCATTTAGTGCTTTGGTAGCTTGGGTTTTTCATACCATGGAAGCAATAGGTGAGAATACCGAAAATCCATTTGAAGGGGGTCCAAACGATGTTCCCATCACCGATTTGAGCAGGGGGATAGAAATCGATATCCGTCAACTGATTGACGATGACAACATTCCAGCTCCTTATGAATGGAAGAATGATATTGTGATGTAATCAGATTGATTCGTTGTGATTTTTCAAGTTAGTCATCCGAATGAAGGCGTGATGCTTCGTGTTCCAACATGGGGCCAACTACCTCTACTTTTCTGCCACCTTTTTCTAACAATTCCCTGACAGGCATCTCAAATACCCAATTGGGATCGTCACGACCAACGATTTTGTAGTAATTCGTTTTACTCAATCCGTAAACCAACCTTCCAATACCACACCAGTAGATGGCCGAGGTGCACATGGGGCAGGGTTCATCACTTGTGTAGATGGTACAGCTATTTAAATACGAGAAATCATACTTTTTGCTGGCTTCCCGAATCAAATTGATTTCTGCATGTGCCAAACAATCATTGTCGGTATTTATGGTATTTTCTCCTTTAAGAATCACTTTTCCATCTGTATCAACCAAAAGACATCCAAAGGGCAGATTTCCATTTTTCTTGGAGACCTCGGCAGTTTCAATGGCCATTCTAATATATTTCTTGTCATCAATCATAGGTCTAGTTTTAATTGAGTCAAAAAGGCAGATTACCCAGGTCCACATTCCCTCCGGAAATTATTACCCCAATATTTTTTTCTTGAAATTTTTCTTTGTTTTTTACCACCGCAGCTAGGGCAACGGCACTTGAGGGTTCGCATACAATCTTTAAACGCTCCCAAATTAGTCGCATCGCATCGATAATTTCTAATTCGGTCACCCTAATAATTTCATCCACATGTTTTTGAATAATGGGAAAATTTCTATCGCCCAGTTGGGTTTTGAGTCCATCGGCAATGGTATTTGTAGAGGTATTGGTTTCAATGACCCCACTTTGTAAGGAGCGGTAGGCGTCATCAACTTCCATGGGTTCTCCGCCAATGACCTTACAGTTTGTGCCAAAATAGTGGGCGGCCAATGCAGTACCGGCAATTAAGCCACCTCCGCCGACCGGAGTGCATACCAAATCCAAATCTGGATGAAGTTCCAATAATTCTTTACAGGCTGTTCCTTGACCCAAAATCACTTCGTCATCATTGGAGGGGTGGATAAAGGTTGCTCCCTCTCGCTTTTCAATTTCCTTTGTGGTGCGCTCTCGTGCTTCCAAGGTAGATTCACATTCTGTTATGATTCCTCCATACCCTTTCACAGCATCCTTTTTAACCTGTGGGGCACTGCTTGGCATTACAATAAATGCCTTGACCCCTAAACTTTGTGCAGCCAATGAAAGTGCTTGAGCAAAATTTCCAGACGAATGCGTAACTACACCTTTTTTGCGTTGTGCTTCGGAAAGTTGCATGATGGCATTAGTGGCGCCCCTCATTTTAAATGCGCCCATTTTTTGGAAATTCTCGCACTTAAAAAATACTTTGGCGTCCAAAAGTGCATCAATAAGTTTTGATGTAAGGACAGGAGTTTGATGAATAAACGGTTTAATGCGTTCGTGGCATTCAATAAGTTGTTGTTCCCCCATTAGGTCATAAATGTATTGCGATTGCTAAAACAATACATAAAGATAAGGATCATGCCAGGATTGGGTTTTAATCCGCCATAAATAAACCCTATGCGATTATAAAGTTAATTGGATACCGTGCTTTGTTCTTCCTCCCAGTCATTGGAAACACCTTCCATTCCCAATTCAGGAATGACAAGTAAAGGAATTTGTGTGTGAAATGCAGTTCGCTTTACAACAGGTTCACGGGTCATTTTTTCCATATAACTGTGCTGGTAGTTCAACAAAGCCAATAAATGGATGTCCAGCTCTTGAGAGAATATTTCCAAAGTTTGTGAAACGGAATTAAGCTCTGAAACCGTGTGCACATAATGTTCGGTTCCATCTAAATAGCGTCTTAACATATTTAAATTGAACTGTTGCAACTCGGATAGGGCCTTAATTCCATATTGAACATGAACAATTCTAATGGTGGCTTGGAACATTTCCGCTAATTCCAACAGCGGATTCAATTCGGATGAGGTGTAAAATCTATTAAAATCGGTGGCAAAAGCAATTTCTGATGGGGTTACAAACTGAAAATGTTGCGGAATGGCCAAAACAGGACATTTTTTGCTGCTTTTAATGATTCGAACTGTATTGCTCCCCATAAAAACTTCGTCAATGCCCGATGCCCCTTTAGTTCCTGTAACTATAAGTTGAATGCCTTTGGCATCTACAATTTCTGTTACTTCATCTACCAATAAATTAAAAGATGAAATGGTTTTAAATTTATGATTGGTGTTGCGGTATTTACGCTTTATTCGCTCAACTGTTTTTTTCAATCCCTCCTCAGAAGAACTTCTAACAGCATCAACCACTCGCACACCATCAATCATTTTAGCCATAAAACGACTGCTCGGAATAACAGGGGTGTAGGTGTTGAGCAAATAAAAGGTACAGCTCTTTTTTCTAAACAGCTGCATGGCATAATCAATTGCATTCCATGCGTTCTCTGAAAAATCGGTAGGTATAAGAATCTTTTGCATTCCGTCTAATATAAAGATGGAATAAAATTAGGCCGAAGCCTTAGGGGATACTATGACAAATGTCAGGTTTTGGAATATTTGAATTCAGAAGCCCTCAACCATTTCGGTGAGTTTGCGTTCGTCCTTGATTCCGATTCTTTTTCCAGATGTGTGAATCAACCCCTTTTTCTTGAATTCAGATATGATTCGAATGGCCGATTCCGTAGCAGTTCCAACCACGTTGGAGATATCCTCACGGGATAAGGTAAGGGCCAAAAAACCTTCATCATCCTCACCAAAATTGTTTTTTAAGTATAAAAATGCCTCAGCAATGCGTTGTTTTACCGTTTTTTGGGAGATATTAACGATAACGTCATCCGCCTCTTTCAAATCATGGGCCATATGGCGCAAAACCTCTAAAGTAAAGTTTGGATTTTTTTGCAAAGTATGAACGATACTTTCCTTGGGAATAAAGCAGACCTCCATATCATTGACAGCGATTGCTGATAAATTGGTACATTCCTCTGCAATTACGGAACGCTGACCGATTACTTCGCCCTTAGTGGCCAATTTTACAATTTGGTCTTTTCCGTTTGCACTTAATTTAGAGAGTTTGGAAACTCCATTTCGAACGCAATAAACACCGTTCAATTTGTCACCCTCCTCAAAAAGGGAATCTCCCTTTTTGATTTTTTTAGTGGTTTTGGTGTCAGAGACTTTCTTCAATTCCTCTTTGCTCATGGCCCTAAGGGAGTTGAACTGCCTAACGATACAATTTTCGCATCTACTCTCCATAACACTTTGATTTACCCTATACGGCAAAATTAGGTCTAAAGTGTTGGACAAGAACTGATAAATGTCATGTTTTTTAATCAAAAAGCAGATCAAATTTGCCACAGGTAAAGCAAATGTAATGGCAAACATGACATGTTACCATTGTGGAGATCAATGTGGTAAGGACAAGGTTTGTTTTGATGAAAAGGATTTCTGCTGCAGTGGTTGCAAAACGGTTTATGAGATATTCACCTCCAACGGGCTTTCTAAGTTCTATGACTTGGAGGCCAGGGCGGGTAGTACACCAAACCAAACTCCCAAGAAGTACGAATTCCTGGACAACTTGGAAATCATAAAACAACTTGTTGAGTTTGATGAAGAGAATATCCAAGTTGTTGGGTTAAGCATTCCCACTATACATTGCAGTTCGTGCATTTGGGTATTGGAAAACCTGAATCGACTTCATCCTGCGATTAAAAATTCCCAGGTCGATTTTCCAAAAAAGACCATCCGGGTTACCTATGATACTACCGATTTTTCCTTGAAAGCTTTGGCAATGCTTTTAAGCAACATTGGATATGAGCCCTATATTTCCTTGGAAGAATTCAATAAAAAGAATCAAAAAAAGGATAGGTCACTTATTTATAAGTTGGGTGTTGCAGGTTTTGCCTTTGGCAATGTAATGCTGCTTTCCTTTCCTGAATATTTTGAGGTGGAAGAATTTTGGTTGGATCAGTACAAACCAGTTTTTCGTTGGCTAATGTTCGCCTTTTCCCTTCCGGTGGTATTTTATGCCTCGCAAGACTACTTTATCTCGGCATTAAAAGGGTTGCGTTCCAAGCTTCTGAATATTGATGTGCCCATTGCCTTGGGTGTATTGACCTTGTTTTTGCGAAGTACCACCGATATTGTTTTTGATTTGGGGTCGGGCTTTTTCGATAGCTTGACCGGGCTGGTGTTCTTTTTACTGCTTGGGAAGTTCTTTCAACAAAAAACATATGCTTTCCTTTCTTTTGAAAGAGATTATAAATCCTATTTCCCGATTGCTGTTACCCGTTTGGATGCTAAAGGAAAAGAGGAAAGCATCCAAGTTTACAAAGTAGGGATGGGGGACAGACTGTTGATTCGAAATCAGGAAATCATCCCGGTTGATTGCATTTTGCAAAAGGGTACCGCCGAAATTGATTACAGTTTTGTGACCGGAGAATCGCAAGCCATTTTAAAAGAATCCGGAGATAAACTTTTTGCCGGAGGCAAACAACTCTCAGGAGTTATTGAAGTTGAGGTGCTAAAATCTGTGTCGCAAAGCTATTTGACCGAACTATGGGGAAACTCAATCTTCAAAAAAGACAAAGCTTCCCATTTTCAAACACTAACGGATAGCATAGGAAAGCGTTTTACGGCAGCGGTTTTGAGTATAGCGATTGTAGCCAGCATTTTTTGGCTTTTCTACCAGCCTAACATGGTACTCAACGTATTTACCGCTGTATTGATCATAGCCTGTCCCTGTGCCATAGCCCTTGCTGCTCCATTCACAATGGGAAACATGCTTCGCATATTTGGAAAACATGGATTTTATTTAAAAAATGCCAATGTAATAGAAAGACTGGCCAAGGTGGATATTGCAATTTTTGACAAAACAGGAACGATTACTACATCGAACAAAGATGTGGTCAGTTATGAAGGAATAGAACTTAAAGAGGATGAAAAAGCATTGCTAAAAACTACGCTACGGGCATCCAATCATCCTTTAAGCAGGTCTTTGTACAACATTTTAAAATCCAACGATATTGAAACCTTGGATGAATTTCAAGAACAAACTGGTTTGGGTGTTGAAGGGCGAAGTAAAGAACATAGCATCAAAGCTGGTTCGGCAGCTTACGTTGGAGAGGAAACGATGGCTTCCCATGCAAATACCTCGGTCTACGTCAGTGCAGATGAGGACTATAAGGGAAGGTTTGTTTTCAAAAATAATTATCGAGAAGGAGTGGAAAGATTGTTTGACGAACTTGGAAGATCCATGGATATTGGAATCCTTTCAGGAGATAATGATGGAGAGAAAAAGAGACTTCAAAAATTACTGCCCGGAAAAACCAGATTGCTCTTTGATCAAAAACCAAAGGATAAACTGGAGTATATAGCCCGACTGCAAGAATCCAATAGAGTGTTGATGGTCGGCGATGGCTTAAACGATGCTGGAGCATTGGCCCAAAGTGATGTTGGTATTGCCATTTCCGAGAATATCAACGTGTTTTCTCCAGCTTGTGATGGCATTTTGGATGCTTCAAACTTCGACAAATTACCTGCTTTTATAAAACTGTCCCAAAAAGCGATAAAAGTCATAAAAATGAGCTTTGTCCTTTCGCTCTGCTATAACCTCGTTGGACTATACTTTGCTGTTACAGGGCAACTACAGCCCGTTGTGGCTGCTATTTTAATGCCGCTAAGCTCAATCAGCATCGTAGTGTTCACTACCCTGATGACAAATTTGATTGGAAAAAAACTCAACTCAACTCAACATAAAAATGATCAAGGCTAAACTTTACAGGATTAAGGAAAAGATAGCGCCAAATCTCTTGGCGATTAGTATAGGCGTGGTGTATGTATGGTTTGGAAGTTTAAAGTTTTTTCCAAGCCTCAGTCCCGCGGAAGGATTGGCAAAAAATACTATCCATGAGCTGACTTTTGGATTCTTGCCCGATTCCCTTTCAATCATCTTACTGGCGATTATGGAGGTGGGGATTGGCCTTTGTTTGTTGCTAAATATCTGGAGAAAACAGACCATTGCGGTGGCACTGTTTCATATGGCCCTGACCTTTGCCCCATTACTCTTGTTTCCATCCGAATCTTTTCAAGAACCACCTTTGGTGCCGACCCTATTGGGGCAATATATCGGAAAGAATTTCATCATTGTAGCGGCTCTTTTGACCCTTATGAAAAAGCAACCATTGGCAACAACGATAATAAAAAACAAAAGCTGACATATGTCATTTTTTACGAGAAACCATCAAAGTAGTTTTACCCCCAGATTAGAATAGGTATGAGTGTTATATATGTGTTGTTGGCAATCAGCATTAGCGTCGCCATCATTTTTTTTGCAGCCTTTGTCCTTTCGGTAAAGAGTGGACAATATGACGACTCCTATACCCCTTCCGTAAGAATGCTTTTTGAAGATGAACTATTACCTGATTTGGATGAGAACATTCTGGAAAATCAAGAAATCAAACAAACTGAAAGTACAAACCAATAAATATGGAAATACAACAATTTCGCTACGATAACAAGATCGTACAAAAGTTTTTATACGCCACCATGCTTTGGGGCGTTGTTGGAATGCTTATAGGGCTCTTGTTGGCCTTTATGTTTTTGTTTCCGAACATAACGGATGGCATTTCGTGGTTAAGTTTCGGACGTTTGCGTCCCCTCCACACCAATGCGGTGATTTTTGCCTTTGTTGGGAATGCAATTTTTGCAGGGGTGTATTATTCCACGCAACGATTGCTCAAAACAAGGATGTTTAGCGATGCCTTGAGCAATTTCAATTTTTGGGGATGGCAATTGATAATCGTGGCTGCGGCCATTACCTTGCCTTTGGGGTATACTACATCAAAAGAATATGCGGAATTGGAATGGCCCATCGATTTGGCCATTGCCGCGGTTTGGGTGGCCTTTGGTTGGAACCTGATTGGAACAATTTTTAAACGAAGACAGCGTCATCTATATGTTGCCATTTGGTTCTACCTGGCAACTTTTGTGACTGTTGCGGTACTCCATATTTTCAACAGTTTGGAATTACCGGTTTCCGCATTAAAAAGTTATTCGGTATATGCAGGTGTTCAAGATGCTTTAGTACAATGGTGGTATGGACACAATGCTGTTGCCTTCTTTTTAACAACCCCTTTTTTGGGATTGATGTACTATTTTGTTCCTAAAGCAGCCAATAGACCTATTTATTCTTATCGGCTGTCCATTGTTCACTTTTGGTCATTGATTTTCATCTATATCTGGGCAGGCCCACACCATTTGTTGTATTCTTCTTTGCCCGATTGGGCACAAAACTTGGGAGTTGTTTTCTCCATAATGCTGATTGCACCATCATGGGGTGGTATGATCAATGGTTTGTTAACCCTTCGTGGTGTTTGGGACAAAGTACGAAGCGACGCTACCTTGAAATTCATGGTAGTCGCCATTACGGGTTATGGTATGGCAACTTTTGAAGGGCCTATGTTGTCCTTGAAAAATGTAAACGCCATTGCACATTTTAGTGACTGGATTATTGCACACGTGCACGTTGGGGCATTGGCCTGGAATGGCTTCCTGACTTTTGGAATGATCTATTGGCTCGTGCCCAAAATGTTCAAAACAACCTTGCATTCCAAGAATTTGGCCAACCTGCATTTCTGGATTGGCACCTTGGGAATCATATTATATGCCTTACCAATGTACGTGGCAGGATTCACCCAAGCTTTAATGTGGAAGGAATTTAATCCGGATGGGACTTTGGTTTATGGAAACTTCTTGGAGACCGTTACCCAAATTATTCCAATGTACTGGATGAGGGCCATTGGTGGAACCATGTTCATCGTGGGGATGCTCATCATGATTTACAATGTGGTTGTAACCATCAAAAAGGGAAGTAGGGTTGAAGATGAATTGGCCGAAGCCCCTGCATTGACCAAGGTTTCAAAAAGACGAGTGGCCGGTGAGACTTTCCATAATTGGTTGGAAAGAAAACCAGTACAGTTGACCATTTTGGCTACAATTGCCATTCTGATTGGAGGAATCATCCAGATTGTGCCTACAATTTTGGTGAAATCCAACATACCTACCATCACCAGTGTGAAACCTTATACGCCTTTGGAATTGGAAGGAAGGGACCTTTACATCCGGGAAGGATGTGTGGGTTGTCACTCACAGATGATCAGACCTTTTAGAAGTGAGGTGGAACGCTATGGGGAGTATGCCAAAGCAGGTGAATTTGTGTACGATCATCCTTTCCTTTGGGGAAGTAAGCGTACCGGTCCTGATTTATTACGTATAGGTGGAAAATATTCTGACAATTGGCATTTAAGCCATATGTATGACCCTCAAATTACTTCGCCTGGTTCCATTATGCCAGCCTATCAATGGTTAGTTCAAAATGAGCATGATAGAAGCGATGTCCAAAGCAAAATGGAAGCTATGGTGAAGTTGGGAGTGCCCTATACTGATGAGGAGATTGCAAATGCACCACAGTCTATGGCTGAACAGGCCGAACAGATTGAGAAAAACCTGTATTCAGATCCTGAATTTGCCAAAACCTATGAAGCGGATAAAAAATATGCGCAGGAAAATGGAGAGGATTTTGTTGAGATGCGCAATCGAGAAATCGTCTCCTTGATAGCCTACCTGCAAAGGCTGGGGACAGATATCAAAGTGAAGGAAACAGAAGAATTAATATCCCAAAACAAATAAGCCATGTTGAAATTTGTAAAAAACCATATGGAAAGTATTGAGGGTATCGCCAGTTATCCCATGATTTCACTTTTGATCTTCTTCGTGTTTTTTGTTTTACTCTTTTGGTGGGTATTTACCGCATCCAAAGCACACATCAAAGAAATGGGAGAATTGCCTTTAGATAATGATCAACACAATAAACTAAAATAGTATGAGCACAAGAACACCATGGTGGATACGTATTCCAGTATTATTCTTCCTCATTTTCGCATTGATGGAGTATTTCATAGATTCTGGAGATAAACCGGCAATAATCGAATATCCAATTACGCAATTCTTTCTGCTATTGGTCTTAATGATCCTGATTGCCATAGAACTCATATTGCATGCTATAGAAAATGTAATGTTTCAAACACTTTCTGAAGAAGGAAAGGAAAAATACTTGGCTTCCAAGACTAAGAAGCTTGAATGGAAATGGGCCAAAAAGGTATATCAAAACCTCACCAAAAGTAGATCCATAGAACGAGAGGGGGAAATTATCATGGATCATAATTATGATGGTATCCGGGAATTGGATAACGTCTTGCCTCCTTGGTGGGTATACCTTTTTTATGGCACCATCATTTTTGGTGTAATCTATATGGTAAGGTTCCACATGGTGGGTGATTATACCCAGGCTGAAGAATATGAACAAGAAGTTGCGGCCGCCAGATTAGCCATTGAAGAATATAAAAAGACGGCCAAAGATTTGGTGGATGCCAATACCGTAGAGTTTCTTTCTGAGGCTGCGGACCTTGCGGCGGGAGAAAAAATATTTACTGCTAGCTGTGTGGCCTGTCATATGGCCGATGGAGGTGGAGGTATTGGTCCTAACCTAACCGACGAATATTGGATTTTGGGAGGTGGAATTAAAAATATCTTCAGTACCGTTTCCGAAGGAGGGCGTGATGGAAAAGGAATGATAGCATGGAAACAAAGCTTAAAGCCTTTAGAAATTGCCCAAGTGTCCAGTTATATTATGACAATGGAAGGCACCACACCGGCAAACCCCAAAGCTCCGGAAGGAGAGATTTGGGTGGATACCGAAGGCCAATAGTTGAGGTTTACTAAGGAGATTGTCATTGTCAGGTCGAGCACAGTCGAGACCCTAAAAGTAAAAGAGCAAAATGCAAGAAAATTTTAGGGATTCCATAGGAACCATAACAGAAGAAGGCAAGCGGGCGTGGATATTTCCCAAAAAGCCCAGCGGACGGTTTTTCAAGTATCGCAAATATGTGAGCTATGGACTTCTGTTGTTTCTTTTTGCTTCTCCCTTCCTAAAGATCAATGGACATCAATTTTTGTTGTTCAATGTGCTGGAAAGGCGGTTCAATATTTTCGGATTTCCTTTTTGGCCCCAGGATTTTCATTTGGTGGTGGTTTCCATGATTGCTGGGGTGATTTTTATCGCACTTTTCACCGTGGCCTATGGCCGTATCTTTTGTGGATGGATGTGCCCCCAGACAATTTTTATGGAAATGGTCTTCCGAAGGATAGAATTTTGGATTGATGGAGACCGTGGTGCACAGATGCGTCTTGACAAATCACCTTGGAATGCTAAAAAAATTCGTAAAAGACTCTTGAAATGGACCATCTTTTTTATCATTTCATTTTTGATTGCCAATATTTTTCTGGCCTATTTGATTGGAAGTGATGAATTGATACGATACATTTTTGACGGGCCTATGGCCCATTTGGGAACCATGGTCCCCTTATTGATTTTTACAGGTGTCTTTTATTTCATTTTTGCTTGGTTTAGGGAGCAGGTTTGCATTATTGCTTGCCCATATGGAAGGCTTCAAGGAGTACTGCTCGATGATAAGTCCATTGTTGTAGCCTATGATCACCAAAGGGGAGAAGGCGAAAATGGACGTAAAAAATTTCGGAAGAATGAAGATCGCGAAGCATTGGGTCACGGCGATTGTATTGATTGTTTTCAATGCGTGAATGTCTGCCCAACAGGTATAGATATTCGAAACGGAACCCAGTTGGAATGTGTGAATTGCACAGCTTGTATTGATGAGTGCGACCATATTATGGACAGCATCAAAAAACCTCGTGGATTGATTCGATATGCCAGCGAAGATGAAATAAACAAGAAATCGAAGTTCAAGTTTACCGCCCGGATGAAAGGCTACACTGCTGTTTTGATTGTATTGACAGGTATTTTGGTTGGCATGTTGTTCTTGAGAAATGATGTGGAGGCCAACATATTGCGATTGCCAGGCCAGTTGTACGAGCGAAAAGCGGATAACATAATCAGCAATGTGTATACCTATAAATTGGTGAACAAGACCTCAAAAGAAATTGAAGATGTAAGCTTTAAACTGATGTCACATAAAGGAACAATACGCATTGTTTCCAAGGAAAGCTTTAAGGTGCCCGCTGAGGAAATAGAGGAAGGAACCTTATTTATAGAAATCAATAATTCAGTATTGACAGGGGATAAGGACAAGTTAAAAATAGGAGTTTATAGTGGGGAGGAGCTCATAGAGACCACGGTAACCCAGTTTTTGGCCCCTAGAAGTTATAATTAAAAAGCAAAAAGATGAGAATAAACTGGGGAACAGGAATAGTAATAGCCTTTGTCGTTTTTATTACGTTCATATTATACTTTGTAGTTCGAATGAGCACTGACAATAGTGCGAACCACGATTTGGTTACCGAGGAATATTACAAACGAGAGTTGGCTTATCAAAAAGAAATCGATGCATCCAAATCAGCTTTGGACATGGATGCGAAACTTACGATAACCAAATCCAAAAAAGGAATAACCATTTTTTTTCCAGAAAAATTCGACCCTAAAAAAATTACGGGAACAGTGTCCCTTTACAGACCGTCTAACAAGCATTTGGATGTAGACTTTCCTTTAAGTTTGTCCAAAACACATTTGCTCATACCTGACAATCGCTTGGTGGACGGTCGCTGGGACATTACCGTAAAATGGCAGTACGAAGGAAACAACTTTTTGTTCAAGGAACGATTAACGTATTAAATCATGTTCGCATCAGCGTTGATATTGGGTTTTTTGGGAAGCTTACATTGTTTGGGCATGTGCGGGCCAATTGCCTTTATGTTACCGCTTGATCATGAAAATAATACCAAAAAACTCATTCAAGTCTTTATCTATCATTCTGGGCGGCTTTTGGCCTATGCTGTAATTGGAATTCTGTTCGGATTGTTGGGCAAGGGGCTTTATTTATTCGGAATCCAACAAAAGCTGTCCATTGCGGTTGGTTTGGTCATGATTCTGCTGGTTGTGCTACCAAGCAGGTTTTTTATGACCAACAAATTATCAAAACCCATTTATGTTATATTGACCAAAATAAAATCGAAATTGGGAGCTGAACTCAAAAAAAAGACGCCAGATGCCTTACTGACCATAGGATTTTTAAATGGATTCCTCCCCTGCGGACTGGTATATATGGCGGTTTTAGGAGCAATTGCCTATGGTAATCCACTACAAGGAGGTCTGTATATGGTGTTGTTTGGTGTGGGAACCATTCCATTAATGACCTCGGTGGTTTTTTCCAAAGCGTTTTTTAGAAACCCAATGAAAGCAAACTTGCGTAGACTGATACCAGTATTTGTTGTCCTTGTTGGGGTATTGTTCATTATACGAGGATTGGGATTGGGAATTCCGTATGTTTCCCCAAAGCAGGTATCAACAGATTCGATATCTTCAAACATAGAATGCCATCAACCTTAATTTGGTTTATATCGGTTAACATCAATACAAAAGAAAATGAAAATAACAACGGCAGAAGAAGCTGTAAGCATAGTTGAATCAGGAAATCGAGTCTTTCTGCAAGGTGCGGCAATGACTCCAAACGAATTAATTGACGCTCTTTGTAATCGTTATAAGGAGTTAAAAAATGTTGAGATCATCTCCATACATACCGAAGGTGGGGCCAAATATGTGCAAGAACCGTACAGCCAGGCATTTGTTTTAAATTCTTGTTTTGTTGGGGGAAATGTGAGGAAAAGCGTAAATACTCCAAATGCGGGTTACATTCCAATATTCTTAAGTGAAATTCCCTGGTTGTTTAAAAGGAATATTCTGCCTTTGGATGTCGCTTTTATTCAAGTTTCAAGTCCTGATAAACACGGATATTGTTCTCTTGGGGTTTCTGTGGATGTGGCACTGCCCGCAATTCGTACAGCCAAAAAAATAGTGGCGCAGATTAATCCCAACGTACCCAGAACCCATGGAACGGGAATTATTCATATTGATCAAATTGAATTTGCCACAGAGGTGAATCGCCCCATTCATGAACATGAGCCTGGAGAAATATCGGAGATAGAACAAAGAATTGGATCCAATGTAGCCTCTTTGATAGAGGACGGTGCCACCATGCAAATGGGCATTGGTAACATTCCTAATGCCGTATTGGCCAACCTACATAACCATAAAAGGTTGGGAATTCACACCGAAATGTTTTCCGATGGAGTATTGCCTTTGATTGAAAGTGGTGTAATTACCGGTGAGGAAAAGGTGGTGAAAAATGGTAAGATTGTAAGTTGTTTTGCGGTGGGCTCACGAAAATTGTATGACTTCATCGATGACAACCCCATTTGCGACTTTAGAGATTCCGGTTATACCAACGATACGGCCCGAATTAGAAGAAACCCTAAAGTTACAGCGATAAACAGCGCCATTGAGATTGATTTAACCGGACAAGTGTGCGCAGATACTATCGGGAGCTATCAGTTCTCTGGAGTTGGTGGCCAAATGGATTTTATAAGGGGAGCATCATTATCTGAAGGAGGAAAACCAATCTTTGCCATTTCATCAACAACTAAAAAAGGGGTGTCCAAAATAGTACCCTTTTTAAAAGAAGGTGCAGGCGTTACTACCACCCGGGCACACGTTCATCATGTAGCTACTGAATATGGTGTGGTAAACTTGTATGGCAAAAATTTACAACAACGGGCAAAAGCCTTGATTTCTATAACGCATCCTGACCATCAAGAAGCGTTGGAAAAAGCGGCATTCGAAAGGTTTAACCGGTAATATGGCAAATGAAAAAGGGAAGTAATTACTTCCCTTTTTCTGAGTTAGGTTTAACTAAAACAATCAAATAATAAACTAAACCAAGTTTAAATTTTAAATGTGATCACAGGTATTTGCGAGTGATTTGCAATATCTTCCCCAATACTTCCCATAAAGAAATGGGATAAACCTCTTCTTCCATGAGTGGGTATTCCAATAAGATCAGCGGCAACCGATTCACTATAGTTAAGTATGCCTTTTTCAACACTGTAATCGTTATAGATCTCTACTTCAAGTCCTAAAGTAGCCATGTTCAATAATTTTGAAATTTTGGTAAAGGCATCTTCTGTACTTAAAAATTCATCTCCAGGGGTGTTGATATATACCAAATGAAGCTGAGCCTTAAACAACTTAGCGATTTCCGCAGCTTTTTTAAGCGCCCCAATGTTTTCCTCCTTAAAATCACAGGCAAAAACAAAGCGTTCTACTTCGAATTTCTCGTTGTCATCTTTGATTACCAGCACCGGAACATCGGAGGTGCGAACCACACGTTCTGTGTTGGATCCTATAAAAATCTCCTTTAGTCCATCGGTACCATGGGACCCCATAACAATAAGGTCGGCATTGTGCTTTTGAGCTAAGTCATTGACTTCACTGAAAACCTTATAATGTTTGATGACCGGGGTAATAGCTACCCCTTTCATATAAGGTTTGTCCAAGAATTTAGCGAATCTCTTTTCGCCAATTCTAATTAGATGGACAACTTGTTCTTGAGACACATATCCTGACTCGCTCATTATTGCCGGAGAAAGTTCGAGCATATGGAGTACTAGCAGTTCAGCATCATGCTCTTTTGCCAAATTGGCGGCAACTTTAAGTGCTTTTTCGGATTGTTCTGAAAAATCTACGGGTACGATGATGCTTTTCATTTGTCGTGGTTTTAAGATTAGACGGTCATGGAAAACAGCCTGGTCTCAGGTTTTTTCCGATGCAATTTTAAATCAAAGGCCATACTGACATTTCGAACGAAAGGTCTCCCTTTTTTGGTAACGCTAATAGTATTGGCCTCAATGGTTACCAGGTCATCCGATTGGAGTTCAGCTAAATTTTCGATTATCTTATCAAAATCGATTAGTTCTTTCTCTTCTTGGGTCACTGTGGTTTTAAACTTACACATCAGATTAAGGATATGCTTTCTTATTATTTGATCCTCCGTGGTTAAACTATGACCCCTAAAAATGGGCAATACCCCATGTTCCACCAAGTGCTCGTATTCCTCAATGCTTTTCACATTTTGGGCGAATCCATACCAACTGTCCCCTATGCTGGAAACACCCAATCCTATCATTAACTTGGTTTTCGAAGGGGTATAACCCATAAAATTTCGATGTAATGTGCCATTCAACAAGGCAGTATATAAATTATCTGTGGGTAGTGCAAAATGATCCATACCCACATCTTTGTATCCAGAATCCGTCAACATTTTTTTGCCCAATTCATATTGCTTTTTCTTTTCGGCCGAAGAAGGCAGGTTATCTTCCTTGAAACCGCGTTGTCCATTCCCCTTTAACCAAGGTACATGTGCGTAACTGTAAAAGGCAATTCTATCAGGCTTAAGCGCATAGGTCTTGTTAATGGTTCCCTTCACATCTTCCAAAGTTTGAAAGGGAAGTCCATAAATAATGTCATGGCCGACGGATGTATACCCAATTTCTCGGGCCCATTCGGTTACTTTTTTTACGTTTTCGAAGGGCTGCACCCTATTTATGGCCTTTTGCACAACTGGACTATAATCCTGTACACCCAAACAGACCCTTTTGAACCCTACATCAAAAAGGGCCTGTAAATGTTCTTTGGTTGTGTTGTTTGGATGTCCCTCGAAACTAAATTCAGCATTTGTGGCCTTTTTACCATTCCTAAGGATGCCTTCAACTAAAAGTTTAAGGTTCTCTGGGGAAAAGAAAGTAGGGGTCCCTCCACCTAAATGCAATTCTTTGATTTGGGGTTTTGTTCCCAAAAGTTGGGTATAAAGCTTCCACTCTTTAAGAACGGTTTTTATATAAGGTAATTCCAGTTCATGACGCTTCGTAATGCGTTTATGACAACCGCAAAAGGTACACATGCTCTCACAAAAAGGAAGGTGGATGTAAAGACTTATCCCGCTTTCAGGATCTTCTTGAAATGCCTTCAACACACTTGATTTCCATAGTTTTCCAGAGAAATTTTCCAAATCCCAGTAAGGAACAGTAGGGTAGCTCGTATAGCGGGGACCAGGGACATTATATTTTTGAACTAGTTGGCACATAATTGTTTTCTGTTACAGTTCAAAAGTAGTTTTGGAACCAATCAAAAAACATGATAATTGTCAGTCTTGCCCAATCTTTTGTATGACAAGTATCATATTTTAAAGCAAGTGCACTTTGTAGTTTAGACCATGTCAAATCAGAATGAATAGGTCGGTATGGGAGAACATATTGTACAAAGCAAATTTGACCAAGCGGAACGGAAAGCGTTTGTGCAACATCTTATTGATGATATCAAGGCCATGGAGATCATGGTACAGCAAGGGATGATTGAAAACAACATCGTTAGGGTAGGAGCTGAGCAAGAAATGTGTTTGGTCAATACCGAATTCAGGCCTTCGCCCATATCACTTGATCTGATCGAAAAAATAAACGACCTGCACTTCACCACAGAATTGGCGAGCTATAACCTGGAGGCCAACCTTGACCCTTTTACCTTAGATCGGAATTGTTTTCCAAATGTTGAAAACCAACTTAGAAAGCTGCTAACAAAAGCTGAGGCAAGCGCTAATGAAATGAATGCAAAAGTGGTGCTCACTGGAATACTTCCAACTATAAGTAAAAATGAGCTTGGGATAGATTTTATGACTCCCATTCCCCGATATTATAAAATAAACGACGTTTTAACCACTTGGCGGGGCGACCACTTCACCTTAAAAATAAAAGGAGTGGATGAATTGTCGTTACACCATGATTCTGTACTGTTCGAAGCCTGTAATACAAGCTTTCAATTGCACCTTCAGGTTTCATCCGATGATTTCATAAAAAGTTACAACTGGGCCCAGGCCATTGCCGGTCCGGTTCTCGGAATTTCTTGTAATTCGCCCTTGCTTATGGGAAGAGAGTTATGGAAAGAGACCCGTATTGCTCTTTTTCAACAAAGTTTGGATACCAGAAAATGGAGTCATTTGCCCAAAGAGCAGGTGGCAAGAGTAAGTTTTGGTGAAGATTGGCAAAAAGATTCTGTAGTGGAGATTTTTAAAGAGGACATTTCAACACATCGCATTCTTTTGACCAAACCCATAAAACAGAATTCCTTGGTCTTACTTGAAAATGGAGCAATTCCTAAACTTGAGGCACTCAACCTCTTTAATGGAACGGTGTACAGATGGAACCGACCGTGCTATGGGGTTGGAAACGGGAAACCTCATCTTCGAATCGAAAATAGATACATTCCTTCGGGTCCATCTGTAGCCGACCAAATGGCCAATTTTGCTTTTTGGGTCGGTTTAATGGTTGGTAGACCCGAGAAGTATGATTGTATTTCAAGTATTATGGATTTCAGGGAAGCAAAGTTGAATTTTATGAAATCAGCCACCAACGGAAGGCAAACCATCTTGTCTTGGTTGGGTAAACCAATGACCTTAAAAAAACTGATTCGTGAAGAATTGTTGCCCATTGCGTATAAAGGATTAAAAAAGTACAATGTTGGAGATAAGGAAATTGATCATTATTTAGGAATAATTGAATCTCGGACAAAAAGAGGCACCGGCGCTGAATGGCAAGTTAGAAACTTTAGGAGGTTAAGAAAGCAAATGAAGATAGATACAGCTCTTGTGGAATTGACCAAGGCAACATATAACAATCAGCAAAACAATTTACCGGTGCATCAATGGCCAAATATTGAAAAAATTGATGCGGCAAAAAAATCGTTTAAATGGGTAGAGCAAATAATGTCAACAAAATTGATGAAACTCTATGAAGATGATTTTGCGAATTTGGCCATATCTATAATGCAATGGAATAATATTCACCATCTGCCGATTGAAAATGGCAAAGGAGATTTGGTGGGTCTTTTAACATGGAGCCATATCGAGGGGTTGGGAAACATTCAAGATAACCATTCAAAGGTTTCCGATATTATGATAAAAAAAGTGGTCACGGTTAGACCAAGAACTAAAATTGAAACTGCCAAAAAACTTATGGAAGATTATCAAATTGGATGTTTACCAGTATGTTCCGGGACCAGTTTGGTAGGTATAATCAGCAAAGTTGATTTATAGTATGTCTTCATTTCAAGATTCAACTAAGGAACAAGTTTTGGCAGAGCGAATAATTGGCCATTTGAAAGCTGGAGATAATGGCCCAACCCTTGTTTTTTTTGCTGGGATACATGGTAATGAACAGGCAGGTGTTTTAGCATTGAACCAGATTTTTCAGGAACTGGAACAACAACAAGAACTCATAAAAGGTGAAATATTTGCCATAGCCGGAAACCTTCAGGCCCTTGATAAAAAAGTAAGGTTCCAAACCGAAGATTTGAATAGGATTTGGATTCCCAGAAAAATTCAGTCCATACAATCAAAAAATGGGGAATGTAACACAGAGGAGAAAGAATTGCTTCATCTGTATGAGTTGCTTTTTGAAATTTTAGAAAAAGGGAAGCCTCCTTTTTACTTCATCGATTTACATACTACTTCTAGCGATACCGTACCTTTTCTTGTGCTCAATGATAGCCTCCTCAACAGAAAGTTTGCTTCTAATTACCCATTGCCGATTATTCTCGGAATTGAGGAATACTTGGAAGGTGCCCTTTTGAGCTACATTAATGATATGGGATATGTGTCCCTGGGGTACGAGAGCGGTCAACATGACGATCCAAAAGCTATTGAAAACTGCGTGGATTTCATTCGTTATACATTACATGTGGCAGATTCCGTAAGTTTTGATGAAAGCAAAAAGGATTTTTTGAAAAATGGAACCCTAACCAAGGGCAAATCCCCGCCCATTTTCTATGAAATCTATTATCAGTACCATATAAAACCTAAAAGCAATTTTAAAATGCTTCCGGGGTTTGCAAACTTTCAACAAATTCCCAAGGGGGTTACTATTGCCCAATGCAAGGGAAAAGTGATGCAAACAAACCGAAAAAGACAAATTTTTATGCCCCTGTACCAAGATCAGGGTAATGAGGGATTTTATTTTATACGTCCCACTCCCAAAGCATTGTTGTGGTTGTCAAAGGGGCTTAGAAAGTTTAAGATAGACCACCTGCTGGTGAAACTGCCGGGCATTGCTTGGAAATCAAAGAAAAAAGGAACCATGATGGTGAATCAAAAGGTGGCCAGATTTATGGCAAAATCCTTTTTTCACTTGTTGGGTTATCGCGCCAGACAATTTGATAGGGAACATCTGGTGATAAAAAGCCGTGAGCTCGCTTCAAAAACAAGCGAATATCTCAAAACCAGATGGTACACCCACAAAAAAAGAGGCCCATATTAATTGGGCCTCTGTTAAATCTACTTTAGTTATTTTATCGCAAAGTTAATCGGTATAGCATATCTTACTTTGGTTGGCTTTCCTCTTTGTATTCCAGGTTGTACCTTGGGCAAAGAAGCAATAATTCTTACAGCTTCCTTTTCCAAAAGTCTATCCGGACCTCGTTTCTGGATATTGCTAACCTCTCCTTTTGCATTAATATCGAATTGTACAAAGACCTTTCCTGATATGCGCATTTCCAAAGCGGCCTGCGGATACTTAAAGTTTTTGATAATATGTTTCTGCACCATTTGGTTAAAACATGCTTTGCGTTCCTCTTGGGTTTCGTAAACCTCACACCCAGGGAAAACGGGCACATATTCGATAATAGCGAAAGGAACAACAACATCTTCTTCAACCTCACCGACTTCCACGTCATCTATATTGACCACAGCATCTTCGATATATACTTCTTGGCTACTTTCTGTACTTTCAATCAATGTTTCCTCAATATCTTCCACATCTTCCACAATTTCAATCACATCTGGGGCAGCTGGTGGTGGTGGGGGAGGCGTAGTTCTAAGTATTTCTGTGACGGGAACATCCTCTTTGAGGTCGTCCATTACTTCGATGGTATCCAAAGCCAAGGACTCTTTTTCGTATGTCTTCACCTCAAACGATTGCCAAGTGACGAAAAGCACTGAGGTAAGACCAATCATAAAATAAAGGCTGCTGTTACGGCCAATATCTGCGTTTGGATTCTTTTTCGGTTTCATGACTCATCTTATTTATTAGTCATAAAAATAGACCTCATAAACACCAAAAAATATGATAATAATCAGCTAAATCGATGTAAATCAGAAGTTCATTATTCAATTGCAAATGGCTCTTCAACGATAATGGCAGAGGGAGGATAAAAGGACAATAGTTTTCCGGCAGGAGAAGCAAAACATGATTTCCATCATATTTTAAATCTGGTGCCGACCCTACTTTTGAACTGAAGATTTTGTTCAATTAAATATAATAGGTATGAGTAGTATAGATAAAATTTTGGTCCCCTTCGATTTTTCAGAAGCTTCCATAAATGCATTGGAGTATGTGGTCAATTTTGTAGGCCCAAATCGAGAGGTTGATGTTTATGCACTTTATGTTTCCACAATGCCCATAACAAAATCGGAAATGGATACACTTAAAACCGATTTCGGGAAAACCGTGGGTTCGTTTAAAAAGAAGGTAAAAAAAGCACCGACTTTCATCAGTAATACAGGAGAGGTCATTGAGTCCATTCTGTCGGCCAGGGAAGAATATTATGCAGACTTGATCATGATGGGAACCATGGGGGATCAGGTTACGGATGAAGCCATAACCAATACTTCAAGATTGGTATTGGAAGCCAATTGTCCGGTGATATCCATCCCTTTTGGATGTAATCTCGAAGAACCCAAGGACATTGCACTAGTGATGGGGAAGGAAGAAATAGACGATAAGAAAGTGCTAAGAATACTTTTGGATATAGCCCGCACATTCAATTCAAGGGTACATGTGCTTACCATATATAAAGAATCTGTTTATGCTGAGGAATCGGTTGTGGAAAGCACCGAGAATTTGTTGGAATACTATCTGGAACATTTTTATGAGGAGCACGCATTTACAAAAAATCAGGATGTGGAACAGGGTATTTTGGATTATATCAACAAGAAAAATATTGATCTTCTTGCCATTTTACCTCGAAACCATGCGCGAATGAGCACTCCATCTGAAGGGCGTTTGACAAAATTGCTAACGCTCCATGCAGAAATTCCTGTGCTGACCTTGGATTGATTCACATAACAAATTGGTTATGATAACATTATTGGTAATACTCGGTATTACAATCGCATTGTTCATATGGGGCAAATTCCCGCCAGATGTGGTAGCACTTATGTCCATGTTGTCCCTTTACCTTTCCGGAATATTGGACATTACAGAGACACTTTCTGGGTTTAGCAACACTACAGTAATTATGATTGCGGCCCTGTTCATTATTGGAGAGGGGCTTTCCAGAACGGGTTGGACGGCTATCGCTGGGCGTTACTTTGTAAAATGGGCAAAGAAAAGTGTTCCGAGATTATTGGTTATTGTGACCTTGGGTTCCAGTTTGCTGTCCGGTTTTGTAAGCAACACGGGTACCGTGGCGGCTTTATTGCCAGTTACCGTAACGGCGGCCTGGAGTGCAGGAACCTTGCCTTCCAAATTATTGATGCCCGTTGCATTTGGTTCCAATACAGGTGGATTATTGACGCTTACAGGAACCCCGCCCAATATAATCGCAAGTAATGCTTTGGTTGAAAACGGTCTTGAAGGATTCTCATTCTTCGAATTTGCCCTCATTGGATTACCATTACTGCTGATTTCCATACTCTATTTTCGATATATAGGATATCGATTGTTACCGAGCCACAGCACCAAGAACAAGCCCATGGCCATTGATCAAGAGATGCATAAATGGATGGAGAACTACAGTATTGGTGACAATCTGTACCGTTTGCGCATAAGATCAATGTCCCCACTGATAAATACAAAGATTGGAGAATGGGATTTTGAGGGAACATATAATATTTCGCTGATGCGCTTAAAGCGAAGACACCCCAATCCGTTGCAAAGAGTGCATGAGTTTGTGGAATTGCCGGATGATAATACAGAAATGCGCTATCACGATATCATTACCATAAAAGGTGAGGTTGAGGATGTGGACAAATTTATTCTGAAGTTCCATTTGGGTGTTATCCCATTAAAACCTGAACATGAAACCTTAAAGAACGAACTGATCAACCAAGAAGTGGGTATGGCCGAAATGATCATTACGCCAAAGTCGGTTTTTGTGGGCAAGACCATTCCATTGGGACATTATTTAAAACAGACCGGGGTGCAACTTTTGGCTGCCTCAAGAGATAATGTGCCATTGAAAGGAAAAATTAAGATCAAGGCAGGTGATGCATTTGTGATAAGAGGACAATGGGAGAATATTGATGCCTTGAAATCGGTCTATGAAAATTTGGTGATTTCAGGAAGCCCCGAAGCATTGTCCAAAAATGTGGATGTGCTTACTCCTCGAAGCTATATTGCATTGGGTACCTTGGTGTTGATGGTATTGCTGTTGGTGTTGAAACTATTGCCAGGAGCCATTGCTGCCCTTATTTGTGCCGGAATAATGATGTTGACGGGCTGTGTACCCATCACAAAGGCATACAAAGGAATTAGTTGGACAAGCGTCATCATGATAGCCGCCATGATTCCCATGGGGCTGGCACTTCAAAAAACCGGGGCTGCACAATTGGCCGCAAGTAGTTTGGTGGAGGCATTGGGAAGTATTCACCCCATAGCGTTGTTGGGTGGAATATTCCTGTTGACCACAACGTTTAGCCAAACCATCAACAATTCGGCAACAGCGGTGCTCATGGCACCCATTGCTATTATGGCTTCAACTACACTTGGGGTTTCACCAAAACCTTTTATGATTGCGGTTGCCATAAGCGCCTCAACAGCTTTTTTAACTCCAGTGGGAACCACGACCAATGCCATGGTTTTGTCCTCTGGAGGTTATCGATTTATTGACTACGTAAAGGTGGGAGGGCCCTTACTTCTCCTGTTCTTTTTAACAACACTGATATTGGTTCCAATAATATGGAGCTTTTAACTTTTTAAACCTTGGATTATGAACGAAATAGCGGAAAAAACAAAAGATTTAAGCAAATACGGCTTAAAGAATGTCGAGGCACTTTGGAATCTTAGCGCCGAGGACTTACAGCGAATTACCCTTGAAAAGGGAATGGGGGTGGAAACTGAAAATGGAACCCTTTCCATTAACACAGGAAAATTTACCGGTCGTTCCCCAAAAGACCGTTTTTTGGTAAAAGATGACTATACCAAAGATAGAATATGGTGGGGTCGTATAAACAAACCAATTTCTCCTGAAAACTTTGATAAACTTTACAATGAAGTGATCAATTATCTATCAGGAAAGGAAATTTATGTAAGGGACGCGGCTGTTTGTGCCGACCCAACATACAGAACAAATGTGCGTACCATCACAGAATTCCCTTGGTCCAATTATTTTATCAAAAACATGTTCCTAAGGCTTCCCGAGGATGAATTAAAAGATTTTGATGAAGATTGGCTGGTACTTTGTGCTCCCGGTTATGAATGCCCAAATCCGAAAGAATTTGGAATAATAGCTGGAAACTTCTCCATCTTGAACTATACTAGAAAAGTTGCTCTTGTAGGGGGGTCTGAATATCCGGGAGAAATGAAAAAAGGCATTTTTACGGCATTGAACCTTATTCTTCCTGTGGACAAAAATGTTTTGCCAATGCATTGCTCAGCTAATGTTGGGGAAGATGGGGACACCGCAATTTATTTTGGATTGTCAGGAACTGGAAAAACAACATTGTCCGCAGACCCAGACCGAAAATTAATCGGTGATGACGAACATGGTTGGACTGCCGAGAACACCATTTTCAACTTTGAGGGAGGATGCTATGCAAAAGTGATTGATTTAACGGAAGAAAAAGAACCGGATATCTATAGGGCCATAAGACCAGGTGCACTATTGGAAAATGTGGTATTTAAAGAAGGAACAAAAGAAGTGGACTATTTTGACAGCTCCATTACCCAAAATACGAGGGTGAGCTACCCCATCGAGCACATCGATAATATACAAGTACCTTCATACGCTTCAAATCCCAAGAACATATTTTTCCTGACCTGTGATGCTTTTGGTGTCTTGCCACCAGTATCAAAGTTGACCCCAGGACAAGCTGCCTATCACTTCATTTCTGGATACACGGCTAAAGTAGCTGGTACAGAGGCCGGAATCAATGAGCCTGTACCTTCGTTCTCCGCTTGTTTTGGTGAACCTTTTATGCCTTTGCACCCAACAGTTTATGCCGAGATGTTGAGCAAAAAAATGACTGAAGCAGGGGTAAATGTTTGGTTGATCAATACCGGGTGGAGCGGTGGACCCTATGGTGTAGGCTCTAGGATAAAATTGAAATATACCCGAGCCATGATTTCTGCCATCTTGGAAGGCAAGTTGGATGAGGTGGATTTGGAAGTGCACCCAATTTTCGGATTGCATATGCCGAAATATTGCCCAGGAGTACCAACGGAGATATTGGATCCGATGAACACCTGGTTGCAAAAAGGGGCCTATGTGAGCAAAGCAATACAGTTGGCCCACTCATTCCATATAAATTTTGATAAGTTTGCTAGTGAAGCATCCGAAGAAATACTCAATGGAGGGCCACTTATTGATTCCCACCATGCTTTGGATGACCATTTTTAATACAAATAAAATTGGAAGACAAAATAGCATTTGATATTGATAATTTGGGGAAACCCAAATATAAATCTCCCCTGCAGCTCAGCACTGTAAGGGGAGATAGCATTTTTAATTTTGTTGGGGAGAAGGACAGAATGGTTTTTGATCTTTCCATGGAGCATTATCAACAATGTGTTTCCAATCAAGATGATCCCCAATGTCTTGAAAAAGCCGGTCCAAGACAGCAGATATTTTTTGAACCTGCAAAAACCACAGCGGCCATTGTGACATGCGGTGGGCTTTGTCCGGGAATCAACAATGTTATTCGAGGTGTGGTAATGGCGCTTCACTATTTCTATGGTATAAAACGAACCTTTGGGGTGCCCTATGGCTATGAAGGCTTGAATCCTGCATTTGGGCATGATTTGATTGAACTAAATCCCGATAAGGTTAAAGATATTCACCAATTTGGAGGCACCTTTTTAGGCTCCTCACGAGGGGCGCAAAGCGTTTCGGTAATGGTGGACACCCTAGTACAAAACAAGATTGATATCCTTTTCGCCATTGGAGGTGATGGTACTTTGAAAGGGGTGGATGCCATCGGAGAAGAGATTAAGAAAAGAAATGCGCAAATTAGCGTAGTCGGTATTCCAAAGACCATTGATAACGATATTGACCTTATTGACAAATCCTTTGGTTTCGAAACCGCATTCGATGTGGCCAGTCCAATTTTAAGAGATGCACACAACGAAGCAGCCGGGGCATACAACGGAATTTCCATTGTAAAGTTGATGGGAAGGGATAGCGGTTTTATTGCCGCCTCTGCTTCATTGGCGATGCCAGTGGTAAATTTTGTGCTAGTTCCCGAAATGGATTTTGAACTTGAGGGTGAAAACGGTTTTTTGGAAGCTCTCAGAAAACGGCTGCAAAATAAAAAACATGCTGTAATTGTGGTGGCCGAAGGAGCAGGGCAGCATTTGCTCCAACAAAAGGATGTGGTTAAAGATGCATCAGGAAATATTAAACATGCGGATATTGGCATTTTTTTAAAAGAAAAGATAAAAGAATACTTTACGGACACCCCCGTTACCATAAAATATATAGATCCAAGTTATATCGTTCGAAGTGCTCCTGCAAATTCGAGCGATAGTGTTTACTGCGGAAGACTGGCCTACCATGCTGTTCATGGAGCCATGGCCGGCAAAACAAGGTTTGTGGTAAGTAAGGTCAATAATAAATATGTCTACATTCCTATTTCGGAGGTGACCAAAAAACGAAAAAAGATTGACCTCGAGAGTGAATTTTGGTTCTCGGTTTTACAAAGCACAGGTCAGCCCTTCTCCCTAGAATAAATAACTCGCATTTAAACTGTGATAAATGTCATTTTTTCCCCATACCCAAGTGGGTAATTTGGTGTAAACATTAATGCAAATTGTCATGGAAGTAAACATTCAATATCAGAAGATGAAAACTAGTGAGTCGTTGAGCAACCTTTTATTGAAAAAACTCGATCGGGTTGGAAAAAAATACAATTGGTTGATCAAGGCCAATGTGCTTTTTAAAATTGAAAATGATAAGGCTGGCGAAGACAAAGTTTGTGAAATTGAATTGAGTGCTCCCGGACCACGCCTTTTTGCCAAGTCAAAATCCAACGATTTTGAAAAATCAATGGCCGAAACTGTTGATGAACTTAAAAAGCAGCTGGAGAAAAGACAGGGAATGTTCGCAACACATTAAAATAAAACGTAGTATTTAGGCGTACTAATGTTGAAAAGGCAATTCACAAGCCGGTTTGAAGCCGGAATCATGGGTTGCCTTTAAGTTATACTATGTTCTTTCTGAAAAAGAGAGGCGAGAACTGCCTTTTTACTAAATGTCGCTAGAAAAGTTTGTGCCTTTACAAGATTCCAAGCACATCCAATAACATGCAGATTGGTATTGCCACCAAAATTATTACCAGTACAAATACCATTAATCGTAAAAAGCCAACAAGCATCTTGTTGCCCATAGAAACTTCATTGCCCATAATAGTGTAATTTCCTTCAATGTACGGAATTATTCAATTATTGATCATAAATTCCTGGGCGTTATTCGATTAAAGGAACGATTTTAAGTATGTCCTGTTATGATCTATGGGAATCTTAGCTTTTTTTGATTAATTTTTTTGCCAATTCCTCTAAGGAAATTCCTTTGGTCTCCGGCATTTTAAAAATAGCCCATAATAGCTGCAATACCATCATGCCTGCAAAAAAGTAATAGATGTACCATACCGTGTCTTTCATCAAACCTTCTTGTCCATCGAGAAAAATTGGAGTTACCAAGGTTATCAGCGCGGCAAATACCCAATGGGTGCTGGTTCCCCACGACTGTCCGTAGGCGCGAACACGATTTGGAAAAATCTCGGAAATAAAGACCCAGATTACGGCGCCTTGTCCAATGGCATGTGAAGCCACAAACAGGCAAATGAAGAGTAAGGTAAAAGAGGAAGCAAGTTGTTGCTGGAAACAAATGCCCACCATAATCAAACTAAAGATGTACCCTATTGATCCTATAATGATCAGCTGTCTACGACCTAATTTATCAAGCAATCGTATGCCGATAATGGTAAAAATCAGGTTTACAATGCCTATGGCTATGGAATTGAAGAGTGATTCTTTTCCTCCCAAGCCAGCCTGTTCCAATATTTCAGGAGCGTAATACAGTACAAAATTGATTCCTGATAATTGATTGAAAAATGCAATCAAAAACCCTAACCATAAAACCTTGGAAAATTTTTTCTGAAAAAGGGTTTCATTAGTGGTGGAGTGATCCAGATTTGCTTGGATTTCCTGAAGTTGGTTTTCCGTTTCTTCAGCAGAATAGATACTGTTAAATACATTCCGGGCAGCGTCAACATCCTTTTTTTGTGAAATCAGCCATCTTGGACTTTTGGGTATTTTCAGCACCATAAGTGTATACAAAAGAGCAGGCACCGCTTCAATACCGAGCATCCACCGCCAGTCGTTGGCCCCATCAAAACCTTTGAGCGCCCAGTTTGAGATAAAGGCGACCAAAATTCCAAATACGAGCCAAAATTGGTACAATCCACCCAATTTTCCTCGATTACTGCTTGTAGTGATTTCAGAAATATAAATAGGGGCGGCAACAGATGAAACCCCAACTCCAACTCCCCCGATAAATCGGAAGAAAGAAAATAAATAGGGTTCCGGAGAAAATGCGCATCCGATTGCAGAAACAAAGAAGAATACTCCAACCCAAAACAAGGTCCTTTTTCTGCCTAATATTTTTGTAGGAATACCGCCAAGCAAAGCTCCGAGAACAGTTCCCCACAAGGCCATACTCATAATAAATGTGCCATGGAATAATGGACTTGTGTTCCAAAGCTCCTTTATTGGAAGATTGGCCCCGCTAATGACAACGGTATCAAAACCGAATAAAAAACCCGCCAAAGCAGCGGTGAGCGAAATTCTAAAAATGCGATTTTTCATAGGAAAGTTGGTTTGTTATGGCCGGCGGAAGTTAGAGAAAAGTTTTGATATGATCAAAGATCAAAGAGGTAGCACCTTTGTTTTGATTCACATAAGAAGCGTTTATGGCTCCAGTTTTCTTTCTAAGATCAATATCCGTTATAAGTCCATGCATTAAATTTTTAAACTCCCGCAGGTTTGTAACCACTTGAATGCCCTTTTTGTCCACTAAATCCTCTGCCTCCTTAAAGCCTTCGTAGTTTGGGCCAATGATGATGGGAATGCCAAAGGTTGCTGGCTCCAAGGTATTGTGGAGTCCGGTGGCAAAGGCTCCACCAACATAGCTGACATCAGCGTAGCTGTAAATTTTGGTCAGAAGCCCAATAGTATCCACAACAAGCACATCATATTCGGAGAGAGAAGCACTCCCTACCTCAGAAAAACAGATGGTTTTTTTGTTGAAGCTGTCCTTTAATTTTTCAATATGGGCTGATTTAATATTATGTGGGGCGATAACAAATTTGACTGGAAGGTCTACGGTGTTTATATAATCCACAAGTATTTCCTCATCTTCCGGCCAAGTGCTGCCTGCAACAAAACAAGCCCCGTCATTTTTGAATTTCTCCATAAAATCAAGCTGATTGTCCTGCCCCATAATTTTCGAAACCCTATCAAATCGTGTATCTCCACTAATACTGACATTTTCATGTCCGATGGATTTGAGCAATTCTTTTGAGGTCTCGTTCTGGACAAAGAAATGTTCAAAAGCACTTAAACTTTTTCGCATAAAACCACCATACCACTTAAAGAAAATCTGCCTTTTTGAAAATATGGCTGAAACCAATAGCGTTGGAATCTCCCTTCTTTTTAACTCATGTAGATAATTGGGCCAGATTTCATACTTGATAAAAATTGCAAGTTTGGGTTTTAAGGTGTTGAGAAATTTCTTGGCATCAAAACGGGTGTCCATGGGCAGGTATAGGACCAAATCCGCTGGCGTACTATTCTTTTTCACTTCATATCCCGAAGGAGAGAAAAAAGTGAGTACGATTTTATAGGATGGATGGTTTTCGCGAATCTTTTCCAGAATGGGAAGTCCTTGTTCATATTCCCCTAAAGAGGCGACGTGCATCCAAATCACCTTTTCCTTGACCAAAGGATTCGTGTTTAAAACAGCTCTTGTTTGCTTCCTTCCTTTAACAAACTGATTGATTTTTGTGTTAAAGATGGCAACCACATGCAATACCATCCAGGCCAAGTACTGTAAAATGTTGTAAAGTGCGCGCACCGAAATCATTTTCCGCTAAAATACATTCTTTCCACAATAGGCCATGGTCGCTTTATTTCTTAATTTTGTCCACTCATATATTTTTCGGATGAAGAAAATACAAATGGTTGACCTAAAAGGTCAATATGAGGACATAAAAGAACAGGTAAACACCTCTATTACCGAAGTCCTCGATTCCTCTGCTTTTATTAATGGCCCGCAAGTTCATGCCTTTCAAAAAGAGCTCGAAGATTATTTAGGTGTGAAACATGTAATCCCATGTGCTAACGGAACAGATGCACTTCAAATTTGTATGATGGGTCTAGGATTGAAACCTGGAGACGAAGTCATCACGGCCGATTTTACTTTTGCTGCTACCGTTGAGGTAATTGCACTGTTAAACCTGACTCCAGTTTTGGTTGATGTGGAACCGGATACCTTCAATATTGACCCAAAAGCTATTGAAAAAGCGATCACTTCCAAAACCAAAGCCATTGTTCCCGTGCATTTGTTTGGACAATGTGCCAATATGGACGCGATAATGGAATTGGCAGAAAAACACAATCTTTATGTAATTGAGGACAATGCTCAGGCCATTGGGGCAAGCCACACCTTTAAAAATGGAAAAAAACAAAAGGCTGGAAATATAGGACATGTTGCATCAACTTCTTTTTTTCCATCTAAAAACTTAGGCTGTTATGGCGATGGTGGGGCAATCTTTACTAATGATGATGATTTGGCCCATACCATTCGTGGAATGGTAAATCACGGAATGTATAAAAGATATCACCATGATGTGGTTGGGGTTAATTCCCGTTTGGATTCCATTCAAGCAGCGGTTTTAAGAGCGAAGCTTCCCAATTTGGATGCTTACAACAAAAAAAGAAGGGAGGCAGCAGATAAATATTCGGTAGCTTTTGAAGGGCAACCTAATATTGTTGTTCCAAAAATACTTCGAGAAGGTCAAGATGGCCATGTATTTCATCAGTATACACTTCGTGTTTTGAACGAAAAAAGAGACAAATTGGCGCAACATTTAAACAATAATGGCGTTCCATGTGGAGTATATTACCCAATTCCGTTGCATTTGCAGAAGGCGTATGTGGATGAACGCTACAATGAAGCTGATTTTCCAGTGACCAATCAGTTGGTCAAAGAAGTGATTTCACTTCCCATGCACACGGAACTGGATGATGAACAAATAGAATTTATTACCAATCTGGTGATTGACTTTGTAAACGAATAATTGATGAAAATATTAGTAACTGGTGGACTTGGATTTATAGGTTCGCATACCGTTGTCGAATTACAGAATGAAGGTTTTGAAGTGGTGATTGTTGATAATCTTTCCAATTCCTCAGAAAATGTTCTGGATGGAATAGTTGCGATTACTGGTAAAAAACCCATTTTTGAAAAGTTTGACCTTCGTGATAAATCCGATGTTCAAGATTTCTTCGCCAGACATAATGATGTGGAGGGGGTCATTCATTTTGCGGCTTCCAAAGCTGTAGGTGAAAGTGTTGAAAACCCGCTACTCTATTATGAAAATAACCTTGGAGTTTTGGTATATATGCTTCAGGAACTGACGAAATTGGACAAGGGTAATTTTATCTTTAGCTCATCGTGCACGGTATATGGTCAGGCCGATACATTACCCATTACCGAAGATGCACCTGTGAAACCCGCAGAGTCACCCTATGGAAACACCAAACAGGTGGGAGAGGAAATTATTCGTGATACCTGTCATGTAAACCCGCAATTAGCGGCCATTTCATTACGATACTTTAATCCAATCGGGGCGCACCCATCTGTTGAAATAGGAGAGTTGCCCATTGGAGTTCCCCAAAATTTGGTTCCGTTCATCACCCAAACTGGAGTTGGTTTAAGAGAGCAACTTTCTGTTTTTGGCGATGATTACCCCACCGAAGATGGTACCTGTATTCGCGATTATATTCATGTAGTGGATTTGGCCAAAGCACATGTGGTGGCTTTACAGCGCCTTTTAGCCAAAAAGAACGAATCCAATTATGAAGTTTTTAATTTGGGAACTGGAAAAGGAAGTTCGGTCTTGGAGGTGATACATAGTTTTGAAAAAGTATCCGGAGAAAAACTAAACTATCAAATAGTGGATCGACGGGCTGGGGATGTAATTCAAGCTTATGCAGATACAAAAAAAGCGAACAATGTGTTAGGCTGGAAAGCACACTCCACCTTGGACGATTCCATGAAGTCGGCCTGGGATTGGGAACGCAAGATTCGCGGCTGACCGCCAGACAAACAAAAAATTAGGGCCCATCTTTAGATGGGCTTTTTCTTTTTATGGTTATCACAAAATCAATGCTTACTTTTAAAACTATAATTAGCTAACTCAAATAAAATGAAAAACTTCCTTCTATTTTCTTTCTCACTGATTTGTTCCGTGGCATTTGCCCAAGACACCTATCTGCATTGCGGTAGTATTGTGGATGTAAATTCTGGTAAAGTGCTCTCCGAAAAAACCATCGTTGTTTCTGGCAAGACCATAAAATCCATAGAAAATGGATACCAAACAGGTGGTGAAGAAGATCAAGTTGTCGATTTAAAAGACAAGACCGTTCTTCCTGGATTTATAGATATGCACGTTCATATCGAAGGAGAATCAAGTCCTACCCGTTACTTAGATCGTTTCACTAAAAACCCCGCGGATGTGGCATTTCAGTCCACAGTTTATGCAAAACGTACTTTATTGGCCGGCTTTACCACAGTGAGGGATTTAGGAGGCTCAGGAGTGAATATTGCGCTGCGCAAAGCCATAGCAAAAGGTTTGGTAATCGGGCCACGAATTTTTACCGCAGGTAAAGCAATCGGGACTACTGGAGGGCATGCCGATCCCACCAATGGAATGAAAATTTCCTTAATGGGTGACCCTGGCCCAAAAGAAGGGGTGGTCAACTCAGCGGAAGATGCTCGAAAAGCCGTTCGGCAACGTTATAAAGATGGGGCCGATGTCATTAAAATCACCGCTACGGGAGGAGTTTTGAGCGTCGCCAAAAGCGGACAGAACCCTCAATTTACCACAGAAGAAATTGAAGCTATCGTTGAAACAGCCAAAGATTATGGAATGCTAACAGCTGCCCATGCACATGGTGATGAAGGTATGCGAAGAGCGATCAAAGCAGGTATAAAAACAATAGAGCATGGTACGTTAATGAAGGAACCCACTATGGATTTGATGGTAAAACACAACACCTACCTTGTGCCGACCATCTCTGCAGGTAAAGCTGCTGCACAAATGGCGGAAATTCCAGGCTTTTTACCCCCAATTGTTGCTAAAAAAGCTAGGGAAATTGGTCCGGTAAGCGAGAAAAATTTCAAAAAAGCCTATGAAAAAGGAGTACCTATAGCTTTTGGCACCGATGCCGGGGTATCACCTCATGGAGATAATGGAAAAGAGTTTACTTATATGTACGAGGCGGGTATGCCAGTGATTGATGCATTGCGTTCCGCTACAATAACCAATGCAGAACTTCTGGGGATGAAAAACGAGCTGGGGCAACTAAAAAAGGGTTTTATCGCAGATATTGTTGCTGTTGATGAAAACCCATTAAACAATGTCAAGACGCTGGAAAATGTAAATTTTGTAATGAAGGAAGGAAAAATTTATAAATCAGAGTAAGTCTCATCCAAGAAATTGGACGTATATGCTATAATGGACCCCAATTTCAATTCAAGTTTGGAAATACTGCAATCAGCACAAAAGGAGTTGCTGTACAATAAATTGTTGCGGCAGATTATAAAAGACTTTGCCTTGGCCAATGTGGAGTTGAAGATTTCCGAAGATATGGAAGCTTCCCAACTCAGGGATGTGCTTCGTGAGAAAGTCTATTTCCTATTGCTTGAAAAATTTCAACAATACTTAAACCTACTATATGTAGTGGATATCGCTGAAGGTGATATTAGAAAATTAGGCACTTTGGATGCGGTGGATGCATCCGCAGAAGTGTGTTTTTTAATATTGAAAAGGGAATGGCAGAAGGTTTGGTTCAAACATAAATATAACTCCTAGCCAGATTTTGTCAAATATGCCCAAGTTTGTTGACCTACCTTTAGTAATTGTTGTATTTTTGATTAAATTTTTGGATAGGTTTTAGCTAAAAACTGTCAATGGATAAATATTCATTTTTAAACGCTGCGCATACCTCGTTTTTTGCGGAGCTATACGATAAATATCTAACAAGCCCCGATAGCCTTGAGCCCAGTTGGAGGGCTTTTTTTCAAGGCTTTGATTTCGGTCTGGAAAGTTCGTTGGACGAACTTGATATTGCAGGGGCGAACGGAACTTTGGCATTGTCCAACGGACAGGAAGTTGCAATTCCTCAATCCCTTCAGAAAGAATTTCAGGTTATTAAACTCATTGATGGCTACCGAACGCGGGGACACCTGTTTACCCAAACAAATCCGGTTCGGGAACGAAGAAAATATGAGCCATCTTTGGATTTGTCCAATTTTGGATTATCTGATTCCGATTTAGATACAGTATTCGATGCTGGAAAAATTATTGGCCAAGGGCCGAGTTCCCTTAGGGAAATAGTTGCACATCTGGAAAGGATTTACTGCGATGCGATTGGGGTGGAGTATATGTACATTCGTACACCGGATCGCATTCAATGGATTCAAGACTGGTTGAATGTTAATGATAATCATCCAAATTTTACAGCGGAAGAAAAGAAAAACATTCTAAGAAAGCTTAACGAAGCCGTTTCTTTTGAGGGCTTTTTGCACACCAAATATGTTGGCCAAAAACGCTTTTCATTGGAAGGAGGCGAATCCCTTATTCCTGCTTTGGATGTTATTATTGAAAAAGCAGCAGATGCGGGTGTAAAGCAATTTGTTATGGGGATGGCACATCGGGGACGCCTAAATGTGCTAACCAATATCTTCGGAAAATCACCAAAAGATATTTTTAGTGAATTTGATGGCAAGGATTATGAAGAAACCATCTTTGATGGAGATGTAAAATATCATTTGGGATGGACATCTAGAAGAGAAACCGATTCCGGGAAGGTGGTCAATATGAATATTGCACCAAACCCTTCACATTTAGAAACTGTAAATGGTATTGTAGAAGGAATCGCCAGGGCCAAACAAGATCGTCACCATCAAGAAAATGTTTCAGAAGTGCTTCCTATTTTGGTGCACGGAGATGCTGCCTTTGCCGGACAAGGAATTGTTTATGAAATTATTCAAATGGCTCGTTTGGATGGATATCACACAGGAGGTACTATTCATATAGTGGTCAATAACCAAATAGGATTTACGACCAATTATCTCGACGCAAGGTCATCAACCTATTGTACCGATGTGGGCAAGGTAACCCTATCGCCAGTATTGCATGTAAATGCCGATGATGCCGAAGCAGTGGTACATGCAGCCACTTTTGCGTTGGAATATCGCATGCGTTACAAAAGAGATATCTTTTTAGATTTATTGGGATACCGCAAATATGGACACAATGAAGGTGATGAGCCAAAGTTCACCCAACCCTTATTGTATAAATCCATTTCCAAGCATAAAAACCCAAGAGATATTTACGCGGAACGATTGATTGCGGAAGGTATTATCGACAAGGATTATGTAAAAGGCTTGGAGGCGGAATACAAGAAAAACCTGGAAGAGAATTTGCTGGATTCCCGTAAGGTGGAAAAGACGGTAATCACACCTTTTATGCAAGACGAATGGGGAGGTTTTGATCAAGTGGCCGAGGATGCCATGTTGAGTAACATAAAAACGGCTTATCCACAGAAAAAATTGGATGCCATTGCCAAGAGCATCACCGCACTTCCCGAAGGGAAGAAATTCTTGCGAAAATTGGAGCGATTGGTTGGAGCCCGAAACAAAATGTATTTTGAGGATAACCAACTCGATTGGGCCATGGGAGAATTATTGGCCTACGGATCCTTAATTGAAGAAGGTTACGATGTTCGAATGACAGGTCAGGATGTTGAAAGAGGAACATTCTCGCATCGACATGCAGTGATCAAGACCGAAATGCATGAGGAGGAAGTTACATTGTTGAATGAATTGGGATCCAATCAAAATGGAAAATTCCATATTTATAATTCATTACTGTCCGAATATGCCGTAATGGGCTTTGATTACGGATATGCCATGGCAAGTCCAAAAACATTGACCATATGGGAGGCACAATTTGGTGATTTCAGTAATGGAGCCCAGATTGTAATAGATCAATACCTATCCTCCGCGGAGGACAAATGGAAATTGCAGAACGGATTGGTGCTTCTTTTACCGCATGGGTATGAAGGCCAAGGAGCCGAACACTCTTCGGCGCGCATGGAGCGTTATCTCCAACTTTGCGCAAAAGATAATATGTATGTTGCGGATGTCACCACTCCCGCAAACATGTTCCATTTGTTGCGCAGACAGATGAAAGCTGGATTTAGAAAACCATTGGTGGTCTTTACTCCTAAGAGTTTGTTGAGACACCCTAAAGTGTTGTCCACGAAAGAAGAAATGGCCAAAGGAAGTTTCCAGATGGTCATTGACGATGCGGCAGCCTCTGCTTCCAAAGTAAAAACATTGGTATTTTGTACGGGTAAGTTTTACTATGATCTGTTGGATAAAAAAGAAGCATTGAAACGGGACGATGTGGCCTTGGTTCGATTGGAACAATTGTTCCCATTGCCAATAAAGGAAATACGAACTATCCTGAAAAAATATAAGAATGCCAATGATGTGGTCTGGGCCCAGGAAGAACCGAGAAACATGGGCGCTTGGGGGTATTTGTTGATGCATTTTGATGAAGCAAAACAATTTAGGGTGGCATCCAGAAGATTTTACGGAGCTCCTGCTGCAGGTAGTGCAGTGCGGTCCCAAAGAAGACATGCCCAAGTTATAGAATATGTCTTTGATAAGACAAAAGACAACACGGTAAGAAGATAAATTACAAAAGCGTAAAACTAGAATACAATGGTTTTAGAAATGAAAGTTCCCTCACCAGGGGAATCGATAACCGAAGTGGAAATTGCAGAGTGGTTGGTCCAAGATGGAGACTACGTTGAGAAAGACCAAGCAATTGCTGAGGTAGATTCAGATAAGGCAACTTTAGAACTTCCAGCTGAGGAAAGTGGAATCATCACTTTAAAAGCAGAAGAAGGGGATGCCGTTGCGGTTGGCGAAGTGGTTTGCTTGATAGATACAAGTGCGGCTAAACCGGAAGGTGATGCAGCACCCGTAGCCGATAAAAAGCAAGACAAAGAAGAACCCGCTAAGGTCGAAGCCTCTAAACCAGCTGAAGCGAAGAAAGAAACCTATGCTTCTGGAACTCCATCCCCGGCAGCCAAAAAGATTTTGGATGAAAAGGGAATAGATGCCACCTCAGTTTCGGGAACTGGAAGAGATGGCCGTATCACTAAAGACGATGCGGTAAAGGCAGTTCCATCCATGGGAACTCCTACTGGTGGAAATCGTGGGGAATCTCGTTCCAAACTTTCGATGCTGCGAAGAAAAGTAGCGGAGCGTTTGGTGGCTGCCAAAAACGAAACAGCCATGTTGACCACTTTCAACGAAGTGGACATGTCTCCCATTTTTGCTTTACGTAAACAATACAAGGAAACTTTTAAAGAAAAGCATGGGGTAAGCCTAGGCTTTATGTCCTTCTTCACCAAAGCGGTTGTTCGCGCGTTGGAAATGTATCCGGCCGTAAACTCCATGATTGACGGTAAGGAAATGTTGTCCTATGATTTTTGCGATATCAGTATAGCCGTATCCGGACCTAAAGGATTGATGGTCCCTGTAATCAGAAATGCCGAAAATTTAACTTTTAGAGGCGTTGAAGCCGAGGTGAAACGCTTGGCAATTCGAGCAAGGGAAGGTGAGATTACCGTTGATGAAATGACGGGAGGCACTTTTACCATTACAAATGGTGGTGTCTTTGGTTCCATGTTGTCCACACCAATTATTAATCCTCCACAAAGTGCGATTTTAGGTATGCACAATATTGTAGAGCGACCTATTGCCAAAGATGGCCAGGTGGTCATAGCACCTATAATGTATGTGGCACTTTCTTATGACCACAGAATTATTGATGGCAAAGAATCCGTAGGATTTTTGGTTGCTGTAAAAGAAGCCTTGGAAAGTCCTGAGGAATTGCTGATGGATGGCAATGTGAAAAAAGCATTGGAGTTATAGGTCAATTGTCACATCGAGTGCAGTCGAGATACCCTAAAGTATTTTGCTTGTAGTTCTCGACTTCGCTCAAACTGACTTTTCCACTTTTATAAAACTTTCCTGCCAGTGAAATGGACCTTCCATTTTATCAACATTGCATTAAAGCACTGAGATCCCATTGTTGAACAAAAAAACAATGCAAGGAATCCAGAAGAGAAATGGTAAAAACTTATTTCTCCTCTGGGTTGAATTAGCTATCCTAAATATATTTGAGACTTCCCATTTGTTAATTAAGGAACATGCTCAATTTAAAGTATTTGCAGACGGTACTATTTTCAGACTGCATTGTGATTGGTAAAACTTAAAATTTAAAAGATATTCCTCCATTGATCACTGTTCCATTGAATCCAAATTGATTGACTTCCCAAGGATATCTGAACCTTCCGCCTAAATCCGTTACAAAATCTCCTTTTGTGTCTATTTCATCAGGAAATACATTTAAAAGATTGTTGACAGAAAGGCTGGCTGAAACTTTATCACTAAAGCTGTGATTTATAATCAAATCCGTAAGAATTTTACCTGCAAAGGTTTGATCAAAGGCCGCATCATCCGTTGGAAGATTTGAACCTCCTGGACCTAATGGTGCGCCATTAAGGCCATTGTTGGCATGTTTCCAGCTCACTTCTCCAAAATAGGTGTTGTTTAAAATGAAACTCCACTTATCAATTTCATAATCAAGTCCTAAGAGAATCTTTGATTTCGGCCTTGATGAAGTAATCCTTGACTGCTCTTTGCGGTTAAAAATTTCATATCCATTTTGGGCCAATAGTGCTGGTGTGTTAATTTCATCAACTATCTTGGTTTCATTAAAGTTTGCAGAAACATTAAGCTCCAAAGTACCATTGCCGAAAGGAATATTTTTGTAATTGGCAACAATATCCAAACCTGAGGTTTCGGTGTTTACAGCATTCACAAAGAATTTAAGACTGGTTATATCATTGTCTAACAAAATCTGTTCAACAGGATTCGTGTTTACATCGTCTCCATCAAAACCTATTTCACCTGTAAACAATACCCTGTCATCCACTTTCACGTTGTAGTAATCCACGGAGAGCGAAAGATTCTGTATAGGTCTAAATGTGATTCCGGCTGAAATGTTTTTTGATGTTTCTGCCGTTAATTGTGGTACGCCAAGACCATCTCTGATAACTGGATCAACATTGTTAAAAGTACCTTGGTTGGAAACCGTTCCTCCAGAAACCAATGTCTGTACATTACTTAAGTAAATTTGATGTAAAGAAGGAGCTCTAAAACCTGTACTGTAGGATCCACGAATGGTGCCTTTTTCTTCCCCGAAAAGATATCTACCACTTATTTTCCAAGAAGTATTGTCTCCAAAATCACTGAAGTCTTCGTACCTAATGGCACCTCCTATCAAGAATTGCTCCGTTACATCCACTTCCAAATCGCCATATAACCCATAATTGTTTCTACTTTCATTTACTACGTTGCTAGGTTGTAGTCCTGGGAAAGACTGAACACCTCCGCTTACATAGGATGCTGGTTGGCCGGCTTCTGAAGTAAAGCGTTCTTCTTTTATTTCGGCTCCGAAACTCAAACTTAAATCTCCAAAACTTCGTGAAAAATCCAAGTTACCCAAGAGGTTTCCGAATGTGTAGGCCCCTACATCAAACGATGTTGGGCTGCTAGCTCCCAATGCGGGATTTATACTGTTGTTGACTTCATAATCAACCGCATTTCTTCCATGCGTACCACTGATATCAGTATTAAATCCTAGAAATTGTGTTTTAACGCCTATGGTAAAATTGTTGTCCCTGATATCGGTCTCAAATGTTGGCTGAAAACCATTGTATTCCTCATTAGGGCTATGTAAAAGGTTGAAAGGGTCTGGAACCCAGTATGGAGCTCTGAAAAGTGCAAAACTTTTCCCTTTTCTATAGGTGAATCCTCCAAAAGAATAAAGCTCTCCTTTTCCATTTTTGAATGGGATACCGGCGTTGTAGCTTATGTTGGTACTTTTCGATTCAGGCTGCCCGACGGTCATGCCCAAATCTGGATTATCCCTTAACCATCCGGACCAGGTGGGATCATCTGCAGCAACTCCAAAAAGTACATCCTCTCCGGGTTCACCGGCTCTATTGGTCAAATCTTGCTGGTAGTAGGCAAATGTTAGGTTGGCATAGCCAACATCATCAATGTTCAATGTGGTGTTAAGGTCAGCTCCAAAGTTAAATCCATCGCCTTCGGTGGTAACCCCTGAGTTTACATTAACGGAGGTGTACTCCACATCTTTTTTAAGAACCATGTTGATTACCCCGGCAATGGCATCAGATCCATATTGTGCCGATGCACCATCCCTTAATACTTCTATTCTTTCAATGGCCGCTGCGGGCACACTTTTTAAATCAACCCCAACCTCTCCTTTACCGGGTGTGTCATTAATATAGACCAATGCACTTTGGTTTTTCCTCTTACCATTTATTAATACCAAGGTTCTACTAGGCCCCAAACCTCTTAAATCTGCAGGGTCGAAATGTGCCGTGGCGTCCGAAATGGTCTGATTTGTAGAATTGAATGAAGGCACTTTGAAAGTAAGCATTTTATCTACCGTGGGTTGCCCGGTGTTTATCAGTTCTGCTACCCCAATATTGTCTACCGGAACTGCAGAGTTCAATACCGTTCTGGGCTTTGACCTATTGCCGATCATGATTACTTCATCAAGAGCGATTCCTTCCTCCATCGATATATTTATTGTGCTTTGCCCTGAAATATTGATTTCTTGACTGTTGTAACCGATGGAACTGAATACAAGAACTGCATTTTCGTCGGATACGTTTATGGAATAGTTGCCATCAAAATCCGTGGTTGTCCCGTTTGTTGTGCCTTTTTCTATAACATTTACTCCAATTAGGGGATTTCCATTATTATCCGTAATCTTTCCTGTGATTGTGTTTTGCATATCGGCTGTATTCTTTACTGCCATTAAATCCACCTTTAATTTTTTAAGGTGTTCCCTGCTTTTTTTCGAAGCCGTGTATACAACATAGTAGCTATTGCCTAAATGGTCGATGTTTACTTCAACCTTTTTTTCCAGCTTACCCAGAGTTTTCTTTAGTTTGGCAATATCAAATTCGTTGGGGTCCAATTTTTTGTCCGAAATCTCATTGGGGTTATACGTGAAAAAGATCTGATGTTCTTCACTAATGAGAACCAAAAAATTGGTAAGGGAGATCATCTGATCATCCGCTTCATTTATGTTCTTTGCCCACAATGTGTTGTTGGTAATAAAACAGAAGCAAATAATCATTAAAATTCTAGTGTAAAAGTGCTTGCCCATGACTTAAATTTTTAGTTGAGTTGTTTTTTCATTTTTATTGTTAATGCTTCATTATCTGTTGTAATGATTGTGTTCGATGCCTTTTCAATGGCTTGTATACAGATTATTAAGTTTTTAGTGGGAATACCTCCGCTAATAATTTGGTTGGGACTTTCCCCATCAAGAAATTTCGCCTTCATTCCATAGGTGTCCTCTATCCTTTTTACCACTTCATAAAGAAATGCGTTTTCAAAAACAAGGGTTCCGTCCTTCCATGATGAAACCTGCCGATGTTTTTCTATTGATTTATGTTTAAGTATTTGATCCGTGTTCTGTGAATAGGATATTTGATCGCCAGGAACCATAGCTTTGATAAGACCATTTTTTAACTTTATTTGAATATTACCCTCGTCCAGAGTGACGTCGGTCTTATTGTGTTTAGCATTTACATTGAATTCAGTACCGTATACCTCTACAACAAGGTCATCGGTATGAACATAAAATTTTGCATTTGTGGATTGCTTCTTTTCTACCTTAAAATAGGCCTCCCCCTCTAGTAGTATATTTCTTGGGTCGGTTTCATCAAATGTTATGCTTGAATTGGCATTCAACATAACTTCGGAACCGTCGGGAAGATTTACTGTCATCAATTGTCCATATTCTGTTTTGTAGTGGATGGAATTATCCTGTGACAGAAAAAAATACGAAGCAACAAGCAAACATACCGAAGCAGCCACGGCTGCATATTTTGCCCAGTTTAATTTATTTCGAACCTTATCTTTTTGATTTATCGGAAGTTTGTTCCAAGCTTTGTCGACCTCAAATTGTGGCAGGCTTTCTTTTTTAAAGGCAATACCCAGGATTATGCTTTTGGCATCTAGGACCAACTCTGCTTTTTCCGGATTGTTTTTAATCCAGTTTTCCCAAAAAGCCACATCATTTTGGTTTTGCTTTTTGGCCCAGTTTACGAAAGACGAATCTGAAATAAAATCAGCAATAGAGTTAAACTCTTTTGGAAGCATATAAAGGTCTTTTATATACTAAGAGGCACACGGGATTAAAATATACCCTCTGAAAAAGAATTATTTTAAAATGCGAAGGAGTTTTTGGTGGTCAACTTGTTTCCTTAACCATGAAAATGCCTTTTGAAGCGTATTTGAGACACTTTGGTTGCTAATATCCATAATGGATGCAATTTCTTTGACAGTTAATCCATTGTAATATTTTAAGAAAATAGCTTCTTTCTGTCTTTCGGGCAATTGATTTAGTAAGATAACCAGTTGGGTGTTTGTTGTTCCAAAAGCTGATTGACTGGTTTGCAGTTCCTGCTCGTAAAATAGAATTTGGTTTTTTACTTTTTCCATCTTCTTTTTATCCTTGCTTCTCTTGTTCAATGCCTTAAAAAGTCGTCTTCGGTAAGAAACAATTAAATAGGAATGAATGTTGACCACTTGATCCAGACTTTCTCTCTTTTCATATAAATAGGTAAAAAAATCCTGTAGGGTATCTTCGGTCAGCCCCTTGGAATTCGAAATTTTGTAACCATAATAAAACAAAGAAGTATAGTGGAGTTTAAAAATAGTTTCAAAAGCATCCTTGTCCCCATTTTTAAACTTTGTCCATAAGGCAAAATCCATAGTGTTCTTTGACATTCAATCAGTTAAAAGATTGAAAAGGTAGTAAATTTTTAACAAAAAATTTAGAAAGTCATTAATGTGGTATGGTTGGGACAAGCAAAAGAGAGGGCTGGGCTAGTTTTCTTTTTCAGCGTATTCGTAAGAACAAACATTTCTTATTATAATCAATTACGGCCTTTCCTTTTTTAAGAATGTCGGCCCCGATAATACCATCCACGGGAAGAGAGTTATGCGAGGTCAGCGCTTGGTTTACATGTACCAAATCAAAAAGCACAATTTTCTGCTTTTTCTTTTTCCATTCGCCTATTTGGATTTTATTTTTGGAAGAGACCAAGGTTTCCATCTCAGTGGCACCGGCTCCAGCAGCCTTAATCTCCGAAACTTCAGAGACCATTTTAAAAAAGTCAATTTTATCCATGCCAACACAGGTATTGGAAGCACCCGTGTCTAGGATAAACCTTCCGGAAATACCATTGATCTTTGCAGAAATCTCAAAATGATTGGTTTCAGTAAGCACTAAAGGAATGCTTATATAGCTTTTGGAGGTTAAATATTTTTTGAGGGATTTCATCAGCTATTTTTCCTAAAGATAAACCTATTTTTGCGTAATGTTGATAACAGATACCCATACCCATTTATATAGCGAAGCTTTTGACGAGGATCGCAATGCAGTGATTCAAAAAGCAATGGACGCTGGGGTCCAACGGTTCTTTATCCCGGCAATTGATTCCACCTATACCGATGCCATGCTGGATTTGGAAAACAGATATCCAGAAAATGTATTCTTGATGATGGGGTTGCATCCTACCCATGTAAAAGAAAACTATAAAGAAGAATTGGCTCATGTAGAACAGCTGTTTTCCGAAAGAAGTTTTTATGCCGTGGGTGAAATCGGTATTGACCTTTATTGGGACAAAACTTTTTTAAAGCAACAGCAGGAGGCATTTGTATATCAAATTCGATTGGCGAAGAAACACAAACTTCCAATTGTGATCCATAGCCGCGAATCCTTTGATGAGATTTTCGAAATTTTGGAACAGGAAAAAAGCGATGATTTGTTTGGAATCTTTCATTGCTTTACCGGAACTTTGGAACAAGCGCATAGGGCCATATCCTATAATATGAAATTGGGTATTGGTGGAGTGGCAACATTCAAGAACGGTAAGATTGATCAATTTCTGGACAAAATCGATTTGAAGCATATTGTGCTTGAAACGGATTCCCCTTATTTGGCACCGGTTCCGTACCGGGGAAAACGCAATGAAAGTTCCTATATAATTAAGGTATTGGAAAAACTAGCAGAGATATATGAATTATCCATGGAAGAAATCGCAACAATAACCACTGAGAATTCCAAACAGGTTTTTGGTATATGAATATGAAGGACAAGACCAACATACTGCTTATTTATACCGGCGGTACCATCGGTATGATAAAGGATTACAAAACCGGCGCTTTAAAGGCGTTCAATTTTAAGGAATTGATAGCGAACATTCCCGAACTGAATCAGCTCGATTGTAAATTAAAAGGGATTTCGTTTGAAGAACCTATAGATTCGTCAAATATGAATCCCGAACATTGGGCAACCATTGCCACAATTATTGAGGATAACTATGATCATTATGATGGATTTGTGGTGCTGCATGGAAGCGATACAATGAGCTATTCAGCATCTGCACTTAGCTTCATGTTGGAGAATCTGGCCAAACCAGTAATATTTACGGGATCCCAGCTTCCCATTGGTGACTTGCGCACCGATGCCAAGGAAAATCTGATCACTTCTATTCAGATTGCGGCTTTACAAGAGAAAGGTAGGCCCGTTGTGCAGGAAGTGGGCTTGTATTTTGAATACAAATTGTACAGGGCCAATAGAACAACCAAAATCAATGCGGAGCATTTTGAGGCATTCGCCTCCCTTAATCATCCACCTTTGGTGGAATCAGGAGTACACTTAAATGTGCACTATGCCAATCTTCTCAAAAGACCAACCCATAACAACCCATTGCTGGTTCATAAGATTATGGATGACAACATTGCTGTGTTAAAATTGTTTCCGGGATTAAATGAATCCGTGTTGAAATCTATTTTGGGAATCCCTGGACTAAAGGCATTGGTGTTGGAAACCTATGGCGCGGGCAATGCGCCAATGGACGAATGGTTCTTACAAGAGTTGAAAAATGCAGTTTCCCATGGTTTGCTCATTATTAATGTTACCCAGTGTTCCGGTGGGGGTGTTGCCATGGGTCATTATGAGACCAGCGAGAAGTTAAAAGAGATGCAATTGGTTAACGGAAAGGACATTACGACCGAAGCAGCAATTACCAAGGCAATGTACCTATTGGGCCATAAAATTTACGGTGAACACTTCAAGAAAAATTTTGAGACATCCTTGCGTGGTGAAATGCACTAAAATTAACTCCCTAAATTTTATTAACTAATTATTTTTTTGTTTATTGGTCGGCCTAATCTATAACAATAGAGAGGTGGCCGAGTGGTCGAAGGCGCACGCCTGGAAAGTGTGTATACACCAAAAGTGTATCGAGGGTTCGAATCCCTTCCTCTCTGCTAGGTATTTTAATTTTGCAATTATAAAATTTTTATATCTTTAACATTATTAACTAACTAAATTTAAGTTTGAAAGAAATGAAAAAAATATCCTTTACTCTGGCTGCTGCCGGAATGTTTGTTTTGGGAACTACAAATGCATCAGCGGCTATACTACAAGACGAAGCTGCGGCCGAGGCCAGCAAAGGTTTCACTCAAGTGTTAAAAGAACAGTTCATTCAGGGAGGCCCTGCCTTCATGGGAATTGTACTCTTATGTTTGATCTTGGGATTGGCTGTCGCAATTGAAAGAATTATTTATTTGAACCTGGCCAGCACAAATTCGGCTAAGCTAAAACAACAAGTGGAAGATGCATTGGCATCAGGTGGTGTTGAAGCGGCCAAGGAAGTGTGCAGAAACACAAAAGGACCAGTAGCCTCAATTTTCTATCAAGGATTGGATAGAGCGGGTGAAGGATTGGAATCTGCAGAGAAAGCTGTTGTTGCTTACGGAGGTGTACAAATGGGACAGTTGGAAAAGAACGTTTCATGGTTGTCCCTATTTATCGCCATTGCACCCATGCTTGGGTTCATGGGTACGGTAATTGGTATGATTGCGGCCTTCCAGAAAATTGCGGCAGTAGGTAACTTGAGCGCATCGCTGATTGCGGGTGATATTCAGGTAGCATTATTGACAACCGTATTTGGTTTGATTACTGCAATTATCCTTCAGATTTTCTACAACTATATCATTGCAAAAATCGATAGTATCGTAAACGACATGGAAGACTCCTCTATATCTTTAATAGATATGTTGGCGGCGCACAAGAAATAATTACGAAATTAAAAACTATCGAGAATCATGAATAAAATAATTAAAATAGTACTGATTGTCATTGGACTGGTTGCCACCGTACTATGGTTTGGTATGCCATCAAGTGACGATCCAGATGCGATAAACAGTGGTTCTATGAACTTTATGTTCATAATCATGTACCTGTTGTTGGCCATTGCTGTGGTTTCAACAGTGTTTTTTGGACTTAAAAAATTGCTCTCCACTCCAGGTAGCCTTAAAAAGGCATTGTTTGGTATAGGTGGATTGGCAATCGTAGTTGCTATTTCTTACGGACTTTCTTCTGGAGATGAAGCAAAAGCAGTAGCCGATGCAATGGCTGATAAAGGAGCAACTGAAAGTACGGTTAAGAATATTGGTATGGGATTAAATGTTTTCTTTATCCTTACGGCCGTAGCAGTTGCACTTATGGTATTGCCCGGGTTGAAGAAAATGTTTGTTAAGTAAAAACCTAAAGTTATGCCTAGAAGAAAAGGAGCACCAGAAGTTAATGCTGGTTCCATGGCAGACATAGCTTTCCTCTTACTTATCTTTTTCTTGGTTACTACAACCATTGAAACTGATGCAGGATTGGATCGTATGTTGCCTCCTATGGAGCCGCCAGAGGAAGACGTGGTAATTAAGCAAAAGAACATTTTTACGGTAAACATCAATAAAAATGGTCAATTGTTGGTCGAGGATGAGTTGATGCAGCTTACAGGTTTAAGAGATGCGGCGATTGCCTTTCTTGAAAACGGAGCGGATGGTTCTTGCAACTACTGTAAAGGTAGAAAGGACCCTACTTCATCGGATAATCCCTCCAAAGCTATTATTTCTTTAAAGAACGATCGTGAAACCAAATACAGTACATATATAACGGTACAGAATGAATTGGTGGGAGCGTATAATGATTTAAGGAATAGAGAGGCCCAGCGTATTTTTGGTCGGGATTTCACGGAAATGGAAAAAGAGTATCTAAATCCGGAAACCGCTTCAAGTGTCAGAGATGACCTAAAGGACAAAGTAAAGCGAATTCAAGATATGTTTCCTCAGAAGTTATCGGAAGCAGAAACAACAAGTAACTAAAGTAAATAACGTATGGCAAAGTTTGCAAAAAAGAAAGATGGCGATTTGCCTGCGGTTTCTACCGCATCGTTGCCAGATATCGTATTCATGTTACTGTTCTTTTTTATGACGGTAACCACGATGAAAGATAGCTCTTTGTTGGTTGAGAATACGCTTCCAAACGCAACTGAAATCAAAAAGTTGGAGAAAAAAGACCGCGTAATCTATATTTATGTAGGGAAACCTACTCAGGAATATCAAAAAGTTTTTGGTACAGAACCAAAAATTCAATTGAACGATAAGTTCGCAAATGTAGATGAGGTCGGTTCTTATATTTTGGCAGAGCGTGCCAAAAAACCACAAGAAATACAGAATGTATTGACTACTGCACTAAAGGTTGATAAAGAAGCCAATATGGGTCTTATTGCCGATATTAAACAGCAGTTAAGAGAAGTAAATGCCCTAAAGGTCAACTATACGACCTATGAGGGAAATGCTTTTAATAATTTGCAGTAGACAATAACTTAGATTTAGTGAAAAACGCTTCAAGTATCACACTTGAAGCGTTTTTTTATGCCTCAAAATGTATCGGTCTTTGGAATAATTGTTGTGATACTTAAATATCCCGCTGGGGATAAAATCAAATTAGTAATCCAACAAAACATTTTATTATGGCTAGAAACAATGAGATTCCAGAAGTTAACGCTGGGTCAATGGCGGATATCGCCTTTTTGCTATTGATCTTTTTCTTGGTTACCACCACCATTGAGACCGATGCAGGCATCGACCGGAAATTACCACCCGAAGAAACGATGCCTCCTATTCCAATAAATGAAAGAAATGTTTTTAGAGTCAGTCTCAATAAAAATGATGATCTCTTTGTGGAAGGAGATATTATGTCCATCGAAGAATTAAAAACTTCGGCAATTCGGTTTTTGGACAATGGTGGTAGTCCAGAATCCAATACAGATTATTGCGGCTATTGCAAAGGAGAAAGAGCTTCAAATTCTTCAGACAGCCCAAATAAGGCAATTATAGCCCTTAACAGCGACCGTGAAGCAAGTTATGGGATGTATGTGAGGGTACAGAATGAACTTACCGCTGCCTACAACGAACTCAGAAACAGGGAAGCACAACGATTGTTCAACCGAGACTTTATGGATATGGAGAAGGCCTATTTTGATGTCAAAACCCCTGTTGAAACCAAACAGCGACTCAAAAAGGAGATTAACCAGATTCGGGAGATGTTTCCTATGAAGTTATCCGAGGCGCAAACAAAGTTTAATCTCTAAAAACGATATTATGAAGATTTCAAAAAAAACATCCCATAGACTTCCGGCAATTTCAACGGCTTCCTTACCCGATATTGTGTTTATGCTGCTGTTCTTCTTTATGACAGTAACCACAATAAAGGATAACACGCTGCTCGTGGACAATGACCTTCCCAACGCTGATCAAGTAAAAAAATTAACCCAAAAAGACAGGATAATTGAGATTTTTGTGGGAAAACCATCCAAAGAGCTTGCAAGCGTACTTGGGGATGAACCAAAAATACAACTGGATGATCGGCTGGCACAAGTAAAAGATGTTGGACCTTATGTATTGTCCGAGTTGGATAAAAAACCCGATGCAGTCCGAAATTTGGTGACCGTTTCGCTGAAGGTCGACAAAAATGTGAACGTGGGGATAGTTTCCGATATAAAGGAAGAACTTCGAAAGGTGAATTTGCTGAAGGTAAATTACACTACCCATGAAGGGAATCCTGAAAAGAATTAAACAATTAGAATGAAAGCTTAGGTATAAAACAATCCAAATGTGTAATTTGGATTGTTTTTAGTATCAATAGTTGCTGCATGAAACATTTTCTTTTTTCCATATTGTTGGTGTTCACTCTTTGTGGATATTCCCAAGAAGACCAAACTCAAAAAACATATGGAGATAAATATCTGGAAGATCAATTCTACATTGGTCTTGGTTTTAATATATTATTAAATAAACCTACAGATGTTGCACAGACCAGCTTATCCTATAATTTACAGGCAGGCTTTATTAAGGATATCCCCTTTAATTTGAAACGAAATTTTGGAATCGGCCTTGGGTTTGGGTATGCCACCAATTCATACTATAGCAATATAGTGGCGGAGGAGGTTAATGGTAATGTTGCTTATACAGTTGGAGGTGTGGAAGGATTTAGGAGGAGTAAATTTGAAACACATGCTGTTGAACTACCTTTTGAATTGCGTTGGAGAACTTCCAATGCGCAGGATTACAAGTTTTGGCGAGTGTATACCGGGGTAAAATTGGGATATGTGTTTTCTGGGAGATCTAGATTGTTGACAGATGTGGAGAAATCAGGATTTGCCAATGACGACATCGAGAAACTTCAATATGGGCTAACGGTAAGCTTTGGATATAATACTTGGAATGTACATGCGTACTATAGTTTAAATCCATTGTTAAAAGATGGTGTCATGGTCAGTGGGGGTGAAGCTATCGACCTTCGCGTGCTCCGTATTGGGGTTATTTTCTATATTTTATAGCCAATATTTCAGCGTAAAGAGCTGTGAGCATACCCCTATTAAAAAACCTATCAATAATTCTACCCTACTATGGGCCCTAAGATATAATCTGGAAGTCGCTACAAGGCCGGTAATCAAGGTAAAAATACTTATTGCGAGGGTAATATTGATTTCAAAATGGATGCTCAGCCCAATCATAAACATGAGCAGACTGCCCATACCTAAAAGATGCATGCTTGTCTTGAATTTTAAGAACAATAGAATCAAAGCGGCTCCAGTTGCTGTCAACAAACCTGTGAAAAAGTAAAACAGTTCGTGTACGTAGTTGTTCGGGATTACTTTGTAAAGAATCATCAGTAATAAAACACAACTGATATACAGCGGATACTTTCGCTCTTTGATTGTGGGCAAAAAAATAGAACTAATTACCCCAAGATTTTTAAGAATTAGAAAAAATATGATGGGAATAATTACAGTCAAAATAAAAATAGGGAGAATGTTCCCGCTTTGAATCTCCAGCGAACTTGCTTTTGGTGTAACCAGAAAGTAAAACACTGTTCCACCAATAGGAACGAACAATGGATGAAAGATATAGGAGACGATATTGAGGAAGTGGCGCATCAGATTTGCTTTCTAAGCCGTGCGACCGGGATTCCCAATTGTTCCCGATATTTCGCTACCGTTCGGCGGGCAATAGGATATCCACGTTCCTTTAGCAATTTGGCCAATTTATCGTCGGTTAGCGGTTTTTTCTTTTCCTCTTCACCTATTACGGTTTCCAATATTTTTTTGATCTCCCTAGTTGAAACATCTTCCCCTTGCTCATTTTTCATGGATTCGGAGAAATATTCCTTAATTAATTTGGTGCCATAAGGGGTGTCCACATATTTGCTGTTGGCAACCCTGGATACGGTGGAAACATCCATTTGAATCTGATCCGCAATATCTTTTAAGATCATTGGGCGTAGATTTCTTTCATCGCCACTTAAAAAGTAATCTTTTTGATAGTTCATGATGGCGTTCATGGTGATGTATAATGTCTGCTGCCGTTGTTTAATTGCATCAATAAACCATTTGGCAGCATCCAACTTTTGTTTGATGAATAAAACAGTATCCTTTTGTGATTTCGATTTCTCTTTAGAGCTTTTATACCCTTGCAGCATATTACTGTATTCCTTGGAAACATGAAGTTCGGGCGCGTTTCTGCCATTTAAGGTGAGTTCCAGTTCCCCTTCAACAATTCTAATGGAAAAATCCGGTACAATATGCTCAATAATTCGGGTGTTTCCTGCATACGAACCTCCCGGTTTGGGATTTAATCGTTCAATCTCGGAAATGGCATCTTTTAGCTCTTCTTCCGGGATATGGTGTTTTTGCAACAATTTGGAATAATGCTTTTTGGTGAATTGGTCGAACGACTTTTCCAATATGGAAATTGCCAGATCAATGGAAGGTGTTTTTTCTTTTCGTTTCAGTTGAAGAATCAAGCACTCATCCAAAGAACGAGCTGCCACACCGGGTGGATCCAACGCTTGAACCGTTTTGAGGACATCCTTTATTTTCTTTTCCTCTACATAAATATTCTGGGTAAAGGCCAAATCGTCCATAATGTCCGTCAATGGCCTACGTATATAGCCACTTTCGTCCACACTGCCTACCAAAAACTCTGCGATGGCCCATTCTTCATCATCCAAATAGACTGTATTGAGCTGGTTGATCAAGTATTGGTTAAAAGACATTCCAGCTGCATAAGGAATGCTTTTTTCATCATCGTCGGGGCTATAATTGCTAGTTTGGGTTCTATAATCAGGAATCTCATCATCGCTCAGGTAATCATCAATGTTGATTTCTTCGGCGTTGATGGTTTCACTGTCAGCTGAATCATCGTAGGTGTCATCATATCCATCCTCCAGGCTATCATTTTCAGCTTTTCCACTTTCCAGTGCTGGATTTTCTTCCAATTCCTGCTTCAATCGCTGCTCAAAAGCCTGTGTGGGCAATTGAATCAGCTTCATCAGCTGAATTTGCTGAGGAGACAGTTTTTGGGAAAGCTTAAACTGTAAATGTTGTTTTAGCATGCGGATTAATTTGCAATCTTCCTTCTTATAAATTTAAGAATTCAATTTAGAACTCGGCATTCTGTGGAGTTCTGGGGTATGGTATTACATCTCTAATGTTGCCCATTCCGGTGGCAAACTGGACCATTCGTTCAAATCCAAGGCCAAATCCGCTATGAACAGCAGTTCCAAAACGTCTTAAATCCAAATACCACCATAACTCCTTATCATCAATGTTCAAATCTTTAATTTTCTGCTGCAGTACCTCTAAACGCTCTTCACGCTGCGAACCTCCAACAATTTCTCCAATACCGGGAAACAACACATCCATGGCCCTAACCGTTTTTCCATCTTCATTTAATCGCATATAAAATGCTTTTATGTTAGCTGGATAATCAAAAAGGATAACAGGGCATTTAAAATGTTTTTCCACTAAAAATCTCTCATGTTCACTCTGCAAATCTGCGCCCCAGTCATTGATCGGGAATTGGAATTTTTTCTTCTTATTGGGCTTACTGTTCTTTAAAATATCAATAGCCTCTGTGTAAGTGACGCGTTTAAAGTTGTTGTCGACCACAAACTTCAACTTTTCAATAAGGGCCATCTCCGAACGCTCATTTTGAGGCTTCGATTTTTCCTCATCCAAAAGACGTTTTTCCAAAAAGTCCAGGTCATCTTGACAGTTTTCAAGCACATAACCAATAATGGATTTGATAAAGTCTTCGGCCAAATCCATATTGGCATCCAGGTCATTAAAGGCAACTTCTGGTTCTATCATCCAAAATTCAGCCAAGTGCCTCGAGGTATTTGAGTTTTCGGCCCTAAAAGTTGGTCCAAAGGTGTATACTTTACCTAGGCCCATGGCATAGGTTTCAGCCTCTAATTGCCCGGAAACTGTAAGGTTGGTCTCCTTTCCAAAGAAATCTTGGGTGTAATCCACATTGCCATTGTCATTTAATGGTAGGTTCTTGGGGTCTAAGGTACTTACGCGAAACATTTCACCTGCTCCTTCCGCATCCGATCCCGTAACAATGGGAGCATGCATGTAGTAGAACCCATTTTGCTGAAAATAGCTATGGATAGCAAATGACAAAGCGGAACGAACCCGCATCACCGCCGAAAACGTATTGGTACGAACCCGTAAATGTGCTTTTTCCCTCAAAAACTCCAACGAATGCTTTTTGGGTTGAATAGGATAAGTTTCTGGATCCGCCGTACCGTGAACAAAAATGTCGGTAGCTTGAATTTCAACGCTCTGTCCTCGTCCTTGACTTTCTACCAGTGCTCCCTTAACTTTTAAGGCAGCTCCAGTGGATACTTGCTTAAGCAAACTCTCATCAAAATTCTCAAAGTCAACCACGCATTGTAAATTATGAATGGTGGAACCATCGTTCAATGCGATAAAACGGTTGCTACGGAAGGTTTTTACCCATCCGTTCACTTCTACATTTTCTCCTACAGGTTGCTTTTTGAGCAGTTCGTTTATGGAATAAGAGTTCATTTTAATTTGTCCTAAAATTAAGCGGTAAAGATAGCTTTTTGATAAAAAATCAAGGCATTCCGAAGGTATATTTAGTGGGTAAAGAAGCTATTTATCCTTGGTGCCTACTTCTTCTTTTGGTAAAATATTGATCTGTGGCTTTTTGAGCACTTGTTTGTTGGCTATATTTCTTTCCAACGAAAGCAATAGTGATGGTAACAGAATTAGGTTTGCAAGCATGGCAAAAAGTAGCGTTGCCGAGACTAATCCTCCCAAGGCTTTGGTACCCCCAAAACTTGAAATGATAAAAACCGAGAACCCGAAGAAAAGCACAATGGAAGTATAAAACATACTTACTCCCGTTTCTCGAAGTGCAGCATAAACGGACCTTTTTATGTGCCATTTGTGTGTGGCCAGTTCTTGACGGTATTTTGCCAAAAAATGAATGGTGTCATCAACCGAGATGCCAAAGGCGATACTAAATACCAAAATGGTGGAAGGTTTTATGGGAACACCCAAATATCCCATGAGTCCAGCTGTGATTACCAAAGGTAAAAGGTTTGGTATAAGAGAAATAACAATCATTCGGAATGAACGAAACAAGTAGGCCATAAATAGAGAGATCAAACCAATGGCCAGTGCAAGTGAAAGCAAAAGGTTTTTTACCAAATACTTGGTTCCTTTTAAGAAAAGCAATGCTTTTCCGGTCATAAATACATTGAACCTTTCAGAGGGGAAGATTTTGGTGATGGCTTGCTGAATGTCTTCTTCAATTTCTTCCATTCGGTCAATTTTTACATCTCTCATAAATGTAGTTACCCGAGCGGTTTGACCGGTACTGTCGACAAAGCTTTCCAAAAGATTACCATCATTTTCCGATTTGCGGGCAACATCCATGATAAAGGTGTTCTCTTGGGAAGTGGGCAGTTGATAATATTTGGGAATTCCGTTGTAAAATGCTTGCTTGGAATATTTGACCAAATTCACTAATGAAACAGGTTTCGAGAGTTCTGGAATTTCTTCAATTACTTCACCCAACCGGTCCATTCGCTTTAAGGTTGCAGGTTTTGAGGCTCCATTTTTTCGTTTTGTATCGACCACGATTTCCATGGGCATTATGCCATCAAATTCCTCTTCAAAAAAGCGGATGTCCTTAAAATAATGGGTGTCTTTTGGCAGGTCTTCGATGCGACTACCGGTGATTTCGATTTGATAAATCCCAATAATGCTAAGGATCAGGACTACAACGGTGGTAATGTAAACTCCGATTCGATGATGCCTGACCATGCGCTCCATCCAATTGACAAACAGGTCGATCCATTTTTTGTTTAGATGCTTTAAATGCTTCGTTTTGGGGAGCGGCATAAAACTATAGAGGATGGGGATTATTAATAAGGATAATATGAAAATGAACAAGATGTTGACCGAGGCTACTATACCAAATTCTCGCAAAAGGTCACTATCCAGAATTATGAATGTGGCGAATCCTGATGCTGTGGTAATGTTGGTCATCAAGGTGGCATTTCCAATTTTTGAAATGACCCGCTGCAGCGAAAGTGCTTGATTTCCGTGTTTTTTAACCTCTTGCTGATATTTGTTTATCAAAAAAACACAGTTAGGGATTCCAATAACAATGATCAAGGGAGGAATCAATGCTGTAAGGATAGTAATCTCAAATTGAAACAAACCTAAAAATCCCAAGGCCCACATCACGCCAATAATTACTACGCACATAGAGATCAAAGTGGCGCGGAAACTCCTGAAAAAGAAAAAGAAAATAATTGAAGTTACTAGAAGGGCCGCACCAACAAACAATCCGATTTCATCAACTATAGCCTTGGCGTTCCATGTTCTTATGTAGGGCATTCCGGAAACATGAACATCAAGATTGGTCTCTTCTTCGAAGTTCTCGACCAAATCGGCTAGGTCATTCAAAATAAACTCATTTCGAACCGTGGTGTTCATGATGTCCTTATCTAAATAAGCAATTGTCTGGATGGTTCCGCTTTCTGCATTGTAGATAAGATTATCATAAAATGGAAGTTCATTGAAAAGATGATCTTTGATTTGATCCACCGCACTTTTAGTTTTTGGAGCTTCTTTTATGAGTGGCTCCATAATAAAAGCCTGCTGCTCATTGTCTTTTAGCAAAACTTTTAGGTTGTCAGTAGATACAACGAAGTCAATTTCGGGATAAGCCTCCAACTGTTTGCTCAGTTTGTTCCAACGGTTAAATTTGCTTGGAGTGAACAAGGAGGAATCGCGAACTCCAAGGACTATTGCATTGCCTTCTTCGCCAAAAATATTTTTGAAGGTATTGTATTGGATTGTGGCAGGATGATCATCGGGAAGTATATTGGCCTCAGTATTGGAAAATCGCATATGTTTCCATTGCAGGCCTAAAAAAACCGTAACCGCAGCTACGCAAAGCAGAATAAGAATTCTGTTTCTTAAAATTACGCGAGCGACCTTTGGCCAAAATCCTTTAGTTAGCTTAGCTACCATACGGGTTTTATTGGGCGCAAAGGTAGAAAATGATCGGTTGTGTTCCTAGGGAATGCAGGTTGATCTACCGTAAGATTATACCTTCATTATTTCGGCTTCCTTGATTCCCAAAATCGCATCTACTTTTTTGCTGTAGGTATCGGTGAGATCTTGAACATCAACTTCCGCATTCTTTAGTCTATCTTCGGAAATGTCCAGGGATTTAAGCTCTTTGTTGGCTTCCTGTCGGGCACTTCTAATACTTACTTTGGCATCTTCGGCCTCAGATTTAGCTTGTTTTACCAACTGAACCCGTCGTTCTTCCGTAAGCGGTGGAACATTGATGATGACCATTTCCCCATTGTTCATTGGGTTAAAGCCCAAATTGGAATTCATTATTGCCGTTTCTATTTCTGACAGAAGACTTTTTTCCCATGGCTGCACGGAAATGGTTCGGGCATCTGGTGTATTAATATTGGAAACTTGTGAAAGCGGGGTCTGGGAGCCATAATATTCTACCATTACAGTGGATAACATTACCGGGCTTGCTTTACCAGCCCTAATTTTTACCAAAGCCTTTTCCAAATGGGAAATACTACCATCCATACTCTCTTTGGCGCTATCTAGTACAAAGGTTACTTCTTCTTCCATATTTTAAAACTTTAATTTGCTGCAATCAAACTATATGCCAATTTAAACATTGACCACGGTTCCTATATTCTCTCCTGAAACTATTTTCATAAGGTTTCCCCTGGTGTTCATGTCAAAAACAACAATGGGAAGTTCGTTTTCCTGGCTTAGGGTGAAAGCAGTTGTGTCCATTACTTTAAGCCCTTTTGAAAGCACATCATTAAAGGAAATAGTGTCAAATTTGGTGGCTGTCTTGTCCTTTTCTGGGTCCGATGTGTATATGCCGTCAACCCGCGTTCCTTTTAGGATAACATCGGCCTTTACTTCAATGGCTCGGAGCACTGCGGCAGAATCGGTAGTGAAATAAGGGTTTCCGGTTCCTCCACCAAAAATCACGACCCTTCCTTTTTCTAAATGTCTAATGGCTCTTCTTCTAATGAAGGGTTCGGCAACTTCATTGATTTTAATTGCAGATTGCAATCTGGTTTCCACACCTTTCAGTTCCAATGCACTTTGCAATGCCAGGCCATTAATTACTGTGGCCAGCATCCCCATATGATCTCCTTGCACCCGATCCATTCCCTGTCCGGCCCCTGACAATCCTCTGAAAATGTTTCCCCCGCCTATTACAATAGCGACTTCAACGCCTTTATTGATAACGGCCTTGATATCCTCCGCATATTCAGATAGGCGATTGGCGTCAATGCCATATTGCTGTTCGCCCATTAAGGCTTCTCCACTTAATTTTAGTAAAATTCTTTTGTATTGCATTGAGATATGTTGAAGTCCGGACAAAAATAATCAAAATTATTTACGACTGATTGTCTGAATTCAAGATGATTTTGAAGAATATATGAACAAAAAAAACCATCCTATATAGGATGGTTTTTTTAAAGTTTTGATATACTTATGGTTACCCTAAAGCAACTCTGGAAAATCCGGTAACCTCCAAACTGGAGTCTACAGATTTTACGTATTGAGCGACACTTTGCTTGCTGTCTTTGATGAAAGCTTGGTTAACCAAAGTGTTGTCTTTAAAGAAACGCTTCAATTTTCCTTTGGCAATATTATCCAACATTGCTTCTGGCTTACCTTCTTGACGCAATTGATCTTTGGCAATCTCAATTTCTTTGTCGATAACCGATTGATCAACACCTTCTTCATTCAAAGCAACAGGATTCATTGCGGCAGCTTGCATAGCAACATCTTTGGCGGCAGCGGCAGCTCCATCAACAGCAGCTGATAAACCAACCAAAGTGGCAATTTTGTTCCCAGCGTGTATATAAGAACCTACGAAAGGGGCATTCAATTTTTCAAATCCACCGATTTCAATTTTCTCACCAATTACACCTGTTTGCTCGGTAAGTTTTTCCGCAACTGTCATTCCATTGAATGAAGCATCTAGGAAAGCATCCTTATTGTCGAAACTTAGGGCAAGGTCGGCCAAATCGTTCGCAAGAGTAACAAAGCTCTCGTTTTTCGCTACAAAGTCTGTTTCGCAATTCAACGAGATAATAACCCCAGCAGAATTATCAGCGTTTACCTTTGCGATAGCAGCACCTTCAGAGGAATCTCTATCTGCTCTTTTTGCAGCTACTTTCTGTCCTTTTTTTCTAAGGATTTCTATTGCTTTGTCAAAATCACCATCTGCTTCTACCAAAGCATTTTTGCAATCCATCATGCCGGCTCCGGTGGCCTTTCTTAATTTATTTACTTCTGCGGCGGTAATCTTAGCCATTTTTTCTCTTTTTAAAATTATTTTAAGGAAAACACTTATGGGTGTTTTGTTTATGTTAAATCAGTTTTGGTTATTCAACACCACCTTTGGCGTTGTCTTGCCATTCTTTTAGTTCATCCCATTTACCATCGGCAGCCATTTGGGCTTGCTTTGGCCATGAGGTAGGATCTAAATGAGCCATTCTTGAACTAGCTTCGGTCAAAATCTCTTTGATTTTTTCGGGATCAGCTTTTGCCAATTTTGCAAAAGTGTCAATACCGCTATTTACCAATGCTTCGGCTGCTTTTGGTCCAGCTCCTTCAATCTTTGTTAGATCATCAGCTTTACCGGTTTCAGCCTTTTTGGCTTTGGTTTCTTTCTTTTCTTCAGCTGGTGCTTCCTCTTTTTTAGGGGCAGCTTCTGATTTTTCCTCCTTAGCAGGCTTTTCAGCTACAGGAGCTGTTTCAGCTTTAGCGGGAGCAGCTGCTTCTTTAGCAGGAGCTTCCTTTTTTGGAGCTTCTTTGGCTTCTGCGCCTTTTTCTTCTTGCTTTTCACTTTTGCGTTCAGCCAAACCTTCAGCTACCGCTTTGGTGACTTCTGTCATAATCGCCTCAATCGATTTTCCGGCATCATCATTTGCGGGAATCACATAATCGATTGGTCTTGGGTCGGAGTTGGTATCTACCATCGCAAAAATTGGAATGTTCAATTTTTGGGCTTCTTTTACCGCGATGTGCTCACGCATAGTATCCACGATAAAAATTGCTCCTGGTAAACGAGTCATATCAGCTATAGAACCCAAGTTCTTCTCCAATTTCGCACGCAAACGGTCAACTTGCAGTCTTTCCTTTTTAGAAAGGGTGTTGAATGTACCATCTTTCTTCATGCGATCGATAGCAGCCATTTTCTTAACCGCTTTACGAATGGTTACAAAGTTGGTCAACATACCACCTGGCCATCTTTCAGTGATGTAGGGCATGTTCACATTGGATACTTTTTCAGCAACAATATCCTTTGCTTGTTTTTTTGTGGCTACGAAAAGAATTTTTCTTCCGGATGCAGCAATCTTTTTAAGCGCCTCGTTGGCTTCTTCGATTTTTGCTACAGTCTTGTAGAGATTGATTACGTGGATTCCGTTACGCTCCATGTAGATATAAGGAGACATGTTCGGGTTCCACTTTCTTGTTAGGTGTCCAAAATGTACACCTGCTTCCAATAAGTCTTTGACTTCAATTTTACTTGCCATTTTTTTGTAATTAGTTTACGTTCCGTTGTAGTAGCAATGGATCGGTGGTTGCAAAATTTGCGCGCCCTACCCATTTAGATGCTAAACTAAATTCCAAAAAGCCGATTTTTTGCTCTTTGGAACAACGACAACTTGGTTAAAAATATAACCCTGAAATTTTTTCAGGGTTTTCAATGAACTTTATCCTAAAACCAGTCTAGGATGTTTTATAATAGATACCGAAAATAAATCCGATATAATATTAACGTTTAGAGAACTGGAATTTCTTACGGGCTTTCTTTTGACCGAATTTCTTTCTTTCCACCATTCTTGGGTCTCTAGTTAACAACCCTTCTGGCTTAAGAACCGTTCTGTTCTCTTCATCTATTTCGCACATTGCTCTAGACAATGCCAAACGAACAGCTTCGGCCTGACCAGTGATTCCTCCTCCATAAACATTGACCTTAACGTCATACGTATCTTCCGTGTTGGTCAATGCAAAAGGCTGCTTTACCTTATACTGTAAGGTGGCAGTTGTGAAGTAATCTTTTAAATCTCTTTTGTTTATGGTAATGTTCCCTTTTCCTTCGGAAAGGTATACTCTTGCTACAGCAGTTTTTCTTCTACCAATCTTATGAACCACTTCCATTATTTGTAGTCGTTTAAGTTTATTGCTTTTGGTTTTTGTGCTTCTTGACCGTGCTCAGAACCGGCATAAACCTTTAAGTTTCTGAACAAATCGGCTCCCAATTTGTTTTTTGGAAGCATTCCCTTAACGGATTTCTCTATAATTCGCTCTGGGTGCTTTTCCAACAATTCTTTAGCAGAAGTGGAGCGTTGTCCGCCTGGATAACCAGTGTACCTTTGATACTCCTTATCATCCCATTTGTTGCCAGACAGATTGATTTTCTCCGCATTGATAACGATAATATTATCGCCACAATCAACATGGGGAGTAAAATTGGGCTTATGTTTTCCTCTAAGCAACTTGGCTACTTTTGATGCCAATCTTCCTAGCGTCTGTCCTTCGGCGTCAACCAACAACCATTGCTTATCAACGGTTGATTTATTGGCAGAAATAGTCTTATAACTTAATGTGTCCACTTCTAGAATATTATTGATTTAAAAACCTATCCCGCTAAACGGGCTGCAAATGTACAATTATTAGATTGAATTACAAATGGTTGATTTGGAATTTTTTTACTTTTTCCATTCAGCGGCGCAAGTTAAAATTTCAGAATGGTTTTTGGAAGAGGAACTGTTAAAAACGAGTGAAAATCCGTAGAGAGTGTAACGGTTTGGAATTTTGCTGGTCTTTAATGTGGCTAATCAAATCAAAAAACGAGTAAAGTGAAAAACCTAATCATTTTCTTCACGCTTATTTTCTTTATAAATATTACTATAAAAGCACAAGATTCTAAAGAGGTCGTGCGCAAAAAGATTTATGTGACCAAATCAATAGATCAGGCACCAGCTCCAGTGGTCGATGGGCTTTTAAGTGATGAGGCATGGGGTTTGGTGGAGTGGGCCGGGGATTATATCGAATTTCAACCTGACGAGAACACACCGCCAAGCCATCAGACCAAGTTCAAAATTGTTTACGATAGCAAGAACCTATATATAGGAGTACGATGTTATGATTCTGAACCAGATAAAATCGTTAAAAGGTTGTCCAGAAGAGATGGTTTTGAAGGCGATTGGATTGAATTCAATATTGATAGCTACCATGATAAGAGAACCTCCTTTTCCTTCAGTGTAACAGCGGCCGGGGTAAAAGGAGATGAGTTTGTTTCCAACAATGGAAACAATTGGGACGAAAGCTGGAATCCGATATGGTATACCAAAACCAATATTGATGAAGAGGGCTGGACGGCAGAATTGCGCATTCCTTTAAGCCAACTGAAATTTGGAAAGGAAGATGAACAAGTTTGGGGATTGCAATCAACACGGAGATTTTTTAGGGCCGAGGAACGATCGCTCTGGCAGCGAAAACCAATTGATACACCGGGTTGGGTCAGTGAATTTGGGGAATTGCACGGACTGAAAAACATAGAGCCCCAAAACCAGTTGGAGATACAGCCATATACGGTTACAAGTGCCGAAACCTATGAAGCTGAAGATGGAAATCCCTTTAGGGATGGCAATGAAAATGATATTACGGTGGGACTTGATGCTAAAATTGGGGTCACCAATGACTTGACTTTGGACTTGACAGTAAATCCAGATTTCGGACAAGTGGAAGCGGACCCCTCTGCCATTGCTTTGGACGGGTTTCAGATATTTTTTAGGGAACAACGCCCATTTTTTGTGGAGAACAAAAACATTTTCGACTTTAGGGTGTCACGCTCAGAGGCAGGAGATACTTTTGGTTTTGACAATATATTCTATTCCCGACGGATTGGAAGAAGTCCGCAAGGCTCACCCAACACCATCGATGGTGAATTTGTGGATCAACCGGACAATACACCCATTATTGGTGCAGCAAAGTTTAGCGGTAAAACAAAAGATGGTTGGGCAATAGGAGTTTTGGAAAGTGTTACGGCAAAAAAATACGCACTTATACGAAATGAGATTGGTGATGAGCGGAGAGAAGTAGTAGAGCCTTTGACCAATTACTTTGTAGGGAGGCTTCAAAAAGATTTCAATAATCGAAATTCCTATATCGGAGGAATCTTCACTGCTACAAATCGTGATAATTTGACCCAAGAATTGGATTTTCTACATAAATCCGCTTTTACCGGAGGAGTGGATTTTAAACACCAATGGAACGAACGCGACTGGTATGTTGGCGGCAACATTACTTTCAGCCATGTAAGTGGGAGCGAAGAAGCCATAAAAAATACGCAAGAGTCCATAACTCACCTTTTTCAACGTGTTGGTGCTGATCACGTAGCATTGGATTCTACTAGAACTTCGTTGGCCGGTAGTGGAGGAAACGTTCAAATCGGAAAAGTAGGTAATGGACATTGGAAGTTTGAATCAGGTGCAACATGGCGTTCTCCTGAGCTGGAATTGAACGATATTGGTTTTCAGCGACAGGCTGATGACATTAGACACTATACATGGATTGGTTATCAAACCTTGAAACCAGATAGTACCTTTAGAAGAGTAGGAATCAATTACAATCACTGGAGTGCTTGGGACTTCAACGGCAACCACAATGTGCTTAGGTTTAACACCAATAGTTGGCAAAACTGGAAAAAAAACTGGTTTTCCAATTTGGGAGCAACCGTTTCCCCGATACAATATTCCAATTTTGCGCTAAGGGGAGGTCCAAGGTTGAGACAATCTTCTGGAATCAATCTGTGGAACAGTGTTAGTACAGACCGAAGAAAGAAGTTGCGTTTTAGTATGTTTCAAAGAGGCAACAAAGCTTTTGACAATTCATACCGATTCTACTATGTGGAAGCTGGAGTAACCTATCAGCCTATAAACGCCTTGCGCGTTTCTGCTTTTCCATCCTTAAGTACTAATAACGATAAGCTGCAGTTCATTAATAATTTTGATGATGTTAATGGGTCACCACGATACCTTAATGGGCAGATTCAACAACGAACTTTGAGTATGTCTTTTCGATTGAATTATACCATTAATCCCAACTTGACCATTCAATATTGGGGCCAACCCTTTATTTCAAGAGGCCGATATTCCAATTTTAAACACATTGTAAACCCGATAGCAAAAAGGTTTGACGATAGGATTCAACTTTATGGGGGCAACCAGGTTGCTTTTGCCGATGACACTTACTCCATAGATGAAGATTTAAACGGTGTAGAAGACTTTAGTTTTGATAACCCCGATTTCTCATTTGTACAGTTTCGCTCCAATTTGGTAATTCGTTGGGAATACATTCCCGGGTCCGAAATCTTTCTGGTTTGGTCCCAAGATGTTTCACAAAATGGAGATCCAACGGATGGGTTATTATCTAGTTTAGGAGACAATATATTTGGGCAAAAACCCCAGAATATCTTCCTGTTAAAGGCAACTTACCGATTTGTGCTATAAAATGGTAAGAGCTTATGGAAGTTTTTCAAGTGCCCTCACTAAAGCATCATTAGCTTCTTGGTCTCCAATGGTAATACGCACTTTTCCGGGTGCTCCAAATTGGGATACGGGTCTCACCATAATACCTTGTTTCATTAAGAAGTCGGTGAACTCAAATTCCGGCAATGGTGGGTCAACCAAAAAGAAGTTGGCCTGTGTAGGCCAGTATTTTATGCTGAGTCTATCAAATGCTTTGGATAGAAATTCCCGTCCCTCCAACACGGTTTTGACGGTATCCTGAATAAATGAGACATCGTTCAAGGCTCCAATCGCCGCTTCCGTAGAGGTGTGTGGCAATAAAAAAGGTTTGTGTATTTGCCTAAGATACTGGGCAATTGTCAATGTGGTATAACAGTAGCCAATCCGTTGTCCTGCCAAACCGTAGGTTTTGGAAAAACTATTGATTGCAATGATGTTATGATCGTCTTTTACATAAGATAGACCCGAAACATAATCCTCTGCATCGGCAAAATGACGGTAAACCTCATCTAGAACGACAACAATGTTACTTGGGATTCGAGCCAAGAAATCATCCAGAACAGCTTTTGGAATATAGGTTCCGGTTGGATTGTTCGGGCTGGTCAAAAAGACAACCTTTGTTTTGTCCGATACGGCTCCCAAGATTCCTTCAACATCCAAAGAATAATCGGGTTCCCTTAAGGGAACATCAATTTGCTTGCCTCCGTACCATCTTGAAAAAACGGAGTAGGGCAAAAAACATGGATTGGAAAAAATGACCTCGTCACCTTCATTGATAAAGGCACGGAGAATCATATCAATAATTTCCGAACCGCTATTGCCGCAGATGAATTGGTCAACGGAGAGTTCACCTTTGAAATCCGCAACTAGGGCTTTTCGCAAGCGAATATCGGTTTGGTCGGGATAAATATGGACATTCTTGGCGGCGGCAATCAAAGCTTCCGTAGCCAGTGGGGATTGCCCCAACGGATTTTCGTTGGAAGAAAGTTTGTAGATTTTCTGTCCACTATCAGATGGGATGCCCTTGCCACCTTCGTAAGCTTTTTTAGGCTGTAAATAAGATTTGAAAATAGATTCGATTTCCTTGCTCATTAACTTAATTGTTCGGCATATATTAATATGGATAGCGCTTTTTTGGTGTCGTTTTCATTTAAAACCTGTTGCGCTACCCAATGTAGTTCTCTTTTTAGTTTCTCGGGATTGCCATTGAGTTTTTTGATTAGCATCCTAATTTCATCATCGTTTGCAATAGCTTCTACTTCACCATTGTTAGGGAGCTGTTCCATATTTCCCAGTCGGCCCAGGTTATTTCCGGTCAGGATGGTGCTATTTCGAATTCCTTCAGGTAGCTGATCTACGCCAATACCTTTAGTTCGGATGGGTTTTGGAATCTCGAAAAGCGAATCTCCACTTGCTCGGGTATACCAGCTACCACCCATTCTGCCCACCAAATCCAATTTTAGAGGGTCCAGTTTTCCTTCTTCGTCCAAAAACTCAGCATTGATGTGGATAAGCTCAACTTTGGCGAAAATTAAATTCCCCGCTCCTGGGGTATCCGCCAGTTCAATAATTTCTGTAACCGAACATTCAAAGGAAACCGGCGCTTCTGCCACGCGCGGAGGTCGAACCTTTTCACTAGGCACCTCCGTTAATCCGGATTTAGCAAACTCGTTAATCCCTTTTTCATAGGCGGTGCTCGAAAGTGACATTTGCTCAACCAAAGGGAAATCCACAATATTGATGACCACCTCTGGCACTTCCTTTACATTTTGATGTGAATGTTTAAGCGAATTATCCCTTCCGCTTCGCGCCGGAGAAAAAATCATGACGGGCGGATTGGAACTGAACACATTAAAAAAACTGAAGGGACTCAGATTTACATTGCCCTCTGCATCAATAGTACTTGCAAAACAAATGGGCCGCGGCGCCACCGCCGAAAGCAGATAGGCATGCAAATCAGGTTGTGGAATTTCGGAAGGGTTGATGGTCTTCGTCATATGTTAGGTCAATTACTTATTAATTTATTCCTTCTCCCCACGGAAGAAGGTTAGAATGAGAGAAATGGGTAACCCCTCACCTCAATCCTCTCCCCGGGGGAGGAAGCTATTTATTTTGCTGGAAGCACCTTGGCGGCAACTTCACCAAAACCAACTCGTTTTCCATCCTTTTCGGCAAAACCTCTCATAATTACAGTATCTCCATCTTGAATAAACTTACGCTCCGAGCCATCTTTCATTTTAAGGGGCTTTGTGCCCATCCAAGCTAATTCGAGCATAGAACCGTATGAATTTTCGTCCTTGCCTGAAATGGTTCCCGAACCATAAAGATCACCAATATTAATATTGCAACCGTTTACACTATGGTGGGCCAACTGCTGGGCCATGTTCCAGTACATATATTTGAAATTGGAATGGCATACCACCGCTTCCTCACTACCTTCCGGAGTTATACCTACCTCAAGCTTGATATCGTAATTTTTTTCTCCATTAAATTCTAAATAAGGAAGCACTTGTGGATTTTGTTCTGGACCGGAAACTCGGAATTGATCTAATGCTTCCAAGGTTACAATCCATGGAGAGATATGTGACGCAAAATTTTTGGCCAAGAATGGTCCCAAGGGCACATATTCCCATTTTTGGATGTCTCGTGCGGACCAGTCGTTGAGCAATACCATGCCGAAAATGTAATCTTCCGCTTCATTGGTGGAAATGGATTCGCCTAAATTGGTGCTTTTTCCGGTGATAAATCCCATTTCAAGCTCAAAATCCAACCGTTGTGAAGGGCCAAAAACAGGCTGATCTGAGTTATTGGGAATGGTTTGTCCTTTTGGTCTGTGAATGGGTTCTCCGCTGGCGATAATTGAACTGGCCCTACCGTGATACCCTACCGGAATGTGTTTCCAGTTGGGCAAGAGGGCATTGGCCGGGTCACGGAACATCTTGCCGACATTGGTGGCATGTTCTATACTGGAGTAAAAATCGGTATAGTCGCCAATATAAACCGGCATATGCATTTTGGCTTCGGACTGAAGGACAAAAAGCTCTGGCTTTCCAGCCAAAACTGAATCATTATCTTGAAGCCAATGCTGAATGTCTTTTCTTACCTTGTTGGTGATCTCCTTTCCCAAAGAAATGAAATCGTTAAGGACTTCTTTTTCAAGGACAGCTGTATTGAAATCGAACACATCCAATTCGGCCACAGCGACCAAATCTAAAATATGTTCTCCAATGGCAACTCCAGCTCTAGGGCTTCGGTCGGATGTGGAGAAAATCCCAAAGGGAATATTGTGGATTGAAAAATCTGAATTTTCAGGTATGTTTATGATCATTATTTGTCTAGATATGAGATTGTCAGTTCGAGCGCAGTCCAGAACTGTTTAAGACCTCTCGACTGCGCTCGAGGTGACATTGTGCTTCGATTTTATTCCACCCAAGATTTGTAGTAACTACCATCATCAATCTTCAAGGCATTTTCAGTTACCTGCAGTGGTTTGAATGTATCTATCATCACTGCCAGTTCCAAAGTTTCTTTTTTGCCAATGCTGGCTTCGTAAGTGCCAGGGTGGGGTCCGTGTGGAATTCCAGCTGGGTGCAGCGAAATATGACCTTGGTCGATATTGGTTCTGCTCATAAAATCTCCATCCACATAATACAGGACTTCATCTGAATCAATATTGGAATGATTGTATGGTGCAGGAATGGCCTTTGGATGATAATCGTACAACCTTGGACAGAAGGAGCAGATGACAAAAGCATCCGTCTCAAAAGTCTGATGCACAGGTGGCGGTTGGTGCACACGACCGGTGATGGGTTCAAAATTATGGATGGAAAATCCGTAAGGGAAATTATAGCCATCCCAACCCACAACGTCAAACGGATGTGTTGCGTAGACTAAGCTATGTAGCATTCCTTGTTTCTTCACTTTGATTAAAAAGTCACCTTTTTCATCGTAGGTTTCCAAATCTTGCGGAAGCTTATAGTCGCGCTCGCAGAATGGAGAGTGCTCCAACAGTTGTCCAAACCAGTTTCTGTATCTTTTTGGTGTATATATAGGGCGGAAGGATTCTGAATACAGGATTCGGTTGTCCTCAGTGTCAAATTCAATTTGATAGATCATGCCACGAGGGATAATCAAATAATCGCCATATTCAAAAGGAATATTACCTACAAATGTCCGTAAGGTACCCGAGCCTTTGTGGATGAACAACATTTCATCGGCATCGGCATTTTTATAAAAATAAGATGTCAATGATTTTTTAGGAGCTGCCAACCCAATATGAACATCACTATTCACTAAAAGAGGTTCCCTCGCTTCCAAAAAATCATCTTTTGGAGCTATATCAAACCCAATCAGTTTTCTAGAGGTGATATTTTTCTCTACCGCAATTTTGGGTCTTGCGTCAATGGCCTTGCCAATTTCCTTTACCTGTGTTGGTCTATGGTTTTGGTAAAGCAATGAGGACATACCATCAAATCCAATAGTGCCGAACAATTGTTCATAGTATAGTCCTCCATCGGGTTTGGTAAACTGGGTATGCCTTTTCTGCGGAATTTTTCCGAGTTTATGATAGATGGGCATTGTTAAAAGTTTAGAGTTTAGGGTTAGGAGTTTAGGGCAACTATGGTTTTTAACCCTGAACTCCTAACGCTGAACTTGTTAATGTAATGTGCCTCGAACTTCTTGTTCGCGCTCAATGGCTTCGAACAGCGCCTTAAAGTTACCTTTTCCGAACGATTGTGCGCCCTTTCTTTGAATAATTTCAAAGAACATTGTTGGTCTAGGCTCTACTGGGCGGGTGAAAATCTGAAGCAAATACCCTTCATCGTCCCGGTCTACCAATATGCCCAATTCCTTTAGAGGAGCAATGTCTTCGTCGATTTTTCCAACACGATCGGTAACGGCATCATAGTAGGTATCGGGAACGCGTAAGAATTCAACTCCACGGCTTTTCAATTGTCTTACCGTAGAAATGATATCGTCTGTTGCCACGGCAATATGTTGCACGCCTTCACCTTCATAGAAATCCAAGTATTCCTCCACTTGGGATTTTTTCTTTCCTTCAGCCGGTTCGTTGATTGGAAATTTGATACGCCCATTACCATTACTCATCACCTTGCTCATTAAAGCGGTATATTCTGTTGAAATGTCGTCATCATCAAAGGAAAGGATATTCACAAAGCCCATCACGTTTTCATAAAACTCCACCCAATGGTTCATTTTGTTCCACCCGACATTGCCCACCATATGATCTACATATTTTAGACCAACCGACTCAGGGTTGTAATCGGGAGTTTCCCATTTTTTGAATCCAGGCATGAAAATGCCATTGTAATCTTTTCGCTCCACAAAGATGTGAACGGTTTCACCGTAGGTGTAGATTCCGGAGCGAACTACTTTTCCTGTTTCATCTTCTTCAGTTTGAGGCTCCATATATGATTTGGCCCCTTTTTCCATCGCGGTATTATAGGCGTAAGTGGCATCGTCTACCCATAGGGCAACTACTTTTACCCCATCACCATGTTGATCAATATGACGGCCAATATCAGTACCGCTTTTTAGGGGAGAAGTCAGAACCAAGCGAATCTTGTCTTGAACTACCACATAGCTTTCCCTATCTTTTAAACCGGTTTCCAATCCAGCATAAGCCATGGATTGAAATCCGAAAGCAGTTTTATAAAAATGCGCAGCCTGTTTAGAATTGCTCACATAGAGTTCCAAATAATCGGTGCCGTTAATTGGCATAAAGTCTTTGGCTGCATCATGCAATTTGGGTAATGTAGATGTTTCCATAGGTGCTATATTTTAAATGTAAAGTTAAATATTGTTGTTGATGCAACAAAAATAGTAAATTTGAAATGATAATTGACAGGTTTGGAGCAAATAATTGTTAAAATTGTTCTTTTAAGTTTGTCGTTGTCACACTGAGCTTGTCGAAGTGTGATTTTTGGATACCCATGCTTCGACGGGCTCGGCATGACACGAATAAAAATTTATGCTCAACAGAATTGATGAAATATCAGGAATTGGACTGCACCTGGACTTGGTGCTTAGGAAGGTTCAGGATGCATATTTAAGAAGGTTCAAGGATTTGGAGATTGAACTCACCATTGAACAATGGGTAATTCTTTATCGCATATACCAATTGGGAGAAGATGTTTCCCAGTCCGATATCGTTAAATCAAATTTTAGAAACCGAGCCACAACATCCCGGGTCATTGGGGGCCTGGAGCGAAAGGGCTGGATTACCAAAACCCGATTTGATGGGGACTTGAAACGTTTTAAATTGGAATTGACGGCTAAAGGAAGAGAGGTGATTACTTCAATTGAACCCCATGCCAACCAGTTGCGCAAACAAGCAATAGAAGGATTGGATACCCAGGAATTTGAAATCTTTTTAAAGGTGTTGGACCAAATAGGGGAGAACTATACTGATAAAGATTGACTTATTCAACCTATATGGCTATGGCATTTTGCCTTAGCTAAGTAGAAATTCCCGTATTGGGGGTAAAAAAGCATAGATATTGGATAATAGAGACCATTTCTTGCTTTAGAATTCACTTGAATTTTGCCGGCTTATTCTTAAAAAATGTTTCATTATGAAAAAGTTAGTTCATTATCCAACTTTATGGCAGGCGTATCCCTTTTCTATGGAGATGTTTGCTCATTTTGAGAAGGAAGCCCGTATTAGGGAAAGAGAAAGAGATGTAAAGAAGAAGATTAAAAAAGAAAGAAAATCCAGATTAAAACTGGCATTTGGCTGGTAACTAAAACAAAGTTCAATAGTTGAAGGGCACCGAATTCGGTGCCTTTTCAATTTAAGGAACCCACTTTTTTATGAAACATATCATATCAGTGCGCCTCTAACCAATTATCTCCAATTCCAACTTCAACATCTAAAGGAACAGCAAGGGTATAGGCATTCTCCATTTCAGATTTAATAAGTGCTTTTACTTCATCCAATTCAGGTTTGTAAGCATCAAAAACCAATTCATCGTGTACCTGTAGCAGCATTTTGGTCTTATATCCACCTTCGGTGAGTTTTTTATGGATGTTGATCATGGCTATTTTTATGATGTCCGCCGCACTTCCCTGAATAGGTGCATTTACCGCATTTCGTTCAGCTGCACCTCGCACCACTTGATTTCCTGCATTGATGTCTTTTAAATATCGCCTTCGACCCAAAACTGTTTGCACATAACCATTGTCACGGGCAAAATCGACCTGTTCTCCCATATAATTTCTCAATTTCGGGTAGGTTTTGTAATAGGTTTCAATGAGTTCTTTGGCCTCACTTCTACTCAAATCGGTTTGATTGCTCAGTCCAAATGCTGAAACCCCATAAATGATTCCGAAGTTTACGGTCTTGGCATTTCCCCTTTGCTCCCGGGTCACTTGTTCTATAGGAACATTAAAAACCTTGGAAGCTGTAGAGGCGTGAATATCCTCCCCATTTTTAAAGGCTTCAATCATGGTATCCTCCTCACTCAATGCAGCAATTATGCGAAGCTCAATTTGGGAATAATCCGCTGCTAGCAAGATATAATTCTCATCCCGCGGGATAAAGGCCTTGCGTACCTGTCGTCCACGCTCCGTACGGATGGGAATGTTCTGCAAATTTGGGTTGTTGCTGCTCAATCTACCCGTAGCTGCCACGGTTTGCATATAATCGGTATGCACTCTACCGCTATGTTCTTGCACTTCATTTGGGAGCGCATCCACATAAGTGCTTTTTAGCTTGCTAAGCCCTCTGAAGTCCAATACATTTTGAATGATTTCATGGTCTTTGGCCAAATAGGAAAGTACATCCTCCGCAGTGGAATATTGGCCAGTTTTGGTTTTTTTAGGTTTATCCACAAGCTTTAGCTTGTCAAATAAAATTTCTCCCAGTTGTTTCGGCGAAGCGATGTTGAATTCCTGACCAGCTGCCTCATAGATCTTTTGCTCCAACGATTTGATATCCTCGTCAAGTTGGGTGGAAAGATTGTTTAAAAAGTCTTTGTCCAGATTAATGCCTTCGGTTTCCATATCGGCGAGCACGCGGAGTAGGGGAACTTCAATATTTTGAAAAAGCTCATCTGTTTTCGCCTCGGCAAGCTCGGGTCTAAAATGTTGTGCCAGTTGTAGGGTGATGTCGGCATCCTCGGAGGCATATTCCGTTTGTTTTTCCAAAGGAACCTGGCGCATGCTCAGTTGGTTTTTTCCTTTTTTGCCAATGAGTTCTGTAATGGAAACCGGGGTATAGTTCAAATAGGTTTCGGCCAATACATCCATATTGTGGCGCATATCTGGATTGATGAGGTAATGAGCCAGCATCGTATCAAAGAGTTTTCCTTTGACCTCGATACCGTAATTTTTCATCACCTTGATGTCGTACTTCAAATTTTGACCTATTTTTTCAATATCCTCTGATTCAAAGAAAGGACGAAGCTGTTCCAAAATTTCATTGACTGCTTCTTTTTCTTCTGGGATAGGAACGTAAAACCCTTTTTTTGCCTCCCAACTAAAGGCGATGCCAACTAACTCTGCCTCCAAAGGATTTATGGAAGTGGTCTCAGTATCGAAACAAACCGAAGTCTGTTTCATTAGTTTTTCAACAAAGAGTTTCAACCCTAAACCAGAAACAATGCTTTGGTATAAATGAGAGACATCTAAAACGGTATTTCTGCTATTGACATCTTTAATGGTGGCTGGAGCATCGGCCGGACTTCCACCAAATAGGCTGAATTGCCCACTGCCAGCAGCTTGTGGTTTTTCAACTGCTTTTGGAGTTTCAGAACTGGGCGTTGATTCTGTAGGCTCTTCTGAGAAGATTTTGATGAATTGTTCCTTTAAACGCCTAAATTCAAGCTCCTCAAAAATCTGTTGTACTTTGGCAGCATCGGGTTCGGACATTTCATAGTCGTCCGCTTTGAAGGTGACATCGCAGTCAATTTTAATTTCGGCCAATTTCCTTGACAATCTACCCAACTCGGCGTTTTGCTCCACTTTCTCTTTCATCTTGCCCTTCAACTGGTCAGTATTGGCCAAAAGCCCTTCCATATCTCCAAAATCGGCTAGGAATTTTTTGGCCGTTTTATCGCCAACTCCTGGAAGCCCGGGAATATTGTCACTTGCATCTCCCATCATCCCCAGATAATCAATTACCTGTTCAGGGCGTTCCACGCCAAAGCGTTTTTGTACTTCAGGGATGCCCCAAATCTCGATACCGTTACCCATTCTGGCAGGGCGGTACATAAAAATATTCTCGGAGACCAATTGGCCAAAATCTTTATCGGGGGTCACCATAAAAACTTTATAATCTTCTTTTTCAGCTTGCTTGGCCAAGGTGCCTATAATGTCGTCTGCTTCATACCCTGCCAGCTCCACAACCGGAATTTGCATGGCCTTTAAAATATCTTGGATGTAGGGTACGGCAATTTTGATGGCATCTGGAGTTTCATCACGGTTGGCTTTGTATTCTTCAAAAAGCTCGGTACGTTCCACACTCCCACCTTTATCAAAACACACCGCCAAATGATCCGGTTTTTCACGTTTGATGACGTCAAAAAGGGAGTTTACGAATCCCATGATCGCTGAGGTGTCCATTCCTTTGGAATTGATTCGAGGATTCTTGATCAAGGCATAATATCCTCTGAAAATCAAAGCGTAGGCATCAAGAAGAAAAAGTCGTTTTTGGTCAGACATGTTCAAAAATTAGAAGTATGAAGCTAAAAGTACAAAGTTTGGTTCAATGGATTGTCCCCTTAAGGGGACTTTAGGGGTGTTTTCGAAAAGTAGAAAAAAGAGATAAGGAATTAGAATTAAGACCGCTTCGCTTTGAGACTTAAGATATAAGACTTCTTGACTCTTTATTCTTTATCCTGATAGAAACTTTCCACTTGTTTATTCTCATGTCCATTTTCCGAATATTCCCGATAAGTGAACCCAGGGTGTACGCAATAGCCACCGGTTTCGCCTTGCTTGTTAATGGCCAAAAATCCAATCTGGAAATCTTTACGGCCTTCATTTTTTTTCATGATTCGTTTTACACCTTCTTCACAGGCTTCCTGGGGACTTTTTCCTTGCCGCATCAATTCTACAATCAAAAAACTACCTACGGTACGAATAACTTCTTCGCCTACTCCGGTCGCAGTGGCTCCTCCAACCTCGTTATCTACATAAAGCCCAGCTCCGATTATGGGTGAATCACCCACACGTCCTGCGACTTTGTAAGCCATGCCGCTAGTAGTACATGCTCCGGCAATATCTCCATTTTTGTCGATGGCCAACATTCCGATGGTGTCGTGGTTTTCTATATTAATGGTGGTTTCGTATTTAGAGGTTTTCTTCCATTCCTCGTATTGTTTTCGAGTACTTTCTGTCAGTAAATCTGTTTTCTTAAAACCTTGCTCATATGCAAATTGCTCAGCTCCCTTACCCGCAAGGATGATATGAGGTGTCTCCTCCATCACTTTTCTTGCCACGGAAACTGGATGTTCAATATTTTGCAAGTATACCACTGAACCACAATTCCCTTCTTTATCCATGATACAGGCATCCAAGGTCACGTTGCCATCACGGTCGGGACGACCACCTTTGCCAACAGTTTCGTTGGTCACATCGGCCTCTTCGACCATAACGCCTTGTTCAACAGCATCCAAAGCACTTCCATCTTTATCGAGCACTTCCCAAGCTTTGGCAGTTGCATTCATAAAATTCCAGGTACAAATGGCAATCGGTTTGGTTGTTTGTGTGATTGTAGGAGTGTTTTCAGGTTTGCTTTCGGTCTTACATGAAGCCAAAACAGGAGCTGACATGAGTCCTGCCGTGCTAAGCCCAGATTTTTTCAGAAATTTGCGTCTTTGCATGATTTGGATGTTTATTTTTAGTCCTGCTAAAGATAGCAATATGCTTGTAGAAGTTTGTGCCAACTCGTTGGAATCTGCCTTAGTTGCCCAGGAGGCCGGAGCAGACCGTATTGAGCTTTGTAGTGAGTTGGGGGTAGGAGGGATTACCCCTTCATATGGGCTGATTCAGATAGTTCGAGAACGATTGGATATACCTGTTCATGTTCTGATCAGACCACGTAGTGGTCATTTCACTTATACCGATTTGGAGTTTGAGGTTATGCTCAAAGATATTGATTTTTGCAAGCGTATCGGGATTGATGGAATTGTATCTGGGGTGTTGTTGGATGATTGTAGTTTAGACATAAATAGGACAGTGGAATTGATGGAGATGTCAAAACCCTTAAAATTCACCTTTCATCGGGCATTTGATTGGGTTCCAAATCCAAAAGAAGCCCTACGCCAACTGGAACAGCTGGGTGCTGATTGCATTTTGACATCAGGTCAACAGCCCGTGGCGGAAATAGGATTGGACTTACTTCGGGATTTGCTTGATGTTTCAAAAAATATTGTTGTAATGGCAGGTGGGGGAGTACGACTTTCCAATTGCGAAAAATTTAAAGCAGCCGGATTGAAAGCCATTCATCTTTCAGGAACATCATTTGGGAATGAAGTGCATATTTCGGACAAAATCCCAATGAATTCGACATCCCATTTAAGTGAAAATCAAGTGGCTGTAACAAAGTTGGAGAATGTTCGTCAAATTGTACGTAGCGTTAAATAATCGCTAAATAGTTCAGTTCCAGAACTAAAGAAATATCTTTACAAAAAATTTTGCATGACTCGATTTTTGACCATCATATCAATAATTTATATCGTATCGGCCATTTATGGCTTTTTTGGCTTTAAAACCCTTTTTAAAAATGTCTGGACGCATTTGGCTTATGGGATTTTGTTTTTGGGAGCTTTGGCCAACTTTATTATTAGGGTAATCAATTATACTCCTGGGGATGGTGTGCGCGGACAGATAGCCAATGCAGGTGGTATTTTCTTTGCCTTTTTGTTATTGGGATTGGTGTTTGGTATCTTTTTACTATTGGAAGACATTGTTCGCTTGTTTGTGTTTGGGTACAACAAGATTGCTGGACTTTCCGAAGCACAGACTCAATTTTTCCCTTCCCGGAGGAAATTCTTAAGCGGTATTGCCCTGGGAATAGCCGCTTTACCTTTTGGAGCATTGCTCTATGGTATGTACAAGGGCAAATACAACTATAAAGTTCTAAAGTATCAACTGGAATTTGACGATTTACCAGATGCTTTTGACGGCTATAAAATCACGCAAATTTCCGATGTGCACAGCGGTAGTTTCGACAATCGGAAAAAAGTGGCCTATGGCATAGATTTAATCAATGAACAGCAAAGCGATGTTATTCTTTTTACCGGTGATATGGTGAACGACAAATCTTCGGAGATGGAACCTTGGTCTGATTTGTTTTCTACTTTGGAGGCCAAAGATGGCAAGTTTTCCGTTTTGGGAAATCATGATTATGGGGATTATACTTCGTGGCCATCTGATGAGGCCAAAGCCCAAAATTTGGTCGATTTAAAGAACATGCAAAAGGAAATGGGTTTTGATTTATTGTTGGATACCCATCGTTACTTGGAAAAAGACGGCCAACGAATTGCGTTATTGGGTGTTGAGAATTGGGGCAGAGGTGGATTTAAAAAAGCCGGTGACCTTGAAAAAGCAAAGGCAGGAATATCCAAGGATGACTTTAAAATTTTGATGAGTCATGATCCTTCCCATTGGGAAGATGTGGTTATTCAAGACGACTATCATTTCCAATTAACACTTAGCGGTCATACCCACGGAATGCAATTTGGAGTCGAAATTCCTGGATGGGTAAAATGGAGTCCTGTTAAGTGGCGATACAAGTATTGGGCCGGAGTATATGAAGAACTCGGTCAGTTTATCAATGTGAACCGGGGGTTTGGATTTATTGGCTATCCTGGACGTGTGGGTATTTGGCCAGAAATCACGGTGATTACACTTAAAAAGAAGGGCTTAGCCTAATCAATATCTCATAATTTCATGGGTAGTAATTTTTCTTTTTGCTGTTTGGCGATAATTTATGAACTACAGGCAATAAAGAAAGGAAGTGAGGCAAACTTTCCTATTTTTGGACCTCTTAATTATCAAATCAACCTGATTTCCCATTATGCGATGCAAAACATTATTGTTATCTACATTTTTAATTGTTTTTATAAACTGTAGTTCAGAAAGTGATTCACCACCTGAACCAACAAGCGGGAATCCTCCTGCCTCAGAAGAACCAGCACCACCTGATAATCCGGAACCTGAGGAAGAAGAACCCAAAGATCCGGTTTTTGATGTTTCTGCGATTTATAAGTCCAATGGAAATGTATATCAAGCCAATATCAATTCAGATACAGAGGAAATAGTAGAATTTAATTTGACAAATGAATTAGGTATTGACAACCTGCAAATAGAAAATAGCACAATTCAAGATGAGTCGATTTTCTTTTTCTCTTGGTATTTTGAAAAATCAAGGGTTTTTATGAAGGATTTGGAGACAAATCTGGTGTATTCCAATAGTGATTTTTGCGAATTTATACCTGAGCCTGATGTGGTAAATGAAATATTATTGACATCTGGAAATACTGATTTTTTATTTTATGTATATAGAAAGATTTTACCTAATGCATATGAATATCATATAGACATATTTGATGTGAATTCAAGTGAATGCAAAACGGTATTGTTTCATGAGCCAGATAATCTTCAGAGTCAATTTAATTATGCATTGAATGGTGAGTTTTTAGCTCTGTCTTACTTATACGGAGATGATTTTCCTAAAACACGTTTTTTTGTCTTGATTGATTTAACCTCCGGTGAAATAGTAAAAAGTTTGGAATACGAGAGTACTGAAATATTTTCTTCCACCCTGGAAGAAAACAAATTCTATGTCTTTCATAGAGATTTTACTTATGAGATATATGATATCGCCAACGATGTTTTTTCTGAAAGGATGAATTCTAAGAACTTCCGTTTTTATACGAGTCACGCTCAAGGGCAATTGTTCACTACGACATTTTTGGGCAATAAAATGGTTACTAAGGTTGAGTTGGCACAACCTGCTAGTCACATATTTGCTCCCGCAATCTACGATTTGGAATTGGATGAAATTATTGGCGGTGTAGATTTTCTATTGCGTCTGGAAAATAAAATTTTCGAAACAACCGGTGAGTTGGTTTCATTTGGAGAATTTGATGTGGATATAGAAAGTTCATCATTGGCAATTGGATACAATGATAGAAAAGATGGAACAGGGGGCGTTGTGTTTCTTAATTTTGATTTGGAGATATATAAAACGGTAATACTGGAATTTACTCCTTTACAGGTGGTTCTAAGAGATATAAAGTAATTACCAAGTTGATTCAAAGGCATCTATATTAGATGCCAATAAGTGGGTTTAACCTAAATTTAACGCCCTTACTTTCCTTAGAAAATAGGACATCGATAAAATTTTAACAAATTTTCTTACTTTTGGTTGGTAAACCGAGTAAGTATACATGTCTAAATTTGGTGAACTTATTGATGTAAAAGTGCCAGTGTTGCTGGACTTTTATGCAGAATGGAACGATCAATCCACTTCCATGCACCCTGTGTTGCGCGATGTTGCAGCGGCACTTGGGGACAAGGGAAAAGTGATTAAAATCGATGTTGACAAAAACAAAGAGCTTTCCCAAGCACTCCGAATCAAAGGGTTACCTACCTTGATGATTTATAAAAAAGGGGAGATGGTCTGGCGACAAAGCGGAGAGCAAGATGCCAATACACTTATTGGTATCCTCAATGAATATATTTAGAGTGTAGCCTGACACTTGTTTCAAGAACTTTAAAATCCTTTCCGTCCACTGAAGTGGATAAGGCTTTCTAAAAAGTAGCAAATATGTCATTCTGAATGGATGCTGAGCGAAGTCAAAGCATATTTCAGAATCTCAATGGCCGAAAAACCAACGTTTATGTGAAACTGAAACAAGTTCAGTTTGACGGGAGCCATACTTTAGAAGAGATTATAGCACTATTCAATTGCAATTGAATCAGACACTTCGGGTATGGTATCCAAGGGAATGGAATCTTGCATGTCAGGGTCTGGCAAGGCAGGTTCTTCGAATGCATCTTCGTCGTCTCCAACAAACTGTGAGAATTTGTCGATATATTCATTAAAGATTACCGTTTCAGATTCCGCCAAATCCATATCCCGGTTCTCTATGAGGATGTCGATGTTTCTTCGATACGCCTGCATATCGGCCAGAATATCATCGATTTTATCATATTGCTCATCCAACGGAACTTGGGAGTAGTACTCTAAGCGTTCTTGATAGACCTTTTTCAATTTTTCGTACAGTTCCCTCGCCTTTTCGGTTTCCCCTACTTTGTAGTATCCATCAACAAAAGGCTCTACAAAGGCATAGAAACCATACTTTTCCACAGGCATATTTGTAATTGCGGTATCAATTATATCTTTTGCCTTGTCAATTTTGTTTTCAGCAATCAGAGTTTCCGTCAAACGCGCTAGATTACTTCGGAATGAAAGACCTTGTGAACGTGTTTGGGGGTCGTGGTAAATATCCTCATTGGAAGAATTTCCCCAATCCCAATTTTTCACAATATCATACATCAAATCAGTGTCGATTCTACCCATTTCGAAAGCGCTTTTGTTTTCTGTCTTGATAGGAACCAATTTATAGATCAACCCATCCAATTGCAGGTAATCCTTCATCCAAATGTATTCTGCACTATCAAAACTTCCACCCGAAAAATAAATAGGTCTTTTCCAATCGTTATTGGCAATAAGATCCAACATTAGAATCCTGTTTTTCGGAAGTGCACTTTTTGGAAGGTCAATATCAATGTAATCCACAATCAAAGCGGAATCTTTTTCTTTGACCAAGCCACTTTCCAAGACGTTCTTTTTGTTGACCGGAACACGAATTTTATTGGTGGGGTAGTAAATAATGTTCAAAGTACCTTCAGGTACTTGGCTAATGTCTGCTCCCTGCTTTTCCAAAAGATATTGGTATTTGGTCTGAGGTTTGTCACTTCCGATCCAATTCACAAAATCTTTAATGCTCCACCGGTTGTCGGTTATACCTTGATAGTAAACGGCGTCACGAGAGCCATATCGATATTTGTCGTGTGTCAATTGGGATGGGATAGGGTCACTTTCATAGGCCCTGCGCTTCATTTGGTCAATGTACCAGTCGGTTGCAAAGAGACTGGTATTTACCACACGAACATCGGTACGAAAGTCTTCGATTTCTTGTACATACCACAATGGAAAAGTATCATTATCACCAATAGTGAATAAAATGGCCCCTGCATTTTCTTCGCACGAATCCAAATACGCCTTTGCGGTTGAATTGGCCGTATATCGACCTGAACGGTCGTGGTCGTCCCAGTTTTGGAAAGCCATCAATAACGGAACTGCCAAAAGACAAATGACGGTAATTGCTGGAGCGACGATTTTGGGAGATACAAATTTCCGGAATTCGTCAAAAAGACCATATACCCCAATGCCAATCCATATACAAAAGATGTAGAAAGAGCCTACTAACGAATAATCCCTTTCCCTGGGTTGGAAAATGTAGGGGTTGGTATAGAATTGAATGGCCAATCCGGTAAACATAAAAAAGACAAAGAGTACCCAAAAGTGTTTTGGGTTTTTTGAAACCTGGAACACTATACCAATAATCCCTAACAGCAGTGGTAAAAAGAAATAGGTGTTCCGACCTTTATTGTTTTCCCAATCGCTTGGCAGATTTTTTTGACTTCCCAATCTCAGGCTATCTATGAATCCGATACCGCTTAGCCAATGTCCGTTTTCATCATACCTTCCTTGGATATCGTTTTGGCGCCCGGCAAAATTCCACATAAAATAGCGCATATACATATATCCAAATTGGAATTCGAACATGTATTTTAGGTTTTGGCCCAAAGTTGGAGGCTCCACCTCTATATATTCACCAAATTCCCGCAAAAATCGAATGTACTGTTCGGAATCCAACTCGCCTTGGGCATAGGCGCCCTTGAACTGTGCAACGGCCTCTCTAAGATCATTGTTGGAGATATATTCTGATTTTATTTTAAACTCCAGAACCCCAAAATAGCGCATATAATTTTCGGCATGTTGGTCACTCCAAAGCCTTGGAAGAAATCCGACATGCTTTTCGTGCGGCCCCTGGATGGCATTCTTGTAATTATTGACAATGACGTATTTGCCCAATTTTACATCCTTCTCATATTTTGGACGATCGTCCTGATCTTCTCCGGCGGGCGCAAAAGTGTCAGAGAAATATGCGCCATAAAAAGGACTTTCTACGCCTGGATATTGTTCCCTGTTGTAATAAGCCAGAAGAGACCGTGCATCGGAAGGGTCATTTTCATTTACCACCGTATTGGCGTTCGCTCGGATGGGCAACATCAACCAAGATGAAAAACCAAGCAAAAGAAACATCAGGCATAACACAATGATGTTACCTGAATGAAAACCATTTTTTCTGGTGTATCGCAATGCAAAATAAAAAGCTGCGATAAAAAGTAGCCCCATAATAATGGTTCCTGAGTTGAAAGGCAATCCAATACTGTTTATAAAAAAGACTTCACTCCAGCCAAATAGTTTTAGAACATAGGTCAGTGAAAATTTGTAAACCAGCATTAATAATGTCACCACTATAATATTGGCTAGTAAAAAGTTTTTTATGGTAGTGGTTTTGTAGGTCTTAAAATAGTATAAAAGCCCAATGGACGGAATGGCCAAAAAGCCCATGAACTGTATCCCGAAGGTTAGACCAATAACAAAACAAATGAGCAATAACCAGCGGTTGCCCCTTGGGTCATCAAGATTGTCCACCCATTTTAACCCAAGCCAAAGTAGAAGGGCCATAATTAAACTGGCCATTGCGTAAACCTCAGTTTCCACTGCATTGAACCAAAAACTATCGGAAAAAGTAAATGCCAAAGCGCCAACCAAACCACTTCCAAAAATGGCAATGGCCTTACTGTTTGAGATAGATTTCTTTTTCGAAATCATTTTTCGGGTCAAATTGGTTATCGTCCAAAAAGTAAAGAGCACGGCAAAAGCGCTGGAAACAATTGAAACCGCATTGACCATCAATGCAATCTTGCTTGCATCGCCAAAAGCAAATATGGAAAAGAAAGCACCTATCATTTGCAAAAGTGGGGCCCCTGGTGGATGACCTACTTGTAATTTGGAGGAAGTAGTGATGTACTCGCCAGCATCCCAGAAACTTCCTGTGGGTTCCACGGTAAGGGCATAAACTACAAATGCAATGGTAAAAGAGACCCATCCCAATATGGTATCCCATTTTTTGAAGTCTTTTGCAAACATAAAAGGTGGTGTTTACCAAGTTGGGGCGAATTTAGTAAATATAGTAGAGAAGACTGATGAATTTTGGAAAACCTTTAACAACGGGACTTGCAAAAAAATAAGTTTGGATTCTTATCAAATTATTTGTCGAAACGAAAGTTTGTTTTAAATTTGCACCCTCTTATTGGTAAATGGCCCATGGTGTAATTGGCAACACAGCTGGTTTTGGTCCAGTCGTTCTAGGTTCGAGTCCTAGTGGGCCAACTTAAATTGAATAAAATCCCGATTTCAAACGAAATCGGGATTTTTTGTTTAAGCTTATTTCGGTATTTTTCTTGCTTCAATTAAAACACCAATAATGAACAACCATCCAAAAACCATTCTGTTTATTTTTTCAATGCTCATTGTCTTGAGCTGCTCTGAAAAGGACGCCAAGGAAGTGAAGGTTGAGCAAAAACCGAATATCATTTTTGTGTTGGCCGACGACTTGGGTTATGGTGATATCACTGCTTTTAATATAAAAAGTAAAATAAAAACCCCACATCTGGATCAACTTGCACAGGAAGGAATGATGTTTACGGACGCGCATACCTCATCCGCTGTTTGTACCCCGACGCGATACGGCATTCTTACGGGAAGGTATAACTGGCGAAGTACCCTTAAAGAAGGGGTGTTGATTGGAGCATCAAAAGCGTTGATTCCAAAGTCAAGGACAACCGTGGCTTCCATATTAAAGAAGAGCGGGTACCATACAGGTTTTATTGGGAAATGGCATTTAGGTTGGGATTGGGCTTTAAAAAACCCAGATTTGGAACCGACCACAGGGTGGCAAGACACCACTTTTGCCAATATCGATTATACAAAACCAGTAAAGAACTCACCCAACGATCTAGGGTTCGATTATGCATACGGTCACAGCGGTTCTTTGGATATGGCACCTTATGTGTATGTGGAAAATGGAATGGCCACGGAAATTCCAGATTCAACTACAGTAAATACCGGAAAATACTCTTGGTGGAGAAAAGGCCCTACGTCCAAAGATTTTATTCATGAAGATGTGACCCCAAACTTTTTCAGAAGGGGGATCAAGTATGTTGAAGAACAAGCCGACAAAGAAGGTCTATTTTTTCTGTATTTGGCCTTGCCATCTCCGCACACTCCCATTTTGCCCACAAAAGAATGGCAAGATAGAAGTGGTTTAAATCCCTATGCAGACTTTATGATGATGGTTGATGATTATATGGGAAAGTTGAATGCGGCAGTTAAAAATGCAGGAATTGAGGAAAACACCATAATAATTTTTACCAGCGATAATGGATGCTCTCCGGCAGCCAAGATTGAAGAATTGACAGAAAAAGGGCATTATCCAAGTTACCTTTTCCGAGGTCACAAGGCCGATATCTTTGAAGGAGGGCATAGAGTGCCATATATTGTAAAATGGCCAAAAAATGTGAAAAAAGGCTCTATAAGTCCACAAACCATTTGCACCACGGATTTTGCTGCGACATGTGCCGCTATTGCAGATTATGATTTAAAGGACAATGAGGCAGAGGACAGTTATAATATGTTGCCTCTTTTAAGGCAAGAGCGCGTAGAGGGCAATTTTAGGGAAGCTACCGTGCATCATTCCATAAATGGAAGCTTTGCTATCCGCAAAGGGGATTGGAAGTTGATTATGTGTCCTGGTTCTGGCGGATGGAGTTTTCCAACCCCAAATAATAGGGAAGCGTTGGAAGGTTTGCCCAAAGTTCAACTATATAACTTAAAAGAAGACCCTGCAGAATCTAATAATTTACAAGCATCAAATGTCGAGAAAGTAGAAGAACTCAAAACATTGCTTGCCAAATATATTAAAGACGGAAGGAGCACTCCTGGAATTGCCCAGCGAAATGATGGCGAAGAGGAAATTTGGAAACAGTTATGGTGGATGAATAATGTGAACTGATCATTTTGAGAGGTTTATAAAATATTCCTTTGTAATTATTGAGTGTGGCAATGCTATTTTCAATTTTGCAAACTCCATAATTATTGTATCTTTGCGCCACTGAACGGATATAAAAGTATTCATGAGGGGACTTCTAGTCCCCTCTTTTATTACTTGATTTTATGTTGAAGGAGAAAGTAACATCATTATTGAACAAAGCTTTGGAAGAACATCCATCGTTGTTCTTGATTGATTTTATGGTTGGAGGAGATAACACAATCCGTGTGGTTTTGGATGGCGATGAAGGTGTCAATCTTCAAGATTGTATGAACATTAGCAGAGCTATTGAACATAACTTGGATAGGGAAGAAGAGGATTTTTCCCTGGAAGTTACCTCGGCCGGAGCTGCTTCTCCTTTGGAGTTGCCACGTCAATACAAAAAAAATATTGGCAGAAAATTAAAGGTAAGGACAGGTGATGAAGAATTGGAAGGTAACCTGACCCAAGCCACCGAAGATAGTATTACCTTGGAGTGGAAGGCCAGAGAGCCAAAACCCGTTGGTAAAGGAAAAGTTACAGTTCAGAAAAAAAGGGATATTCCCTTTTCTGAAATCCATGAAGCAAAAGTGATATTAAAATTTTAATTGTAATTCAAAAATGGAAAACCTAGCGCTCATCGAATCCTTTTCGGAGTTTAAGGACGATAAGTTTATAGATAGGGTAACCCTTATGGCAATTTTGGAAGATGTATTTCGAAATGCGCTCAAAAAGAAGTTTGGTTCTGATGAAAACTTTGACATCATTATCAACCCAGATAAGGGAGATTTGGAGATTTGGAGAAACCGTGTTGTGGTTGAAGATGGTGAGGTAGAAGAGCCCAATGAAGAAATCTCATTGTCTGAAGCAAGAAAGATTGAGCCCGATTTTGAGGTTGGAGAGGACGTTTCGGAGGAGGTTAAACTTATGGATTTAGGTAGAAGGGCTATTTTGGCGTTGCGTCAAAACCTGATTTCCAAGATTCATGAGCATGATAATACCACCATCTATAAGCAATTCAAAGACCTAGAAGGGGAGATTTATACCGCTGAGGTACACCATATCCGTCATAAGGCCATTATTCTGTTGGATGACGAGGGCAACGAAATTATCCTTCCAAAGGAAAAACAGATTCCATCCGACTTTTTCCGAAAAGGAGATAATGTTCGTGGTGTAATCGAAAGTGTGGAATTAAAAGGTAACAAACCTGCGATAATCATGTCAAGAACATCACCGATTTTCTTGGAACAATTGTTCTTCCAGGAAATTCCTGAAGTTTTTGATGGATTGATTACCATTAAAAAAGCAGTGAGAATCCCTGGCGAAAAAGCAAAAGTCGCTGTTGATTCGTATGACGATAGAATTGACCCCGTTGGAGCTTGTGTGGGGATGAAAGGATCCCGAATTCATGGAATTGTTCGTGAATTGGGCAATGAAAATATTGACGTAATCAACTGGACCAACAATTCACAGTTGATGGTCACCAGGGCATTGAGTCCGGCAAGAGTGTCGTCCGTTAAATTAAATGACGAAAAGAAAACAGCTCAAGTGTACCTGAAGCCAGAAGAAGTTTCAAAGGCAATCGGTAGAGGAGGCCATAATATTCGTTTGGCAGGTCAATTGACTGGTTATGAGATTGATGTGTTCCGCGAAGGTGTTGAGGAAGATGTGGAATTGACGGAATTCTCAGACGAAATAGAAGCTTGGGTGATTGATGAGTTCAAAAAGATTGGACTGGATACAGCGCGAAGCGTGTTGGAGCAAGATGTGAACGACCTTATCAAAAGAACCGATTTAGAAGAAGAAACTGTTCTTGAGGTAGTGCGTATCCTCAAAGAGGAATTTGAAGATTAAACTATATATTAGCAGCGAATTTTAGGGCAAGGAAAACAATTTATGGCAGGAAACCCAACAATACGACTCAACAAAGTTCTAAGAGAATTGAACATTTCACTGGATAGGGCAGTGGACTACCTTTCTTCCGTAGGTCATGAGGTAGAGGCACGTCCCACTACAAAAATCACAGATGAGGTGTATCAAGTACTGTTGGATGAGTTCCAAACGGACAAGAGCAAAAAAGTTGCTTCCAAAGAAGTTGGTGAAGAAAAGCGGAAAGAAAAAGAAGCGCTTAGAATTCAAATAGAGCAGGAACAAGAAGAACGCCGGATTGCTAGGGAAAAAAGAAATGCCGAACAGGTCATAAAGGCCAAGGCAGAACTTTCTGGTCCTAAAACAGTTGGTAAAATTGATTTGGATAAAAAGCCAGAAGCTCCAGCTGCAAAAGTAGAGGAGCCTAAAGTGGCTGAAGAACCTAAGGTAGAGGTCAAAAAAACCGAAAAACCAAAAGTTGAGGTCAAAAAAGCTGAAAAACCAAAGGTTGAGGTTGAGGTTGAGGTCAAGAAGGAAGAAGAAGAGCCGGTGAAGGCGCCCGAGGCCATCCAAACCCAATATAAAAAACTTAGCGGACCTAAGATTACAGGAGATAAAATAGACCTGTCAAAGTTTAACAAACCCAAGAAAAAGAAGGAAGAGCCGGCCAAGGCTGCGGGAGGAGCTGCTAGCGATAATGATAGAAGGAAACGTCGTAAGCGTATTGTAAGTAAGAATGCGCCACAACAGGGAGGTAATAATAGACAACGAGGTGGAAACAATGGTCCTGGTAGAAAAGGAAACCAGCGTTCCATTCCCAAAGTCGAGCCTACCGAGGAAGAAGTACAAAAGCAGGTCCGGGAAACCCTTGAAAAGCTTCAAGGTAAGTCCAGCAAAGGCAAAGGAGCCAAATATAGAAGGGAAAAAAGGGACCAGCACCGTCAGCAGACCGAGAAAGACCTCGAGTTGCAAGAACTGGAAAGCAAGACCTTAAAGGTTACCGAATTTGTAACCGTAAACGAGGTGGCGACCATGATGGATGTGTCCACAACACAGATTATTTCTGCATGTATGTCATTGGGAATCATGGTGACCATGAACCAGAGATTGGATGCTGAAACACTTTCAATTGTGGCCGAGGAATTCGGATATGAGGTTGAGTTTGTGACCGCGGAAATCGAAGAGTCGATTGAAGAAGAGGTTGATGCCCCAGAAGATTTGCAACCCAGAGCTCCTATTGTAACAGTAATGGGTCACGTTGACCACGGTAAAACATCCCTGTTGGACTACGTTAGGGAGGAAAATGTGATTGCAGGTGAAAGTGGAGGTATTACCCAGCACATTGGAGCTTATAGCGTTACTTTGGAAGATGGACAAAAAATAACATTCTTAGATACTCCAGGTCACGAGGCGTTTACAGCTATGCGTGCAAGAGGTGCCCAAGTTACAGATATTGCAATTATTGTGGTCGCGGCCGATGATGATATTATGCCACAGACCAAAGAGGCCATTAGTCATGCACAAGCAGCTAATGTGCCCATTGTATTTGCAATCAACAAAATTGATAGGCCAACAGCAAATCCAGATAAGATCAAAGAAGGTCTTGCCGCAATGAACTTATTGGTTGAAGATTGGGGAGGTAAGATTCAATCCCATGATATATCTGCTAAAACCGGAGAAGGTGTAAAGGAGCTTTTGGAAAAGGTGCTTTTGGAAGCAGAGTTATTGGAGTTGAAAGCAAATCCAGACCGATTGGCAACCGGAACTGTTGTTGAAGCATTTTTGGACAAAGGCCGAGGGTATGTTTCCACAATTTTAGTGCAAACAGGTACTTTGGAAATCGGAGATTATGTTTTGGCGGGAACTTGCAGTGGTAAAGTAAAAGCCATGCATGATGAGCGTGGAAAGGAGATTAAAAAGGCCGGTCCAGCTACCCCAATTTCTATTTTAGGATTGGATGGTGCACCTCAAGCGGGAGATCGTTTCAACGTGCTTGAAGATGAACGCGAAGCAAAACAAATTGCAACAAAACGTTCTCAACTTCAGCGTGAACAATCGGTTAGAACACAACGTCATATTACCCTGGATGAAATTGGACGTAGGATTGCACTTGGTGATTTCCAAGAACTGAATATTATTCTCAAAGGTGATGTGGATGGATCGGTTGAGGCATTGACGGATTCTTTCCAGAAATTATCCACAGATGAGATTCAGGTAAACATTATCCACAAAGGCGTTGGGGCAATTACCGAATCCGATGTGTTGTTGGCAAGTGCCTCCGACGCGATTATTATCGGATTTAATGTAAGGCCAATGGGTAACGCTAGGATGGTAGCGGACAAGGAGGAAATAGATATTAGGATGTACTCCATTATCTATGATGCCATCAACGACCTTAAGGATGCAATGGAAGGAATGTTGTCTCCAGAAATGAAAGAGGAGATTACAGGTAATGCCGAAATTAGAGAGACCTTCAAGATTTCCAAAATCGGAACTATCGCGGGTTGTATGGTGACCAGTGGTAAGGTCTTTAGAAACTCACAGATTCGTCTGATTCGTGATGGAGTTGTCATATACACAGGTGAATTGGCGTCGTTGAAACGATTCAAGGATGATGTCAAAGAAGTTTCAAAAGGATATGATTGTGGATTACAGGTGAAAAATTATAATGATATTAAGGAGGGAGATATTGTTGAGGCCTTCCAAGAAGTAGCGGTCAAGAAAAAATTGTAAACGCTATTTTCAGAATAAAAAAAAGCCGCTTAATAGCGGCTTTTCTGTTTTATAGTGCTTTTATTTTCCCTCCGGTTTTAATAGAATGGCTTCAGGATACTTTTTGCGAACCTCCATATATTTTCGTTCTGCCTCCAATTTGGTTTTAAACTTGCCCAATCGGACCCTATAGGTCGGTGATTCAAATTCAATTTTGGAATACCAATTCGGAAAATCGATATCTACTTTTGTTTTTAGGTTCTGTGCTTTTTGATAGCTTCCAAATCCCACCTGAATTTGGTAAAAATCAGATATGGAGTTGACTTCCGCATATAACTTTAACAACTCGTCAATACGAGGGTCCTGCTCGATGGTAACGTTCCCTTCCTGAGCTGAAATCTGAAAGGCAAAACCAGTAAAAAAGGCTATAAATACAAGGGTTCTCATAATCTTTGATGTCTTTTCCAAATTGCTTTTGTACAAATGTAATTTTTTAAGTAATAAACAAAGGAAATGCATATTATTTAGAATGTTTATAAATTATATATTATAAATACCTTAACATTTTAAAAAATGGAGCTATGTCGTACTTTTGTGACCGATTTTAGGCCGAGCAACGCTATTGTTCTCAGTATCAATGGAAATAATCGTGCCAAAGATTTCGATAGAAATTTCGTTAATATGAAAAAGGTTTTATACCGCCATCTATTTTCTAAAGTTTTAGGTTTATCCCTCCTATTTTTTTCCGTTTCATTTTATGCGCAGGAAACTGCTGAAGAAGGTCTTTGTGGTCCTGGTGATGCTGCTAAGGGAAAGCAGCTCTTTAACCAAAACTGTGCCGCTTGTCACTCTTTGGATCGTAAAATGACTGGTCCGGCATTGGCAAATATTGCCGTAAGACTATCCGAGGATGAAGGGTTGGATTGTGAATGGCTTTACGCTTGGATAAAGAACAGTCCGGGAATGATCAAGGCTGGTGATGCTTACGCAAATAAAATATACGCCGAATACAATCAGGCGGCTATGACGGCCTTTCCGACTTTGTCGGACCAGGACATCAATGATATATTGGCTTATACGGCAGCTCCACCTCCTGCTCCTATTGTCGCTACGGCTGCAGCTGGAGCTGATGATGGTTCCGGTGGCAAATCATCAGGTATTTCAAACGAATTGATTCTTGGTGCTCTTGCGTTGGTTTTTGGTCTTTTGGTCATTATGCTGATTTTGGTGAACGGAACGCTAAGAAAAATTGCTCAGGCCAATGGAGTGGTTCTTGAAAAGGAAAAAGCTGAAAAGCGTATTCCAATTTGGAAAGCCTTCGCTCAAAACCAATTCTTGGTTTTGTGTACTGCAATCTTCTTGTTACTGGCAAGTGGATATTTTGCTTACGGATGGATGATGCAAGTAGGTGTTGATCAAGGATACGCTCCGGTGCAACCAATTCACTATTCCCATAAAATACATGCTGGAGACAATAAAATAGAATGTAAATATTGTCACTCTTCTGCCCGAGTTTCCAAAACTTCCGGTATACCGGCATTAAATGTGTGTATGAATTGCCATAAATCCATTTATGAATACAAAGGAAATCCTGAAGGGCCAAGTGCTGAGGATTTGGCAAACGGATACACCAATGAATTCTATACAGGTGAGATCAAGAAATTGTACAAAGCTGTTGGATGGGATGAAGAAGAACAAGAATACACGGGTGAAACCCAACCTGTAGAATGGGTAAGAGTGCACAATCTACCAGATTTCGCATATTTCAATCACTCACAGCACGTATCAGTTGCCGGAATAGAATGTCAGACTTGTCACGGTCCTGTTGAGGAAATGGAAGTTGTGGAACAGTTTGCTCCTTTGACCATGGGTTGGTGTATTAACTGTCACAGAGAAACCAATGTGAAAATGGAAGGTAACGAATATTACGAGGCCATTCATGCAGAACTTTCCAAGAAGTACGGTGTTGAGCAGCTGACTGCTTCAATGATGGGTGGATTGGAATGTGGTAAGTGTCACTATTAAGAATTAAAAGAAGATAATCTCAGATATATCGTATGGCATCAAACAAAAAATATTGGAAAAGCGAAGCGGAGCTAAATCCGAACGATTCCATTGTTGAGACGCTAAGACAAAACGAATTTTCGGAACAAATCCCAGTTGATGAATTTTTGGGAGATAAGGAAAACCTATCTGCTACAACAACCAACAGAAGGGATTTTCTAAAATATGTTGGGTTCAGTACGGCGGCGGCTACGGTTGCAGCTTGTGAAGGACCTGTGCATACTTCTATTCCATATGTCGTTCAACCAGACTCCATTGTACCTGGAGTTGCCAACTACTATGCAACGACAATTGCAGATGGATTTGACTTTGCCAGTATTTTGGTAAAGACAAGAGAAGGCAGGCCAATCAAAATTGAAAACAATACGCACGCTAAAGTGAACGGAAGCGCCAATGCGCGTGTTCAAGCATCTGTATTAACACTCTACGATAGCAAACGAGTTCAAGGGCCAATGGCTGATGGAGAGCCAATGGATTGGAAAGATTTGGATAACAGAGTCAAGGGAGGTCTTACGGCAGCCAAAAATTCTGGGAAACAGATCGCTTTGTTGACCCAAACCTATGCAAGTCCATCAACAGATAAGTTGATTGCTGAGTTCAAAACTGAATTTGGGGAAAACGTAAATCACGTTACATACGATGCTATTTCTGAAGATGCAGCTTTGAATGCTTTTAATGCCGCTTATGGCGAAAGAGCTTTGGCGGATTACGATTTTGAAAAAGCGGATGTGATAGTTTCCTTCGGAGCAGATTTCTTGGGAGATTGGCAAGGCGGCGGATACGATACCGGATATGCAAAAGGACGTGTTCCTAAAAATGGAAAAATGTCCAAGCATGTCCATTTGGAATCCAATATGTCGCTTACTGGGGCCAACGCCGACAAGCGTTACCCAATGACACCAACACAGCAGAAAATTGCATTGGCCAAACTTTATGGTAAATTAAATGGCACCAGTGTAGGAGGAGGAACTTCTGATGTGGATGAAGCTGTTGAGAAAATTACTGCCCAGGTCAAAAAAGCAGGTAGCAAAGCTGTTGTGGTCACTGGTCTTAATGATATTAATGCACAGACTGTTGCGTTGGCCATCAATAAATTGTTGGCAAGTGAAGCCTTTGATGCAGAAAATCCTAAATATGTTCGACAAGGAGATGTTGCCAAGGTGAACAAGCTTGTTGCCGATATGAATGCTGGTCGTGTAGGAGCTTTGATCATCGATGGGGTTAATCCGGTTTATTCATTGCCAAATGCTGCTGATTTTGTAGCCGGTCTTAAAAAAGTTGATGTTTCTGTAAGCTTTGCTTTCAATAATGACGAAACAGCACAATCCGTAGATTATGTTGCTGCCGCTTCCCATTATTTAGAATCTTGGGGTGATGCACATTTGAAGAAAGGCCAGTATAGCTTGATGCAACCTGCAATTCGAGAGTTGTTTGATACCAGACAATTTCAATCAGCTTTGCTGACTTGGATGGGCAGCGATAAGAACTATTACCAATACATTAAAGAAAATTGGAATACTGCAATTCTTCAAGGTTCAGATTGGAACAAAGCATTACAAGATGGTGTTTTCGCTGCTACCGCAAGTGTTGATGTCGCAGGTGAACCAGTTGCAGCTCCGGTCGAAACAGAAGAAGGAGAAGAGCAATCTGAAATTGTTCCAATTGCATCATCAATACGGGCATTGATCAATGCCACCAGTCAAGGAACTGAGTTGGTACTGTACTCTAAAGTGGGTATGGGAGATGGTCGTCAGGCTAACAACCCTTGGTTGCAAGAATTCCCTGATCCGATTTCAAGAGCTTCTTGGGATAATTATGTTACTGTTTCCAAAGCAGATGCAGAAGCGTTAGAGTTGGAAAATTATAATGTGGCCAATGGTGGATTGAACGGTAGTTGTGTAAATCTTACCGTTGATGGTACTGTCTTGGAAAATGTTCCTGTAATCATTCAGCCTGGTCAGGCAAACGGAACCGTAGGTCTTTCCTTTGGATATGGAAGGCTGGCTGGAATGAAAGAGGAATTGGCAACAGGTGTAAATGCCTATGCCTTATATAATAATTTCTCCGATGTACAGTCCGTCAGTATAGAAAAAGCTGCAGGCGAACATGAGTTTGCCTGTGTGCAGTTGCACAATACATTGATGGGGCGTGGTGATATCATCAAGGAGACAACCCTTGAGATTTTCAACACCAAAGACCATCACGAATGGAACCACATGCCTCAGGTTTCCTTGAATCATCAGGAGATTCCGGTTACTTCACCAGATGCTGACCTTTGGGAAGAGTTTGATCGTTCTATAGGACATCACTTTAACCTGTCCATCGACTTGAATTCATGTACTGGTTGTGGTGCTTGTGTAATTGCATGTCATGCGGAGAACAATGTTCCTGTTGTTGGCAAGGAAGAAGTTAGAAAATCAAGAGATATGCACTGGTTGCGTATCGATAGATATTATTCATCCGAAGACACTTTTGAGCAAGATGATGAGAAGAAAGAATCTATGGATGGTCTTTGGGGTGACAAAGGTTCTTTAGGAGGATTCCAAGAAATGGAAGATGCTGCAGTTAATCCACAGGTTGCTTTTCAGCCTGTAATGTGTCAGCATTGTAACCATGCTCCTTGTGAAACAGTTTGTCCGGTTGCTGCTACCTCTCATGGTAGACAAGGTCAAAACCAGATGGCGTACAACCGTTGTGTAGGTACAAGATATTGTGCAAACAACTGCCCGTACAAAGTGCGTCGATTCAATTGGTTCTTGTATTCCGATAATGATGAGTTTGACTTCAATATGAACAATGACCTAGGTAAAATGGTCATCAACCCAGATGTCAACGTTAGGTCAAGAGGAGTAATGGAAAAATGTTCCATGTGTATCCAAATGACACAGAAAACTATTTTGGATGCTAAGCGTGAGGGTAGAACCATCAAAGATGGTGAGTTCCAAACTGCATGTTCAGCGGCATGTAGTAGCGGAGCAATGGTGTTTGGAGACATCAACGATAAAGAAAGTAAGATTGCCGAATTGAAGGAAGATGATAGAATGTATCACTTATTGGAGCATGTGGGCACAAAACCAAATGTGTTCTACCATGTAAAAGTGAGAAACACCAACGAGGCTTAATCAATAAATAAAGAAGTAACAAGAAGATAAATTATGGCGTCGCATTACGAAGCACCTATTCGAAAGCCCTTAGTACTCGGAGACAAAGGATACCATGATGTTACCGTGGATATTGCTGCTCCTGTGGAAGGAAAGGCCAACAAACATTGGTGGATTGTTTTCACCATCGCCTTGGTGGCATTTCTTTGGGGTATAGGATGTATCATTTATACTATTTCTACCGGTATCGGGGTTTGGGGTCTTAATAAGACCGTTAACTGGGCCTGGGATATTACAAACTTTGTATGGTGGGTAGGTATTGGTCACGCAGGAACCTTGATTTCGGCAGTATTGCTATTGTTCCGTCAAAAATGGAGAATGGCGATCAACCGTTCTGCAGAGGCGATGACCATATTCTCCGTTATCCAGGCAGGTCTGTTCCCAATTATTCACATGGGACGACCATGGTTGGCATATTGGGTACTTCCAATTCCAAACCAATTTGGTTCGTTATGGGTAAACTTTAATTCACCTCTGCTGTGGGATGTATTTGCGATTTCGACCTACCTTTCTGTTTCCTTGGTTTTTTGGTGGACTGGATTGCTTCCTGATTTCGCTATGATTCGAGATAGGGCCGTAAAACCTTTTCAAAAGAAAATCTATAGCCTTTTAAGTTTTGGTTGGACAGGTAGAGCCAAAGATTGGCAACGATTTGAAGAAGTTTCATTGGTCTTGGCAGGTTTGGCCACACCACTTGTACTTTCTGTGCACACGATTGTATCCTTTGACTTCGCCACGTCGGTGATTCCAGGATGGCACACCACCATTTTCCCACCGTATTTCGTTGCGGGTGCGATTTTCTCTGGATTTGCGATGGTACAGACGCTTCTTATCATTATGAGAAAGGTGTGTAACCTTGAAGCTTATATTACAGTACAGCATATTGAATTGATGAACATTGTGATCATGATTACAGGCTCCATAGTTGGATGTGCCTATATCACAGAGTTGTTTATCGCTTGGTATTCTGGAGTGGAATACGAACAATATGCCTTCTTGAACAGAGCTACAGGGCCTTATTGGTGGGCTTATTGGTCCATGATGACCTGTAACGTGTTCTCGCCACAATTTATGTGGTTCAAAAAATTACGTACCAGTATCATGTTCTCGTTCTTCATCTCTATTGTGGTAAACATTGGAATGTGGTTTGAGCGATTTGTGATTATTGTTACCTCATTGCACAGAGATTATTTACCATCATCTTGGACAATGTTCTCTCCAACTTTTATCGATATCGGAATCTTCATCGGAACCATCGGTTTCTTCTTTGTACTTTTCTTGTTGTACTCCAGAACGTTCCCGGTAATTGCACAGGCAGAGGTAAAATCCATTTTGAAATCCTCGGGCGAACGCTTTAAAAATTTACGCGATGCAGGAAAACCTTTATACCAAACACCATCAAAAGGAGGAGCCAAAGCAGAAAAAGCAGCTCCAAAAGAAGAAAGTTCTGAGGTAGATACAGCAAAAGTTTCCTCTTTATTGGATTCCATTGGAACGTTTGATGCGGATAGCGAAACTGCGGACGATTTGAAAAAAGTTAAAGGTATAGGTCCTCAAATGGAACAAACCTTGAACCAGATAGGGATTTTTACCTTCGCCCAGGTGAGTAAAATGACCGAAAAAGAATATGATTTGTTGGATTCAATCACCGGCTCCTTCCCTGGAAGGGCACAGCGAGATGATTGGGCAGGACAGGCTAAAAAATTAAACGATAAAAAGTAATTATGGCATCAAAAGTTATACAGGCACTTTATAATGATGATGATGTGTTGATGCATGCCGTAAAAAAGGTTAGGGCAGAGCACCACCATATTGAAGAAGTGTATACCCCTTTTCCAGTGCACGGTCTGGATAAAGCAATGGGCTTGGAAGATACCCGAATCGCCATTGCATCGTTCATGTACGGTTGTTTGGGATTGACGGTAGCTATTGTGATGATGAATTATATTATGATTGCCGATTGGCCACAGGATATTGGAGGTAAGCCAAGCTTTAGCTATTTGGAAAACATGCCGGCTTTTGTACCCATCATGTTTGAAATGACGGTTTTCTTTGCGGCTCACTTAATGGTAATTACATTTTATCTAAGAAGTAGAATGTGGCCGTTCAAAAAAGCTGAGAACCCAGATGTAAGAACCACCGATGATCATTTTTTGATGGAGATTGGACTTGGGGACAACGAAAAAGAATTGACAGCACTATTGTGGGAAACAGGAGCTGTAGAAATAAATGTTACAGAAAAGGAGTCTTAAAAATATGAAGCATTTAGGTAAAATAAGTGTTGTTTTGGTTTTGGTCCTTTCTTTTGCGGCTTGTGCCGATAAGAATCATCCAAACTACCAATATATGCCAAACATGTACGAACCGGTAGGTTATGAAACCTATGAGGGAGTGGACAATGGATTGTTTCCCCAAGGTACAGAAGCTATGCTTCCTGCCGAAAACACCATTCCAAGAGGCTATATGCCATATAAATTTGAGAATACCTTGGAAGGAAAAGAATTGGCCCGATTGGAGCCAAGCCCATTGGATTCGTTGCAAAGCGATTCCAACTTGGCAATAGGAAAAGAATTATATGATATTTATTGCGCAATCTGTCATGGACCAAAAGGAAAAGGGCAGGGTACTTTGGTAAAGCGTGAAAAAATATTGGGAGTTCCTAGTTATGACGACGTAGCCCGAAATATTACTGTCGGAAGCACATATCATACAATTTATTATGGACTGAACTCCATGGGATCCTATGCCGCACAATTGGCCAATGAAGAAGAAATGTGGCAAGTGTCCGAATACGTGATGAAGTTAAAGGAAGACCTAACAAAATAATTGGATAAGAGCATATTATGTATACATTTTCAAACAAGCTAAAAATAGGATCTTTCATCGCAATGGCGTTGGGATTGATTTGTTTGGCAACTGGATTTTTAAGTGCTCCCAGCACCGTGGAAGAAGCCAAAGCAATAGTGGCAGCTGCACATGATGACGGACATGGAGGTGGACATGCGGAAGAAGCTTCCCATGGTACGGATGATGCACATAGTGCAGCAGAAGCTCACGGCGAAGAACACGATGCATCACATGATGAGCACTTATTGCACCAATTACAGAACAGACCTTGGGCTGCGTTGTACGTAGGGGCGTTCTTTTTCTTTATGATCGCTTTGGGTGTTTTAGCTTTTTATGCTATTCAACGTGCTGCACAAGCCGGTTGGTCACCCATGTTATTCCGGGTAATGGAAGGAATTACCGCCTATTTGGTTCCGGGTGGAATCATTGTATTCGTGATTTTAGTGCTTTCCGTACTGCACATGAACCATATGTTTGTATGGATGGATGCCGATACCGTTGCACATGATAAATTACTACAAGGAAAAGCAGGGTACCTGAACCCAACCTTCTTTTTGGTAAGAGCTGCCATTTTCTTAGGTGGATGGATTGCCTATAGAGAAATATCAAGAAAGTTATCACTGGCTCAAGATGAATCTGACGATAATACCAATTTTGTAAAGAATTTTAGATGGTCGGCCGGATTCTTGGTGTTCTATCTGATAACCGAATCCATGATGTCTTGGGATTGGATCATGAGTTTAGATCCTCATTGGTTCAGTACCCTATTCGGATGGTATGTGTTCGCAAGTATGTTTGTTTCCGGGATTACGGTTATCGCCATAATTTCCATCTACTTGAAATCCAAAGGATATTTAGAAAATGTAAATGACAGCCATATTCACGATTTGGCCAAGTTTATGTTCGCCATCAGTATTTTCTGGACCTATTTGTGGTTCTCACAATTTATGCTGATTTGGTATGCAAACATTCCAGAAGAAGTAACCTACTACATTGCTAGGTTCCAAGATTATAAATTGCCTTTCTTTACGATGTTGGCCATGAACTTCATCTTCCCATTATTGGTATTGATGAACAGCGATTACAAACGAGTGAACTGGTTTGTGATTATGGCTGGAATTGTGGTGTTGTTCGGTCACTATTTGGATGTGTTCAATATGGTGATGCCGGCAACTGTTGGTGATCAATGGTATTTTGGCGTTCCTGAAATAGGAGGAATATTGTTCTTCGGTGGATTATTTGTGTATTGGGTGTTCAATACGCTCACCAAGGCACCGTTGCAGCCAAAACGCAACCCATTTATTGAAGAAAGTAGACAATTTCATTATTAATACGATTAAGTCTTAGAAAGAGATACAATGACTGCATTATTAACATTGACTGTTTTAGTTCTGGTAGCAATCGCAATCTGGCAAATGACCAAGATTTTTGAATTGTCACAACTAAAATCGGACTATTCAGAGGTGGCCAACGATTCAGATAACAATTACAACGGTTATCTAATGTTTGCATTCCTGATTTTTATCTACGGAATTACCATATTCAGTTTTGCAAAATATTCAAAGATGCTGTTGCCCGAGGCATCGTCCGCCCATGGAGGGGAATATGATCAGCTAATGTGGGTTTCATTTGCCATTATCTTTTTTGTGCAGACCATTACGCAGTTTTTACTGCATTATTTCGGATATAAATACCGCGGGAAAGAAGGTCAAAAGGCACTTTTCTTTGCTGATAATGACCGTTTGGAGTTCATCTGGACCATTATTCCTGTAATTGTGTTGGCTGGTTTAATCCTTTGGGGATTGTACACCTGGACCAATATTATGGATATCAATGACGAAGATGACCCACTTATTGTTGAGCTTTACGCCCAGCAATTTAATTGGAGCGCTCGTTACGGTGGTGATGATAATGTATTGGGAGATGCTAGCGTTCGGTTAATTGATATTGATCGTGCCAATGTGCTTGGTTTGGATGAATCAGACCCTAACGCTGCAGACGATATTATTGTAAAAGAACTGCATTTGCCAGTTGGTCGCAAGGTCAATTTTATGATGCGTTCCCAAGATGTATTGCATTCCGCATATATGCCACACTTTAGAGCACAAATGAACTGTGTTCCCGGCATGATTACCCAGTTTTCATTTACACCTACAAAAACTACAGAAGAAGTTAGGTTGGACCCAGATGTAATTGAAAAGGTAAAAAGAACCAATGCAATAAGAGCAGAACGTGCAGCAAAAGGTGAACCCAATTCTGAACCTTGGGAGTACGATTACGTATTACTATGTAATAAGATATGCGGAAAATCACACTACAATATGCAGATGAAGATTATTGTGGAGACCGAAGAGGAGTTCAACAAGTGGTTGGCAGAACAGGCCACATTCAAAGAAACTGTTGCACCTGTAGAATAATAATAAGATAGGAAAAGAACCTTAATAAAACTTAAAAAAGATTATGTCAGCTACTGGACACGAACACGGACACGAAGATCACGGACATCATCATAAAGAAACTTTTGTAACCAAGTATATCTTCAGTCAAGACCATAAGATGATTGCGAAGCAATATCTTATTACCGGTGTTTTGATAATGGGATTCATTGGAATTGCGATGTCTTTGTTCTTTAGAATGCAATTGGCATGGCCAGGGGAATCTTTTGCCGTATTTGAAATGTTTTTGGGCAAATGGGCTCCTGATGGTGTTATGGATGCGGACATGTACCTGGCATTGATTACGATGCACGGTACCATCATGGTATTCTTTGTACTTACAGCGGGCTTGAGTGGTACCTTTAGTAACTTATTGATTCCGTTGCAGATTGGTGCACGCGATATGGCATCCGGGTTCTTGAACATGCTTTCTTTCTGGATGTTCTTCGTTTCTGCTGTAATCATGGTTATTTCATTATTCGTTGAAGCTGGTCCTGCGGCAGCTGGATGGACGATTTATCCTCCATTAAGTGCTTTGCCATCAGCTCAACCTGGTTCTGGAGCAGGTATGACCTTATGGTTGGTTTCTATGGCAATATTTATTGCTTCATCCCTTTTGGGATCCCTAAACTATATCGTAACCGTATTGAACCTAAGAACAAAAGGAATGTCAATGACACGTTTGCCATTGACTATCTGGGCGTTCTTTGTAACCGCAGTTATTGGTGTTATTTCTTTCCCAGTATTGCTTTCAGCAGCATTGTTGTTGATCATGGATAGAAGCTTTGGAACTTCCTTCTTCCTATCTGATATATTCATTCAAGGTGAAGTATTGCATTATCAAGGAGGATCTCCGGTATTGTTCGAGCACTTGTTCTGGTTCTTGGGCCATCCTGAAGTATATATTGTAATCCTTCCAGCAATGGGGATTGTGTCCGAAGTAATGGCGGTAAATGCACGTAAACCTATTTTCGGTTATCGTGCGATGATTGCTTCCATTTTGGCAATTGCATTCCTATCTACAATTGTTTGGGGTCACCATATGTTTATTTCAGGAATGAATCCATTCTTGGGATCTGTATTTACATTTACAACCTTGTTGATTGCGATTCCATCAGCGGTTAAAGCCTTTAACTGGATAACCACCATTTGGAAAGGAAATCTGCAACTCAACCCAGGAATGTTGTTTTCCATAGGTATGGTTTCCACTTTTATTTCTGGAGGTCTTACAGGTATCATTTTGGGTGATAGTACACTCGATATCAACGTGCATGACACCTATTTTGTAGTGGCTCACTTCCATTTGGTAATGGGTATCTCTGCATTGTACGGACTTTTCGCGGGAGTATACCATTGGTTCCCTAAAATGTTCCAAGGTAGGATGATGAACAAGAATTTAGGATATGTCCATTTTTGGATAACGGCAATAGGATCTTACGGAATTTTCTTCCCTATGCACTTTGTGGGTATGGCAGGAGTACCAAGAAGGTACTACGAAAATACGGCATTCCCAATGTTTGATGAATTGACGAATGTGCAAGTATTGATGACTGTTTTTGCCATCATCACAGCTGCAGCCCAGTTAATCTTCGCGTTCAATTTTGTGAGAAGTATTTTCTATGGGAAAAGAGGTCCTTTAAATCCATGGAAAGCTACAACTTTGGAATGGACCGCTCCTCAAGAGCATATGCACGGTAACTGGCCAGGTGCCATTCCGCACGTACATCGTTGGGCATACGACTACAGTAAGACACACGAAAATGGGGAGTACATACTACCGGGACAAGATTTTGTGCCACAAACAGTTCCCTTACAAGAAAATGAAGAAGAGCTTAATCACTAGTGATTTTCGATAAAATAAAAGCCCATCCTAAAGGATGGGTTTTTTGTTTACGGAGTTTGGTACGGCAATTGTTAGCTTTAATTGTAATATCTTTAATAACCCTGTAAAGCGAACACTTGTGAAAAAATTAACCCTATTGCTGTTATTACTGTGCCATATCGCAGTAATAGCACAGCGCAAGCCAAAAATAAAAGGAAGTCGTGTTGTAACCGAAGTAAGCGATGAACTTCCCGCATTCAATGCCGTTCAATTAAATGATGATTTGGATATTGTTTTGAAAAAATCATTTGGTCCTGGTTATGAGATTGTGGCTGATGATAACCTCATTGATATCTTAAAATTTCGTGTTGAAGACAGCACGCTGGTCATTAGTTCTTTTTATAATGTAACAGCCAAAAAGCAGTTTGATATCATCATAAATTATACTGAACTCAAAGCAATCACCCTGAAAAAAGGAAGCATTACCGTTGACGATGTTGTGAGCAGCGATGAACTGTTTGTAGATACCTTTGAAAATACAAGACTGAACTTGAAGGCTAGCGCCGCTGTAATGGACATTAATATGGAAGGTATCAGTAAGGGTGATTTTAATGTTGATGTTGATTCTTTGAACGTTAGTTTGAGCAATAGGGCAGAGGCCTATATTTATACGGTTAATGAAGTGAGTCTGGTTGAACTTGACCAAAACGGGATGCTAACGCTAGAAGGGACATCAGATAGAATCAATGCAAATTTATCGGGTAATTCCAGATTTAAAGGTCAAACCATGGAAGCTGGCTCATTCAACGTCAATATCGAAAATACTGCAAGCGCGCGGGTATATGCATTTCGTGATGTAGAACTCAGGGCAAAGGGAAATACCAAAACGTATCTTTATGGCAACCCCCAAATTACCATTTTGGAATTTTTGGATACCGCTCAATTGATTAAAAAAATAGAGTGACACTATTTTGCAATCGGGGCTGTAAGGCAATGCTCAGGTATTCCGAATCCATCTACCAAAACTTCAACATGTGGGCGTAGTTCAGTAGATAAACGCTCGACCCGTTGTCGAATCGCTTTTGATTTAACCCCACCAAAATATCCTTGTTCCAAATACCATCTGGAATCATTGTGCAGTTCGTGCAGGGCGTAAAGCGTTCCCAATTTTTCCATTAAGGCGCTATATTTTTCATCAGCAATTGTATCGCAATATGCTGAAAATGTTTGATAAGCCAATTCAACACTATACGCTTTTCCCAAAGCCAACAAATGCGTTTGCACCTTTAAAAATGCTTGATAGGAGGGCACGCCCTTTTTAATATAGTTTCGAATGCGCATGGCCAACGTATAGGTTAACCTGCGAGTGCGATAATTAAAAGCATGTTTGTGGAATTTTGGATTGTATAAATGTTCAGAATCCACTTTGTTGGAATAAATAGGATTAATTGTTGTTAGCTTATCCGATAGTTGTGAACGTAATAACTTTAATACTGAAGTGAACCCAGCACTGTTGAACTCAGCTTTAAAATTTGAAAGCACTCCCTTAGCTGCAAGTTGTAGCAATACGTTATTATCCCCTTCAAAAGTCGTGAAGATGTCCACATCTCCTTTAAGATCTGCAATTCTATTTTCCAGCAAATACCCTTTTCCACCGCAAGCCTCCCTGCACTCCTGAATCGTGTCATTCGCAAACCATGTGATTATGGATTTTAACCCGGCTACTTGAGTTTCTACCTCTCTTTTGTCCGGTTGAGAATCATCATTATACCGTCGCATCATTTCTTCCAAAGTAAAATGGTACACATAAGAGCTGGCAATTGCTGGAGTCAAACGAAGTTGATGTGTTGGATAATCCATGATCAGATCTTCCTGGATTTTAATAGTATCATTGAACTGTCTTCGATTTAGTGCATGTTTTACAGCTATGGTCAAGGCCATTTTAGCTCCACCTAAAGCTCCTTTGGCAACACAAATGCGTCCGCCAACCAAAGTTCCCAGCATAGTGAAGAACCGTTTGTTTGGATTCTTTATGCTAGAAAAGTAGGTGCCATCCTTTCGGATTTCGCCGTATTTGTTCAATAGATTTTCACGAGGAACACTAACTTGGTCAAACCATATTTTTCCATTGTCAACGCCATTCAAACCCAACTTATACCCATTGTCTTCGACGGTGATTCCTTTAAGTAAATTATGATTCTTATCTCGCAATGAAACCAAAATAGCATGAACGCCTTCATTTTTTCCATCTACAATAAGCTGCGCAAAAACTGAAGCCATTGTTGAATGCAGTGCATTGCCTATATATTCTTTATTATCATTTTTCCCGGGAGTATGTATAATGATGGAATCAGTCTTTTTATCATACGTTGCCGTGGTCTTTACCCCTCTTACATTAGAACCATGGCCTGTTTCCGTCATGGCAAAACACCCTAATAATGTTGCCCTTCCGGCATCGCCTAAATATTGATCATGGTGTTTTTTTGTTCCCAGTTTTTGGATGCTTCCACCAAAAAGTCCAAACTGGACCCCAAATTTTACGGCAAGACTGCCATCCACATACATCAAATGTTCAAATATCGCTGCGTATGCTGACATGTCACCAGTTCCTCCATAAGCTTTAGGGTAGGCCATAGCTCCATAGCCTTTTTCACCCAATAGCGAAACTTGTTGCAATACCTTTTCGCGGAAGTCGCCTTTGTTGCGTGCTACGGTCCATTTAAAAATGTCTTGATCAAGAAAAGCTCGAAAAGTATCAACTTCGGATGCATGTGAACCTTTGAGCAACGCATCCAAGTTTTGCGGATTGTATTGGTTTGATGTTTTTTCGTGAATCACCTCCACATCAAACAGATGATTATAATGATTGGGCTGAATACCCAAATTGATTTCAATGTGTTTTAAATGCTCATTAAAATCGCATTGCTCGCAATGCAAATTCCCCAATCGCTGGCTTAAGGACGCCAGGGGATAGGTGTCACTTTCTATAAGTTTTACTTTGGAAGTGGAAATGGTTTGTTTCCATTGTTTAAATTCCTTGTCGGAAGGTGGTTGCTCCCTATTGAGCCAATGCAACAACTGTTTTTTTTCACCTGGATTTAATGCAGCATCATCTTCAATGGTTTTTTTAACAACGGAAACCTCCGAGGCCGATAGTAAATCATCAGACCAGATGACATAAAAGAATGGGATATATTGTAAAATACCAATCGAATAACTGGGAATTACCATAATGTTTTAGGTTGAAGAATCATATTTTATGTATCTAATTTAAGCCATTGAATTTTAAGATAAGCGGTTGCATGTAAACCTTGGGTTATTTTGCCCAAATTGGTTTCAAGTGCATTGGCTTTCGAGTATATTTGTTGGGATATGAATGAAAACTTAAATCCAACATCGGAAAATTTTTCGGAAGAAGAACTGGACATTGAAAGAGCGTTACGACCGATTACTTTTGATGATTTTACCGGCCAAGAACAGGTGTTGGAAAACCTCAAAGTTTTTGTTCAGGCGGCCAATCTAAGAGATGAAGCATTAGATCATACCTTGTTTCACGGTCCTCCCGGACTCGGAAAAACCACCCTGGCACATATTCTTGCCAATGAGTTGGGTGTAGGAATCAAAATTACCTCTGGCCCTGTTTTGGACAAACCTGGAGATTTAGCTGGACTTTTGACCAATTTGGAAGAAAGGGACGTGCTATTTATTGATGAGATCCATAGACTGAGTCCAATTGTGGAAGAGTACCTGTATTCCGCTATGGAGGATTATAAAATTGACATCATGATTGAAACGGGTCCGAATGCTAGGACCGTTCAAATCAATCTAAGTCCGTTTACTTTGGTGGGAGCTACCACGCGATCTGGCTTGTTAACGGCACCAATGCGGGCAAGATTCGGAATTCAAAGTAGACTACAATATTACAATACCGAATTGCTTTCAACAATAGTGGAACGCAGCGCGGAAATCTTAAAAGTTCCAATCACGAGTGATGCCGCCATTGAGATTGCGGGGCGCAGTAGAGGTACCCCTCGAATTTGTAATGCGCTTTTGCGAAGAGTCCGTGATTTTGCGCAGATCAAGGGTAATGGCAATATTGATTTGGACATTTCCAAATTTGGACTAAAAGCTTTGAATGTAGATGCTCACGGTTTGGATGAAATGGATAACAAAATTTTGAGCACCATTATTGACAAGTTCAAAGGAGGTCCCGTGGGAATCACCACGCTAGCAACTGCAGTTTCCGAAAGTGCAGAAACCATCGAAGAAGTGTACGAGCCATTTTTGATTCAACAGGGATTCATAATGCGAACACCGAGGGGTCGTGAAGTAACCGAACTGGCCTATAAGCACTTGGGAAAAATCAAAGGTGGGGGGCAAGCAGGGTTATTTTAATGTACAACAGTGATTCTAATCCAGTTCACAGCCTTTAAGAATCATTTCCAAGCCCCATTGTAAAGTTTGTATAGATTGTTCATTGTCCAAGCCACAAACATCTTTAGTGCCAATTATTGCCTCTATTCCCATAAGTAGCACCATTAAGTTTATTAGCTTCTTCTTTTTTTTGGCGCTAAGATTCATGTCAGTTTGGTTGAAATATTTATGTAAGGCCATAGCTCTGTTTTGACCTCGTTCCAATTTGGAATCTGATGTGGATAAAATAGCCCCAAGAAACTTCTTGGAAGCCTTTTCGTTTTCCAGAATAAAATCTAAATAGGTACGCTGTATCCCTAGCAAAGATTTTTTTATGTTGGGACCGGTGAACTTTTCTAGAACAATGTCACTATTGGGTACATTAAGATGAAGAATCAACTCCGTTGACAACGAATCTATGCTGGAATAATATCGGTATATGGTTGCCCTCGATATGCCAGCCTCTTTTGCAACGTCTTCAAGCGTTATATCTTTTCCAGATTCAACAAGATTATTGGCCGCTTCCAAAATGCGTTTTCGGGTTTTTAGCTTTTGTTTTTTTCGACCAGATGCAATGTGGGTATCATTCATGAGACAAATGTCTTATAAAATTTTGAATTTTAAAAATTAGTTTATATTATTGTGAGACAAAAATCTCATAAATATGACAAAAACCGATAGTGTGTGGGTCTTGGGACAAAAAATAACTTTTCATCCAACCACAGGGGATTATGATTTAATAGTTTGTGAAACTCCAGCAGGTAGTCAAGGTCCACCACCACATATACATTCAAGGTATAAGGAAGCTTTTTTAATTGTTGAAGGTGAAATGGAGTTTTTCGTCAATGGAAACACTAAAACACTAAAAGCCGGAGAATCTTTGGATGTACCACCTGGTACGTTACACACATTTAACAATAACAGCGATAAAAAATGTGTTTGGATAAACATACATAGTCCAAAAGGTTTTACCGAGTTTTTTGAGACCTATGGTATTTCCGATAGTGAAGACAATGCGATTGCCAAGTCCGTAAATTTGGAGATTATTCAAAAAGTACTGGAAACGGCCAAGGATTTTGACATGACCATTCCCGAAAGGCCCCCAGTATAATCCCACCTCATATAAGTTAAGTGCAAAGTTTCCCTCAATAGTTAACAAAGGTTTCATTTTAAATCCTATTCGTATGGAAACAAAACAAATTTCAATTCAATTGTATTTAGGTCTTTTGGTAACGACCTTGATTTTTACATCCTGTTCAAAAGAGGATATGGCATTCGAAGAGTTGACTTCAGTAACGGCCAAAAGTAAGGTAGAGTCCGTTGAAGATCAATTAAAGAGAGTAAAACAAATTGCTATGCGCTTTCATAGCTTTGAACAAGCAAAGAAGGCCGGTTATGCGGATCCCTTTCCGTTCAATCCTTCACCTTATGTACCCCATATGGGCTTTCATTACATTAACGTTGGTCTTATGGATGATGTTTTTGAATTGGAAAAGCCTGAGATTTTACTCTATGTTCCCAACGAGCATGGTAAACTTAAATTGGTTGGCGTAGAGTATGCGGTGCCTGGCCCGGAGGATTCAAGCCCGCCAGAAGGCTTTATAGGACGCCAAGATCATTGGCATTATAACCCGAATGTAGCCGGAGGTTCTTGGACCCTTCATGCATGGGTGGTATTGGATAATCCTCTTGGAGTGTTTGAGCCATTTAACCCAAACGTCCCAGCCGAAAATCCTGCGGAAAACTAAAAACCTGGTAAGATGAATAGAAAAGAATTTATATCAACTTCAGCCATGGGGCTAGGTCTTTGTACTGTAAGTTTGGTTTCAGCAGCTTCGCAGAATAAAGAAAACCCTGATGCAGAACCTAAAATTGTTCGAAAAGATGAAGGGAAGATACAAAGTGTTATGGGAGACTATCAAAACATGAAATTGGTAGGTAATGACACCAACGGCCAGTTCACACTGATCGAACAAAATAACGAACCGGGATTTGGGATCCCTCCACATATTCATGAAAATGAAGATGAGGTGTTTCACGTATTGTCTGGCCAATTGGAAATGACCATTGGGGATAAAATAACAACATTGAGTGCCGGCGATATTATGTTCTGTCCAAGAGGCATACCACATTCGTTCAAAGTAATCGGAGAGGAAAAAGCCAGGGTAATGTTGAGTGTATTTCCATCAGGTATTGAAAACATGTTTGAAGAACTGGCTGCTTTACCCTCAGGTCCACCGGATTTTAAAAGAGTAACCAAGATTTGTGGAAAATATAAAATTCAGTTTGTGTGAGAAGTGCATTGGATTAGCTAAATTGTGTTCGTATGAACGCAATGGATTATAGTAAAAAGATAAAAACCGAAGCCAAGCGCCTCGGTTTTTTATCTTGTGGCATATCCAAAGCGGAATTTTTGGAAGAAGAGGCACCTCGTTTGGAAAAATGGCTCAATCAGAACATGCATGGAGAAATGCGGTATATGGAGAATCATTTTGACAAGCGGTTAGATCCTACAAAATTGGTGGAAGGCTCCAAATCGGTGGTTTCCTTGCTATTGAATTATTTTCCGTCAGAAGAACAAAACCAGGAATCCTACAAAATTTCCAAATATGCCTTTGGAACCGACTATCACTTTGTGATAAAGGACAAACTGAAAAGCCTTTTAAATTTCATTCAAGAAGAAATTGGAGAGGTGCATGGTCGTGCTTTTGTGGATTCAGCTCCAGTTTTGGATAAAGCTTGGGCTGCCCGTAGTGGCTTGGGTTGGATTGGAAAACATAGCAATTTACTTACCCAACAGGTGGGGTCATTTTACTTTATAGCCGAGTTGATTATTGATTTGGAACTGGAATATGATGCTCCGGTAACTGATCACTGCGGTACCTGTACCGCCTGTATAGATGCTTGCCCTACCGAAGCCATAGTTGAACCTTACGTGGTAGACGGCAGTAAATGTATTTCGTATTTTACAATTGAATTGAAAAATGAGATCCCAACGGGTTTTCAAGGCAAGTTTGACGATTGGATGTTCGGTTGTGATGTTTGTCAAGATGTTTGTCCATGGAACCGATTTTCAAAATCGCATAGCGAGCCCCTCTTTGATCCCCATCCAGAATTGCTTTCCATGTCGAAAAAGGATTGGGAGGAAATTACCGAAGATGTTTTTAGACGAATCTTCAAAAAATCTGCGGTAAAACGCACCAAATTCTCTGGACTTCAAAGGAATATCGATTTCTTAAAATAAGATTTTACCAAATCTCAATCGTTTTCGTAAATGATATTGTCACTTTATGGCTCAAATTTTATTCAGACACTAAAGAAAACAGTATATTCATGGGATGCTCAGAAGACTTGGAATGCCATTTTTTTTGATTTAAAACCACCATTTGAATTATGAAACTAACTAAACCGAAACTGAGTTTTTGGAAGATATTCAACATGAATGTTGGGTTTCTTGGAATCCAATATAGTTTCGGACTTCAGCAAAGCGCCATTAACCCAATTTTTCTTTTTTTGGGAGCAGCGGAAGAGATTTTACCAATTTTGAATATTGCAGGCCCTATAACTGGACTTATAGTCCAACCTATTATTGGAGCTGTTTCTGATAAAACTTGGTCGCCGAAATGGGGGCGTCGGAAGCCCTTTTTTCTTATCGGTGCTGTAATGGGAAGTTTATGTTTATTTGCCTTTCCGCTCAGTCCCACCTTATGGTTTGCGGTAGGTCTTTTATGGATTTTGGATGTTGGGAACAATATGGCCATGGAACCCTATCGAGCTTTTGTTGGCGATAAGTTGCCCGATAGCCAATTGAGCATTGGATATCAAATGCAGAGTTTATTTGTTGGAGCAGGTATTCTTTTGGCCAATGCTTCCATTTTCTTATTTCAAGATTGGTTTGGAGGAGGTCAGGAAGTGGAGGGAACAATACCAAAATGGTTGTACTATTCCTTTTTTATTGGATCGTTCTTGTCCATTGCTACCATATTATGGTCCGTATTAAAAACGCCAGAAATTCCTCCAAGTGATGAGGAATTACAAGAAATCAATAGGCATAAATCCCTGCCATTTATAGAACGATTTAAAATGCCTTTTGTTGAAATTTCACATGCAGTCAAGGATATGCCCAAATTTATGTGGAAACTTTCGGCAGTCTATCTTTTTCAGTGGTATGCTTTGTTTATTTATTGGCAGTTCATTACACCGCTCTTTAGAGCCACAATGGGATTTGATACTTCTGAAGCTGCTGCTCAGGCAGCCAAAATGAGTACCACATATAATATAGTCACCGCTGTGGTTGCATTAATATTGGTGCCGTTGACTTTGAAATTTGGAGGTAAAAAAATATATGCATTAAGTCTGTTCGGAACCGCGTTGGCACTATTTGCAATTCCTCATATTGCTGATCCTGTTTATGTTTTGTTTCCAATGATTTTATTTGGAATTGGATGGGCAGCCATGATGGGAATTCCATACAGTATGGTTTCCAAAATTGTTCCCCAGGAAAGAAGAGGTGTTTATATGGGCATTTTAAACATGATGATTGTTATTCCCATGGGAATTCAAACATTGACCTTTGGTCCAATTTTTAAAAACTTGTTAGGTGGCAACTCGGTAAATGCGATGTTGTTTGCAGGAACTTGTTTTGTTATCGCATCAGTTTTAGCGATGCGTTTAAATGTTAAAAAAGAGAATATAACAACATAATTGTTTGAAGTAGTTTAAGTTCAATAAATGGCACCAAAATGTTTTGGTGCCTTTATTTTTAAATACCTTTGAAGCTTCTAAAATAAACTAGCTGTTCTAAAATTCAGGTATGAGCAAAGAAAACCAACGGAAGGAAGCATTACTCTATCATGCCAAACCGCAACCAGGAAAAATAAAGGTTGTCCCCACAAAACCTTATGCAACGCAACGTGATTTGGCACTTGCCTATTCACCAGGCGTGGCTGAACCTTGTTTAGAAATTGAGAAAAACCCTGAGGATGTATACAAATACACCGCCAAAGGAAATATTGTAGCAATTATTTCTAATGGTACCGCTGTTTTGGGATTGGGAAATATTGGCCCGGAAGCATCCAAACCAGTGATGGAAGGAAAGAGTTTATTGTTCAAGATTTTTGCGGATATCGACGGAATTGATATCGAACTTGATACTACAGACGTTGACAAGTTCATTGAGACCGTAAAGATCATTGCACCTACCTTTGGGGGAATAAACCTGGAGGATATAAAGGCACCCGAAGCGTTCGAGATTGAACGACGATTGAAGGAGGAGCTCGATATTCCCGTAATGCACGACGACCAGCATGGTACTGCCATTATTTCTGCCGCAGCATTATTAAATGCGGTAGAATTGGCCAATAAAAAAATGGATGAGGTCAAAATTGTGGTGAGTGGTGCCGGCGCGGCTGCCGTTTCATGCACTAGATTATACAAGGCCTTTGGCGCTAAAGACGAAAATATAGTAATGTTGGATAGCAAAGGTGTTATCCGAAGTGATCGGGAAAACCTTTCTAAGGAAAAAAAGGAGTTCGCTTCAGACAGAAAAATTGACACTTTGGAAGAAGCCATGATAGATTCAGATGTTTTTATCGGACTTTCCATTGCAAACATTCTTTCTCCAGAAATGCTTAAGTCCATGGCCAACGACCCCATTGTTTTTGCCATGGCGAATCCAGACCCTGAAATTGAATATGATCTCGCTTGTAAAACACGAGATGACATCATTATGGCTACCGGCCGATCTGATCATCCCAATCAAGTGAACAATGTCCTCGGATTCCCATTTATTTTTAGGGGCGCTTTGGACGTTCGTGCTACAAAAATCAATGAAGAAATGAAAATGGCCGCTGTTCGGGCTTTGGCAGATTTAACCAAGGAACCAGTTCCAGAACAGGTGAATATTGCCTATGATACCACTCGACTGGCATTTGGAAAGGATTATATTATTCCAAAACCATTTGATCCTCGATTGATCACCAAAATTCCTCCGGCCGTTGCAAAAGCAGCAATTGACAGTGGAGTGGCGAAAGCACCAATCAAAGATTGGAAAAAATACGAAGAAGAGTTGTACCAAAGATCTGGTAACGATAATAAGGTCATGCGTCTTATGCACAATCGTGCTAGGTTGAATCCAAAACGGATTGTGTTTGCAGAGGCAGAGTTGCTGGATGTGATGAAAGCCGCTCAGATTGTACACGATGAAGGCATTGCGATTCCGATTCTTTTGGGAAACAGAGAGGTGATAGAGGAACTAAAAAAGGAATTGGATTTTGATGCCGATGTCCCCATCATTGACCCTAGATCTGATGAATCCAAAGAAATACGTACCCGATATGCCATGAAGCTTTGGGAATCCAGAAAGCGAAAAGGAGAGACCCAGTACAGTGCTCGAATTAATATGGGCAAGCGAAATTACTTTGGAGCAATGATGTTGTTGGAAGGTGACGCTGATGGCATGATTTCAGGTTATTCTAGATCTTATCCCAAAGTGTTAAAGCCTGTTTTTGAAGTGTTGGGTAGATCTAAGGGAGTGAAAAATGCTTCCACAGTGAACATTATGATTACGGATAGAGGCCCGCTCTTTTTGGCGGACACTTCAATCAATGTAGATCCAAATGCCGAAGATTTGGCCGAAATTGCAAAGATGACTGCAAATGTGGCAAGCACCTTTGGTTTTAATCCCGTGATGGCCATGCTTTCCTATGCCAATTATGGATCTTCCAATCATCCCAATGCACAAAAAGTAAGACAGGCGGTTGAAATATTACATGAACGCATGCCTGAATTGATTGTGGATGGTGAAATTCAGACCGATTTTGCCTTAGATCAAGAATTATGTCATAACAATTTTCCATTCTCCAAATTAGCAGGAAAGAAGGTCAATACCTTGATATTTCCCAATTTGGAATCGGCCAACATTACCTATAAATTGCTCAAAGGATTGCACAATGCAGAATCCATAGGCCCGATTATGGTTGGATTGAGAAGGTCGGCACACATTCTTCAATTGGGAGCAAGTGTAGATGAAATGGTAAATATGGCAGCAGTAGCCGTAATTGACGCTCAGGAACGGGAAAAAAGAAAGAAGGCAAAAATGGAAGAGGAATGATTTGTCAATTTGCAATGTCCAATCGTCAATTGAAAATAATCGAAGAATCCAATAATCTAACAATCCAAAAATCCAAATGATTACCCATCTTAAAGGAAAACTGGTCGAAAAAAACCCCACATACGTTATTGTGGAATGCAATGGAGTTGGATATTTTTTAAACATTTCGTTACATACATTTTCACATTTAAAAGATCAGGAAAACATTCAATTATTTACGCATTTACAGGTCAAGGAAGACTCACATACCCTTTTTGGATTTGCGGAAAAAAGTGAACGTGAAATCTTTAGATTGCTCATTTCAGTGTCAGGTATAGGTTCAAGTACCGCAAGGACGATGTTGTCCTCCTTATCTCCTACCCAGATTCGAGATGCAATTGCCAATGGTGATGTCCCTACCATTCAGGCTGTCAAGGGGATAGGGGCCAAAACTGCGCAACGGGTAATTCTTGATTTAAAGGACAAGATTTTGAAAGTCTACGATATGGGTGAAGTTTCCCAACAATCGAACAATACAAGCAAAGAAGAAGCGTTATCTGCTTTAGAGGTTCTTGGTTTTGTCCGAAGACAATCTGAAAAGGTTGTGGACAAGGTATTATCCGAAGATCCTACATTAAGCGTTGAGGACATTATTAAACTGGCGCTGAAAAATTTGTAACTAGTTTGAAAAGAGGGGCAAAACCAAAACTTAGATCATTAAGATTTAAGCACTTTTTCTTTGTTGTGTGTTTCTTGACCACCGTCTCCAGCGTGGGGCAAGAAACTGATGTGCAGGTTCAAGACTCTGTACAGACAGGAGTGGCTCTTGGGCGTTTGATTTTGGATAATCCTGATAGCATTATTGCTAAATACACCTACGACCCCCAACTTGATCGCTATATTTATACAGAAAGTGTAGGCGATTTTAATATAAGCTACCCAACAATACTTACTCCGGAGCAGTACTACGACTTGGTTCAGAAAGAACAAATGAAATCCTATTTTAAACAAAAAATAGATGCTTTTGTTGGAAAAAAACAAGGATCTGAGGAAGCTCGAAAAAACTTGCTCCCCAATTTCTATGTGAACAACAGCTTCTTCGAATCAGTTTTCGGAGGTAATACCATTGAGGTTATTCCGCAAGGTTCTGTAGCTATGGATTTGGGTGTTTTATGGCAAAAAAATGATAATCCAGCACTGTCACCTCGAAACCGTACCAATCTTTCCTTTGATTTTGACCAGCGGATTAGCCTGAGTTTATTGGGAAAAGTAGGGGAGCGTTTGCAAGTAACTGCAAACTATGACACCGAAGCTACTTTCGACTTCCAAAATTTGGTAAAACTGGATTATACCCCTGACGATGACGATATTCTACGCAAAATAGAAATCGGAAATGTGAACATGCCCCTCAACAGTTCACTCATTTCCGGCGCACAGAGTCTTTTTGGGGTTAAGACCCAGTTGCAATTCGGAAGAACAACGGTTACTGCCGTTTTCTCGGAACAACGTTCGCAAAACAATACCGTTGTTGCCCAGGGCGGAGGAACACTTAATGAATTCTCTTTGACCGCGTTGGATTACGATGAGGACAAACACTTCTTCTTGGCCCAATACTTTAGGGACAATTATGACCAGGCATTGCAAAATTACCCCTTTATTAGAAGTCAGGTCCAAATTACTAGACTCGAAGTATGGGTGACCAACCGAAACCAACAAACATTAAACGTACGTAATGTTGTTGCCATCCAAGATTTGGGTGAAGCAATTGAGAACAGAACTCGAATTGGAATCAATGGCGGTGCTCCGGCAGGATTCTTCAATCCAGCGGCAATAGCCACAGGATATCCTCAAAATGAAGCCAATGATTTTGACCCAAACCAAATTGGAACAGGGGCCTTAACCCAGTCTGTTAGAGATATTGCCACGGTGGAACAAGGATTTAATATTCCGGGATATCAGGTAAATCAAGGATTTGACTATGCCATTTTGGAGAATGCGAGAAAATTAGAGATTGGAAGGGACTATCAGTTCGATTCCCAGTTAGGTTATATTTCCTTGAACCAGAGGTTGAGCAATGATGAGGTATTGGGAGTTGCTTTTCAATATATCATAGACGGGCAAGTGTTTCAAGTAGGAGAATTTGCCAATGGCGGAATTGACGCTACTACGGTTTCTGGTGGTGTAAACCCAATCATTGAGAACAATACTTTGATTCTGAAATTGCTCAAAAGTAATATTACCAACGTGGAAGATCCCATTTGGGATTTGATGATGAAAAACATCTATTCCACAGGTGCATTTCAATTGAGTCAAGAAGATTTTAAACTGAATATTTTATATTCAGACCCCACACCACGAAATTATATTACCCCGGTCGACCCAAATGCTGGATGGCCAGTGGGATTGGAAGAACGGATACTTCTGGATGTGTTCAACCTAGACCGTTTGAATGTTTACAATGATGTACAACCTGGCGGAGACGGTTTCTTCGATTATGTTCCCGGAATTACTGTGGACACCCAATCTGGACGAATCATTTTCACCAAAGTGGAGCCTTTCGGAGAGTTCCTTTTTGATGAATTGGGAGGCGGAACCTATGATGTGGAAAATGATGCTGGATATAATGTAAACCAGCAGCGTTACGTGTTCCGAAACATGTACGCCAAGACCAAGGCCGCTTCTTTACAAGATGCCGAGAAAAATCGTTTTCAAATCAAAGGACGATATAAATCCGAAGGAAATAATGGGATACCCATTGGTGCGTTCAATGTGCCTCGTGGATCCGTAAGAGTGACTGCCGGAGGGAGGCAACTGCAGGAGGGTATAGATTATACGGTTAACTATCAAGCAGGAACAGTTCAGATTTTGGACCCTAGTTTGCAGGCCTCCAATACACCCATAAATATATCTGTTGAAAACAATGCGGTTTTCGGACAGCAGACACGTAGATTCACCGGAATTAACGTGGAGCACAAATTCAACGAAAACTTTGTTTTAGGAGGAACTTTGTTGAATTTGAACGAACGACCACTGACCCAAAAATCAAACTTTGGTGTTGAACCTGTCAACAATACCATCTTTGGCCTGAATGGAAATTTCAGTACAGAAATCCCATTTTTGACCCGTTTAGCAAACAAACTGCCCAATATTGATACAGATGTGCCCTCCAATCTTTCCATTAGGGGGGAAGTGGCGGTCTTAAAGCCCAATTCGCCAAAGAATGCAGATTTTCAAGGAGAAACTACCACTTATATCGATGATTTTGAAGGAGCACAGGCTCTAATTGATATTCGCTCATCATTGGGATGGACATTGGCAAGTCCGCCAGTTGAGTTTTTACAAGATAGAACTGATATCGATGTGGGTTATGAACGTGCAAAAATGGCTTGGTATACCATCGACCCTATTTTTTATACCAACCAAAGACCTACCGGATTATCTGATAACGATGTTTCCTTGAACACAACGCGAAGGGTGTTCATCAACGAAATATTTACCGAGACAGATATTGCCCAAGGGCAGACCCAGGTACAGGGAACCTTGGATTTGGTGTACTATCCAAATCAAAAAGGACCATATAATGCCAACCCAAGTTTTGAAACAGAAACCCCTCAAGACAAATGGGCGGGAATTATGCGTCCGTTGAGCAGTACCAATTTTGAACAATCCAATGTAGAATTTGTACAATTTTGGGTACTTGATCCCTATATAGATGGCGAAACTGTGGATGGAAATGTTGGTGAGTTGGTTTTTAACCTTGGAAATATTTCAGAGGATATCTTAAAGGATGGTCGCAAACAATATGAAAATGGCCTTCCGGCCAGTACCAATAACGAAATACCAAGGCAAACTATTTGGGGAGAAGTGCCTTCAACACAATCTTTGGTCTATGCCTTTGATGCCGATGAAACTAATCGTAGTCAACAGGATATAGGATTTGATGGATTGGATGATTCCGAAGAGGCGGCTATCTACAATGGTCCTACGGAAGATCCTGCATTGGACAACTATCAATATTATTTAAATAGGGATGGGAGCATCTTGGAGCGCTATATTGACTTCAATAATCCCGATGGAAACTCTCCTGTTGCGGTCACCAATACCAATCGGGGGTCTACTACTTTGCCGGACGTGGAGGATATTGATAGGGACTTGACCATGAATACGGTAAACAGCTATTTTGAATACCGAATCCAAATAAGACCCAACACTACGATTGATGACCAATATGTGACCGATATTCGTGAAGGGCTTACGCCGACACTTCCCAATGGAGCCCAATTGAATAGAAGATGGATTCAATATAAAATTCCATTAAGTGATTTTACAGATGCCGTAGGAGGGATTACCGATTTCCGTTCTGTGAGTTTTATGCGGATGTACCTTACCGGTTTTTCCAATGATGTAGTGCTACGTTTTGCTACCTTGGATTTGGTTCGGGGTGATTGGAGAACCTATACCAATTCTTTACAACCTGATGTGGACAACGATCCATCCGACGACAACACAGTTACAGATGTAAACACGGTCAACATTGAAGAAAATTTTGGAAGGCAACCTATTCCCTATGTTTTACCTCCAGGGGTAATTAGGGAGCAATTGAACAACAATAACACCATAATCCGTCAAAACGAGCAGTCTCTATCGTTTGTGGTCGAAAACTTGGAATCACAAGATTCAAGGGGAGTTTTCAAAAACGTGAATATGGATGTAAGGCAGTATGAACGTATTAAAATGTTTATGCATGCCGAAAAAATATTAAATGGGGATTATTCCGATGACGATACTCCTTTAGTTGGTTTCCTTAGAATTGGTACCGATTTCTCCGAAAATTTCTATCAAATAGAACTTCCGTTGCAGTTTACCTCTTTCAATGTAACATCAGCTGAAGAAATTTGGCCAGATGTCAATGAAATTGATATCGCATTAAGCGATTTGAATAAAGTAAAATCAAGAGGTATCGCAGAGCAGAGTCTCAACCAAATCAATTATTATGAAATTGTTGATGGCGAAGCCGTTCCTGTGAATGAATTTGACCCGCGCACCTTGGGAAGATTGCGTATTGGAATACGGGGAAATCCATCTTTGGGTAGCCTTCGTGGAATGATGGTGGGGGTTAAAAATATAGATAACCTGCCAGCACGTGGCGAAGTTTGGTTCAACGAACTCCGTTTGGCCGGTTTAGATAACAATGGAGGTTGGGCTGCAATAGCCGCTTTGGATGCCAACATGGCTGATTTTGCCAATGTAACAGCCACGGGAAGTAGAAGTACCTCCGGTTTTGGTTCCATTGATCAAATGCCCAATGAACGATCTAGGGAAGACGCTATTGCATACGATGTGGTAACAAATGTGAACGTAGGCCAATTGCTTCCCAAAAAATGGGGAATTCAAATTCCGTTTAATTATGGCATTTCAGAAACCTTGATCACTCCCGAATTTGACCCAGTTTATGACGATCTTAAATTGGACGACCGTATTGCTGCGGCCACAACGGCAGAAGATGCCGAAACCATTAAAAAACAGGCCGAAGATTATACAAAACGGACCAGTATCAACCTTATTGGGGTTCGAAAAAATAGAGGTGAAGAGGCCAAAGAGAACTTTTTCGATGTGGAAAATTTCACTTTTAATTATTCGTACAATGAGACCAATCATCGGGATTTTGAAGTAGCCGACCTTCGTGATCAAAATGTGAACACCGGATTTGTCTACAATCACAATTTTAAACCGGCTCCCGTTGCTCCGTTTGCTAAAAACGATTCCCTTTTAATGGGTAAATATTGGCAATGGCTAAAAGAGCTTAACTTTAATGTATTGCCAACAAGCTTGTCTGTAAACGCCAATTTAAACAGATCGTTCAACCAACAACGGTTTAGAGATGTGTTGGAACCTGGTGTGGATGCTTTGGCATTGCCCTTGCTGCAACAACGTAATTATCTGTTCAATTGGCAGTATGCATTGAACTATAATTTGACCAAATCACTTCGATTGAACCTTACAGGGTCCAATAATAATATTGTTCGAAACTATTTCAATTTGGATGGTGACCCTGACTCGGGAATCAACCAAGAATTGGATTTATGGGATGGATTTTTTGATGTTGGCGAACCCAACCGCCATTCCCAACAAATGCAGCTCAATTATGAACTACCTTTTGATAAAATACCCTTTTTAAATTTTGTCAACGCACAATATACCTACACCAGTAATTTTGATTGGCAACGTGGCGGAGATGCACTGAATGAGGTTGCAGGTGAAGATATCAATACCGTTCAGAATGCAAGTACGCATAACTTAACGGGGAATTTGACCATGCAACGTTTTTACGATTTTTTGGGGTTGAAAAAGCGCGATGGAAAGGTAACGGCAAATCAAGTGGCAGTACGAAGGGATAAAGCAGGTAATCCAGCATCTGGCGTAGAAGATGAAAAGCCACCGAAGAAGACGGGCAAAGCCTTTAATACTTTGGTCGATATTGTGACTATGGTAAAACGGGTCAACATAAATTATAGTGAAAACCGAGGTACTGTATTACCTGGTTATACACAATCCATTGGGTTTATTGGAACCACGCGCCCAACTTTTGGATTTGTATTTGGTAGTCAGGCCGATGTTCGGTTCCAAGCGGCCCGAAATGGTTGGTTGACCACTTTTCCTGAATTCAATACGCAGTATATGCGAAATGTGAATAGACAATTAAATGTCACGGCAACGGCGCAGCCTACACAAGATTTGACCATAGATTTTACCGCTGATAGACAATTTTCGAGCAGTTTACAGGAAAGTTATAGTCCGGAAGAGTGGATCAATGGAAATAATGGTCTCATCAATGAATTGGGAAATTTTAGTATTTCCACCGTTATGATTGGAACCATTTTCAACAAGAGTGATGAGTTTGACTCCAAAACTTTTGAACAATTCAAGGAAAACAGAATAACCATTGCCAACAGATTGGTTTCGGACCGGGGACAAAACCCTGGGACTTTGGACCCCGATGGCTTTCCAGAACGGTATGGAAAAACGCAACAAGAAGTGCTGTTACCTGCATTTTTTGCCGCTTACACCGGTCAAGATGTAAATCGAGTAAATCTGGACGCTTTTAGAGAGATTCCGATTCCCAACTGGAACATCAAGTATACCGGTTTAATGAAGAACCGATGGTTTAAAAAGAAATTCAAGCGTTTTTCTCTGACTCATGGGTATAGAGCAGCCTATAGCATCAACTCTTTCCAAACCAATTTAGAACGTGAAAACTCCGCAATTGATTCCGAAACAGGAGATTTTCTTCCAGAGAATATCATAAACAATGTGGTATTGACAGATCAGTTTAATCCGTTGATGCGAGTTGATTTTGAGATGAAAAACTCATTTAGCTTTTTGGCAGAGGTGAGAACAGATAGAACATTGTCCTTGAGTTTTGATAACAACCTATTGACCGAAATCAACGGGAAAGAATATACTCTTGGTTTAGGGTATCGATTCAAGGATGTAAAGTTCGTCACCAATATTGGTGGTGAACGCACCAGACTGAAAGGAGATTTGAACTTAAAGGCAGATCTATCGCTTCGTGATAATATCACCATTATCAGAAATCTCGATATCGACAATAACCAGATCACTTCAGGACAGAAATTGATGTCCGTAAAGTTTACAGCAGACTATGCCTTGAGTAAAAGTTTGAACGCATTGTTCTTTTATGATCATTCCTTCTCACAGTTTGCAGTGTCAACGGCTTTCCCACAGACCACAATCAATACCGGCTTTACCCTCCGATATAATTTCGGCAACTAATTTTGTTTTTTATGGCACCCTGAGCCTGTTGAAGGGTTGACCTAAACAATAAATTCTGATATGGATTTATGTCAAAATTTACTTGAAAAGCTATGCTTTATCTGTTACATTTGTCAGCGTACTTAAACAAAATGGAACAATGAATATACCAGCAGAACTAAAATACACCAAAGACCACGAGTGGATAAAAATCGAGGGCGATGTTGCCACAGTTGGAATCACGGATTTCGCCCAAGGTGAATTAGGTGATATTGTTTATGTAGAAGTAGAGACTGTAGATGAGACTCTAGATAAAGAAGAGGTCTTCGGTACCGTTGAAGCCGTAAAAACGGTTTCAGATTTGTTTTTGCCCTTAAGTGGTGAGATTATAGAATTTAATGAAGCTTTGGAAGACGAACCCGAAAAAGTAAATACCGACCCATACGGTGTAGGCTGGATGATTAAAATTAAGATGAGTGACCCCTCCGAAACGGAAGGGTTAATGAGTGATGAGGATTATAAGGCATTGATCGGTGCTTAAAACATATATTTTTACCTTCTTATTTATAAGCTGGATATTGTTCATAACAATGCTCAGCTTATTTTCTTTTTCAGATCTTGATTTGGATACCGGGAATTTGAACATCCCCTATGCCGACAAGGTCACCCACTTTACCTTTTATATGATTTTCGCTCTTTTGGGCTGCCTTTTTCTTAGGGAACGAACAAAGGGCAGTATGAAATTGGGAAAAGCGGCAATTTTAATAGGTTTTGTGGCTGTGTTTTATGGTATGCTTATTGAGGTATTGCAATACACTTTGACCACAGATCGCATGGCAGAATTTGGCGATGTTCTTGCGAATACCTTGGGGGCAATTGTAGGAGTTAGCTTAATTAAATGGTATTTTTCTAAAGAAAGGCCGTTAAAATGGAAATATTAATTGTTTATTTAGCCAATTAAATATTAAATTAGCAAACACTAAAATCAAAACGATGGAACTAAAAAAGAATCCAAAAGCAGATGTAGGAAAAAACAGTTCGCTCTATTTTGTGATAGGGTTGGCAGCTGTTTTGGGGTTGGTTTATGGAGCCATGGAATGGAAGAAATACGATAAAAGCAACGATTACGATATCTCAATGAATGTTGAGGATCAGTTGGACGAAGAGGTGCCAATGACGGAGCAAATAAAGACGCCACCGCCACCACCGCCACCTGCAGCTCCAGAAGTAATCGAGGTTGTTGAGGATGAAGAAGAGGTTGAGGAAACTGTTATCGAATCCACGGAAACCAGTCAGGAAGAAGAAGTGATGGAAGTTGAAGAGGTAGAGGTTGAAGAAGTGGAGGAAGACATTTCTGTTCCGTTTGCCGTTATTGAAGATGTGCCAGTTTTTCCTGGATGCGAACGATCTAGCAATAAAAAAGCATGTTTCCAGGAAATGATGCAGAAGCATATCCGTAAAAACTTCCGTTACCCAGAAATCGCCCAGGAAATGGGTGTACAAGGAAGGGTAAATGTAATTTTTGTTATCCAAAAAGATGGAAGCATTGGAAATATTAGAATGCGTGGACCAGATAAGAACTTGGAAAAAGAAGCCTTACGTATTATCCAGAAATTACCAAAAATGACTCCTGGTAAGCAACGGGGAAGAGCTGTAAAAGTTCCTTTTAGTATTCCAATTACCTTTAAGCTACAGTAAAATATTTAATGTTCCTGTCGAGGCAGGAATGGAAAAAGCCCTAGTTGAAAAACTAGGGCTTTTTTTGTGAATATAAATTTGAATTAGGCGTGATAATAACGCTCATTGATAATTTTACCATCTTTCCATTGTGTACGCACAACTTGCTCAAACCTGTGCTTTGTCCCATCGTTGGTATCGAATTCCATAATCGCCTCGTAAAAAGTAGTATCCCCTTTTACTGCAGGACCACTGATAACTTTGTATCCGTGGAAGGCGGTCACTGTATCCAATAATTTTTGCTCTTCTATAAGGCAAAACGTTTTCCCTACTTTTGCGGGATTGTTCCCTTCAAAAAGTTGTACGTCATCGGCCAGATAGTTTTCCATGGCCTCGATAAATTTTCCTTTAGCCAATAAGCTGGTCACTTCGTTTGCTTTGCTCAACAATTCTTGCTCCTGTATTGTAGTTTCCATATTTAAATGTTTTAGGTGAATAACTTGTTTGGAGCAAAAGTAACTGCGAATGAGACCTTTCTAATTGCCGATGTTTCCCGAATACTGTTATGGATTTCCCTAAATGCTGGAAGTTTTATTGTCTGACGAGAGATTGGAACTAAAATACAAGAAGCTGGCAACTACAAACAGAAGAAATATGGCATCGTCATAAACGGTGCCATGGACTAACCGGGTGACTAAGGCACCTACCATAACAGGGGCTAAGATTAACCCGCCCCAATGCCTCACTTTGGGAATCAAAAGAAGTAATCCACCACTAACCTCAAGAATACCCACCAAGACACGAAACCATACAGGATAGCCCCAGTTGGTAAAAGCATTGGTCCAAAAGCCATCTGGGTCCAGCTTTCTAATGCCATTGAGAATCATGGAATGGGCCAACCAAGCACTCATTATCCAAATAAGGATAGGTTGTAATTTTGTGAGCTTTGCTCTAATAAGTGTTAAATATTTCATTTTAAACCAATTTGATTGGCCTAAATTAAATTTCAGGTCAATGTCATGCCTAGAAATGTGATGACTTGCCCAATTTTTGTGATGGAAGTTTGGTTTCAACAATAAACCTTTTAAAAATTTGGGTGTAGCTCTTACTAACTTTCAGGGTCTTCCCATTTTCGAAACGTATCAGATACCCGCCATTTGGATCAATGCTATATGACTGGAGTTTTTTGGTATTGATTATGGATCTTCGATGAACTCTGAGAAAATCATTGGGGTTCAGTTCACTTTCCAAGTCACTAATTTTACGCCGTATCAAAACTTTGGATCCATCACGGGAATGTACCGATACATAATTTCCTTCCGATTCAAAAAAAACAACGTCTCCCATTTCAACAAAAAAATGATCATTGCGAATTCGATAGGGAATTCTATCCGGATAAGAAAGAGGTGCTGGGTTGCGTTTTACCACTCCCAAATAAAACAAGACTGCCGCGATCGCTACATAAACTATAGAAGCAAAAATTGAAGAATGCAGTATCATGAATCTATAACTCATCCAAAGATCATAACTCCTATCACGCACGGACCACTCGATAACAGATAAGATTAAAAAATATAGGAGCACAAATACCAATCCGGTAAGACCGACAACCAATGCCCGAAGCATTTTGTTATCTTTTTTTAAATTCCAACTCCAAGGAAATAAAAAAGCAATTAGGGAAAAGGAAAGGTATTCAAAAAGAAGCGGAGAAAGCAAGATTGCAGGTGGGTCATCATATTGCCCATAAATAATCGTATTTCTTAAAAAAACGGACACAGCTGTTCCAAAACCACCTAAAACAATCCATACAAAAGCTTTAAAGGATTTGTTGTTATTGTAGACTTCGGCTATTTTCCTTTTCAAGTTGTTTTACTGGATTGTCTTTAGTTAGCTAAGCTTTTATAAACCGTTTCCCTCATTTTTTCAGGGTTGATATATCCATTTCCATGGGTTGAATCATATTTCGCCAACAAAGAAGTATCATTCTTTACTTGGTCTAAACCTTTTCCAGCATCAATTTCTTTCTGAACTATGGTTTGAATGTCTTCCAACATCTTGGTGTAACTTTCCAGTTCTTTTTTGTCGGAAGGTCTTCCATGACCTGGTATAATCTTGGTGTGTTCATCAATGACCATAAGCACTTTCTTATGGGCAGCGATATAACCTTTGACACTACCTCCATTGTTTAGGTCAATATAAGGGTAGCGACCGGAAAAATAAGTATCACCCATATGAAGCACATTTTCAGTCACAAATTAAATCATCGTATCACCATCAGTATGTGCTTTGTGCACATGAAGTGCCATTACGGTTTCATCCCCATCATAAAAGGTCATTCCTTCCGAATAAGTAATTTCCGGCAAGCTTTTTTCATAGTCTGATTGGCTCATTTTGTTGGCCGCTACATTTTGTTGTCCCTTGGTCTCAAGTCTTTTCCGAACATTGTCATGGGCAACCAAAGTGGTGTTTTCCGTATTGAAATTGATATTTCCACCCGTATGATCTCCATGCATATGCGTATTTACCAAATACGAAATAGGCTTGTCGGTCAAATTGGAAATAGCGGCCTTGATTTTAGAACTCAGGGGGGCAAACTGATCATCGACCATAAATACATGATTATTTCCAACGTAAATTCCAATATTTCCACCCCTTCCTGTCAACATGTAGGTGTTTTGGCCCAAGGTGTCTATGGATATGGTCACATCCTGACTGTAAATTGAAAATGCAAAAAGAACGGCTATTGAGAGCAAAAAGTTACGCATAGCTATAGTTTTAGGGTTGATTTTGATTAATAAGACGCAGCGTCCATTCAAAAATAACATAAAGACTGACAATAGGTTGGAAATGAGATATTGCGACGTTATCTTTGCCAGCCAATTGAATTTGTGGATGAAACCCGCCGTAAGTTCCGTAAAAAATGCATCCTTGTCTTTGACTTTTGCCGATTTTAAAGAAATCACTAAAGCCAAACTGGCCGTAAGTGTGGTTTTTTCTTCCATCGCAGGCTATTTTTTGGGAGCTACCCAGATTGATTTAATGTCTGTGTTGTTGCTCGCCTTTGGTGGTTATTGCATGGTTGGGGCATCCAACGCGTACAACCAAATCATTGAGAAGGATCTAGATGCTCTAATGAACCGAACCAAAAACCGACCAATACCTGGCGGAAGAATGTCGGTGCAAATGGCAATGACCATTGCGGTCACCTTAACAGCAATTGGGGTGATAGCCTTATACATGCTTAATCCAAAAACAGCAATGTTCGGAGCCATTTCAATTTTTTTATACACCAGCGTTTACACGCCTTTAAAAACAAAGACGCCATTATCGGTATTTGTTGGTGCATTTCCTGGAGCCATTCCATTTATGTTGGGCTGGGTTGCGGCCACCAACGAGTTTGGAATTGAGCCTGGAACATTGTTCATGATTCAATTTTTTTGGCAATTTCCCCATTTTTGGGCATTGGGATGGATGCTGGATGAAGATTACAAAAAAGGCGGATTTAAAATGTTGCCCACAGGAAAGAAAGATGCCGGAACCGCCCTGCAAATTATACTGTACACCATTTGGATGATTGTTATTTCCGTAATGCCCGCATTTGGGTTTACGGGGAGATTGCATTTGTCTATACCGGCTGCTGTGATTGTATTGCTTTCCGGATTGGTAATGTTGATATTTGCATTCAAATTATATGAAAAGAGGGATAATATGTCTGCCCGAAGATTAATGTTGGCAAGTGTAACCTACATATCACTCATTCAAATTATATACGTAATAGACAAGTTTGTTAGCTAGCATATGGATTTAACCGAAGTAGATATTGAAGTAAAAAACCGACGAGCAAAAAAAATGATGCTGTGGTTCGGTATTGTGAGTCTGATTATGGGTTTTGCCGGTTGGACCAGTGCCTATATTGTAAGCAGCAAGCGAGAAGATTGGATCAGTGATTTGGAATTGCCCCAAGCATTTTTTATTAGCACCGCTGTAATAATTCTAAGTAGCATCACCTATTTTTTAGCCAAACTGTCTGTAAGCAGAAATGATCAATCCAAAGGAACCCTATTATTAGTTATAACTTTGGTATTGGGCATTACGTTTATTATCCTGCAATTTTTGGGATTCTCCCAAATGGTGGAAAATGGGTATTACTTTACCGGCCCAACAAGCAATATTAAAATGTCTTATGTGTTTTTGATTGCGGCGGTGCATATTGCACATTTGGTGGCAGGTTTGATTTCACTGCTGGTCGTATTGGTGCAACAGTTGCGGGGAAAATACATGCCAGGAAATATGTTGGGATTGGAACTAGGTGCCACTTTCTGGCATTTTTTGGATTTTCTTTGGGTGTATTTAATACTATTCATGTATTTCGTGAAATAAATTTGAATCGATTCAGTTTTCATTCAACTTTATCTTTTCGAATACACCAAAAGATGTAAATTTGTGAAAGTTTTATTAAAACGACCTTTTATATGAATACAACGGTGACTACCGGTACTGAAGAAAGCGTTTGGGGAGGCGGAAATCAGCCACTGAACGCTAGCTACGGAAAAATGATGATGTGGTTTTTTATTGTCTCGGATGCCTTGACCTTTTCTGGCTTCTTGGTTTCTTATGGCTTTTCAAGGTTCAAGTTTATCGAAACTTGGCCCATTGCCGATGAGGTGTTTACCCACGTACCCTTTTTCCATGGAAATTACCCCATGATTTATGTAGCCTTTATGACCTTTGTTTTGATTATGTCCTCCGTCACCATGGTACTTGCTGTGGATGCCGGGCACAAAATGATGCAAAAAAAGGTAATTCTCTATATGTTCCTTACCATAATCGGCGGAGCAATTTTTGTTGGTTCCCAGGCTTGGGAATGGGCAACTTTTATAAAAGGGGATTATGGAGCATTGGAGACCAAGGGAGGAAGAATACTTCAATTTGTGGATGCCGAGACTGGCGAAAGAGCGGCTTTGGCCGATTTTTCAAAGGCACTACCGGAAGATAGGGTGAAGCACGAGAAAAGTGAGGGTGTATGGTTTATGCAAGACGGCTATAAAACTTCATTTTCTTTAAATGAGGTGGTGGCAGGATTTAAGGCAACACCTAACATTTTGATTCGTACAGAGACCATCAATGAAGAAGGTGAAAAAACGGTGTTATCTCGACAAGAATCGTTAGCTAAACTCAACAGTGCGACCCAAGTGGTTGAAGGCGCAAACCTGATTCACAACGAATACGGAAGTCGATTATTCGCGGACTTTTTCTTTTTCATTACAGGATTTCACGGATTTCACGTATTCTCAGGAGTACTTATAAATATTATCATTTTCTTCAATATCATCCTAGGTACCTATGAGCGTCGTGGACATTATGAAATGGTGGAGAAAGTTGGTCTGTACTGGCACTTTGTAGATTTAGTATGGGTATTTGTATTCACATTCTTTTATTTGGTATAATTTGATTTGTCATTTCCACAAAGGTGGAAATCCATAACATAAAACAACATGGCACACGAACATAAACTTGAAATTTTTAGAGGATTAGTAAAGTTTAAAAACAATATCCAAAAAATATGGGGAGTATTGATTTTTCTTTCCATTGTCACCGCAGTAGAGGTTGTTCTGGGGATTTTTAAACCTGAAGTTTTGACCCAAAATTATTTTATAGGAATGAAACTCCTCAACTGGATATTCATCATTCTTACTTTAGTAAAGGCATATTACATCGCTTGGGACTTTATGCACTTGCGTGACGAGAGAAGTTCCTTGAGAAGGGCGATTGTATGGACCCCAATATTTTTGATATGTTATTTGGTGTTTATTTTACTTTTTGAAGCGGATTACATCTATAACATATTCAAGGATGGATACCTGTCCTGGAATTTCTAGAAAAGTATTAACAAATGAAAAAGGCGGTTTTAAACCGTCTTTTTTATTTTTGTACCACTCAAACATTTATGAAAAAGACGTTTGTTTTAGTTGTTTTGTTTATTCTCCCACTGGTGGCTTACCTATTCTTTGCATCAGGAGTGAACAACTTTGGAAAACTTCCAATACTAACAACAGATTTACCTGAACTTTCTAATTTTAAGGGTGACATCAAACTTCAAAATAAAATAACCATTCTTGGATTTTTAGGAAATGAAGTTGAAAAGAGAAGAGGAAATGCCTTCAACCTTAACCAAAAAATATACAAGAGGTTTGGGGAATTCAAAGATTTGCAATTTATCATGATTGCTCCAGAGGGTACTGAAGATAAAACGGCTGCATTAAAAAAGGAATTGGGAAAGTTGTCAGATGTCTCAAAATGGAATTTTGCTTTCGGTACCAATGAAGAAATAGCTTCATTTTTCGAGGGTATGAAAACGGGAATGCAGTTGGATACCGATATGGGCACCCCATATGTTTTTATAGTGGACAAAGAATTGAATCTAAGAGGTAGAAATGACGATGAGGATGAAGGTGTCAAATATGGGTTTAACACCAACTCTGTAGCAGAATTGAATAATAAAATGGAAGACGATGTGAAGATAATCCTTGCAGAATATCGTCTAGCACTAAAGAAGAACAATGCCGATAGGAGCGAACAGTAAAAAGAAATACAATTACGTTTGGATATCCGCGGTCATCCTGATTTTCGGCATTTTTGCCGTATACGAAATGACCAAAAAACTCAAGGAAGGGGAAGTGGTGGAAAACGACAGAATGAGCGTCCATGCCCTGCAAAAGGAATTGGGTTTTATTATCGGGAATGGCCAAAAAAGAAAAGTACCATCTTTTTCCTTCTTGAACCAGGATAGCGTATTGGTCTCCAATGAAGATTATTTGGGCAAGGTATATGTGGTTGAGTTCTTTTTTACAACTTGTCCAACCATATGCCCTATTATGACCAAGAACTTGGTGGAACTTCAGGATACTTTTAAGGACCAAAAGAATTTTGGTGTGGCATCGTTCACCATAAATCCACGTTACGATACCCCTGGCATTTTAAAGAAATATGCAGATAAATATGGTGTGGAAGATAAAGATTGGCATCTCATGACCGGGGACAGGGATTCCATTTATAGATTGGCCCAAGAAGGTTTTTATATTGTGGCAAATGAAGTTGAAGATGCCCCAGGTGGATTTGAGCATTCAGGTATGTTCGCTTTGGTGGATAAGCAGGGGTACATTAGATCTAGGAATGATGACCATGGAAACCCTTTAATATATTACCGCGGAACCATAACAGAAAAACAGGGTGTAAATGCTGAGGGCGAGGCACAGCAAATAACCATGTTAAAAGAGGATATTCAAAAATTATTGTTGGAAAAATGAAGGAAGTAATTTCAGCCAATGAAAAACAGGTCAAGAAATGGATTACCGCTGTTTCCATTGTCGTCCCTTTACTTGTGGCACTACTTTTTATGTACAAGATTCCAGACGCAAAGCCATTGACTTTTTTACCGCCCATCTACGCGTCTATTAATGGACTTACGGCCGTATTACTTTTCGCAGCCGTAATGGCAATTAAAAATGGAAAAAGAAAAGTGCACCAAAAACTGATGACAACGTGCATTGTGCTTTCGGCATTATTTTTAGTGATGTATGTTGCGTACCATATGACTTCTCAAAGTACACCCTACGGAGGGGAAGGAGTCTTGCGGTATATTTATTATTTTATTCTACTTACGCACATTTTACTTTCCATTGCAGTAATTCCTTTGGTACTTATAACGTATTCAAAAGGCTATATGGAAAATTACACAGCCCATAGAAAATGGGCTAAGTATACATTTCCTATTTGGTTATATGTTGCCGTAACGGGCGTTGTGGTATACCTTATGATTTCACCATATTATCAATATTGACTTTACCGTGAGAATCAGAATTTTTTTGCTTTTAATGGTTTTGATAATGCTTCCACAAATATCGGAAGCACAATGCGCAATGTGCAGGGCAGTAGTTGAAAGTGAAGTTGGCGGCGATACTGCTGAGGGAATCAACAACGGAATCGTTTACCTTATGGCAATTCCCTATATTTTGGTCGGAGCGCTTTTCTATTTCGTGTATAAAAAGCTGCGTAACTAGTCCATTTTTAAAGTTTTAACACTTTTTTTATCTTTAGAGTGTAACAATATGACATAAATTTTGTCATATTGGTGTACGTTAACGTATTCATCAATCATCAAACCCAACCATCATGTTCGACATTGAAAGGTGGCAAGAAATATTTGACACCATTAGGAAGAACAAACTCCGCACTTTTTTAACCGGACTTTCGGTAGCATCCGGTATTTTCATTCTTGTTATTTTATTGGGCTTTGGCCAAGGAATGCGAAATGGTATTGAGCATGAGTTCAAGCAAGATGCCACTACAAGCGTTTGGGCTTGGCCTGGAGTTACTTCAAAGGAGTTTAAAGGCCTTAATCCAGGAAGACGAATCCAATTCAATAACGAAAACTTTGAGAATACAGCCTCTATGTTTAGGGAAACGGTGGAGTACAAATCTCCTCGAATTTTTGTCCGAGGCATTACGGTGAACTATGGAAAAGAATCACTGGTATATAGTGTTCAGGGAGTAAGCGCCGATTTTCAGTTTATTGAAGGCCCCAAAATGAGGGAAGGCCGCTTTATCAACTATCAAGATGAAACCTCTACAGGCAAGGTGGCGGTAGTAGGAAACAAAATCAAAAAAGATGTTTTTACAGAGGTTGATTCACCAGTCGGTGAGTTTATAGAAATTTCGGGAATACCATTTAAAATAGTTGGGGTTTTTGGAGAAATGCAGGATCGAGAAGAAGAACGTATTTACATTCCCATTACAACCGCCCAAAAGGTTTTTAATGGTGGAAATAGGGTAAACAGTTTATCCTATACCCTTCCAGAAGTTGAAAATTTTGATCAAGCTGTAGCGCAAGCCGTGAAGTTTAAAGATGACCTTAGGTCATATTTGCAGCAATCGCATACCGTGGCTCCCGATGACGATGCCGCCATGAATGTATGGAGTGCAATGGAAGAAGCCAAAAGATATTATGGGATTACCAATAGCATGAAGCTGTTTTTTTGGTTCGTTGGAGGATGTACCATAATTGCCGGAGTAGTTGGAGTGAGCAATATAATGCTTATTGTCGTAAAGGAAAGAACACGGGAAATAGGTATACGCAAAGCACTTGGAGCCAAGCCATGGTCTATTGTTGGGATGATTTTGCACGAATCAATTTTTGTAACCGCCATTTCTGGCTTTTCAGGTTTGATTTTTAGCATGACCCTATTGGAAATTTTGGGGCCACATGTGCAAATTGATTATGTGCTGAATCCTTCTGTAAATTTCAAAGTGGCCTTCTCAACAGTCATGGTATTGATTTTTGCAGGAGCTCTTGCCGGGTTGGTCCCGGCGTTGCGGGCAGCCAGGGTCCAGGTAATAGAATCATTACGTGATGAGTAATTAATAAAAGAAGAATAAAGTAAAGATGTTCAATAGAGATAGATGGAGGGAAATATTGGAAGTGCTCACAAGCAATGTGGGCAGAACCATACTTACTGCATTTGGTGTGTGTTGGGGCATCTTTATCCTGATTGTTTTGCTGGCAGCGGGCAAGGGTTTTGAAAATGGTATAAGAGCCGATTTTGGAGATATTGCAACCAATACTATGTTTATGTGGACCCGTAGAACCACGAAACCGTACGAAGGCTTACCAAAGGATAGAAGTTTCGAGTTTAAGGTAAGTGATGTTCAGGCCATTTGGGATAATGTGCCAAATCTTAGGTTTGTTTCTCCCAGAAATCAATTGGGCGGATTTAGAGGCGCTGGCAACGTGGTTAGAGGTATTCAAGTTGGAGCCTATAATGTTTATGGAGACTATCCAGAAATTATCAACCAAGATCCCATGACGGTAACCTCTGGTCGGTTTGTAAATCATAATGATATCCGGGAAAAGCGAAAAGTTGCGGTTATTGGTCAGGGTGTAAAATCCGAGTTGTATGAGAAAGGCGAGGAAGTTTTGGGGACCTATATCAAAATTCAAGGAGTCAATTTCATGGTCATCGGAACCTACAAGAAAAAAAATAACGATGGTGATGGAGAAGAAGCCCAAAAAGAGATATTTGTTCCGTTCACCGCATTTTCACAGGCGTTCAATCGGGGAGAAGATGTGGGCTGGATGGCTATAACTGCAAATGATGGTAGTTCCATTTCCAAATTAAAGGAGAGTATTATCAATGTAATGCGGGAAAGACATAAGGTACACCCTGAAGACAATAGGGCCATAGGTTATTTTGATCTTTATGAACAGTTCAATAGGGTGGAAAGCCTTTTTGTTGGCCTAAAGGCCATAGCCTATATAGTCGGTATTATGGTCTTGCTTTCCGGAATCATTGGCGTGAGCAACATTATGCTTATTGTAGTAAAGGAACGCACCAAGGAAATTGGGATACGAAGAGCACTTGGAGAACAGCCCTGGTCCATTAAAAAACAAATTCTGATGGAATCCATATTCTTGACCATAATCTCTGGAATGGTCGGAATAATTTTTGGTTCCCTTGTCATTTACGGCATCAATTCCCTGCTGGATAGTGTAGGTCCGGTGGATATGTTCATCAATCCAAATGTGAGCGTTGGTGTTGTTAGCGGCGCATTAATAATATTAATGGTCTCAGGATTGCTCGCCGGATTCATACCTGCGAACAGTGCAATACGAGTGCGTCCAATAGAAGCTTTACGAACAGAATAAAAATCAATCAATCAAAATTAACCATAGCTAGCACAATGAAAAAGTCAGTAACCATCATCATCTTATTGCTCATCGTAGTCGTTTTTGGAGGATCTATGTATTATCTCTATCAAAAAAATACAGAGGATCCAGTGGTGTATGAAACCGAAAAGCTCTCAAAACAGAATATCATAAAAAAAGCAGTGGCAACCGGAAGCATTCTTCCGTTGGAAGAAGTATTGATCAAGCCCAACATTTCAGGGGTTATCGAAGAAATTTATGTGGAAGGTGGAGATTATGTGAAATCAGGTGATTTGTTGGCCAAAATAAAGGTAGTGCCCAACTTGAACGCCTTGAACGATGCTAAAAATGCCATCGATGAAGCCAAGATCAATTTGGACGATCAAAAAAGGAATTATGAAAGGCAGTTGTCCCTTTTTGACAAAGGTGTGATTTCCAAAGCTGATTTAGAACGGGCCCAAGTGGCTTATGATCAAGCAAGACAGTCTTATGGAGCGGCAAACAAGCGATACGATATTGTGAAAACAGGAACAACCTCGGGATTCAGCAATTCGGCCAATACTTTAATCAAATCAACTGTTAGTGGAATGGTCTTGGAAGTGCCTGTAGAAGTGGGAAATCAGGTTATTGAAAGTAACAATTTCAATGAAGGGACCACAATTGCTGCAGTGGCCGATGTGGAAAAAATGATTTTTGAAGGGAAAGTAGATGAATCTGAAGTTGGAAGAATAAAAGAGGACCTACCTTTGGAAATAACCGTTGGGGCAATTGAAAATAAAGTTTTTGATGCTGTGCTGGATTACATCGCACCCAAGGGAAAAGAAGAGAACGGGGCCATCCAATTTGAAATAAAAGGAACACTTAAAAAACAAGATTCCGTGTTTATAAGGGCCGGACTTAGTGCCAATGCCTCCATTATTCTTGCACGCGCGGATAGCGTTTTGGCGCTAAAAGAAGCTTTGGTCCAATTTGATGACGAAACAAAAAACCCTTATGTAGAAGTAGAAACTTCGGAGCAACAGTTTGAACGCAGGGAAATCGAATTGGGAGTCAGTGATGGTATTTTTGTCGAAGTAAAATCCGGACTTGCCATAGAAGATAAGGTCAAAGTTTGGAACGCCATTGAAGAAGAAGAAAACGCCGACTAACCATTTAACAAAAAATTTCAAAATAATCTTGTAACATTTTAACGACTTGTAAGTCATATTACAGGAGTCAAAATGCCAGATAGCTAATAGCACCAATCATGATAGAAATCAAAGACCTTCACAAGTCCTATAAAATGGGCAGTAATTCCCTTCATGTACTAAAAGGAATCAACTTTAAAGCCGAAGCGGGAGAGCTGGTGGCCATTATGGGATCTTCTGGTTCTGGAAAGTCTACCCTACTGAACATTCTGGGGATGCTCGATGGGGCGGATAGTGGTGAGTATACCTTGGATGGTGTTCCAATCAAAGATTTAAGCGAGACCAAAGCGGCACAATATAGAAACAAGTTTTTAGGCTTTGTTTTTCAATCCTTTAACTTGATCAATTACAAAAGTGCCTTAGAAAATGTTGCTTTACCACTCTATTATCAAGGAGTACCAAGAAAGGAACGACAGGAGAAGGCGCTCAAATATTTGGAGAGAGTTGGTTTAAAAGAATGGGCTACCCACTTGCCAAGTGAACTTTCAGGGGGTCAAAAACAGCGTGTGGCCATTGCAAGGGCGATGGCAGCCGAACCTAAAGTACTTCTCGCCGATGAGCCAACTGGAGCACTTGATAGTACTACATCATATGAGGTCATGGATTTGATTCAGAAAATCAATGATGATGGAAACACAATCCTTGTAGTAACACACGAAGAAGATATAGCACATATGTGCAAACGCATTGTCCATTTAAAAGATGGGGTGATTGTCGAAGACAAAAAGGTAAAACAAGTTAGGGCCGAGCAATATGTTTGATAGAGACATTTGGCAAGAAATATTCAATACACTTAAAAAGAACAAGCTCCGTACTTTTTTGACGGGTTTTTCTGTTGGCTGGGCCATCTTTATTTTGGTAATGCTATTGGCCTCGGTTAACGGAATGCAGAATGGATTTGTTGGTCAATTCAATGATGATGCAACCAACTCAATTTTTGTGCGTCCGGGCACAACTGCAAAAGCCTATGCCGGTTTTGAGGCTGGAAGACGCATCCAGTTTAAAAATGAGGATATTGAGTACATAAAACAGAGCTTTCCTGATGATATTGAATATATCAGTGCCAGATATTACGCAAATACCACTGCCAAATATCAAAGTGAAACAGGATCTTATCGCGTTCAAGCGGTGCATCCAGATCATCAGGTGATAGAGAAAACAATCGTAATAAAAGGAAGGTACATTAATGAGGCGGATCAAATAAACAAAGCCAAAGTTGCCGTAATTGGACGAAAGGTCGCCGAGGATCTTTTTAAAACAGAGGATCCGTTGGGCAAGTTTGTAGAATTCAACAATTTACCATTTAAAGTAATTGGTGTTTTTATAGATGAGGGTGATGACAATGCAGAGAGGGTGATTTACGCTCCGGTGAGTACCTACCAGAGGATTTATGGAAATACAAATTATATCAGCCAAGTTCTCTTGACCTATAATCCCACATACGACCTTACCAAGGCATTGGAGTTTTCCGGAAGGTTGGAAGATTTGATGAAAAGAAGACATAAAGTTGCACCCAACGATCAATCTGGATTGTTTGTGTGGAATTATGCAGAAGCCTTTGATGATATCAGCAGCTTTTCAGCAGTTTTAAGAGCTATAGGAATTGGAGTTGGCTTTTTGATTTTAATTGCGGGAATTGTGGGTATTGGAAATATCATGGTTTTTACAATAAAAGAACGAACTAAAGAGATAGGTGTTAGAAAGGCATTGGGAGCCAAACCCAGACAAATTATTAATCTGGTGCTTTTGGAGTCTATTTTTATTACCGCGCTTTCCGGGTTTATAGGTTTGACGTTCGCTTGGATAATCTTGGCGGCAATAGGGCCCAATATAGAGACCCCAGCCTTCAGCAATCCCAATGTTAGTGCTTCCACAGTTATTACCGCAACTATTGTGTTGATAATAGCTGGTGTAATGGCCGGATTGATACCCGCAATAAAGGCGGCAAATGTAAAACCCATAGTGGCATTAAGTGATAAATAATTATGTGGTTATTCGATAAAGATTTATGGTCTGAAATTTTTCACACGCTTGGAAAAAATATGCTACGAACATTTTTGACCATGCTTGGGGTTATTTTTGCTATGCTCATTTTGGTATTGCTGTTAGGGTCTGCAAATGGAATGAGCAATGGGTTTGACAAGATTTTTGCCGGCACTGCTTCTAATAGCCTTTTTGTATGGGGGCAAAGTACCTCAGAACCTTACAAAGGTTTTGAACGGGGTCGTCGAATTCGATATAAAATTGAGGATGCCCATATTTTGAAAGAACAAATCCCTGAAATAGAGGTATTGGCTCCACGAATAGAACTTGGTAGCCACAGGGCAGTAACCACAGTTTACAGAAAAGGGCAGACCAGTGGATCATCGGTTTATGGGGATTACCCCGAAATTGATAATATTACCAAGAAGAAACTGGTTGAAGGAAGGTTTTTGAACAATAATGATATAGAACATTCAAAAAAGGTCTGTGTTATTGGAGAAGAAACCTATAAGCTATTGTTTGAAAAAGGGGAGAAAGCCATTGGCGGCGAAATTCGAATCAATGGAGTGTTTTTCACAGTTGTTGGTATTTACAAACCCAGTAAAAACATAAATATTGATGGTGAAAATGCGGTGTTCATACCATTTACAACTTTTCAAAAGGCGTTTAATTCAGGGGATAGAATGGGATGGATGGCTATAGCGGTTGAGCCAAATACCAAGGTGGCCGTTGTGGAAAAGCAAATAAAGACGATTCTAAAAAATAAATATGACATTCATCCAGATGATGAAAGGGCCATAGGAAGTTTCGACATGTCTGAAATCTTCAACAATATCTCAGCTTTCACCAATGTACTCAAAGGATTTTCATTTTTCATTGGAATATTTACTCTTTTGGCTGGAGTAATTGCAATTAGTAACATATTGTTGATTACAGTAAAAGAACGAACCAAGGAAATTGGGGTTAGAAGGGCATTGGGGGCGACCCCTGTTGTGGTAAAAAGACAGATTGTGGTCGAGGCCATAGTTTTGACCGCTTTTGCCGGACTTATTGGTTTTGCAATTTCTGTGGGAGTTTTGGCCATACTAAATTCATTATGGGGCAGTGGCGATGATTTTCCCTTTGTCAATCCAATGGTGAATATTCCCCAATTCGGAATTTCGTTTTTACTAATGATCACCTTAAGCGTACTGATTGGGTTGTTGCCAGCAAACAAAGCCATTAGAGTACGGCCAATTGAAGCATTAAGAGAAGAATAATCAATCAGAATAAATAAATAGCAGCAATGAACAAATATGTAAAGTATGGACTGATAGGGATAGCCGTAATAGGTATTTTGGCAGCCATCGTCTATTTCTTAAAACAGAATAGTACACCCAAACAACTATACAAAACTGAAACCGTAGAACGTAAGGATATCACCAACAAGGTAATTGTTACCGGAAAAGTTATCCCTGAGGATGAAATCAATATTAAACCTCAAATTTCGGGGATTATTGACAGAGTTCTTTTGGAAGAGGGGGTTGATGTCAAAGCCGGGGATTTGATCGCAGTGATCAAGGTGGTTCCCAACGAGCAATCTTTAAACCAGGCTGCCGGTCGAGTCCGAAATGCTGAATTAGCGTTAAACAATGCTAAAATAGAGTATGATAGAAACAAGGCTTTATTTGACAAGGGCGTTATCTCAAGTCAAGATTTTAACAACCAGCAATTGACCTATGATCAAGCGCAGCAAGAACTGAAAAACGCAAGGGCAGATTATCAAATTATAAGAAGAGGTTCTGCAGGAGGTTCATCCAGTGCCAACACCAATATTAGGGCAACGGTTTCTGGGACAATCCTTGAAATTCCAGTGGAGGAAGGTGATCAAGTAATTCAAAGTAACAACTTCAATGATGGTACCACCATTGCCACTATTGCCGATATGACTAGAATGATTTTCGAAGGAGAGGTTGATGAAGCTGAGGTTGGAAAACTACACGAGGGAATGCCGTTGGAAATCTCTTTGGGGGCCTTGGAGAAAAATAAATTCGATGCAAAACTTAAGTTCATTGCTCCAAAAGGAGTAGAAGAAGAGGGGGCCGTTCAATTTAGGATCGAAGGTGATTTGGTCATGAACGATAGTACCTATGTAAGGGCCGGCTATAGTGCGAACGCCTCAATAGTTTTGGAAGAAAAAAAAGATGTACTGTCCATAAAGGAAGCCTTGTTGCAATTTGACAAAGAAACAGAAGTGCCTTATGTTGAGGTAGAAACAGGCGAAAACGAATTTGAAAGAAAAGAACTAGAATTGGGCGTAAGCGATGGAATAAATGTGGAAGTACTCTCAGGTTTGGAAGAGGACGCCAAAATAAAGGTGTGGAACAAACTGGAAAAAAAGAGTGACGATGAAGATTCTTAATCAGAATCAAATAGCCAAATACAGAATTAAAATCAAAAAACGAATGAAATTCAGAATCACTTTACTACTAATAATTTGTGCTTCGTTCATCACAAATGCGCAAATGAGAAAATGGACATTACAAGAATGTGTTACCTATGCAGTTGAAAATAACCTGACCATAGAGCAGTTTGAACTGGACTTGGAAAATGCCAAAATCGATGAGTCGGATGCCATAGGGGCACTAATTCCCAACTTGAATGGTTCATCTACAATATCATCGAATACAGGTTTATCCTTCAACCCTGCGACCAATGAACCCACAACAAATACTATTTTAAATGTTAGCGCTAATTTGTCTTCCAATTTGGTTTTGTTTGACGGGCTTAGAAACTTTAAAAGAATTCAAAGGGCTCGACTGAATGGTATTGCAAATCAATATAGGGTGGATGATATCAAAGATGACATCAGACTAAATGTGGCCAATGCCTATCTGCAAGTGTTGTCCAACAAAGAGACGCTAAAAACTTTTAGGGCGCAGTTGGCAGTTACAGAACAGGATTTAAAGCGGACGAAGGAACTAGTGGAATCAGGTGTCTCTCCTCGAGGGGATCTTTTGGAAATTGAAGCTACCGCTGCTAATCAAGAACAACAAGTGGTCAATGGAGAAAGTTTAGTGCTTATTTCCAAGATAAATCTTGCTCAAATGTTACAGGTTACGGATTATGAAAACTTTGATATTGCCGAAGAATCTTTCGAAATACCTATTTCTGATATTCTTAACAACTCCCCCAAGGTTATCTTTGATAAAGCATTGACTTTTAGAAATGACATTAAATTTTCTGAAAGTAGTGTTGAGCTGTCTGAAAAAGATTTGGAGATTGCTAAAGGTGCAAGATACCCAACGCTAACTGGTTTTTTTAACTATAACACCAGATATTCAGATCAGAATGCTATTTTCGGCAACTTTTTTGACCAATTGTATATTTTCGATGGAATCTCTTATGGAGCTCAGTTAAATGTGCCCATTTTTAATGGATGGAGTACAAGGAATAATATTAAAAGAGCCAAAATTAATGTGGATATTTCAAAAGTCCAGCTTGAACAGCAAAAATTGACTTTGGAAACCAATATCAATCAAGCATATGTTGATGTCACTTCTTTTTTCAAGGCCTACGAAGCTGCAGAAAAAACATTGGATGCAAGAAGACTCGCTTATGACTACGCAAGGGAACGTTTTGATGTAGGATTAATGAATGCATTTGACTTTAGTCAAGCCCAATCCAGATTGGACAATGCGGAAGCAGATGTAATTCGAACCAAGTATGACTATATTTTTAGGTTGAAGATATTGGAGTTCTATTTTGGCATTCCCATTTCTTTAAACTAGTATATTTGTGGCCGCTATGGCCAGAATACTAAATTTAGAAACAGCTACCACTAATTGTTCCGTAAGTATTTCGGAAGGGAAAGACATTGTTTGTTTAAAGGAAAACAACGCTGTCAATTATTCCCATTCAGAACAATTACACGTTTTTATAAAGGAGGCTTTGGAGGAAGCCTCCTTATCTTTTTCCGATTTGGATGCCATTGCGGTAAGCAAGGGTCCAGGATCATACACCGGCTTACGTATTGGAGTGTCGGCAGCCAAGGGTTTGTGTTTTTCTTTGGATTTGCCCCTGATTTCGGTACCTACTCTACAAAGTATGGCCAGTCAAGTGAAAGCTTTGGATGAAGAAGTTATTATTCCTCTTTTGGACGCAAGACGGATGGAGGTGTATTCCTCCGTTTTTAATGTCGATATGAAAGAAATTCGGGAAACCAAGGCAGAAATCATTGATGAAAATTCCTTTGGTGAGTTTCTGACCCATTCAAAAGTTCATCTTGTGGGCAGTGGTGCTGAAAAATGTAAGGAAGTTTTAAATCATTCCAATATACATTTTGATGCGTCTGTTGTTCCTTCAGCCAAAGAAATGGCAACTATTTCTTTTCGGAAATTCCGGGAGAATGCTTTTGAGGATGTAGCCTATTTTGAGCCTTATTATTTAAAGGACTTTGTGTTGCAGACCAAAAAGAAGAAGTAACAGTTTATTCCGATGCTTCATGAACCACACGTTGTGGGAATGGGATTTCAATTCCAGCTTGGTCAAAACGTGACTTAGTTTCTTCAATAACGTAGAAGTGGGCGGGCCAAAACACATCATTTTTAGCCCAAAATCGTAAGGTGAGATTTACTGAGCTGTCACCCAGTTCACCAACGTAAACTTCGGGCATGGGTTCTTTTAAAATATCCGGACTATCTGCGCATACCTGCAATAAGATTTCTTTTGCTTCTTTAATGTTTGATTCATAACCAATACCAACATCAAACTTATCCCTTCGGGTATTTTCCATGTTGTAGTTGACAATGCTGCCATTGGAAAGCTGTCCGTTCGGAATAATGGCCACTTGGTTTCCAAAAGTGTTAAGCTTGGTGCTAAAAATGGTGATCTGCTTTACTGTTCCCTCTACACCTTGAGCCGAAATCCAGTCCCCGACCTTAAAAGGTTTAAAAACAAGAATCAGTACACCCCCGGCAAAATTGGCCAAAGAACCTTGTAGTGCCAGTCCAATTGCCAAACCAGCCGCGCCCACCATGGCAATAAGTGAAGAAGATTGCACCCCTAGTTCTGTAACCACGGCAACTATTAAAAGTACCTTAAGCGCAATATTGATAAAGCTTTGTAAAAAGCTTTCCAGAGTTTCATCGTAATCTTTTCGTTCAAAGAACTTGTGAACAAGCTTATTTATAAGTCGTATCACCCATAAACCAACTATGAAAATTATAATTGCCAAAATTAACTTTGGGAGATATCCTAAAAATAGACCGAGGGCTTTTTCCAGTTGTTGTTCAAGATTCCAAAACTCTTCCATAGTATTCAAATAAAAAGCAAAGAAAAACGATGCTATAATTTTTACAACTTGAGGATATTAATCTTTGTTTAATTCTGTAGCTGTCCCAATGCTTGATCTGCCGAGGTGACGGGTAATTTGCAAGCACCTTCAATACAAACATAAATCAATGTTTGACCTTCATTGTACCTACTTTCCAACAACTCTATATTTCCTTCTTTGGGCGATCCAACCAAAATGCTGTTGGGCAGATAATTGCTGGCAATTTCCTTGCCCAGGGTTTTGTAATTCTCTCCTACAACCGCAATTTCATGGAAATTTTGATTTTTGTACAGTACCATATGCAGCCAATTGGTAAATCCTTGGGCACTTTCGTTAAAATCGGCCTGTACATTTTTAACCATTTGCTCTGCGATGGATCCATAACCTTCTTTAGCAAAGAGTTTATGGTATTTTAAGAGGTTTTTCGCCATTATGGAGTTGGAGGCAGAAATCACATTATCGCTGGTTTCAACGGTCCTTCGTATTAAAGATTCATCTTCGTCTGAGGTATAGTAAAAAATGCCAGATTTACTGTCGAAAAAATGCAGTTTGGTATAATCCAATAATTCTTTGCCCTGCATTAACCACTTTTCATCAAAGGTGACTTCGTACAAAGCGAGATATGCTTCGATTACGGTCGCATAATCATCAAGAAAGGCGTTGATGTTGCTTTCCCCTTTTTTATGGTTTCGGAAAAGGGAAGAATCATCTTTGATCATTTCCTTTTCAATAAATGTTGCATTTTTGAGGGCAAGCTGTAAATATTCCTGATTTCCCAAATAGCGATAGGCATCAATAAGACCTTTTAACATTAAACCGTTCCATGACGTAAGAATTTTATCGTCCAACCTTGGTTTGTCGCGTTTAGCTCTTTCTTGTTTTAAGATGTCAAGTGATTTTTTCATCTTTTGTTTAAGATCAGGTACTGATATGTTATGTTGTTCTGCAATTACTTCATCATTTTTATCGCGTATCAGAACATAATTGCCTTTTTCCCAAAGCCCATAAGAATTTATATTGAAATAATCTTTGAAAATGTCATAATCAGAGGCCAGCAATTGTTTTAATTCTTCTTTGTTCCAAACATAGTATGCACCCTCTTCCAATTCTCCATGTTCGTCCAAGCTGTCGGCATCCAATGAGGAGTAAAAACCGTTGTTTTCGTCGAGCAATTCCTCGGTAACAAAATCAATGGTTTCTTCAACAATGTTTTTGTATAGTTCGTTGCCCGTTACAGCGTATGCTTTGGCATAAAGACTGGTCAATTGGCCATTGTCATAAAGCATTTTTTCAAAATGGGGCACATGCCATTTGGTGTCAACGGCATATCTTGAAAAACCACCACCTACATGATCATAAACTCCTCCATATGCCATTCTGGTCAATGTTGTATTAACCTGTTCCAACAATTCAGGTTTATCAGCGGCCGTTGCATAGTGCAGTAAAAAGTCCCAATTATTGGGCATCATGAATTTTGGTGCACGTTTGTATCCTCCTAAATAATTGTCAAAATGTCTTGACCAATTTGAAACAGCCTTGTCTAACTGATCTAAAGAAAAGGTGTCGGCATCCGCTTTGTTTTCTACCAGATTGATTGCATTAATTCCATTTGCAAGGTCGGTTGCTACCTGTACAACCCTTGATTTGTCTTTTTTGTAGAGATTGATCAATTGGTCCAAGGATTTGATCCAATTGTCTTTAGGCACGTATGTTGCCCCCCAAAATGGCCTTCCATCAGGTAGTGCAACAATATTTAGGGGCCAACCACCGTTTCCGGACATCATTTGAATGGCGTCCATATATATTTGGTCTACATCGGGTCTTTCTTCTCGGTCAATTTTAATATTGACAAAATTCTCATTCATCATTTGGGCCACTTCCTCGTCCTCAAAACACTCGCTTTCCATTACATGGCACCAATGACAAGCGGCATACCCTATGCTAATTAACAATGGTTTGTCTTCTTTTTTTGCTCGATCTAGCACTTCTGGGCTCCATGCTTCCCAGTTTACAGGGTTATGTGCATGCTGCAGCAGGTAGGGGCTGGTTTCGTTAACTAGGGCATTGGTGTACTTGTGGTCCACTTTGGTTGCTTTTTGGGTGCATCCTTGTGTCAAGGAAAACAGAACGGAAAAAATGACAATTCTTTTGATCATAACTATATTTTGGCCATAAAAAAAGCGCCCATAAAAGGGCGCTTTACATTGCCCTTGATTATTTTACCTCGAAGGTAATCTTTACGTTCACTCGGTAGTCATCGATTTTACCATCTTTAACAGAAGCGCTTTGTTCGTTTATGTATACAGAGCGGATGTTTTTAACGGATTTGGATGCTTGTTCCAATGCATTTTTTGCGGCTTGTTCCCAGCTCTCATCAGAGTTGGCCAATACCTCGATTACTTTTAATACTGCCATAATAGTTAATGATTTTAAATTTATTCAATTTAGGAAAAATTGGGATTACGCACAGTATAATTGTATGAATTTAACCATTGATGGCAACTACCTCATTCACCTTGTCGCCCATCATGTTTTTTAACATGGTCTCTATCCCATTTTTTAAGGTAAACGTAGAGGAAGGGCAGCCGCTGCAGGCTCCTTGTAAAACAACGTTGACGGTTTTGCTTTCTTCTTCATAAGATTGAAAAAGAATATTCCCTCCATCGCTGGCAACTGCCGGTTTTACATACTCTTCTAAAATGTCAACAATTTGCTGTGAGGTAGCGTCATATTGAACCTGACTTCCTTGTTGTGTCGCAGTTTCTTTGGCTTTCTCGATTGCTGTTTGGGATACTACTTCTTTTCCATCTGCAAGGAAATCCCTAATGAACTCCCTCACTTCCATGGTAATATCCTCCCACTCGGCAACATCAAATTTGGAAACGGAAACATAATTTTCATCGAAAAAAACCTCTTTTACAAAAGGAAAATGAAAAAGTTCACGAGCCAATTGCGAATCGGTAGTCTCATCTATGTTTTTGAATTCATAAGAGGCAGGTACTATTTTTTTGTTGGATACAAATTTCATTACCGCTGGATTGGGGGTAACTTCGGCATAGACAGTAACGGGCTGCTTCTTTTTAGTGTCTTCTTCGGTCACTATGGGTTCACCTGCATTCAAATATTCAACCAATTGTTGTGCCACCTCGTCCTTCACATCATTCCATTCAACAATATCAAAGCGTTCCAAGGCGATAAAGTTACTGGAAATGTAAACTGTTTTGATGAAAGGCAAGTAGAATAACTGCTGTGCCAAGGGTGAGTTTTTGGCGTCATCAATATTTTTATACTCATAATTCCCCTTAACAAGGAAATGATTGGCTTCGAATTTTAAGATTTTGTTGTTATTGGTGTCAATAACAGTGATATTATATTCTTTCATAGCGACTGTTTGATGCAAAAATACCAAAGTAAATAAGAGGGTCAAAATATATAATAATGTACCGCTTCAACCGTTATCTAAATGTTTGATTACCTTTAAACCTCAACTATTGCCCAAAATCGTTGCATGAGACGCTATCTAACCCCATTGATCTTAACCCTGTTTTTTGGGATTACTGCTAAGGCCCAAGAGGGAATTCCTATTTACTTTGATTATTTGGCAGATAACTACTATCTGGTATATCCGTCAATGGCTGGAATTGCCGAAGGAACCAAGATTAGACTTACCGCACGTAAGCAATGGTTTAGTGTGGATGAAGCGCCAAGCTTGCAAACCTTGAACGTTAATTCCAGAGTAGGGGAACGCAGTGGTGTTGGAGCAATTTTATTTAACGATTCAAACGGGTATCATTCCCAAACAGGTTTTAAGGCAACGTATGCGCATCACCTACAATTGGCAGGTGATTTTAGGACACTGAACCAAATATCGTTCGGATTGAGCGCTGGGGTTATTTTAAGTAGTTTGGATGAATCTGAATTTAGGTCGGTTGTTCCTGATCCGGTAATTACTGGTGTCAAGAATACTGCAAGTTACTTTAATGTGGATTTGGGTGTTTCCTACAATCTTTTGGAATTTTATGCCCACGCAGCTGTTTTGAATATTTTAGGTAGTGGTCGAGACCTGTACACGGCCGCTGAATTTGATAACCTTAGAAGATATTTGCTTTCGGCAGGTTATGTTTTTGGTAGAAAAACTCGAATTGAACCTTCTGTTCTTTTTCAGTTGACCGATTTTACCAAGGAAAAGACAATCGATTTTAACGCCAAAGTATACAGGGATGTTAGCTTTGGAACCGTTTGGGCAGGATTGTCATACCGAAGAAGCTTCGATGGTGCCCAATTTCAGACTAATGGAGCGTTTGGGGAGCAACGTTTGCAATTGTTTACTCCTATTGTTGGTGTCAATTGGAATAATTTTTTGTTCTCCTATAATTATTCCTACCAATCCGGGGATATCCGTTTTGATAATGGTGGATTCCATCAGATTACATTGGGTTATGACTTTGGTCAGAATGATCAAGGTAAACGTTACGATTGCTACTGTCCTGCCGCCAATAACTAAAAAAGGCCTATCCAAAGGATAGACCCATTTTTACCTGCAATTAGGAGTTTATTTATCCCATTTATAGTTTTTTCTAGAGGCTTGAGCTTTTATAGCTGATAGCATCGCATTTTCCAATTCGCCAGCTTCTTCCTTTTGATTTTTGGCTATATAGGCCTCACGTTTTTTGTTGAGCTCCTGTATTTGTTTTTGGATTTTTTCGCGCTCTTTCTTTTTGGAGACAACATATTCCTTTATTTCACTTTCCGATTTTCCTTTTAATTCTGAGGGTAAATCTTCTTCTTTTAGTTTGGAAACTACCTCTTCATCGTCTTCAACAGCATCAACCAAATCCCAATTGGAGTTTTTGTACAATCGTGAACTTTTGCTAACAGCCCTTTTTACCGCAACCACTTCTTCTAGCTCGGCAGCATTACTATCTTGCATGACCTGGGCGGCTTTTTTCTGCCTTCCCATGGAGCCGTACGAAATATAGGTGCCATTGAGTTGACCATTTAGTTTGATAATGATGTCATCGTAAGGTGTATCAATATGCACCACTTGTCTGTTATGGTCTATGGCCATATACTCACCGCCAGTCATTACTGCGCCATTTTTCCATTTTGTGGAAATCCCCTGATTGTAGTTTCCGCAGAAAATAGTATTCACAATTACATCATGCTCTTTGGCGTTATGGGCGGCATCCTGATAGTTTAACTTGCCTTGGGTGAAGGGTTCGTTACCCGCGATAAAAATCATTTTTAAATCATCGGCATTTTTACCCCAATCCAATTGTTTTAAAGAGGTTTGGATAACCTGACCGCAATACTCCTCACCTCCGTTTGTGGTTAATGAAAATAATTTTTCGGAAATTTCATCCAAATCATTGCTAAAACCGATGACCTGCCTGATGTAACCTTCATTCGAGCTCAGATTATCATTTCCATATTCATACAATGCGATTTGCAGTAAAGGACGAGTGGAATTTCCGCATTTTGCATGTGTAAATTCATTTACAATGTCCCAAAGTTGCGCTTTTGCCTGATTGATTAACCCATCCATACTATTGCTGGTGTCTAAAAGCAAGGCGATCTTAACATATTGCTTGGCTGGTTTTTCTACAATCGATTTGGTGACCAGCGCCGTCTTCAACGGGTGTTTTTCTTTAATATTACACCCGTAGATATTTCCAAGGGTTAATGTGGCAAGAGCCAACCCCAATACATATTTTACATTTTTCATAATTCAAGATTTTAAAAGATGCCCTAAAAGTATTTTGGACTTTTTTAATTAAAAATTGGAAATGAGGGAACGCACCCTTAGAATGAGTGAGGTGTTCCTATGTATTTGTAAAGGGGTGATTTAAGGTGTTTTTGCATGTCATTCTGCCCTAAACCCATTTTTTAATACGCTTTAGATCAATTAAGTTTACCTAAGATTCTAAAGCGAAAATGGCTAGAAGGGCATATATCATAATCTTTGTTTTGATAACTGGGTTTACCGGATACTCGCAGGTAAGCAGCAGCAGTTCCGTTATGGAAATCAAAGGTACCGTTAAAGGGATGGAGAACTTTGAGCCCATTTCAGGAGTAGATGTTTCCACAAGCTCCGGAAGGTATGCCAGAACCAATGCTTTGGGGGAATTTAAAATACAAGCCTCTATAGGTGATGTTCTCATCGTAGAAAGCCCGGAATTTGAAACAGTAAGACATCGTATTAAATCCGATGAAGATATTGACGTTCGTGTGCAAGGCTACGATGCGTATAGTGTAGCTCAAAAAAAGAAAAAGGAAGCCAATAGAAGTGCCATGAACCATGAACGATTTCTGGATTCGGCTAACTTTTATAAAAAAACGGATCTGGAAAAAAGTATCGATTTTATTGCCAAATCGATTTCGCAATTGGGAAATAGAGGCAATAAAAGAGAGTTGTCCGCTGCCTTGACCACTTTAGGGGATATTTATTTATTTCATAACCAATACGACCTGGCCATTACCAATTTTAAAGATGCATTGTCGAATCGAGAATCGAACAAGACCAAACTATTGCTTGGCAAAGCGTATCTATTTAATAAAGAGTATGGTAATGCAGCGGACATACTTACCCCATTATTGGAATCAAAAAACATGATTCCTTATCAACGCATCGAACTATATGAAGCATTGGGGGATGTGAAAAAAGCGCAATCCAACTTGGCCGAAGCATTGGATTTTTACCAAGAAGGCTTGGACGTGGCCCAGAAGAATCAAATCTCACCCAAGGTCATCGATCTAAACTCCAAGATTGCCGATGCGTATGCCGATGAAGACCGTATTATTGAGGCAGAGGGTTTTTACAATAACTCGTTAAACCTGTCAAAACAAGTTGCTCCAGAAAGATTGATTGAGGAAAACGAAAAGGTGGCTGATTTCTATAGCGATAAAAACAGATATGATGATGAAATCCGATTGCGAAAAAAGAGCCTAAGTGAATTGCAGCAATTGCCACAAGCTGTTGCATCCAAACAAAACACAGGTCTGTTAAATTCGGATTCCATAACATCACAACGCATCAATTACAAAATTGCCAATGCCTATATCGCCCAAGATAAATTGGACGAAGCTATTCCGTATCTAGAACGAAGTATCGTTGAAGCGGACAGTGAAGATGATTTAGTGGTGCAAAAAGACGCAACGAGGAAACTTTCTGAAGTATATCGATATAAAGGGGATTTTTCCAAGGCTTTGGAATCATACCAAAACTATGTTGCCGTGGTTGACAGCCTCTATGTGCGTAAAGAACAAGAAATTTCGCGTGCGGCTCGGTTCAATCGAGAGATTGCCACCAAACAGAACCGGATATCCAGCCTTGAACAAGAACAGGAATTGTCCCAAAGCAAATATAATTTGGCTGTTGCAGAACAACAATTGGTGAGGGAGGCCAGCAAACAGCAGGAATGGATTATTTACTCATTGGCCATCGGGATTGTACTGATGACGTTAACAACGTTTTTGTATTATCGGAGCAATAGACAACAAAAACTGGCCAATAATCTATTGGCCCTGAAATCATTGCGTACCCAAATGAATCCTCATTTCATATTCAATGCGCTAAATTCCGTCAACACCTATATTGCGAAAAGTGATGAGCGAAGTGCCAATCGATTTCTAAGCGAATTTTCTGTACTGATGCGAAGTGTATTGGAAAATTCCGAAGAAGATTTTATTCCCCTATCCAAGGAATTGGAACTGTTGGAACTATACGTAAAACTGGAGCATTCCCGGTTTGCAGATAAGTTTGATTATGAAATTGATATAGATGAAAAAATCGACGTAGATATTTTCGAAATTCCTCCTATGCTTCTACAGCCCTATATTGAAAATGCCATTTGGCATGGATTAAGGTATAGAGAAGAGAAAGGATTTCTAAAGATTGTTATAGCACAAACAGAAAACGATATGCTGGAGATTCAGATAATGGATAATGGCATAGGAAGAAAAAAGTCAGCCGCATTGAAAACATCTAACCAAAAGAAGCAGAAATCCAAAGGGATGGGGAATATTAAAAAACGCATCCAAATTCTTAACGACATGTACAAAAACAAAGTGGATGTGTCCATTTCTGATTTATATGACAATGAAACCGGAACCAAAGTGACCCTAAAACTTAAAAAGGATTGATGGAATTAAAAACTATCATAGTCGAAGATGAAGCAAATAGCAGAGAGATTCTTAGAAATTATCTTTCAAAATATTGTGATGGAATAAAACTTTTGGGAGAAGCGTCGAATATTGAAGAAGGACAAAAGTTGATTCAACAGCATAAACCAGATTTGGTTTTTTTAGATGTGGAAATGCCCTTTGGAAATGCGTTTGACCTTCTGGATAAGTTGCCAGACCGAACTTTTGAAACGGTCTTTGTAACCGCGTACAATCAATATGCGATGGACGCGCTTAACAACCATGCAGCCTATTATTTAATGAAACCTATCAATATTGATGAATTGGTGAAATCGGTGGAGTATGTAAAAGAAATTAAAATAAAGGAAAATGCCTTGGAAGGACAGGTTTTGGAAGCGAAAACATCAAAAACCAAAGGAAAAATCACTTTGCCTCAACAAGATGGCTTTCAAGTATTGGACGTGAACGATATTTACTTCTGTAAAGCCGATGACAATTACACGGAAATTTATTTAGAACATAAAAAAATAGTGGTGAGCAAAACCCTTAAATATTTTGAGGACACCTTGTCGAAATATGCTTTTGCCAGAATACACAAATCGTATTTGGTACATGTGGGTAAGGTTACTAAATATAAAAGAGGCAAAGGAGGAAGTGTAGTGTTGACCAATGGAAAAGAACTATCGGTTTCCGCATCAAAAAAAGCTACCTTGCTGTCCTATTTTCAATAAGTCAGAACAGATGATCATCAAATCAGTTAAAGGGAAATCCCCAAAAATGGGTGAGGATTGTTTTATTGCCGAAAATGCAACAATTGTAGGAGAGGTCACCATGGGGAATCAATGCAGCATTTGGTTCAATGCTGTTGTTCGTGGAGATGTACATTATATAAAAATCGGAGATAAGGTCAATATCCAAGATGGAGCCGTTATACATTGCACCTATAAAAAATCACCAACAAATATTGGAAATAATGTTTCAATAGGGCATAATGCCATTGTGCATGGCTGTACCGTAAAAGATAATGTACTCATTGGAATGGGAGCGATACTCATGGATGATTGTGTTGTTGAAAGCAATTCCATTATAGCAGCAGGAGCTGTGGTTACCAAAGGCACGCATATAGAAGCTGGATGCATTTATGCCGGAATGCCAGCCAAAAAAATCAAAGAAGTAAGTCCTGAATTAAGCGCTGGTGAAATAGACCGAATAGCAAACGCCTACGTAATGTACTCCTCTTGGTTTAAAGAAGATTGAAAAATATACACCATAATACTCGAAACTCGAAACTCGAAACTCGAAACCCGAAACCCGAAACCCAACATCTGACATCTGACATCTGACATTCAAATAATCCCTATTTTTGCACCACTTAAAACTAAACCGATGAACGCATATATTTTTCCAGGACAAGGGGCCCAATTCGTTGGAATGGGTCTTGATCTATACGAAAACCAACCTTTGGCCCAAGAGTTGTTTGAAGACGCAAACGATATTTTAGGGTTTTCCATTACCGACATTATGTTTGAAGGAACCCCTGAAGACCTTAAGCAGACTAAGGTTACCCAACCGGCAATATTTTTGCATTCGGTGATTTTGAGCAAAGTTTTAGGAGAGAATTTTAAACCAGATATGGTTGCAGGTCATTCGTTGGGAGAGTTTTCTGCGTTGGTAGCCAATGGAACACTCAATTTTGCTGATGGACTAAAATTGGTGTCACAACGAGCCTTGGCAATGCAAAAGGCTTGCGAAATGCAATCAAGTACCATGGCCGCTGTCTTGGGATTGGAAGATGATGTGGTAGAAAAAATTTGCAATGAAACCGAAGGAATTGTGGTTCCAGCAAACTATAACTGCCCAGGACAATTAGTGATTTCTGGTGAGGTTGAAGCCGTAAATACAGCTTGCGAAAAACTTAAGGAAGCTGGAGCTCGAAGAGCATTGTTACTTCCAGTGGGGGGTGCATTTCATTCACCCTTAATGGAGCCTGCGAGGGAAGAATTGGCGGCTGCAATTGAGGCTACAAACTTTAACGTTCCAAACTGTCCTATCTATCAAAATGTGACTACTACCGCCGTTACCGATTCAGCTGAGATAAAAAACAATTTGATTCTGCAGCTTACTGCACCAGTAAAGTGGACGCAGAGCGTGCAACAAATGGTAAAGGATGGTGGAAAATCTTTCATTGAGGTGGGACCTGGAAAAGTACTTCAAGGATTGGTGAGAAAGATTGATTCAGGAGCTGAAACTTCGTCTGCAGCCCTTTAAAAATAGGATTTTTCCGACCTTAATAACCATTCACCCGAGAAACATAGATTTAATCTGTTAAGTTGTGGGCATTCCTTTAATTTTTAGTAATATTGATTCTTCCCAAATCACCGACCTAAATGGAATAAAGAACGATACTGAAATAGATAAAATTGGTGATGTTGCCCTTCTTAAAAAAAGCCTCAATACAATTGTTTTCCTGCTATGGTAACAGGAAAATACTCTTTACTGCACTCACTTTATTGGTTTTTAATTTTGGATTTGGACAAGACCCCATCAGCATAAGCGACGTGACCCTGTCCGAGGGCGATGCGGGCACAACGAACTTTGTGTTCACGGTGAGTGTGGACGGCGGCGGGAATGCCACGAACAACATAGGCTTTACGGTGAACACGGCCGACGGGAGTGCGACCTTGGCCGACAGCGACTACGTACAGATAAGCGGCGGGAGCGGCACGATAACCTCGGGCACCCCCAGTACGACCGTCACGGTACAGGTCAACGGTGACACGGATGTGGAGGGGGACGAGGACTTCACGGTGGTTCTGAGCGCCCCTGTGAACGCCACGATAACGGATGACACTGGCCTTGGCACGATCACCAACGACGATGTGGCCCCCTTGGATGCCATCAGCATAAGCGACGTGACCCTGTCCGAGGGCGATGCGGGCACAACGAACTTTGTGTTCACGGTGAGTGTGGACGGCGGCGGGAATGCCACGAACAACATAGGCTTTACGGTGAACACGGCCGACGGGAGTGCGACCTTGGCCGACAGCGACTACGTACAGATAAGCGGCGGGAGCGGCACGATAACCTCGGGCACCCCCAGTACGACCGTCACGGTACAGGTCAACGGTGACACGGATGTGGAGGGGGACGAGGACTTCACGGTGGTTCTGAGCGCCCCTGTGAACGCCACGATAACGGATGACACTGGCCTTGGCACGATCACCAACGACGATGTGGCCCCTGACCCGGTTGCGACAATCACTGCGACCGATGGCACCGCGACGGAGCTTGGCACGACCACCGGCGAGTACACGGTCAGCCTTGATGTGGCCAACAGCAGCGGCGGTGCGATAACGGTGAACTACACGGTGGGCGGCGACGCGACCTCTGGCTCGGACTTTGTTGCCCTTGCGGGCAGTGTTGACATCCCTGACACGCAGCAGAGCGCTACGATCACCCTTACCCCGATAGACGATTCGGACGTCGAGCTTGACGAGACCGTGACCGTCACCCTTGCCACGGGCACGGGTTATACGGTGGGCGCCCCGAACAGTGCAGATGTCACGATAACCAGTGACGATGTGGCCCCTGACCCGGTTGCGACAATCACTGCGACCGATGGCACCGCGACGGAGCTTGGCACGACCACCGGCGAGTACACGGTCAGCCTTGATGTGGCCAACAGCAGCGGCGGTGCG
>NZ_JBSIOU010000001.1:1522768-1797398 GCF_053618295.1 Flagellimonas sp. 2504JD1-5
CCTTGCGGGCAGTGTTGACATCCCTGACACGCAGCAGAGCGCTACGATCACCCTTACCCCGATAGACGATTCGGACGTCGAGCTTGACGAGACCGTGACCGTCACCCTTGCCACGGGCACGGGCTATACGGTCGGTGCCCCGAACAGCGCCGATGTCTCGATAAACAGTGATGACAGCGTAATTGTAGAATTCTCCCAAGCTGTTGGTTCTGATGCTGAGAACGTTGGAGGTAACCTTCCAGTACTTTTCATAACAGGCACTGTAAGTTCAGCTACGACGGTAACGGTCACTGATGCAGGAACAGGTAATGCTACTTCCGGGGTAGATTATACATATACTAATCCACAAGTAATTAATATTCCAGCGAATACTTATGATGGAACCCTTGGAACTTCAATAGCAATTCCAACACTCTCTATAAGTGGTGACATTCAAGTAGAAGCCAATGAAACTATCAATTTAACACTTGGTACAGCAACAGGTGATGCAACATTGGGAAGTCAAACAGCAACTACATATACCGTTAATAATGATGATAATGCGGCTGTCACTATAGAAAATGCCAGCGGGAATGAGGATGATGGTGCAATTACCGTCACAGCTACCTTGGACAATCCAGTGGATGGAGGTTTTACAGTTCAGGTTTCAACTGCTGATGATACTGCTACAATTGCAGACAACGATTATGTTGGAATTTTAAATCAAACATTGACATTTGCAGGGACTGCCGGGGAATCTGAAACTTTTGATGTAACCCCAAATGTGGACAGTGTTATTGAAAGTGATGAGGAAGTAACAATAACAATGGGTAATTTGGGCGACACTACCTTGACCATCGATATTTCGGATACCGCTTCGGTAACTTTCAACAATGATGACTCATGCGCAGCTGGTAATGCACCTCCAATTATTGATAATTCAGTAGTTAGGGATTTTTGTGATGCGTTTACCCAGGACCTTGATGACTATAACATTCAATCCATACCTCCAGGGTCAGATTTAAGATGGAGTACAAATTCCGATACAGATAGTACTGGAGATTACTTGTCCACCAGTACCGTTAGTACACCGGGCACGTATTTTGGGTTTTTCTATGATGCCCTTAACGACTGTGCTAGCCAAACATTAAGTGTGACCATAACCCAAAATTTTACACCTTCGGCTGGAAATACCAATAATGTTGCAACATGTAATGACTCCAATGAAGGTGATAGTGTTGTAGACTTGGATGATCAATTGACAGGAGCTGATGCGGGTAACTGGACATTGACAGATGCTCCTGGAGGGGCATCAATAACAATTAATGCCAGCAACATTGTCAACTTTAACGGGCAACCTTTAGGCGATTATACCTTTACATATACCACATCCGGAGCGGTAGCACCCTGCGTTGACCAATCCGTGGATTTGGTTGTAACGGTGCAAGATTGTGCCATTCCATGTAATGCAGGAAACAATGCACCAACCTTGGATGTCAACGAACCAACGGAATTTTGCGATACTGTTTTAGCGGATTTGGATGATTATGTAACAGATATAGCCCCAGCTGGTAGTGTCCTTACATGGAGCACGAATCCTGATCCTTTGGAAACCATTGCACATAGAAATAGTTTAGTAAACGCACCCGGATCTTATTTCGGTTTCTTTTATGATTCCGCCAATAATTGTGCTAGTCCGGTTTTGACCGTTACATTGGAACGTTTTGACACCCCAATAATAGATAGTACTGCCGGAGATACACGATGTGGCGACGGTACATTGACCTTAACCGCCTCGGTAAGTGATGGGAGCTTTTTAAATTGGTATGATGCGCCTACCGGAGGTTCGGTTCTTGGTGCAGGACCATCATTTGAAACACCAATCCTTTCCACTACAACTTCTTTTTACGTGGATGCAACCGCTAATGGTTGTAGCACTGTCAGGATTGAAGTGATAGCTACAGTAAATCAAACCCCATCAACCGGGACTCCAACAAATACAGAGGCTTGTAATGTTGCTGGGAATGGGGGTCCAACCATAATTGATTTGGATACTACGCTTACGGGTGCGGATCCAGGAACTTGGGCGGTTATTACAGACCCATCAGGAGGAACACTATCTATAGGAACAGAGAATAATGTTGATTTTGAAGGTTTGCCGGATGGAAGCTATGTTTTTGAATATACAACCACTAGCGCATCTGCGCCTTGTACCAACAGTACGGTGCAAGTTACCATTTCTGTAAGCGATTGCGTTGTGGATACGGATGGTGATGGACTTACCGATGGAGAGGAAATTGATTTAGGGACAGATCCAAATCTAGCAGATACAGATGGTGATGGGCTAACTGATGGAGAAGAAGTATTGGTCGTAGATGATCCAAATACCACTGCTATTCCTGAAAATGCTACCAATCCGTTGGACTCATGTGATCCCTTCTTAACACCAGCTTGTAACCCAGACCCAATTGATTTGGCGATTACCAAAGAAGTGGATAACAATGCTCCATTGTTGAATAACAACATCAGCTTCACTATCACCCTGGAAAACACAACCATGGATAGGGTGCTAGACGTTGTTGTAACCGATTTGATAGGTGGAACTACAGGATTTGATTATGTTTCACATACCACTTCTAAAGGAATTTACGACCAAACAACAGGAGAGTGGTCTATTGATGAGTTAATTTCAGAAGAAACAATCACACTGGAAATAACGGTGACCGTTTCATCTGCGGGACTACTGCAGAATACTGCTACCATTACTTCATCCTTCCCATTGGATGGGGTCGAATCCAACAATGTGGCCACGGTAGATGTCAACGTAAGTCAGAGTCCGTGTAATGATCCAGGTACCATTTGTAATATATTTTCACCAAATGGCGATGGAATCAATGATACTTTGGTATTTATAGATCCGAATGGGGAGTACACCAATAATACCATAGAAATTTTTGACCGTTATGGAAACAGCGTTTTCCAAATGGACCGATATGACAGTTCATGGGATGGAACAGGAAGCAACGGTGATCTGCCCAAAGGAACATATTTTTATATACTGGATCTTAATGGAGATGGGAGCGAAATAGTTAAAGGCTGGATTCAAATTTTAAGATAAAGCGGAGATGCCAAAAAATAGGGGTTTACATTTTTATAAGAAAATAGTACTGGTGCTTTTAATGGGCCTTACCTTAAATGTTTACGCTCAAAAAGAACCGCAGTATACCCAATACATGTATAATATTGGGAGTTTTAACCCTGCTTATGTGGGAACGGTTGAAAGCCCTGAAATAGCTGGTTTATATAGGGCACAATGGGTGGATATTCCCGGTGCACCGACAACAATCCGTTTTGGTGTCAATATTCCGTTTTCCAATGAAAAAAGCGGATTGGGTCTTAATGTAGTGCAAGATGAACTTGGACCTTCAAAGCAAACCTATGCCAATCTTTCCTATTCTTATTTGGTAAATCTGTCCGATGATACCAAGCTTTCCTTCGGAATGGTGGCGGGAGGTTCATTTCTTAACCTGGATTATTCGGAAGGGACCTTTGTCAACCCATCCGACCCAACCTTGGTAGGTGAAAACCAAAGCAACTTTTATCCAACGGTGGGAGCGGGATTGTTTATGTATGGCGAAGAAGAATGGTACCTTGGGCTTTCAGTACCAAATTTCCTCACCAATGGACTTTATAATGATGAAGTGGCGACCATTGTTGAAGACAATATGCAGTTTAATGCGATTGGAGGATATATTTTTCAGATTTCAGATAGAACCAAATTTAAACCCGCTTTTCTGATAAATTATTTATCAGGGTCACCTGTAAATATAAATTTATCCGCTAACTTTCAGTTTATTGATGCGCTTACCATAGGTGCGTCTTACAGATTTGACAATGCAGTAAGCGGATTGGCAGGCTTTCAGATATCCAATACCATGTTTTTGGGGTATACCTATGACTATAACACAAATGGACTGGGAGAATATTCCGGAGGCAGTCACGAAGCGATATTAAAATTCTATATAGGACGTGAGAGTAGCGGAAATAGAGGTTCACGAAATAAAAACAAGGATAAAAACCAAAAAGGCAAACCCAAACAAATAGATTCCCCAAGATTCTTCTAACATGGCACAAACAAAAAAAATATCCCTCGCACTGTCTTTTTTTATTTTGGGCATCATGCTGTGTTCGGCCCAATCCAAAAGGTCAAAGGGAGACACCTATTTTTTTCAATATGATTACAGAAATGCCATAACAGCCTATGAATCTGATTTGGCCAAAGGAATCTTGACCGAGGAACAATATATTAATCTGGCCGATTGTTATTTTCAGACCAATAATTTTGAGAAAGCGTCCAAGGCCTATATCGAATTATATGAAAAGGATAAATTGGACGATAAGCACCATTTGAACAAAATGTTGCAGAGCATTTCCAAAAGTTCCAAAAAAGAACGAATTGAAGCCTTTTTAACCACCATGTCATCGAAATTCCCCAAAGAATTTTTGGAAAACATGGAGTTCAACACCCAACTTTTGAGTGGGGATACCGATGGACAGAATCTGGATTTCAAGGTTTTCAATCTGAAAACCAATAGTCCACAGCTCGATTTTTCACCCAGTTTTTATGATAACAAACTCCTGTTTTCAAGTGGAAGAATTTTGGGCAAAAAGAAAAATTCACGCTCCGGAGGTTATCTCAACATTTATGAAGCTTCGGTGTCGCAAGACGGTCAAATAACTTCAGCAATTCCCTTTACCGGAATTGCCCACTCCGATTTCCATAAAGCCACGCCAAGCTATTCCAAAGAATTGCAAAGCATATTCTATGTGATGTCGAATACGGAGGACGGTGAACTGTCCTTTGATGAAAATGGGAAAAACGCCCTGGCCATTGCAATGCAGCAAAATGGAGGTCCCCTTCGATTGCTGTTGAAGGATTTGAGCACCTCATTTTATTATCCCTTCTATGATCATCAAAATGGCAAACTCTATTTTTCTGCGAATTTTGATGATGGTTATGGCGGAACGGACATCTATTTTGTGTATACCAACAACGGCCAAATTATGTCCGCCCCCATAAATTTAGGCCCCAGAATCAACTCATCTGGAAATGAAATAGCCCCTTTTATTTTTGAAAACAGCTTCTATTTTTCTTCAGATGTTTTTTATGGACTTGGAGGAATGGATATCTATAAATCCAATATCGAAGGAGATAATTTCAGTATTCCGGTGAACCTGGGAAAAGGGATCAACTCATCTGATGACGATTTTGGATTGGTCATGCGAAATGAAGGCGATGGACTTTTGGGCTATTTTGCATCAAATAGACCGGGTGGTAAAGGTCAGGACGATATCTATGGTTTCAAGGTTGACCAAAAACCAGGACTTAGAACACTTGCCCTTAAGGGCAAAGTGGTAAAGTTGAACAAAAAGTCGGATGTTATACCTAAAACGGCAGTACGACTTTGGGATGTGGATGGCACCCTCTTAGCCGAAACATATTCCGATGATGATGGGAATTACCGTTTGGAAATACCGTGGAAAAACCAGGTGATTTTGGAAGCGGGCAAGAAACGCTTTTCAACCCTTAACAAGCAACTTGGAGAAGAAGAGATGACTCAAATAGGAAGCTCAGATTACGATATAGAAATAGCTTCCTATGACGATTTAGTGGAAGAAAAGGAGGGGCAAATGGTGGTGAAGATGAAAAATTTCTTCTTTGGAAGAAGTTCAACACGACTTACCCCTGAGATTGAAACCGAATTGGATAAAGCAGTTGCATTTGTACGGGAATTTCCAATGGTACAATTACGTATTGAAACGTATACGGACAGTAGGGGAGGCAGTAGCACCAATTTTAGGCTTACCCAAAGTCGATCGAATGCCATTAAGGCTTATTTGATAAGTAAAGGCGTACCATCCACCAATATTCTTTACTCCATTGGTTATGGAGAAGAGAAAATCCTGAACAATTGCAAAAATGGCGTCTATTGCCTGGAGATGCTTCACAAACAAAACCAACGGTCATTGATTGTTGTGCTTAACGATAATGTGCTATTCAATTGATCAGATAAGCAGCATCCAGCAATAATATAGCGCGAAAAGCGCAAGGAAAATCATTCCAATATAGGTAAGCCATTGTAATCGCCTTTTAGGCCGATATTCCATGGGCATATCGTTGCTCATTACCGTTTTCAGGTTCATCCACCCGATTAATGGAGCCATTACAAATGAAACAAAGGTGGCAAGTGCCACTAAATTGCCCATATTGGCGCCAAAGCCAACAATCACAATCCAATTTATAATGGCCATGAGAATAACGGTGATTGGAAAAGCTTGTTTGCTCGAAAAAGAGGTGGTTTTTGGAAAAAGTTTCTGAAGCACATCCAAACTTACCCTTGATACTGCATCATGAGCCGTCATGCAGGTACTGAACATGGTTGCAAAAGCGGCAACTGCAATTAGAAAATAGGCCCAGTTTCCAATATGGGAAGTAAATAGACTTACCACTTGGTCAGCAAAGACAACTGCACTACCACTCAACTCTGTGCCCGTTCCATAAAGGGTCATCCAACCAATAATCAAAAAGAAAATAGCCAAGAGCGCGGTTAAAAAATAACCTAAACCGAATTCTTCAAGGGCTTCCTTCAAAGATGGCTTTTCTTTCATCGTTTTCATATTCTCCATACTCCACAGACTAACCCACCCTGAGGCCTCCACGGCTGTGGGCATCCATCCCATAAGGCTGATCAAAAAAAGAATGCCAACTTCGTTAAAAATTTCAGGTCTTTGGTACGTTTCTGCTCCAGGGACACCTCCCTTGTTGAGCACAACGACCGTGGTAATGATCAATGCCACAAACAAAATGGAAATGACCGCCTTTAGTGAATTTTCCAGAAATCGATACTTTCCAATAATCAACAGGGCTCCGATAAAAACAAACAGACAAAGGGCAACCATGCCTATACTGACATTGGTAATGCTGAAAAGATTCATCAAAAGACCGGCGGTAACTACATAAAGAGCCGCCAATAAAGTGAAAATGGAAACGATGGTCACAAGAGCATAGATCCACAAATATTTTTTACCAAGATTAAGATAGCCCTGGATCAAGCTCTTTTCGGTAACTGTGGTATACCGAATGCCAAACTCAAAAAAAGGGTATTTTAAGATATTGGCCAATGCAATGGGAATTACCATAACCCACCCGTATTGTGCCCCCGCCTTTGTTGAAAGTACTAAATGCGAAGTTCCTATGGCCATACTGGCAAATAATAATCCAGGGCCGAGGTTTTTTAGTAGAATCTTAAGTTTTGACATGAAAGCAGAAAGTACGTCTGACTAAAATAGTATATTTATGTAACTCCATAAAAAGCGTTTTAACCAAAGCCTACTTAATTACATTTTCATGAAACTATTTTTAAAGCTTCTCAAAGGTCTTTTTTTGATTATAGCAATTATTGTTGCCATTTATTTTCTAGGTCCAAAAGTAGACCAACCGAATTTGGACAAGACACTGCCCGAAGTGACATCGGATTTAGTGCAGTTGGAAAAATGGATAAATCAAAAAGAAGATGACATACCCAATATCAAACCTGCAAATGAATCCCGTATTGTTTGGTTTGACAGCATTCCGGAAAAGACGGAGTACAGCATTGTCTATATCCATGGATGGTCTGCCAGTAGCAAAGAAGGAGATCCAATTCATTTACAAACAGCAAAGCGCTATGGCTGTAATTTGTATTTGCCCCGTTTGGCCGGACATGGATTGGATGAAAAAGAAGGTATGTTGACTTTAACCGCCGATCAAGTATTGAATTCTGCGAAAGAAGCCATAGCAATCGCGAAACAATTGGGAAATAAAGTAATTATAATGGCAACGTCTACGGGAGGTACTTTGGCGCTTCATCTAGCTGGAGGTGATAAGGATATTGCCGGAATCCTATTGTATTCCCCAAATATTGAAATCTACGATCAAAGTGCAAAATTACTGACGGGACCATGGGGGATTCAATTGGCCAAAGCAGTCAAGAAGAGTGATTATTATGAGTTTGAAGCCACAGAGGAAAAGAAAAAATATTGGACAACAAAATACAGAATGGAAGCCTTGACGCAGCTTCAAGCTTTGGTTGATCATACCATGGTTCCAAAAACCTTTCAGCAAGTAAGCCAGCCTACTTTCTTAGGGTATTTTTATAAAAATGATTCCATTCAAGATAAAGTAGTTTCCGTTCCGGCCATGCTAAAAATGTATAATGAACTGGGCACTGAGTCTGACTTAAAAAGAAAAATGGCCTTTCCCGAAACAGCTGATCATGTGATGACAAGTTCCATAACTTCAAAAGATTTGGAATCTGTGCAAAAGGAAACAGAAGAATTTTTAGAAGAAGTTATGGGGCTAGAACCAATTCATATTGATTCGGAATTGGTTGCTCAAAAATAAACACAATTTAGACTCAACTACTGGTCTTATTTTTAATAGAAGTTCGCTCTCCTGCTATGATCCATTTTCCATTTATTTTAAAGCAGATAAAGAAGGAAGTTGTGAATTTATCAGGAGAATCTACTCGAACAATAGCCAATTTTCCATGATATAAATCTGTTGACAGGAGTTGGGTATGATTGATGTCCTGCAAAGGTGGATCAAGGTTTTTTAGCAGATCATTCTTCTGGATGATATCCATATTGTTTCCGTTATCAATGATTTTCTTATCCCAATTTTGATGCAATAGTTTGTTCAAAGCGTCACGATCTAAATTGCTGATAGCCTCAAAATACTGAGTGACCAATTGGTTGACACTAACATAATCCGAAGCACGATTTTGATTGGAATTTGATTTTTCCATTGTAGCCCATAACTTATCCATTAGCATCCATTCTCCGTTTAATTTGTAAAGGAAAAAGCTTGTGGTACTCTTTTTATTTATGCGGACAAAGGCGATATTATCATTGGCAAATCCAACGGATGCAAACTCTCTAAATTTGGCATAGCCAGGATATGGTCCATGATCATGGACCCGCTTTATGAATTTTTGCTTGTTTTCCACGTTAAGTGTGATTTCATCGGGAGTGTCCGTATCCCTCATAAACCAGTTGGAGTGAAACACTTCTTGGAGCAGATTAAGCTTCGCATACTCCACACCCTTATAATATTTGGACATTACCGAATAAATTGCTGACAGATTTTCGGAATGTTGGTTCAACTTAGCTTCGTCAAAAATATAGGCTGATTGCATGGTTTGGTTTTCACCTTGGGAAAACCCGAAAGACGTTACCAGAACAAAAAGGAAAAGCAATACCTCTTTTTTGAATTTATGCAATAATGAATGTAGTGATCTAATCATTTTTTTTGGTTTTAGGAGCATATTCGCTCTGGTAGAGCTTTTCAATAAACTTTGCACTTGTCTCCCAATTTTTTTGGAGTAGGGAGGTTGTTTTTTTTATGTTTTTGTCTATTAAAGCTTGGAGTATGGAATAATGGGCTTCAACGGATTTTTGATGGTTTTTGGAATTTTCCATATACTTTAATTCGTAGAAGAAGACGCGAACCTTAAGATCATTCAAAATATTATGGATTACTTCATTTTCGTAGCTACAGGTTAGCGAATTATGAAATTGAAGGTCCAAACGAACTGCGTCTTCCCGAGTGGGAGCTTTTTCGAATTCAGATTGAATGGATGCAAGGGTGGTAATTTGGGAATAACTTATTTGGGATTGCTCTATTGCCAATTTCTCAAGTGCGTAAATGGCCGGATAAATACTTTTGGCTTCTTTTGAACTCAATTGGGGGATGTAAAACCCTCGATTGGAAATATTTCTAACGATTCCGGTTCGGACCAATTGAACCAAAGCCTCACGAATTGGGGTAACACTTACTTCAATATCTCTGGAGAGTTCCGCCAAAGAAAGCTTTTGACCACTTTTTATTTTACCGTTTAGCATTTGCTCCTGCAACCAATGACTTATCTGATCACGTAAGCTTATAGTTCCAATCATAAGGTCAATTTAGTATATAATATACGATTTAACATTTTAAAATAAAGAAAAAACCTCCATAATAGCAAATTTTTATTTGGTTTTAGCCATTTAAGGCAGTACGAATGTCTAACAGCTCAATATCAAAACACCCCTAAAAGGCATACTTTTTTGAAAAAAGCTAATAAAATGTTTGTTATGCTCACGTGAGCATTCTATATTTGAGTATCCAAAGCCTAAAATGAAAGATTCCATTACCATTAAAGATGTTGCTCGTGAATTGGGTATCCACCATGTTACGGTTTCCCGTGCATTAAGGGATACGGGGTCGGTAAAGGAAGAAACGCGGGATTTAATTAAAAAGAAGGCCAATGAGTTGGGATATAAACCAAATCGCTTGGCCCGCGATTTTAGAAATAAACGGAGCAATGTTTTGGCTGTGGTGGTTCCAGATTTGCGTCCCTACTTTTTTGCAAAATTTGTCTCTGATTTTATGGAAGTTGCCAAAGAACAAGGGTATTCCGTTATGATTTTTCAATCAGGAGAAAAACCTGGTATCGAAAAGGATATTATTGACTCCCTTATTGGATATAGAGTTGCAGGAGTTGTGGCGTCTGTGACCAAGGATACGGTTAAAGAAAGTCATTTTGATATACTGAGGGAAGAAAATATTCCATATGTGTTTTTTGATAGAGCACCTCAACAAACAGAAGCATCTCAAGTTTTGGTGAATAACTTTAAAGGAGCTTATGATGCCGTAACTGCTATGATAAAGTCGGGAAAACATCGCATCGCCTATATCTCAACCCAATATAGACATCAAATATTCCGAGATCGTTTGGAAGGCTATAAACAAGCTCTAAAAGACAATAATCTTCCTTTTTCCAAAGAAATGGTAGTTGAGGGAGGTTTCTTTATGAAGGATGGCTTTGATCATGCCAAAAAACTTATGGAATTAAAAGAAAAACCCGATGGCATATTGGCTGTTAGGGATGAAATTGGAATAGGGGTGATTAAATATTTGAAAAAAGCTGGACTTGGAGTTCCTGATGATGTCGCGGTAATAGGATTTGATAATGATCCCATGGGAGTCGCTTGCGAACCTGAATTAACAACGGTCCAGCAATCCATTCCGTCTATGGTTGCTAGCTCGTTTGAATTGTTGCTGACTCAAATAAAAACGACCACTTTAAGTTGCGAAAAGAAGATTATTGAACCTAAGATTATATATCGAGGCTCTGTTTAGTTTATAGGAGTTAAATGGAGATGAGAATTTTAACCAATTGGCACAAAGAATTTTATAACTTGACTATTATGTTCAAATGCACGGATGTTATAAGAAAAACAAGAGAGGTAGGGCTGCTTTGTTTCCTGTCATTCCTGCTGTTTTCTTGTGGTAACTCCGATACTGCCTATGAGCCGCTCCCTAAAACAGTGGATTTTAATTTCCATATTCGCCCCATTTTGGTGCAAAACTGCTATTTATGCCATGGTCCGGACCCAAGTAGTCGAAAAGCTGAACTTAGATTGGATACCTACGAAGGAGCTACCGCCGCACTCAAGGAAGGAGGTTTTGCCGTGGTACCGGGAAAACCAGGCAAAAGTCAACTGATCTTTCGGGTCAATCATGAGCACGAAGATAAAATGATGCCCCCTCCTGAAACCAATAGCAAGCTTACACAAAGAGAAAAAGATCTTTTGGAAAAATGGATCAAGCAAGGAGCAGAATGGAAACCCCATTGGTCGTTTATAAAGCCCGAGATATCCGAAGAAGATCAAACTAAGGATATTGATCAATTTGTAGATCGCCTGCTGGAGCAAAAAGGACTGGTAAAGGCATCAAAGGCGAACAAAAATACGCTCATTCGAAGAGTTTCATACTTGTTGACCGGACTTCCGCCATCTCCCAAAGAGGTTGAGGACTATATTTTGGATTCCTCAGAAAATGCTTATGAGAAAATGGTGGATTATTATTTAAACTCACCGACTTATGGAGAACGATGGGCCCGACATTGGATGGATTTAGTACGCTACGCCGAAACAAAGGGACACGAATTTGATTATGCCATTACAGGTGCATGGAAGTATCGCGATTACCTTATCAGGGCTTTTAACAATGATGTGCCTTATGACCAACTCTTAAAAGAACATTTGGCGGGAGATCTTTTAGACGAAAAGCGTTATGATGACGAAACCGGGGTGTTGGAGTCCCAGCTTGCAACAGCATTTTATGCAATGGGAGAAGGGACCCATAGCCCTGTTGACATTAAGCAGGATGAAGCCAATCGTATCGACAACATGATTGATGTTACCACCAAAACCTTTCAAGGTTTAACTGTTTCCTGTGCCAAATGCCATGATCATAAATTTGACCCTATTACAGCTGCCGATTATTACGCAATGTATGGTGTTATGGAAAGCACACGTTTTACACCTTTGGATGCTGACCAATCGATTTCAAAAGAGGCAACCGCAAAAGAGATACAAGATATTCAGAGCTATATAAAAACTATTGTTTCCGAAAAACTTTCAACAAACCAAGTAAACAGATCAGCTTTTAACCCAAGAACAGACCAAAAGTTGAATTCCAAATTTATTAAAATAGGAGATTTCCGCAATGATGATTTTGATGGCTGGACAACCACAGGTCTGGCTTTTGGCGATGCAACAACCTTAGGGAATCCTGTTTTAGCAAGCCCCTCCGGAAGATTAATGTCGTTGGAAGAAGGAAGGGCATCAAGTAAGATATTTGGGCCCGGTGTTTTGGGTACGCTCCGATCACCCGATTTTATTTTGAATTCAAATTTTATCGGAGTACGTGCCAAGGGTGAGCACAGTACAATCCGGATAATCATCGATAATTTCCAATTGATACAATGGCCTATTTATGGGGGACTTACCCAATCGGTAAGCAGTTCAGGATGGAAGAATTACAAGTTTGATATTGAATCATGGAAGGGACATAAAGCCTATATTGAAATACTTCCAGGGGGATATGACCAACATAATTTTAAGGTGCCTTCCGATGCCTTTATCGAAGCTCAATATGCAATATCCTTTGATTCAGAATGGCCAGAAGAAGCAAATATTTTGACTGATGAGAGGTCTTCTGAAGGTTTTTCCAGTAGTAAAATAAAAGCACTCAATGCCAATATCAAAAATGGAGCGGTTCATTTTCAGTTCCCAGAATTGATTACAGCCATTGATAGCAGTAAAAAGACCTCCAAATCTTTAAAGGGAGGCTCGGTTATCTATGGAGTTTCCGATGGTTCCGCTACCGATAGTCCGGTATTCATTCGCGGTAGATACCAAGAGCCCTCAGAAGAAAACGTCCCAAGAAGATTTTTATCAACACTTCCAATGGGGAATGTACCTTTTGAATCCAGAGGAAGTGGTAGATTGGAACTGGCGGAAGCTATGCTTCACCAAGAAAACCCACTCACCGCTAGGGTAATGGTCAACCGTATTTGGCACCATCTTTTTGGAAAAGGTATTGTTGAAACTGTGGATAATTTTGGACTACAGGGAAAATTACCTTCACATCCAGAATTATTGGATCATTTAGCCATAAAATTTCAAAACGAAGGTTGGTCCATCAAAAAGACGATCAAATACATTGTTACTTCGGAAACCTTTAAAAGGAGTACCTCAAACAACTTAGAACCCTCGGATAAGGATCCGAACAATATATTTTTGGCTTCGTTCCCAATTAAACGGTTGGAATCAGAGGCCATTCGAGACGGAATTCTTGTCGCTTCGGAAAGTCTTGATACCGAACTTTATGGACCTCCAATCCCTACATATCTTACGGAATTTATGGGAGGTAGAGGAAAACCTGAGGAGTCTGGACCATTAGATGGTGCAGGTCGTAGAAGTATTTACCAAGAAGTAAGACGAAACTTTTTGGAACCCATGATGACAACCTTTGATCGCCCCATTCCATTTACCACATTTGGCCGACGAGATGTGACCAATGTACCCGCACAATCCCTAATTCTAATGAACGATCCTTTTGTGATTGCGCAATCTAAAATTATGGCCGAAAAACTGCTGACTCAAAAGAATTTGTCGTTCAAAGAAAAGGTGGAATGGATCTATATGCGAACCTTTTCCCGAAAACCAACTGAAAAAGAAATTGACAATGCTTCCAAATTTATAGCAACCATTGAAGCGATGAAAAATACAGAAGACTTTGAGGGTAACAAGGATTTGGAGATATGGAAGGAGTATTGCCACAGCATTTTTAACCTAAAAGAATTTATATACCTGATCTAATGAGCAAGTACCATAATTTTATGCAAAGACCCCTTTCACGTCGTGAAATGCTGACCATATGTAAAGGAGGGTTTGGTTCGCTCGCTTTTATGAGTCTATTTGGTATCACCACCCTTTCTTGTGGTCGCTCAAAAGGAGGTGTGATTGAAACAGGGTCAAACCTACAATTGGGCCCTCACCATATGCCAAAAGCAAAAAATGTGATTTTTCTTTATATGGATGGTGGTGTTTCCCAGGTAGATTCTTTTGATCCCAAACCGAGACTTGCCAAAGAAAACGGACAAGACCCCAGAAAAAAATTCAAGGTAGATGCCACCCAGTTTGACAATGTGGGTAAAATTTTGAAGAGCCCATGGGATTTTAAGCAATATGGCGAATGTGGTATGCCGGTGAGTGATTTGTTTCCGCATATAGCCACTTGCGTGGATGATATTGCTTTGATAAGGTCGATGACTTCCCAATTTCCAGAACACACCAATGCCAATTACTTTTTGCACACCGGAAGTGGTCTTCAGGGAAGACCAAGCATGGGATCTTGGATGACCTATGGTTTGGGAAGCGAAAACAAGAATATTCCAGGTTATGTGGTGTTGGATGGTGGATTGATACCACCAGGTGGACTTGATAATTTTAAAAACGGATTTTTACCCGCATCCTATCAAGCATCAATACTTAGGGCTGGCCCTCAACCTGTTGCCAATATCATCCCAAAAGAAAATATTCCAAATCTGCAGGAGCATAAACTGGATTTCATCAAACAACTAGATGATAAACAACTGGATGCCCTTGGAGAGGCTGATGCCATAGAGTCTGCTATTTCCAATTATGAATTGGCCTATAAAATGCAGTCATCTATCCCTGAACTTACCGAATTCAAGGAAGAAACTGCGGCAACGAAGAAATTATATGGTTTTGATTCCGATGATCCTCATACCAGGGGATATGCCGCCCAATGTCTGTTGGCACGCAGATTAGTGGAAAGAGGAGTCAGATTTATTGAATTAACATGTCCCAAAGTAAGTGCGGACCGTTGGGATCAGCATGGAAATCTAAAAGATGGTCATGAGAAGAATGCCCACGCAGTGGATCAACCTATTGCAGGTCTGATCAAAGATTTAAAATCTCGAGGGCTCCTTGAGGAAACTTTGGTGGTTTGGACCGGTGAGTTTGGAAGAACTCCTTTTGCCCAAGGATTGGATGGCCGGGACCATAACCCTTCAGCATTTAGCATGTGGATGGCGGGTGCTGGAATTAAAGGAGGGACCATTTTTGGTAGAACCGATGACTATGGATATCGAGTCATCGAAAACGAAGTTACGGTGCACGATCTGCATGCAACCATAATGCACTTAATGGGCATAAATCATGAACGTCTCACCTTTCGATTTGGAGGTCGGGATATGCGATTGACGGATGTACATGGACACATAATCAAGGATGTTTTAGCCTAAAAAAGAAGTCAAATGAAGATGAAATCAGCTTTTAAACTTGGATTACTTTCACTTTTTATAATGCCCTTACTTTTAATGGCACAAGAATCAACCTCAGCTATCAGTCATTCCTTCTTTATTGCCGGGCCAGAATTTACTGGGATTATTGATGAGGCGGGCAATGTAGCTTGGGATTCGGAAAAACCAGGAGCTAGAGATGGCTACGTACTTAAAAATGGAAATATTCTAATTTGTTGGGCCGATGAGGTACGGGAATTCAACAAAAAAAAGGAAGTTATACTTAAGTATAAAAGGTCTGAGGAGCATATGGAGCTTGGGACTGCAGTTCGACTTTCCAATGGGAACACCATGATTACGGAATCTGGAACCCGACCAAGAATCGTTGAAATCAATAAAAAGGGTGAAGCGGTTAAAAGTGTTCCGCTTCAGCCCGAAACGGACAATGTGCACATGCAAACCCGCATGGCCAGAAAACTTAAAAATGGAAATTATCTGGTTCCCCACTTATTGGCTTTTGCGGTCAAAGAATACCGACCCGATGGAACAATCGTGAACACTTTTAGCACTGACTTTGAAGTCTACGGAGGACGCAAGGCCGAGACATGGCCCTTTACGGCAATTCGAATGAAGAATGGCCATACACTGGTCACGCTTACCCATGGGAATAGGGTAGTGGAGTTGGATGCTAAAGGGGATATCATTTGGCAGATAGATAATTCCATTTTTGATGGCGACCCATTGGTGGACCCATGCGGAGCACAACGATTACCGAATGGCAACACGGTAATTGCGAGTTATGGTGCACAAAAAGGAATCAAACTATTTGAAGTGACCAAAAGCAAAAATATAGTTTGGACCTATAATAATTATAGAGCCCACCATTTTCAAATCTTGACGACCAATGGAAAACCCCTAAAAGGAGCTCCACTTAAATAAAGTATGAATTTGTTCGATGTTTTATTGATTAGTGGTGTCGCTGAAGGTCCTTCGGACTTTCTGGTTTTTTTAGGCAGAATGCATCCACTGGTTGTTCATTTGCCCATTGGTTTTTTGCTGTTGGCCGCATTGGTGGAACTGGTAGCCAAAAAACCAAAATTTCAACCCTTAAAAAGTTACACACACTATATATGGGGTTTGGGAAGTATAAGTGCCCTTTTTGCCGTACTCTTTGGTTACTTTCTCTCGCTTTCCGGGGACTACAATGAGAACACTTTATTCTGGCATAAATGGATGGGTGTTGGCGTTTTCCTGTTTTCTATTGTCTTTTACCTTATTTCACGAAAGCAGTTGAAACTTCCATCCTACGGAAGGCCCATTTTACTATTCTTGATTGCATTTGCTATTTTCTTTACCGGTCATTTGGGCGGAAACCTTACCCATGGATCTACCTATTTATTGGAATATGCCCCTAATGTTGTCAGAAATCTGGCTGGTATGCCAGATAAGGCGATACCGAGGGCGAAAGTAACTGTGCTGGATTCAGCAGATGTGTATTTAGATTTGATTTCACCCATTTTGGACAGGCGTTGTGTTAGCTGCCACAATGACGATAAAAAGAAGGGCGATTTGGATTTGACTTCGTATGCGAACCTTGCTTTAGGAGGAGAAAGCGGTGAAGTTGTGGTTCCTGGGGATTCCAATACCAGCGATTTGTTCAGACGTATTACGCTTCCTAAAACGCATGACGATTTTATGCCTACTGAAGGTAAACCACCATTGTCTGAAGAGGAGGTTGCTATAATTGGCTGGTGGATTGAGAAGAATGTACCCCCTACGGGCTACTTTGTGGAAATGGAACCAGATGAAAAAATGAAGGATTTAGCTGAAAAATATTTAGGTCTTGATAAAAACAAGCTGTTAAGCCAAAATGTTCAGATTCCAAATAAGCAAGTTGTGGATTCATTGGTAAACTATGGTTTTATACTGAATTCCCTTATGATTGATAATAACTTTTTGGAAGCAAACTTTAGTTTAAGCGAACAAGAATTGGATGATCAAGCTTTGAAAACACTTATTGGACTTAAAAACCAAGTTGTTTGGTTGAATTTAAGCAATTCCAAAATCAACAATTCCCATCTGGAACAGGTAGGCCAATTGGAAAATTTGATAAAATTAAATCTTAGTACCAATCCAATTTCGGATGAAGGGTTGTCATATCTATCGCAATTACACAATTTGGAATCCATCAATCTTTACAAAACACATGTTTCCGATGGAATTCTTAGGTTGGTTTCTGAACTTCCCAATTTAAAAAGACTTTATCTTTCAGAATCCAATGTTGACAGTATCACCGTGGCTCAACTACTTAGGGAACATCAAGTTTTAAAAATAGTATTTGAAAGAAAGCCCTAAGGCTTTAACCTTACACGCATGAGTTTTGGGCCGGAGGTAATGTATAAAACTTCTTCCTTATCATCCAGAACGCAGTTGGTATTGAACTCATTATTTAGAATGGTGCCCAAATGCTTTCCTTCAGCATTCAAAATGTAGACTCCTCCAGGACCAGTTGCAAAAATAATTCCATCTCTATTTACTTTCAATCCATCTGGATGTCCTTTTTCCTTTGGAGCGTTACCCGTAGCATCAAAGAATTTTCTTCCGTTGGAAATAATACCATTTTCATCAACATCGGCAGCAATCCAAATGGCATTTTGCCAATCCGCATTGGCAATGTAAACCGTTTTCTCATCAGGTGAAAAAGCAATACCGTTAGGACTGGAAAGTGTATCCGTTACCACTTCGATTTCACCTTCGGGAGAGATGCTATATACCGCTGCATTTAATCGTCCCTCTTCTACAGGGGGCGGGTCGGACATGATCATATTTCCATTGGAATGGAAGGTGGCATCGTTGGTGTTGTTAAACCGAATCCCGTTGTATTGGTCAATAAAAACTTCAAAATTGCGAACGGGATTGTTTATAGAACTTTTCATGCGCACCGCTTCTCCATGACCGTACCGCAAAATGACCAACGAATCATTTGGGTCAACCAAAAGTGCACTTGGTCCAGGTCTATCTGGATCGGAATCCGCCATATCAAGATACAGGGTGACACTATCCTTTTCGGTCCATTGGTATAATTTCTGATGTCCAACATCAGTATAAACCAATTTTTGTTCATCTTTTAGCCAAATTGGCCCTTCGGACCAGGCATGCCCTGTGGATAGTATCTCTATAACGGCATTGGACGAAATGACATCGTCCAAGGCTTTATCCAATCGTTCAATTTTGCCTACCGTCTGGAATGTTTTAGATTTTGTTTCCAATTTGTTTTGCTCCTTGCAGGATGAAATCAAAAGGAATGTGGCAAAAACCCCGAATACAAGATTTAGTTTTTTCATGAATCAATCGATTTGAATACTAGCTGTTTTAACTGGACGGTTTTCCTTTAAGGATATAATGGCAGCTTCGGCCAATATCATGGCCTTGAGTCCGTCTTCCCCAGAAACGGGCATCGGGCTGTTGTTTTGTAAAGCCTCAACAAAAACCTTTATCTCTTCGAGATAGGAAGACTCGTATCTATCCATAAAAAAGTTTAGGTGACGGTCTAAACTAGAACCCATCTCCGTGGCAATGCTCACCGAACTTTTTAAAGGATTATCAACTTTTATCACACCCTTAGATCCAAATACTTCCAAACGCTGGTCATACCCGTATTTGGATTCACGGCTATTTTCAATGGTAGCGACGGCTCCATTTTCAAACTTCAATAAAATAGTGGCACTATCAATATCTCCAGCTTCTCCAATAGCAGGGTCGATTAGACAATCACCAGAAGCAAAAACTTCCACTACCTCACATCCCATGATAAATCGAGCCATATCAAAATCATGGATGGTCATATCTTTGAACAAACCACCCGATTTTTTGATATAGGAAATAGGTGGTGGCTGGGGATCCCGGCTCACAATGTGAAGACTGCGCAAGTTTCCAATTGTCCCTCGTGAAATTTCAGTCCTGACCTTTGAAAAATTCACGTCAAATCGTTGATTGAAACCTATCATAAGAGGAACTTTCAAAGCAGCAATTGTTCTAACCGTCTCATGCGATTTTTTAAGGGATTTGTCAATTGGTTTTTCGCAAAAGATGGCCTTTCCTGCTTTGGCCGCTTTTACGGCGTATTCCGAATGTGTGTCGCTGGGTGAACTGATGAGCACCGCATCAATTTCAGGATTCTGAATGATTAAATCGATATTGTCGGAAACGTTTGGAACGCCTTGTTCTAAAGCAAAATTTTGCCCTTCTTTTCCGGGGTTGACTGCTGCAACCAATTCGACCCCTTCGATTTTTCTGGAAAGGTTTTCGAGGTGAATTTTCCCCATTCTTCCTACCCCGATAATTCCAATTTTTTGCATGTGGCTTGGTTTATATAAAAATACGGTTCACAGGTCACTATTGCAACTGAATTTTGTTGTGAAAATGCGGGTTTTCAAAATAAAAAGGTAAGCTTATTTTAATTTTTGAAAAAGCAGTTGACCAATGGAAAAATAAAAAAATATGAGCCTATAAATGATAATTAAAATAACTGATAGACTTCAAATGTGGATGATTGGAGAGATTGAAAAAAGAGTACGGGTTTTGGAAGGTCTTTGTAAATATTTCTTGTACGAAAAATAATCACAATTGTATCAATTTTTACATTTTTATACTTTATTAGAGTTTTGTTGCAAAAAAAGTATTAGAATATGCTAAAAAATTGTAAAGTTTGTATTGGTATTTTTTTATTACTTGGGTACATGGATTTTGTGCATCACATAATACCTGCTGAATACACTTATGACCAAACAAACTAAAATATCAATTCTTCATACCGACGAAGCACTACTGGGCCGTTTGCAAATGAACGATGATAGTGCATTAACTGAACTCTATGATCGGTATTGGGATTCTGCCTATTTGGCGGCCTATAATGTGCTAAGGGATAAAAAGCTTTGCGAAGATGTTGTGCAGGAATTATTTATGGATATTTGGAACCGGCGCACCAAAATTAAAATCAAGACCACGTTTAAAGCCTACTTTTTTTCCTGTGTGCGCTATCAAGTGTTTGCACAAATAAGAAAGAAAGACAAAAATGTTAGAACCGAGCTTTTTGAGAATCTAGATCAGAGAATACATTATAACTGTCCCGAATCGGAATATTTATACCAAGAACTTATTGAAAAAATAAATAATACAGTCGAGCATTTACCTAAAAAATGTAGGGAGGTATACATGTTAAGTAGAAATGAGCACCTAAGCCATGCCGAGATTTCCGATCGATTACATATATCTACCAAAACCGTGGAAAACCACATGACCAAAGCACTTAAAATACTCAGAAACTCAGTGGGTAGTTTACTCTTGATGCTGTTTTGGTTCCTTTCTTAAAATCATTTATAATTATCTGATATTTAGCCGGTTAAATGATAAATTCATTTTTTTTTCATTTTAAGTAGGGGATGCCCTTAATTATTGACACTATAATATTAAAGGCCGCCATCGGCCATCAAAATTGGTATGGATAAAAAGGATTTTTTAAAACTGTTGGATAAATACCGTAAAGGCACTACGACTGCGGAAGAAGAAAGTTTTCTACTAAATTACTTTAATAGTTTTCAGGGAGATGAACTTGACGCCTGGCCCAAAGAATTGGGCAATCCACAAGAGTTAAAAGAAAAAATGCTTGGCCGATTAACCCAGAATGTTCAGAAAAAGACAGCCAAGAATTTGAAACTAAGACAGATTTCGTCTGGGCTATTCCTAAAATATGCGGCAAGCGTTGCCATAATTGTGGGTGCCGTGTATATGATTTTAAGTGACAGGGAGATGGGTCTATCAGGTGAGATTCATGGGAATACCTCTGATGCGATTGTTTTAAAAAGGGATGATGGAAATGTTGACGTAATTGCTGAAAATGACCAAAAAAAGATAATGGATTCCAAAGGCAATGTGGTAGGTTTCCAGAAAGGGAACACCATTGCATATGAGCAGCAAAAGGCCCAATCCAAAGAGTTGATTTATAACGAGCTTACTGTTCCTTTAGGGAAGAAATTTGATTTGGTCCTGTCAGATGGCACACAAGTAAAAGTTAATGCCGGCAGTACAATTAAGTATCCGATACAGTTTATTGAAGGAGAATCCAGACAGGTGGAGGTTTGGGGAGAAGCTTACTTTGATGTGACAAAAGATGAAAACCATCCTTTTTTGGTAAATGCGAACAACATCCAAGTAAAGGTGCTGGGAACCAAATTCAATGTATCCTCTTATCCTGAAGACGATGCCATCAATACTGTTTTGGTGGAAGGGTCGGTTCAATTATTTGATTCAGAAAATAACAATGCACAAAATTCCTTTGTTATTGCTCCAAATCAGAAGGCTTCTTGGAACAAGGAAATGGGGAAAATGACCATAGAAGAAGTAGATACCAGTATTTACACTTCATGGATCAATGGAAGAATAGTGTTTAAAAACACACCCTTTAAAAACATCAGAAAAAAATTGGAAAGACGCTATAACGTGGTCATTGTAAACCACAATGCGTCGTTGGACGAAAAATTTTATAACGCCTCTTTTGATATAGAAACCATTCATCAAGTAATGGAGGCCTTTAGAGAAAATTACGATATAGACTACACCATAACCAACAACCAGATTATTATTAACTAAAAACCAGCTTTTATGAAAGCAAACTAACGAACCAATAAATCACAAAATCGGAGGATGCGGCAACATCCCCCGATAGCTTAACGTGATTCTAACTAAATGTACAACCACAATAACGCTATTAAAAGTATGAAAAAAACAACTAATTCAGGTGTGCTATTATGGGACATCCCGAAATTTGACCTCAAAATGAAACTCACTACAATTTTCTTGATTGTTTCGTTGTTCAGAATTCAGGCCAGCACATACTCTCAAACAACCAAAATCACACTGGACCTGGATCAGGTGAGTGTAGAAAAAGTGCTCGATGAGATTGAACGAAATACCGATTTTAAGTTTCTGGCGGATACTCAGGAAGTAAACTTGGGAAGAATTGTGTCCATTAGGGCTAGAAATGAAAGGATTAAATCCATTCTTGATAGAATATTCAGCAATGATGATGTTGTGTATTCCATCTTGGGAAAACAGATAATCCTTAAAAAGAACAAGCTACAAAAGGCTGATGATGTTACTGAAGCTTTCCAAAGATCCATATCCGGAACAACTGTCGACGTAAGCGGACAACCACTGCCCGGGGTAAATGTCGTTGAAAAAGGGACTGGGAATGGAACATCTACGGATTTTGACGGCAATTACAGCATAAATGTATCCAGTGATTCAGCAGTTTTGGTATTCTCCTACATTGGTTTTGTGTCTGTTGAAGTACCTGTTGAAAATCAGACTGCCATCAATGTAACCATGCGGGAAGATGTAGGACAACTTGATGAAATTGTTGTTACTGCGTTGGGAATCAAAAAAGAAGCCAAAGCCTTAGGATATTCAGTTGCCAAGGTTGGTCAAGAGCGCATTCTTGCAAGTGGCCCTCCAGTTAATGCCCTTCAATCATTGTATGGGGCCGCATCTGGAGTTACCGTTGCTGCAACCGCTACAGGACCAACAGGCGGAATGAAAATCAATATCCGTAATGCGGTATCTTTTGATGCCAATTCTACTACCAGACCCCTAATTGTTGTGGATGGAATTCCAATCCATGATGAAAATACAAACATAACCCGTAATGCAAGAACAGGTCGGGATAATGGTACGGGTATCAATGACATTAATCCAGATGATATTGAATCCTTTGAAATCTTAAAAGGAGCCAAAGCCTCCGTACTATATGGAAGTGAAGGGGCCAATGGGGTTATTTTAATTACCACCAAAAGTGGTTCTAGAAACAGAGGATTGGGTATTTCTGCCTCCTTTACCACAACAATGGAGGAGAGTGCATTTTTACCAGAACTACAAAATTTGTATGGCACAGGTAGAAGCCCAAGTACCTCCCAAACTGACGACCAAGGATATTTCTTGGATGAAAACGGCGAAAGAACATTGGATGTGGCCGGTTCTGCCTTTGGACCCAGATATGATCCCAATGTGACCCTGAACTGGTGGGATGGATCCACAAGACCCTGGGTGGCTAGCAATAGAACAGTATATGACCAGTTATTCAGGACTGGATCACAACAATCTTCCAATGTTTCCTTGAGTTCAGGAGGAGAAAAAGGTTCAGTACGTTTTTCGTATACCAATCTTAGATATTCCCCGATCTATCCAGGAGCAAAATACAGAAAGAACACCTTTAGCCTTAATGCCTCCTATGATCTTAATGATAACATATCCATAAAATATGTCAGCAACTTTTTTGCCACCAAAAATTTGAACTCAGCCTACGAAGGATCTTTTGATTCACAAGGATCGGTGTCCAGTTTAGGGGCTTATTCCAGTGATATCGATGTGGATTTATTAAGAAGTTTCATGGTTACCGAAAACGGGTTCAATTATTTTGCCAACCCAGCAAGAAGAAGCAATTTTATATCTAACGGTAGATCATCTGTAGTAGGAACTTTATGGGATTGGACCCAGAACGTGTCCGAGTTTAACCGTACGCACAGCTTGCAATCCCTAACCCTTGACCTTACATTCAACGATTATTTGAGTGCCACTATTTTGGGAGGATTGGATTATACTGTTGAAAGAAATGTCTACAAAGGCAAACTTCAAGATCCTGATCTAATTGGTCCCAACAGCGGATCAGTGTTTAGAGATGCCAATAGGGTTATCCGAAAAACTTATGGACAAGCTACGTTAAACTATGACTTCAATCTTAATGATTTTGGATTCAATGGTTTTGTCGGAGGTGTTATAAGGAATAATTATTTTGAAACAAAAGGAGCTGAGAAAATTGGAGGTTTTGTGATCCCGAACTTTTTCTCATTCTCCAATTTACCTTCAGGAGTTCAGCCACAATATGTGTTTGATAATGGAGAAGATATGCTTTACAGTCTGCTTGGATCGTTCCAGGTCGATTGGAAAGATCAAGTATATGTAGAGGCCCAGGCACGTCAAGATTGGTCTTCGATTTTGCCTCCAGGGAACAACAGCTATTTTTATCCTGGTTTAAGTGCAACTTGGATTGCTTCCAATTCGTTGAAGCTTCCAGAAGTGGTCCAATTTTTAAAGCTTAGAACGTCTTGGGCAGATGTGGGTAGACCAGGTCCCTTATACTTTAGTAATGTGAACCTTGGTGTTTCTGCTTCAGGGGGTGGATTTATTCTAACACCACCTAATGACCTACCTCCAATCGATGGAAATTTCATTCCCAATCTAAAGCCGGAGCGTAAACGTGAATATGAGGTTGGACTTGAGGGGTATTTCTTTAATGGAAGAAGACTAGGTTTCGATTTCTCTTTCTATCATGCAAATACCTACGATCAAATTATGAGAGTCCAAGCCCCTCCAGGATTGGGAGTTAATAGTGTTAGGATCAATGCGGGCGATGTGGCCAATACAGGTTGGGAATTAGCCCTAAAGACCAGGCCGTTAATGGGCAACAATTTCAGCTGGGATCTTGATATGACATTCGCTGCGGCCAAAACCAAGGTGAGACGATTGGATGGAGAAATTAATTCACTGGCCTTGTGGAGTAGAAATGGATTAAATGCAGTTGCCGAAGTTGGAGGTGAATACGGTCTTATTATCCAGCAAAGTGGAAACCATCACTACATCAACCCTTCAGATGATAACGACCCCAATAATGGTGCACGTATCGTTGATAACAATGGTGCCCGATATGCCTATTCCAGAAGTAGCAATAAAAAGGTGGGGAAATTGCTTCCAGACCTTGCGGGTGGACTTTTCACGCGATTCAATTATAAGAACTTCGGGTTGGTGGTCAATATGGACTACTCCTTCGGAGCAACGTTTATAAACGAGGCTGAAACCTATATGATGGCAGCAGGGGTACTTAACGAAAGCTTGCCGTTCAGGGATGCCCAAAGCGGTGGTATTGCTTATCATTTGAACGACGAAGGCCAAAAAGTGGCCGGTGCTCATCCCAGTGGAGGTGCAACCTATAATGATGGAGTGTTGTTAGATGGGGTTCTTTCAAATGGTGATGCAAACACGCAAGTTGTTGCGGCCGAGGATTATTATGGTTCCTCCTACTTTTCAAACGGCTTTTTCCCTGAGGACAGACTGTTTAAAAGCGATTATATAGCCTTGCGTAACATCGCCTTGGATTACAGACTTCCCGATTTTTCAAAAAAGATAGGGTTGAGCGATGTTGTGCTTTCCGTTTTCGCCAACAACGTTGCCTATCTGTACAGAGCGGCTCCGAATACCATTCCAGAATCTACAAATGGTACCGGATGGGCTGCAGGATCTTATGGGACCACGGCTTTACCGACCCAGCGTTCAGTAGGATTGTCGATCAAGGCTAAACTTTAACTAAAAAAAATAGAAACTATGAGAAATTCAGTAATTAGACTATTACTATCTCTTCTTCTTGTATTCAGCTTTGGATGCACCAAGGAGTTGGAGGAGTTGTACCAAGATCCTGATGGTTTTTCGAAAACACAGGCAGATAAAGCAGGTGTAAGTATTATAGCCGGATATTTTACCTCACAGTTGACCAGGGGCTTTTTGCTCAGAGGTGACTATGGTGCTTCATATCACCAATTAAGAAGTGGTTCCCGTGTCATGGGTACCGGGGTGCAATTGTATTTTACAACCAATTCTTTTGGTGTGCCATACGCGCTTCGGGATGTTGAAAACGATTGGGGATCTAATGCTTTTAACCGAACCGTTTTTAACAACATCAATAGTCCATGGATAAAACAGGTACTTTGGGGACAAAAGGAATTCAATAATATTCCTGAAGCGGATAGAACCAAGCTCGATGTACTCTTTATTAGGTTATTACATGTGCTTAAAGCATATGGATATCAAAGAGGTATCGATTTGTATGACGCCGTTCCTTATTTTCAAACCGGATCAGCTGGAGCATTGGACGGTGAAAAAGCCGAATGGCTTGGTCAAGAGGAAATCTACCCAATAATTATCCAAGAACTTAAAGAAATTGAGGAGTACTTGGCCGGTTTGGAGCTGGAATCAGATGATCAGACTATATTTTCACAGCAAGATGTAATTTTTGGTGGCGATCTAAACCAATGGCGTAAGTATATCAATTCACTTCGATTGCGTTGGGCGATGAACATTAGTGAAGTGCAGCCCAGTATTACTGCCTCGGTACTTGGGGAATTGAATGGCAAACCACTTTTGGACCAACCTTTGGACGTAGCTGGATTGGCCGATATTGCCATTGTTGAACCTTACCGTTTGCAGGTAGAATTGGGAATCACGCGAGCATTTAGAGAGCGTGCCGATGAATGTCGTGCCCCAAAAAGGTTTTTACATGATGTAATGCATTGTATTCCAGATGAGAAAAGCATTGTTGTAAACGGAGAGACCCTCTACTATTTTGATGGAGACAATGCCACCGAAGGTTTAGCCAATGGAACAGTAGATCCTAGGGTTGCATACCTATTCTCAAAGGATGTTATGGGTAGATATATTGGAGCTGAAACCGGATTTGACGATGGAAGCGATCCCAATAGCTATTATAATAAAACCATGAGGGGTTATTATATTAACCACCCCATCATGACTGATATCAATGTAACCGAGATAACGTTTGGAGCTGCTGGCAATGAGCATAACATCAAGTTAAATGATGAAGCGTCTGCAGATTTATCGCTAAGAGAAGCATTCCTTTTGAATGCATTTAGAAATTTCTGCGGCCAGTATCAAGATATCGGATGGACCATTGGTACTGATAGAAATATGGTTGCGGAATACAATGTACGCCCGCAGTACAATTTCGACATCAGATATCCCACTATGCATGCCGTTGAATCTGAACTTTCACTAGCCGAAGCTGCTGTGAGGGGATTCGGTACTGTAGGCGGTTCTGCTCGTGATCACTATAAAAAAGCAATTGAACTTTCTTGTGCATATTGGTATGAGATGAATACGGCCAACACCTATTCAAAACAGACCACACCATCATTCCCAAGTAATATGGACCAGTCTAGAATAGATCGCGACCGTCCAGAGTTGGAATACAATGCAAGCGCCTATGCCGAGTTTGAAGCACAACGCTTTGACGGATTGTCAGATCAAGAAAAGGTGAGGTCCATCTTTAATCAATTGCAACTGCACTACAATATGTTCAATTTTGAGACTCCGTATACCGCAGCTCGTCGATTGGTCAATTACTTAGGCGACAATCCGGGGTCACCCTATGAAATATTCCAGTGGAAAGAACGCTTCCTGTACAACCCAAATATTCAGGCCACAGATCCTGAAGCATGGGCCATCATCAGTCAGCATGACGATGTTAACCTACCCATTTGGTACACAGGTCGTCAAACGAAGTGGAAAAATGTTCTGGAATAAATCACTAACCTAATACTATAACGAATGAAAAGGATACTATTTTTAATGCTCTCTTTGGTCATGATGATTTCATGTAGCAAAGATGATGAAGGATCAATTATTGGTACGGCAAGTGCCGATGGAGGCAATGTGGTTTCCGGAATAACGGTAAAACTATATAATGATAAAGCTGCCCTATTGAACAGTACAACTACAGATGGTGAAGGTAATTTTTCCTTTACCGGATTGGAGGCAGGCAATTATTACGTAGGCGCCACCATTACCGTGGGTGATGTGGTATGGGATTCTGGAAACACCCCACAGCTTGTTTATGTCAGCGATGAGATAGTTAAAGAAATTGCGCTCACGTTGAACCAAAAGTAACTATTCGATTCTGTTCTGGGAATCTAGTGTTTTTTGAACAGAGGTCTACATCGAATATTGTTTGAGTTATGTTCGTTGGATTGCCGGTCATTTATGGCCGGCTTTCTTTTTTAAAGAACCCATGAGGGAGTTAGGAAACATTTAGAGATTCGCAAAAAAGTGTAAAGAGATACCTAAACCTAATGATACAGTTTGGTTGGTAAATGTTGAGGTTAATTCGATTGATATTTGGCGTTTTTTCTTTCAAATGTTGAACTAATTGGTTATATTCCATAGACTTTTGACGGAAAATTTAATCGACATAATATGACTGAGAAAATATCCAACAACTGTGAAGGCAATGGATGGCATGAAATTCCAAATACAGGAGATGATGCTACCTATCCCCGAGATTGGTACTCCTCTACCTGGGATGAAGGCAATGAATATGCTAGAGGTAAGGCAATTGAGGAATGGCTTAATGATTTGGGTTTTTTTGTTGTAGGTTATACGGACAAAACTATCCCTTTCTGTAAACAGAACACCTGTACAGGCAATAAAAAGTGTTTGCCACAAGTAATAGAATCCGACCCTACCGATACTGTAACGATTAAACTGGTCAGTATCACCATGCCTGATAACAAGGTTAAGAAAATGTATTGGGCGTTTGCCAAAGATAGGGGAAGAATCAAATTAAGAGCTACCTCTTGCAAATGCGTAACTGTTCCACAAGAATTTTAAATTACTAAAAATGGAAAAAGTCAAAATGGCAGATACTTGTGTTAAGAACACAACTTGGCAAGAAAGACGAATAGATGATACCGTCCCAGACGAAGCAAAATCTGATTCTTTTGAGGAGGGCGATGCTTGGGGGCAGGCAAGGTCAATAAAGGACTTGATGTTATTGCTAGAGTTCACAGATCAGCAGTGGGAGGCCTTATGCAATGGTAAATGTGCAAGCGACACCAAACAATGTCTACCAAAAGACATTGTAAGGACCCAAACAGACAACCTTATTATCAAGAAAATAACCATGGACCTATCTGGTGGGAAAAAACGAACCATGTATTGGGCCTTGATAAGTACTCGACCAGGTAATATGAAAATCAAGGCAACCGACTGTGATTGCGTGACTATACCTTATTTTTAGTGGTTAATTGATAGTTTTCTAGGGTGATTGATGTGGATTATTGCCTAGATTTTCAATTAGTTTTTTTCTTCTTTTCCCCATCACCTTGTCGATGTGTGACTTTGTTGAAACAAAGCTGTCCAAACCACCAGACAGCCCCTTCCTCAGTGCCGAAGCTGTGTTCAACATCAAAAATATACTTTAAGGGTTAGAAACCAAAAATGTTAACCTCTGGTTAGCCTAGAAAACAAAAAAACCCCAGTAAATACTGAGGTTTATGTACTCGAGGCGGGACTTGAACCCGCACGGGCAAATGCCCACAGGATTTTAAGTCCGGCGTGTCTACCAATTCCACCACTCGAGCAGGACTTAAACAAAAAAACGCTGCAAGCAGCGTTTTGAGCGAAAAACGGGATTCGAACCCGCGACCTCCACCTTGGCAAGGTGATGCTCTACCAACTGAGCTATTTTCGCATTTTAAAGAACATCTGCAGCACCAGTTACTGCCGATGCGGATGCAAATTTAAAACATTTCCGCAAAAAAGAAAGAAATATTTTAAGAGGAAGCCTTTTTCTTTTTGCTTAACAATCGTTTGATCTCGTTAAGTTTCATCAAAGCCTCAACAGGGGTGAGTGTGTCAATGTCCAAATGCAGAATTTCCTCCTTGATTTCTTCGAGTAAAGGGTCGTCCAGATTAAAAAAGCTTAATTGCATTTCGTTCTGGTTGGCTTCCAACTTTTCAGATATTTCTTCGCTCGAGTGCGACTTTTCAAGTTTTTTCAGGATTTTATTGGCTTTTTGAATCACCTGTTGTGGCATCCCCGCCATTTTGGCTACGTGGATTCCAAAACTGTGCTCACTACCCCCTGGAACCAATTTCCGAAGGAAAAGCACATTGTCCTTCAACTCCTTGACCGAAACATTGTAGTTTTTGATACGCTCAAAAGTATTGGTCATTTCATTGAGTTCGTGATAATGGGTGGCAAAAAGTGTCTTTGCCCTTGATGGATGTTCGTGCAAATATTCCGATATGGCCCAGGCAATGGAAATTCCATCGTAGGTGCTTGTTCCCCTTCCGATTTCATCCAATAAAACCAGGCTTCGTTCCGACAGATTGTTCAAAATTGAGGCGGTCTCGTTCATTTCCACCATAAAGGTCGATTCGCCCATGGAGATATTGTCACTGGCCCCAACACGGGTAAAAATCTTGTCCACAACCCCAATATTGGCTTCAGAGGCCGGTACAAAACTGCCCATTTGAGCCAGTAGCACAATAAGCGCCGTTTGACGCAGTATGGCCGATTTACCACTCATATTAGGGCCGGTAATCATAATAATTTGCTGCGTTTCACGATTTAGAGCGACATCATTTGTAATGTAACTTTCACCCAGGGGCAATTGCTTTTCAATGACCGGATGCCGTCCATCTATAATATTAAGAGTAGTGGACTCATTCATATTGGGAAGGACATAGTCATTGGCTTTGGCCAGTTGTGCAAATCCCGCCAAACAATCTAATTGCGCTATCAATTGTGCATTTTTTTGCACGGGAATGATATAATCTTGCAGCCATACCAAAAGCTGTTCGAACAATTGTTGCTCCAACTGTAAAATGCGTTCTTCGGCTCCCAGAATTTTGGCCTCGTACTCTTTGAGTTCTTCCGTGATGTAACGCTCAGCATTGACCAGGGTTTGTTTTCTGATCCAGGTTTCAGGTACCTTGTCCTTATGCGTGTTCCGTACTTCGATATAATAGCCAAAAACGTTATTTGATGCTATTTTAAGAGAGGTGATGCCAGTTTGCTTTGTTTCGCGCTCCAACATCTTGTCCAGATAATCCTTGCCTGAAAAAGCCAGGTTTCGCAACTCATCCAATTCTTCGGAATACCCTTGCGCAATGGTATCTCCTTTTTGGATATTTATTGGAGCACTTTCATTGAGCATCTCCTTTACCTTTTGGCGAAGGTCTTCGCAATTGTTCAACTGTTTGCCAATATGTTGCAATGAAGGGTTTGGACTCCCGCTGGCCAATTGCTTTATGGGTGCTACGGCTTCCAACGAATTTTTTAATTGGATGACCTCCTTCGGATTGATTTTTCCTGTTGCCAGTTTGGAAATCAGACGTTCCAAATCTCCCATTTGCTTAATCCAGTGCTGAATTTTTTCAAGCTGGGTTTCTTCTTCCTTTAAAAAGGACACCACTTGATACCGTTCCTTGATTTTTTCAACATTTTTCAACGGCAGGGCCAACCATCGTTTTAAAAGTCGACCACCCATGGGTGAGATGGTCTTGTCGATGATATCCAGCAAGGTAACCGCGTTGAGGTTATGGGAATGGTACAGTTCAAGATTGCGAATGGTAAAACGGTCCATCCAAACATATTCCTCTTCCGCAATACGTTGGATTTTGTTGATGTGCTGCAACTGCCGATGCTGGGTTTCGGACAAATAATGAAGTACAGCTCCGGAAGAAATAATCCCATTCGTTAAGTGGTCTATACCAAAACCTTTCAGGTTTGTGGTCTTGAAATGGCCATTAAGGCTTTCTATAGCGAAATCTTCCTGAAAAATCCAATCCTCCAGAAAAAAAGTATGGAGTTGGCCTCCAAACTGATCCACAAAATCCTTTTTATGTGCTTTGGATACCAAAACTTCGTTCGGAGCAAAGTTCTGTAGTAATTTATCAACCTGTTCAGCTGAACCTTCAGAAGTTAAGAACTCGCCGGTAGAAATATCCAGAAAGGAAACACCCAATTTGGTACGCCCAAAATGTACCGCGCATAAAAAGTTGTTGCTTTTGGAAAATAGGATGTCGTCATTTAAGGCCACTCCAGGTGTAACTAACTCCGTAACACCTCGTTTTACAATACTTTTCGTAAGTTTTGGGTCCTCTAGCTGGTCGCAAATGGCAACACGTTGCCCTGCTTTCACCAATTTTGGTAAGTAAGTGTTCAGCGAATGGTGTGGAAATCCGGCCAATTCGGTCTTATCACCCCCATTATTTCTGTAGGTTTGGATGATGCCCAATATTTTGGCGGCTTTTACCGCGTCCGCTCCAAAAGTTTCATAAAAATCCCCTACGCGAAAAAGTAACAGTGCATCAGGATGTTTGGTCTTGATAGCATTGTACTGCTGCATTAAAGGGGTTACTTTCTTTGTTTTTGAAGAAGCTGCCAAAGCGATGGATTTTCCGTTATTTTTGAATCGGGTAAAAACGAAAATACCGTTTTCCCGATAGAGCAAAAATTTTTGTTGATATATTTCACTTTGATGTTGAAAAAATGAAGCGCAAACTTGAAAATAGTGAGTTGGAAAGGTTGGATGTGACTGACTTTAAAAAAGTTGAAAAATCGCCCATAATTTTGATTTTGGACAACATCCGAAGCTTAAACAACATTGGTTCCGTTTTTCGCACGGCAGATGCATTCCTGATTCAAAAAATTTATTTGTGCGGAATAACCGCGACGCCACCTCATAAAGACATCCGAAAAACGGCTTTGGGAGCTACCGATAGTGTCGATTGGGAGTATAGGCCGAACACCTTGGAGCTTGTACAAGAATTACAGGCCGAAAACACCAAGATAATAGCCATTGAACAGGCAGAAGGAGCTACAATGCTCCATGATTACAATGCAAGTTTAGGCCAAGCAATGGCCTTGGTTTTTGGGAATGAGGTCAAGGGCGTTTCGCAAGAGGTGGTTTCAGCGAGTGATATGGTTTTGGAGATTCCGCAGTTTGGCACAAAACATTCCTTGAATATTTCGGTAAGCGTTGGGGTGGTGGTTTGGGATATTTGGAACAAAATAAATGCCCAAAAACAAAAAAAGCCCTGAAAATTCAGGGCTAAACATATAGTTTGAGTTAGTTAGTTCCTCTATAAAGAGAAGGCTAATAAAATAAAACCATTCGTTATATCCAAACTTTTTCAGAAAATTCTCTTAAAAATTAGATAAAAGTATCTGGTCTGAAAGTGCCTTTAAAATGGTGTCGTAGTCGTTTTTATTGTCCACAAAATTCAGCTCACTGATATCCAGGATCATACTATTTTGATTAGGGTGGCTTTTGATGAAGTCCAAATACCCCCGATTTATCTGTTCCAAATAATCAGGACTTATGTTTTGCTCATAATCCCTTCCCCTTTTTTTGATATTGTCCAATAATCGCTCTGTATTCTGGTACAGATAGAGGTAAATTTCCGGCTTTTTAACCTCCTTATACATAAAGTTAAATACCTTTCGATATAGATTGAACTCCTCTTCCTGCAAGGTGATTTTTGCAAAAATCAAGGATTTAAAAATATCATAATCACTGATCATAAAGTTCTTGAAGAGATCAAATTGCGAGGTGTCATCAGTAAATTGCTGATACCGGTCCGCTAAAAATGACATTTCGAGTGGAAATGCGTAGCGGGATTGATCTTCATAAAATTTTGGAAGAAAAGGATTGTCCGCAAAGCGTTCCAATACCAATTTGGCATTGAAATCCGAAGCGATCATTTTGGTCAAAGTGGATTTTCCGGCTCCAATATTACCTTCAACTGCGATAAATTGAAGCTGGGAAAAAAGCTCCAGCCTGTTCTTGAAAAGTTTGTGCTTTGTTTTTGTTAACTGATTACGGTCCTTGCATTGCTGTAACAGATTACGGATGTCCTTGTTCAATACCGGGTGGTAAAACTGTGGCGCAATATCGGCCAATGGCCTTAAAACAAAATTCCGTTCAACCATGCTGGGATGTGGTATGGTCAGCTCATCTGTTTTGATGATTTCGTTCCCGTAAAGAAGGATGTCAATATCCAAGGTTCTGGATCGGTAACCTTTGTGCTCGCTTCTTTCCCGTCCAAAATCCCTTTCAATTTGCAATAGTATTTCAAGCAAATCAAATGGTTTGAGCTCCGTTTCAATGGCAATGCAGGCATTTAAAAAATCCTCGCCTTCAAAACCTACCGCAGCATTTTCATAAACAGCGGATACAGTGCTAATTTTCCCAGCTATTTTTTGAATACTGAAAAGGGCGTTTTGTAGTGTAAGAAAGCGATTGCCCATGTTGCTTCCCAAAGAAAGATATACTTGTTGTTTTCGACCCATAATCAGAAAAACAAAGTAAACAAAACAATATAACAATGGTTATATTTGATGCAGAATAAAATTTTTTTGATGAATTTTTTGAGAAATCTTTTAGCCTCGATTTTAGGATGTTTGGTGGCGTTTGGTATACTGTTCGGCATGTTCATGATATTTTTGGCCTTGGTGAGCAGTGCAGATGACGGAGTAGTGGTTAAGAAAAATTCCGTTTTGGAAATAAGTTTTACCGAACCTATCCGTGATTATTTGGGTAAGGATGAAACGGACCCTTTTGCCGGATTTTGGGATGATGAAGCCGGATTGGATGAGATAATACATGCTATAAAAGTGGCTGGAGGCGATGAAAGGATAAAAGGAATTAGTCTTACCACCAGTTTTGTACAGGCCGGACTTGCGCAGGTACAGGCAATACGCAAGGCTTTGGAAGACTTTAATGGGACCGGAAAGTTCATTTATGCGCATTCCGACTTCTTCACCCAGAAAGATTATTATTTGGCCAGTGTGGCCAATGAACTGTATTTGAACCCAGTAGGGGGAATGGATTTTAAGGGGTTGTCCACTGAAGTGCTATATTTTAAGGATTTACAGGAAAAAACAGGTGTTAAAATGGAAGTGATTCGGCACGGAAAATACAAAAGTGCGGTTGAACCCTATCTTTCAAATACTATGAGTCCTGAAAATCGTGAGCAGATTCATGAACTCATAACTTCTTTATGGGATGAGATGATTGGCGAAATAGGAACTTCACGCGGTATGAGTGTAGATCGACTCAATATTATTGCAGATACTCTTGGAGGTCGTACACCTGAGTTTGCTATTGCCTCAGGTCTGATTGATGGCAACCTTTACTTTGACGAATATGAAGGTTTGATTAAGGAAAACATAGGGGTTGAAGAGGATGATGATATCAATTATGTGAGTTTACAAGACTATATTCCATTGGCGAGTGGAACAAAATATAATGTCGGCAAAAATAAAGTCACAGTGATTTATGCCCAGGGAGAGATTTATTATGGCGAAGGATCTAAGGAATTTATAGGACAAGGCCTGATTACAAGAGCACTTCAAAAAGCTGTGAAAAGTGAAAATACTAAAGCGATTGTATTGCGCATTGATTCTCCAGGGGGAAGTGCCTTGGTTTCTGACATTATCTGGCGTGAAGTGGAATTGGCCAAAAAAGAAAAACCGGTGATCGTTTCCTTTGGCAACGTTGCCGCATCCGGTGGGTATTACATTGGGGTAGGAGGGGATAAAATTTATGCTGAACCCACCACAATAACAGGATCTATTGGTGTTTTTGGAACAATCCCGAATGTAAGTGAATTGGCTGGTGATATCGGAATCAACGCAGAACAGGTGGGAACCAACAAGAACTCGGTGGACTATTCACTGTTTGAGCCTATGAGCAATTCATTTCGAGATGTGGTACAAGAAGGTATCGAAGATACCTACAACACCTTTTTGGAGCGGGTGGCAGCTGGAAGAAACATGAGTGTTGAAGAGGTGAACACATTGGCCCAGGGAAGGGTTTGGAGTGGTGTTGATGCCAAGGAAAATGGTTTGGTAGATGAATTGGGCTCGTTAGAAGATGCCATTGAAGCCGCTGCCGAAATGGCTGACTTGGACTCGTACGGGATTCGAAAATATCCTAGGTACAAATCCGATTTTGAACGCTTCATGGAAAATTTTGGAGGTGCAAAAGCCAAACTTGGAGAAACTTTGATACAAGAAGAAATAGGAAGTGAGGCCTACCAAATATTGAAAGAATTTAAACAATTGACCAAACAAAAAGGAATTCAGGCCAAAATGCCATTTAGCCTTAACATCAAATAATAGGATGACGCAAAAGGACAAAAGAGTAGCGTTTTCCATATACCTTTATTTAGGAGCTTTATTTATCACCTCTTTGGTGGTGTCCAATCTTATTTTTCAAAAGTTTTTTTATTGGAACCCCTTCGGAGAAGTGACCATTTTAGGAGCCCCACTTTTTGAAGTTTCCGTTGGGATTTTACCTTATCCCATAACATTTTTGATTACGGACCTAATTTCTGAGATTTTTGGTAAAAAGAAGGCCAATCAGGTTGTGGTGGCCGGTATTTTTGCCTCTTTCTTTTCGTTGTTGATTGTTTCAACCGCCTCTGCCGCACAGGCTACAGATTGGTCCCCGGTTTCCAATGAACTGTTCCATTCAGTTTTTGGGAATACCATAGTAGCCGTTTTTGCATCCATGATGGCCTATCTGTTGGCTCAGTTTGTTGATATCCAGCTATATCACTTCTGGAAAAGGCTCACCAAAGGTAGATATTTATGGCTTCGCAATAACTTTTCAACCTTTTCGTCCCAGTTCATAGATACCTTTACTGTGGTATTATTGCTGTGCAGTTTTGGTGAAATTCCGTGGGAACTTTTTTATGGTCTCGTGATCAGTGGATTTGTTTTTAAGATTTTTATTGCCCTGCTCGACACCCCTTTGCTCTATCTTTTCGTATATATCATACGAAGAAGATTTAACCTAAAATTAGGGGAAGAAATAGCCCTTAATTAAGCACTTCTTTCTTATTTTGTGGTTATAAACGCCCAAATTATGAGAACTAAAGCCTTAAAAATCACTGGCATAACCCTACTTGTCCTTATTTCACTGCTAATTGCCTTGCCTTTGCTGCTCGAGGGAAAGATAGCCGATATCATTAAAAACAAGGTCAACAATAACATCAATGCGACGCTAGATTTCGAAAATGCAAGTTTAAGCTTGACCAAGAGCTTCCCATACGCCCATGTGGAATTGAAGCAATTATCATTGGTAAATAATGCCCCTTTTGAGGGAGACACATTGTTTGCATCTGACCAAATTGCACTAAAAATGTCAATCAAGGAACTGTTCAAAACCGCGGAGAAACCGATAACCATAAAAAGCCTAAAAGTTGATGGAGCCAAGCTCCATATTAAGGTAGACGCGTCGGAAAATGCCAACTACGATATTGGCAAAGCAGATGATGAAGGAGCGAATGAGGAGGAAAATGAAGCGGCTTCCAATTTTACATTGGCCATGGACGCTTATGAAATTACCAATGCTGAAATCACATATGCCGATTTGACCAGTGGAATGGGCTTGACCATTTCAGAATTGAACCATTTTGGAACTGGAGACCTGTCGTTGGAAACTTCCGAGTTAAAGACCATGACTGATGCCCTAGTCTCTTTTGAGTTGGACAGCATCAAATATCTGAACAATAATAAGTTATTCCTGGATGCCTTGATAGGGATAGATTTGACACAAAACAAATATTCATTTTTGGAGAACAAAGCTATGATCAATCAATTGCCTTTGGTTTTCGATGGATTTGTGCAAGTAAATGATGAGAATCAGGAGGTCGATGTCAGTTTTAAAACGCCTTCTTCCGATTTCAAAAACTTTTTGGCGGTGATTCCCGAAGCTTACTCCAAGAATATAGAAGATGTACAAACCACAGGTAATTTTGAGGTGGCAGGGCAGTTTAAAGGCGTGGTCGATGACGCACATATCCCCACTTTCAATATCAAAATAAACTCGGAAAATGCCTCTTTCAAATACCCCGATTTACCCAAATCCGTGCAAAATGTATATATCGATACTGAAATCAACAACACAACAGGGATTGCCGAAGATACTTATGTTGACATTAAAAGTGCTTCTTTCACCATAGATCAGGATAAGTTTAGTCTAAAATCCAGAATCAATGATTTGATGGGCAATACCAAGGTGAATGCTCATTTGGATGGGAAAATGAATTTAGGGAACATTTCCAAAGCCTATCCCGTTCCTTCGGAATATGATTTGAAGGGCATTTTGGAAGCCGATGTTACTACGTCCTTTGATATGGCTTCTTTGGAAAACAACCAATATCAAAATACAAAGACCAATGGTAATTTGGCGCTTTCTGATTTTGAATATGCATCGGAGGAACTGAAGAATCCCGTAGTTATTAGCTCTGCAGTGTTGGACTTTACTCCAGAGACGGTTTCGTTGAACTCCTTTAAGGGAAAAACGGGGCAAACAGATTTTGATGCTACCGGAACTTTGACAAACCTTTTAGGTTTCATGTTCAACAAAGAAAATATAGAAGGAACCTTTTCACTTACTTCCAACACGTTTGCGTTAAACGACTTTATGGTAGAAGAGAAAAGTTCAGATCAGGAAACCGCAAACACTCAATCTGAAGGAGAAGAACGTATCAAAATCCCGTCTTTTTTGGATTGTACGATTGATGCTTCCGCAGGTACTGTGCTTTACGACAACCTCAAACTTAAAAATGTACAAGGCTCACTGATTATCAAAGATGAAACCGCAACAGTACAAAATTTGACCTCTGATTTATTCGGAGGCACTTTAGGTGTATCTGGCGCCGTTTCGACCAAAGAAGATACCTCAACCTTCAATATGAATTTGGGAATGAACAATTTCAATATTGGAGAATCCTTTTCTTCTCTGGAACTATTTAAAGTATTGGCGCCATTGGCCAATGCACTTCAAGGAAAACTCAATTCTGATATCAAAATATCAGGAGATTTAAAAGAAGATTTTACGCCGAATCTGGCCTCTGTTTCAGGCGATGCCTTGGCTGAATTATTATCTACGAAGGTAAGTGCCGAAAGTGCACCCCTGCTGTCGGCAATGGGCAGCAAGCTTAGCTTTTTGAACACTGATGATTTGGATTTAAGTGATTTGAAAACTGCGTTGAGTTTTGATAATGGTTCTGTCAAAGTAAAACCATTCACCTTAAAATATAAGGATATCGCCGTAAATGTGAATGGAAGCCACACGTTTGATAAACAGTTGGAGTATACGGCAACTTTGGATGTGCCCGCCAAATACCTGGGCAATGACGTGAATAATCTGATTGCCAAAATGGATGATGAAAGTTTAAAGGATTTAACCATTCCGGTGGTGGCCAATATTGGAGGAAATTATGCGAATCCAAATGTAAGTACAGATTTAAGTTCTGGGGTTTCCAAGTTGACAAAACAATTGGTGGAGATTCAAAAACAAAAACTATTGAATCAAGGCAAGGATACTGCAAAGGATTTACTATCCGATGTATTTGCCAAAGATGACAAAGATTCCACGCAAAACGAATCTTCAGGAGTCAAGGAAGCACTTGGAACGCTTTTGGGAGGAAAAAAAGAAGATAGTGCCCAAGCAAAAGATTCAACGAGTACCGAAGATCCTGTAAAAAATACCGCAAAATCCATTTTGGGAGGTCTATTGGGCAAAAAGAAAAAGGATACGGTGAATAACTAATCCAGAGTAACAAGAACAGGCAGGTGGTCGGAAGGGTACAATCCGTTTTTTCTTCGGTCGTCGATGGTTCGAAAACCTTCTACTTGAATGTTTTTTGTAAGGACATAGTCGATTCGCCGAGTGAGATTTTCCATTGGATTAAAGCCGTTGAAGGTTCCAATGGGGCCATATACCGGGGTTGATGTGTGTTCATAGGCATCCTCCAGTTCGGTTCTTAAAATTTGAATGGGACTTTCCTCAGGATGACTGTTTAGATCACCAATCACAGCAGTACGTTCGTTCTCAATCCCCATTTTCTTGATCAAATTAAGAACAAGTTTTGATGAATTTTCCCTTGCAAGTTTTCCAATATGATCGTAGTGGCAGTTAAACACATGGATTGTTTTTTTTGTGTTTTTGTCCTTGAACATGGCATAGGTTACAATTCGCTCCATTGAGGCATCCCAGCCAACAGAAACCTTATCAGGTGTTTCGGAAAGCCAATAGGTTTTGGTGTTGATCAATTTCAGTTGTTTCTTGCTGTAGAAAATAGCGGCATATTCACCCTTTTGCTTTCCATCATCTCTACCTACTCCTACAAAAGCATAATCATTGAGGGTTTCATCCAGATACATTACTTGTTTGTGTAGGCCTTCTTGAATACCTAAAATATCGGGGTTGTAGTGTTGTATCAAAGCTGCAACATCTTGTTTTCGGTTTTCCCACCAGTTTTCTTTATCATTTGGATTATTGTATCTAATATTATAGGTCATTATTGATTTTTGGGCATAACCGCTCAGGGAAACCAGTAATAATAGACTTATGCAGATGGACTTTTTCATTTGTTTTCTAACTTTCTGGAAGGGATTCAAACAGTTCTTTTTTGCTGGACATCCATTTTTGCATACCGTCGGGTGTTTTCATCCAGGATTGCATAGCGTCCATAGCTTTTAAATGTGGAGTATCTTGTTTTTGGAACATTTCCATGCCATGTTCTTTGCTCAATTCGGCGATCTCTTCAAAAGTATTTGCAGTGAATTCCATGTCACATGCTCCGCCAAGTTGTTTGCAAGTCATTGTTTTCATTGTGAAAGGTTTTGATGTCAAGATTAATATTGTTTGAACAATTGAATTGTATAATCTAAAAGTTCCACTCCGCCACTTTTGCCATGACCGGGGATTACGATTTTTAAACCAGGAAACTCTTGTTTTATTTTTTCAACTGTTGAGGACCATGCGTAAACATCAGCGTCTTCCAGATTCCCTTTACCAGCTTTGACTGATTTAATAAGGCAGCCACCGAACAAAGCTTCTTCGGTTTGTACATAGCCTACGATATTATCCACAGTGTGGCCAGCACCAAAATATTTTACAACTACCTGTTCTTTACCAACCTTAATCTTAATGCTATCGTTGAAACCTTGCCGAGGTAAAAGGTTTAATCCTTTTTTCTTTAATAAATCGATGGTATTTCTACTGCCGTATGAAATTACTTGGCTGTCATGAAATTGATGAAGCCCGCCCCAACAATCCTCATGAAAATGGGTGATCACAACAGCAACAATTTTCTTTTCCTGTTCTTTTTCAATCCACTCAATGAGCTCTTTGGACGCATTGTCATCAGTAGGAGTGTCAAAAACTATTGCTTCGTCGTTGTTAAAATATACCATACCATTACAACCAACTTTTCCAAAATTATTGGTTTGTAAATACGAAATATGTGTAAAGACGTTGTTGTTTATTGGTTTTACTTTCAAAGTTTCGGAATCGTAGAACCTGGAGCGCTCCTTTTTACTTAAACAGCCACAAAGTAGGATTGCCATGGTCACCGATAAAAGTGAATTTTTCATTCTAACTGGTTAAATGGAAAAAAATCACTTAATATTTATACCAACATAGTATCCTTCACTTCCCCTGACATTGAATACGGTATTGTCTTCAAAAAGCAAGTATTGACCTTTTAAGCCCTTAAGGACGCCAGTATAACTTGGTGTTTTGTCCAAATTAAGGCTTTTAACTTTTTCTGGATACTGCAGGACTGGAAAATCCATATGCGTTTCGTTGTTCGAATCGATGAAATAATCGAGCGCCTCATCAGGGACGCTAGACTTTAGTTTATTTCGCCATTCTACAAGATCAACATCTTCTAGGCTATTTGTCAGCATTTTACGCCAGCTGGTCTTATCGCTAACATGGGCTTTGAGCGCCACTTCGGTAATGCCGGCTAAATATCTGTTTGGAACTTCTACTATTTCAATGGCTTCATGTGCACCTTGATCAATCCAACGCGTGGGGACCTGGGATTTTCTGGTAACTCCAACTTTAACATTGCTGCTATTGGCCAAATACACAATATGTGGTTGTAGTTGCACTTTTTTTTCATACTCCAAATCACGATCTTCCTTGCCCAAATGTGCGGTACTTAATTCCGGTTTCATGATCCAGTCCCCAGCTGCTGGGGATTCATAAAAGCACGATTTACAAAAACCTTGTCGGTAAATGGGCCTTTCCCTTCCGCAATTCAAACATTGATATTTTATAAAATCAATTTGTAATTCTTTGTCCAACAACTGGTTCATGTTTAAAAAATCGTTTTCAAAAACCAAATAATATTGAATGGGATTCCCAAGTTCAGTTTGCATTTTGCGCAGGACACCTTCGTAAAGCATGACGGAATTGATATGTTTTTAGACTGATTTGAAAATGAAGGTAAGATGACCTATTTTAGCTATAGCACCTAACCTCATTATAGGTTAAAGATACCTAAAAATGCCAATACCATTATTCAACTCCATAGCTTCTTGGTTACTTAAAAAACGCTATCATCAAATTGAGCTTTTTTTAAAATATCCCTTGGATGTACAAGGAGAGGTTTTACAGCATTTGGTCGATTTTTCAAAAGAAACCATGCTGGGGAAAAAGTATGGTTTTGGTGATATTGAAAAGTATGAGGATTTTGCCAACCGAGTACCCATTGTAAACTATGAGGGCATTGCAGATTTGATAGAGCGTAGTCGTCGTGGGGAACAAAACTTATTTTGGCCCACGTCCATTAAATGGTTTGCCAAGAGTAGTGGAACTACCAATGCTAAAAGTAAATTTATTCCGGTTAGCACGGAGGCTTTGGAAGACTGTCACTATAAATCCAGCAAGGACCTGCTCTGCTTGTACCTGAACAATAACGAGAATTCACAACTTTTTACTGGAAAGAGTCTTCGACTTGGGGGTAGCAAAAAGTTGTATGAAGATAATGGGACCTTTTTTGGCGACCTTTCTGCCATTTTGATTGATAATATGCCACTTTGGGCCGAGTATAGTAGTACTCCGAGCAATAAAGTGTCGTTGATGAGTGATTGGGAGCCCAAATTAAAAGCCATCATTGATGAAAGCATTCAAGAAAATGTGACAAGTCTGGCCGGAGTTCCTTCTTGGATGTTGGTATTGCTCAATGATGTATTGGAAAAAACGGGCAAAAACCACTTGTTTGAAATTTGGGAAAATTTGGAAGTGTATTTTCATGGTGGAGTGAGCTTTGCACCCTATAGGGATCAATATAGAAAATTGCTTCCCCGAAAAAATTTCAATTACTACGAAACTTATAATGCTTCTGAAGGTTTTTTCGGAATCCAGGATAGAAACAATTCCCAAGACCTTCTTCTAATGCTGGATTATGGCATTTTTTATGAATTCATTCCTATGGATTCCTATGGAAAAGAAGAAAAGGCGATTCCGCTTTGGGATGTGGAAGTGGGAGTTAATTATGCTATAGTCATTACCACAAATGCGGGTTTATGGCGATATAAAATTGGTGATACGGTACGATTTACTTCAACAGACCCATATAGAATAAGAATTACTGGGCGAACAAAGCATTTTATCAATGCTTTTGGGGAGGAGCTTATCATTGAAAATGCGGAGGAGGCCTTGAATCAAATTTGTCAGAAGACAGATGCACAAATTATGGATTATACTGCAGCTCCCATTTTTATGAACGGGAGCGAAAAAGGAGCTCATGAATGGATTATAGAGTTTAGAAAGCCACCCAAAGATGTAGCTTATTTTACAGAATTTCTGGACAATGCCCTAAAGTCGCTGAACTCTGACTATGAAGCCAAACGTTACAATAACACTACGCTACGGATGCCAACCGTACATGTTGCCCGCCAAAACCTCTTTCACGACTGGTTGAAATCCAAAAACAAGTTGGGAGGGCAACACAAAATCCCACGGTTGTCCAATGAAAGAGCGTACATCGAAGAATTGTTGCAGATGAACGTGAATAGCCAAAACTAAGATAAATCGAGATTTACGAAAACGTTTTCGTAAACAGAGACCATTCATCGAGCAAACCCCCGTTTTGGTCAAATAAATATGGATTTTCTTCGTTTATGAGTGAAGTTTGATTCATAAATTTTGAGTTCCCTCATCTTAATAAACTGAATATAAATTAATTATGGCTGAAAAACTTGTTATTATCTCCGACATGTGGGGTGTTAAGAAAGGACTCTGGATTACCTCTTACTTTGGATATCTACAGCAATACTATAATATCGTTTTTTATGATTGTCAACAATTGGGCAACATAGATACGCCAGTATCGAGTGAAGAAAACATTCATAAAGCCTTTGTAGAAGGTGGTATTGACACCGCAGTTGCACATTTACTGAAAAAAGAAACAGCAGCCAGTCATTATTTGGCATTTAGTACCGGGGGAACCATTGCTTGGAAAGCTGCTTTGAAAGGTTTACCGATGAAATCCCTTACAGCAATTTCACCTACAAGGATAAGATTGGAAAATGAGAAACCAGATGGTCCAATGAATCTAATTTTTGGCGAAAAAGATGAATACCGACCTGACGCAAAATGGGCAGATGGGATTGGAACTGAAATCAATGTGATTCCCAACTTTGGGCATCAACTGTATTCTGATGAAAAAATCATTGCTGAAGTTTGTTTGGACCTATTGGATAAGGTGACCAAAAAAGCAGTATAGTTTTAAGAAACCGCTTTTAATTTTTTAATGGTCTCATGCGAGAGCTTTTCTTCTGCATAGGCCTTGGTGACCTTAAATTCCTTTTCATCACTGCTTGGTAATGTAAACATGGCATCCGTGAAAACTGCTTCACAAAGTGAACGCAATCCTCTGGCACCGAGTTTATATTCAACAGCTTTTTCCACAATATAGGCCAAGGCTTGCTCTGTGATACTAAAGGTAATACCATCCATGGAAAACAGTTTTTCATACTGTTTGATGATAGCATTTTTAGGTTCGGTGAGAATTGCCCTTAAGGTTTTTGAATCCAACGGATTCATATGGGTAAGAACAGGAAGTCGACCAATAATTTCGGGAATAAGTCCAAATTCCTTTAAATCTTTTGGAATGATATACTGAAGAATATTTTCATTGTCCAATCTATCTTCAGCCTTGGAAGCGCTATATCCAACGGCTTGCATGTTCAATCGCTTGGTTATGATGCGTTCGATACCATCAAAAGCTCCTCCGGCAACAAAAAGAATATTTTCCGTATTTACTTCGATAAACTTTTGGTCAGGATGTTTTCTTCCACCTTTAGGTGGAACATTTACCACTGTTCCTTCAAGTAACTTTAGAAGTCCTTGCTGAACACCTTCACCCGAAACATCACGGGTAATGGATGGGTTATCACTTTTACGGGCAATTTTGTCAATTTCATCTATAAAGACGATGCCTCTTTCCGCTTTCTCTAAATTATAATCAGCCGCTTGTAGTAATCTTGTCAAGATACTTTCAACGTCTTCACCTACATACCCGGCTTCTGTTAAAACTGTGGCATCCACGATGGCCAAAGGAACATTGAGCATTCTTGCTATAGTCTTAGCAATTAGGGTCTTACCTGTACCTGTTTGCCCAACCATAACAATGTTACTTTTCTGGATTTCTACATCATCATCTTTCCCCTTAGGTTGAAGAAGCCTTTTGTAATGGTTATATACGGCAACCGACATCACCTTTTTGGTGCGTTCTTGTCCAATCACGAAAGTGTCCAAAAAATCTCTGATCTCAACTGGCTTTTTGAGTACCAATTCTGATGAGAGATCTTGGTTTTTAGATTGTTTGGACTCCTCTGCTACAATACTATGGGCTTGTTCTATGCATCTGTCACAAATATGCGCGTCAAGACCAGCTATAAGAAGGTTGGTCTCTGGCTTTTTTCTACCACAAAAAGAACATTCCAAGTTTTCCTTTGCCATATAAACATTTAAAGTTCAACCACTAATAACGTAAAAAATATAGATTTTGTTGGTTAGTAGCAGTCTTTTTTTGACTTCTTAGTACGGTTTTAGGATTTATCCCTTACCAATATTTCATCTATCATACCATATTTTTTCGCCTCTGGTGCCCTCATCCAGTAATCCCGGTCACTATCCTCGTAGACTTTATCGAACGATTGCCCTGAGTGGTTGGCTATGATATGATATAATTCATCTTTTATTTTAAGTACTTCTTTGGCTGCGATTTCAATATCACTAGCCTGGCCTTGCGCACCGGATAAGGGTTGGTGGATCATAACCCTGGAATGAGATAGACCACTACGTTTGCCTTTTTCTCCGGCGCATAAGAGTACGGCAGCCATAGATGCGGCTATTCCCGTACAAATGGTGGCTACATCGGGTTTAATGAACTGCATGGTGTCATAAATACCAAGACCTGCATAAACGCTTCCACCTGGAGAATTGATATAAATTTGAATGTCCTTAACGGCATCCGCACTTTCCAAAAACAGCAATTGGGCCTGAACTATATTGGCTACTTGATCATTGATGCCCGTGCCTAAAAAAATGATTCGGTCCATCATCAATCTTGAGAAAACATCCATCGCAATGGCATTCAATTGTCTTTCTTCGATGATATTTGGAGTCATGCCCACTGGATACATACTACTGACAATTTGGTCATAGTACATGCTATTTATGCCGTGGTGCTTGGTGGCGTATTTTTTGAATTCTGTTCCGTAATCCATAGGATTTTATTCGATTTTGCTTAAAAAAAAGGTGCCGAAAACTAGGCTTTTCGGCACCGTAAAGATACTTAATTTTCTTTTAGCTGAATCTAGCTATAGGCTTCCTTAACAAAGTCGTCATAGGTGACCTCTTTTACTTTAAGGTTTGCATGCTCTTTATAGAAAGTCAGTAATTTTTGACTCATCAACTGTTCAGAAAGTCTTTTCACTTCATCTTGATTCCCCATAATTCTGTTGGCAATATTTTCCAACTCTTCTTCTTGGGGATCCAAATGCCCGTATTGTGCCATTTGGGATTTGATGAAGCCTTTGGCAAACTCTTTCAATTCATCAAATTGAACTTGAAGGTCATTTTCTTTGATTATTTTGCCTTCAATCAATTGATAACGAAGTCCTTTTTCCGACTTTTCAAATTCTTCTTTGGCTTCATCATCGGACAAGGGATTTTCACCACTTACCTGAATCCATTTTTGAAGAAATTCGGATGGAAGGTCGAATTTTGTATCATCGATGAGTCTTTCCGTGATATCGTTCAATAATTTTTGGTCAGATTGCTGTTCAAATTGCTTTTCTGAATCCTCCTTGATTTTATCTTTGAGTTCTTTTTCGGTTTTTACGTTGTCCTTTCCAAACAATTTATCGAACAACTCTTGGTCAAGGGTGGCAGGTTGGCGTTCGTTAATTTCTTCTATGGTAAAGGTAACATCGACATTTAGCTTCTCTGCTTTTTCTTTGCTGATGCCCAATGCACTGGTCAGCAAATAATCTTCTTTAAAAAGACCTTTTGTTTTTAATTCAACGGTATCACCAACTTTTTTTCCGACAAGTGTATCTAAGGCTTTTTTACCCTTGATCTTGTCAAGTTCTACAGTTGTCTTGTTTTCAATCTCTTCCGTTTCATTGGTGAAAGTTCCAGTAATTTCGTCTGATTTTCCAGATTCTGTTTTTGAAATCAGCTTTCCATATTGCTTTTGTATACGGTCTACTTGTTCCTGGATCATTTTTTTGTCCGCAACAATCTTATATTGGGTTACGGCTTTTCTGGTTTTTACTTTTACCTCAAAGTTAGGAGCAAGACCCAACTCGAACTCGAAATCTAGGTTGTCATTGTCCCAATCAAAATCTTCTTGTTGTTTCGGTAAAGGATTTCCTAAAACATCCAACTTTTCTTCGGTAAGATATTTGTTGAGGTTGTCTTGTAACAACTTGTTCACTTCATCTACCAAAACAGCTTTGCCATATTGCTTTTTAATAAGCCCCATGGGTACCTGTCCTTTTCGAAAACCGGGAATATTGGCCTGTTTTCTATAATCCTTCAGGATTTTTTCTACTTTGTCTTGATAGTCGTCCTTGCTAATGGCAACTTTTACAACTGCGTTTAGCTCGTCAATCTGCTCTTTTGTGATATTCATCTCCTACCTAATTTGCTATTCAAAAATGGGTGGCAAAAGTAATGCATTTTCTGATTGACAGCAACTTTTTAAAACATTGAGTGCCAAACTAAATCAATTCTTTTTATCCTCTTTGAAAATGGAATGCAAAATGGACTGTAAAAACGATAATAAAAGACTGAAAATTAGGGCCCACCAAATGCTTGCCACCTCGAAACCTGAGATAAAATGTGCTGTAATTAGAATAATTATTGCGTTAATAATCAAAAGAAACAAACCTAATGTTACAATAGTTATTGGAAGCGTTAGGATGATAAGAACGGGTTTTACAAGGAAGTTTAAAAGTCCTAAAACCAAGGCGACAATGATGGCTGTGGTCGGGGAGTCTACACCAACGCCTGGCAATACGTAAGAAAGAATAACAACCGCTACAGCATTCAAAAGAAGTCTTAAAATTAGTTTCATAGGTACAATGTTAATAGAAAAGAAAGGCACCGCTTTTAAACGGTGCCTAAAATATAGTGAATTTAAGTAGTGTTTTCTAATCAATATAGAGTCCAGTGTAATCCAAAGGATTCACACCTGGGAGGTTGGACCCATGTTTTGCGTTTATTGCCTCAATGAATGAATTGGCTAAAATGGCATATCCTCTAGGGGCAGGGTGTACTCCATCCAAAGAAAACCCTCCGCCTGTGGCAAATACTCCTGTTACCGTGCTGCCATCTGCCAAGGGAAACCCGTTAGCTATGATCTCGTTCATTAGCGAGTTGGTATCAACAAAAGCCAAATCAAATTGTGTGGCCAGAGCTTCTATTGTAGCGTTATACGCGGTTAATGCATTGTTAATGGCAGTTTGTTCTCCCGGTGTCACAACCCACTGATCTTCCAAAGGAAAGGTAATCCCATTTATTGCCAATTGTCCCGCAGTAGCAGCATCCACACCAAGACCTTGTAACATGGCAAAAGCATCTTCGTTTAATGTGGCAATTGTTGTGCTGCTGGTCAACACCAATAAATCATCTTCATTGGACTGGCGAGCCTGACCATACAGCAAGCCTGTAACTGTAGCCGTGCCAGGATCAACACCAACTCCTATCAAAGCCGCTGTGATGGCAGCTGACAAATCGGGTAAATCCTCGTCCTTTATAATAACTGAACTAGCTGCAGAATCTGAGAAGGTAAATTGTCTTTCAGGCACTCCCAAAGCCTGAAATACCTGATTCAACCCTGCAAACTGTGCGTTTAAAACTGGAATCTGGGGTCCGAATGCTGGATTTGTGGGATCCAATGGCGCAAAAGGCACCGTGGTAAAAAATGGTATATCCAATATATTGGGAAGATTGGCAATCACCCCATCGGCTCCACCAGCTGTCATAGCAGTCAGAATGGCATTTAGTGACCCTGCAAAAACGTTGGGGTCAGTAATATCGTTTCGTGAATAGGAGGCCGGAATTAAATTTCCAGTTTGGTCAACGCCAGAACCTCCGTTAGTGGCATAAAGTAATATGTCATTAGCTCCAACCCAAGCGGAGAAAAATGTCGCTCCCTGAACGGCGGCATCACCTATAACAGTCGCGTCTTCAGCTGAGGAAAAACGAGCAAAATATGGGTTTGCGGTTCCTAATGCCACACCAGCAACACTTCCATAACCAGGAGCTAATAATTCATAGCTTTTGGCACCTGGGATTCCATAATTGTTAAAGGAACCAGTGAGTTTTGTTGAAACTTCCGTACTTCCAGCACCTGCAACTGGAGTTGGCGCGGGACCATCAGGTAAAAATGCCAGAATCAATCTATTTCCACTTATAGGATTTCCACCAAGTGTCATTCCACCTAAATTATCGGCCATAAATGGAATTTCAAAGGCACCACCACCTACCAAGGCAAAGTTTGATGCCAACATATTTGGGAGTGAAGCTTCTTGTCCAGCACGGAACAAAGCATTATCCGAAAAACCAGCCGTAAGTGAGTTTCCTACGGAGACATATTTTGAGAAATTGGCAGAACCGGCAGTGTAATCAATCGGAGCTGGGTCTGGTGGGGTTACAATTGCGGTATCATCGTCTTCACATGCAATCAAGAACAACCCTAAAAAGGGGAGCAGGGCATATAACTTTTTCATATTCAAATCTGTTTGAGTTAGCTTAAGTTAGATTTATGTTCAAACCGGTATTACCAAAACTAGGTGAAATTTGTTATACAGACAATAAAATGGCCAAAAAAATTATGCATGCATAATAAAAAGGATGAAATTTTACGAATTAAGAAAGCGAAGCGACTTTTCAAAAAATTGTTTGGGATTTTCAGCATGCAACCAGTGACCTGCGTTGGAAACCGTATCGATTTCCGCATTGGGGAAGTGTTTTTTAATCTCAGGATAATCATTCGGTAATATGTATTCTGAACGATCACCGCGAAGAAATAGGGTGGGACCTTCAAATTTGGCATTGGAACTTATATTTTCCCCTATTTCGTCCATTTTATCCTTCAGAACATCATAATTAAAACGAAAGCCCAATTTTCCGGGCTCAACCCAATACAAGTTTTTTAAAAGAAACTGACGAATGCCGAACTCGGGTAAATAGCGAGCGAGTATTTCATCGGCTTCTTTTCTACTGGCGACCATATCGAAGTCCAATTTTCCCAAGGCATCAACTATAGGCTGATGATGAGCGGGGTAGTATTTTGGAGAAATGTCAGCGACAAGTAGTTTGGATATTCTTTCTGGTTCTGAGACTGCCAATTGCATTGCTGTTTTACCACCCATGGAATGCCCGATTAAATTAGCATCCTCAATTTGGTGAAAGTCCATATAGCCAAGTACGTCAGCACTTAAGAATTCATAATCAAAATCATCGGAATGAAAACTTTTTCCATGGTTACGTTGGTCAACAAGATGTACTTGATATCCATGTTGTGCATATTGATTGCCAAGTGTCTTCCAATTGTCGGACATGCCCAAAAAGCCATGCAGGATGATCAATGGTTTTCCTTCTCCCAGAATTTTTGAATGTAGTAATTCCATTATTTCAATCGGTGTAAGTACATATTGACCACATTTTCCAATCCCAAATAGATGGATTCACAAATGAGCGCATGTCCTATGGAGACTTCCAATAATCCAGGAATATTCTCTTTGAAAAATTGAATGTTTTCCAAATTAAGATCATGGCCTGCGTTGATGCCCAAACCAATTTCGTTTGCTCTTTTGGCCGCTTCAGTGAATGATTTTACTCCTTCCGCTTTTTTTCCAAGGGCAAAATCATGTGCAAAACTTTCTGTGTAGAGTTCAATTCGGTCGGTGCCTGTTTCTGCTGCTCCTTCAACCATAGCCACACTTGGGTCGACAAAAATGGAAGTTCGGATTCCATTTTCCTTGAAAGTTTGAATCACATCAACCAAAAAATCTTTGTGTTTTATGGTATCCCACCCAGCATTGGAAGTAATGGCGTCTTCAGCGTCAGGGACCAGGGTGACCTGAGTGGGCTTCACCTCAAGAACCAGGTCAACGAAGTTTGGAATGGGATTGCCCTCAATGTTATATTCTGTAGCGACCACTGCTTTTAGATCCCGAGCATCTTGATATCGAATATGGCGCTCATCCGGTCTAGGATGAATGGTTATACCTTGTGCGCCAAACGATTCTATATCCTTAGCTGATTTAATGAGGTTGGGCATGTTTCCCCCACGCGAGTTTCTTAGGGTTGCCAGTTTGTTGATATTGACACTGAGTTTTGTCATGTATTCCTATTTTGAACGTCAAAAATAAGAATTAGGCACGCCTTTTGCGATTTAAAATTAGTATTTTGCACCTGAATAAATTGTTATGCAAATCCAAAACCAAATAATATCCACGGTTCCCATTTTTGAGGTCTCTGAGACGTTGAAAGAGGTCATTCAGTTTTTTGAAGAGACTACTTTTTCCCATGTGGCTGTTACCGAAAACGGAGCATTTATTGGATTGCTATCTGAAAATGATTTGGCTTGTTTTGAGCCTAAAAAGAAAATTGAGGATTTCCGATTTGAATTGGAAACGTTTTTTGTGACGAAAGAGACCGCTTGGCTTGATGTTCTGGAGATGTTTTCCAGAAATGAGGCCAATATTCTCCCTGTGCTGGACGAAGAGGAGATTATTATAGGGTATTATGATTTGGAAGATATTGTCTCGGTCTTTATAAATACACCCTTTTTTAGGGAACCGGGAGGTATTCTTGTTGTTTCCATTGGTGTAAAAGACTATTCCTTTAGTGAAATTGCCCAAATTGTTGAGGGCAACAATGCACGTTTATTGGGTGCTTTTATAACCGATTCACAGAATGACATTGTAGAGATAACCCTAAAAGTTGGTTCTGAAAATCTGAACGAGGTCGCGCAAACATTTAGAAGATATAACTACAACATTGTTTTTGGCAACAGCGACGATCAGTTTTTGGAAGATTTGAAACAACGGTCTGACTACCTCGAAAAATACCTTAACGTTTAAAATGAAAGTAGCTGTCTACGGACAAAGTTTTCAAGAACACGATAAAACCTATATCGTTGCATTGCTGGAAGAGCTCGAAGCAGTAAACGCCTCAGTATTTATAGAAATTGGTTTTGAAAAACGTATTGCAGCTCATGTTGAAAAGTTTGAATTTGAGACTTTTTCACAAGATTCAGGTTTGGATTCATCTTTTGATATGTTCATAAGTTTTGGTGGTGATGGCACTATGTTACGGGCGGTAACTTATGTAAAGGATTTGGGAATCCCGATTGTGGGAGTGAATACGGGTCGACTTGGATTTCTATCAACTTTTAAGAAAGAAGAAGTACGCAAAGTGGTTACGGAATTTACCGCAGGGAACTATAAAATTGAAGAACGAAGCTTGGTAGAGGTAGATGTAAATTCTGATCTTGATGAAATAGGAGAGCTGAATTTTGCGTTGAATGAAATTACAGTGAGTCGCAAAGACACTACGTCCATGATCACGGTGGAAACTTATTTGAATGATGAGTTTTTGGCATCATATTGGGCAGATGGCTTAATTGTTTCCACGCCCACCGGTTCTACAGGATATTCGTTGAGTTGTGGAGGGCCTGTGATAGAGCCTTCGGCAAAATCATTGGTGTTGACGCCAATAGCTCCGCATAACCTAAATGCCCGTCCCTTGGTCATTTCAGATGACACTCAAATTCGATTAAAGGTTTCCGGACGCGAAGAAACCCATTTGGTGTCCTTAGATTCTAGAATTGCCGACATACCTAACGGCAAGGAAATCAAGATAAGAAAGTCAAAATTCACTGTCAAAATGATCGAGTACAAATCAGAGAGCTTTTTAAAAACACTTCGCAACAAATTGCTTTGGGGTCAAGATAGACGTAATTGAACCCGTCAAAAACAATAAAAGAAGCTAAAAACTGTTTAACAAAAGAGAACATTCAAACAGTATATCTTATAGACTTTCCTTTACCTCTAATATGTTTAACTTTTTGATAGTATGCGGATAGTTTTGGCTATTTTTCTCTGCTGTGCGTTTAACGCCAGTGCCCAGACCTATGAAATAGGTCTTTTTGCTGGTGGGGCCAATACCATTGGAGATGTAGGAAGAACAAACTTCATTTTGCCTTCAGGACCAGCTTTTGGAGGTGTCTTTAAATGGAACAAGAGCAAAAGATATGCATGGAGGGCAAGTGTACTTTATGGCACATTTACCGCAGATGATTCAAAATCGAGCAAATCCTCACGAAGACAAAGACAGTATGTTATAGATAATTCGGTCTTGGAATTCTCCGGAGGAATAGAATTTAACTTTGTTGAATACAATCTTCATAAGCTCGGACCAGCTTTCACACCCTATCTTTATACGGGTTTCACCTACTTTAGGTATGATTTTAATTATTTTGATGCCCTACAAGTGCAGGATATTAACCAAAAAGACGGTAGTTTTGCAATTCCAATGACGGTAGGGGCGAAGTATCGTTTAAATGAATTTTTGATTCTAGGGGCGGAAATTGGGGCCAGGTATACATTTACCGACAACTTGGACGGTAGTAATCCGGAAGGGTCCAATTTTGAGCAATTTAGATTTGGAAATATATTGAGCGACGACTGGTACGTCTTTTCAGGTATCACATTAACGTATACCTTTGGGCGAAAACCTTGCCAGGATTGTTTTCAATAGAATGTACACATTAGAGGACGTAGACAAACATAAACTTCCAAAACATATTGCCGTTATCATGGACGGCAATGGTAGATGGGCCAAAGAACGGGGCAAGCTTAGGATTTTTGGACATGAAAATGGCGTCGAAGCGGTTAGAAATACTGTGGAGAATTGCGCCAAACTTCAAATAGAATACCTTACACTTTACGCTTTTTCCACCGAAAATTGGAACAGGCCAAAATTGGAAGTCGAAACCTTGATGCGACTTTTGGTCACTTCGCTTCGGAAAGAATGGAAAAGATTACATAAAAACAACATCCGCTTAAAAACCATTGGAAATATAAATTCACTTCCTTCCAAAGCACAAAAAGAATTGGCGGAGGTCATTTCAAAAACCAAGGATAATACCGGAATGACACTCACCATTGCCTTGAGCTATGGCTCCCGTGAGGAGTTGAAAAGTGTTGTTAAGGAAATCAGCATCAAAGTTAAAAATAGCATAATTTCACCCGAAAATATTGACGAAACCGTTATAAATACACATCTTTACACGCATTTCATGCCAGATGTAGACTTGCTTATCCGAACCAGTGGAGAACAAAGGATAAGCAATTTTTTACTTTGGCAGATAGCATACGCCGAATTACATTTTATTGACGTATTTTGGCCCGATTTTAGTGAACATCATTTGGTAGAGGCAATATTAAGTTACCAAAATAGAGAACGACGATTTGGAAAAACTAGCGAACAACTTAACTAAGGTTATAAAAAATACCACCCAACTATACTTACAACTACTCCTTCTTTTACTCTTTACGGGCCAAAGCTTTGCACAGGACACTTCTTTCGAGAATGGTAAGGATTATATTTTAGGAGGATTAACGGTAACGGGTCTTCAAAGCTATAACGAGCAAACAGTAAAAACATATACTGGGCTACGTGTGGGTCAACCAATTACCATCCCCGGAGACGAGATAAGTGCTGTTATAAAGAAACTTTGGAGCCTGGAGCTGTTCAGTAACGTTGAGTTTTACTACACTAAGATTGAGGGTAACCAAATATTCTTGGAACTGAGCATTTTGGAACGTCCAACGCTTACAAATGTCACTGTTTATGGTGTTAAAAAACGAAAGGTTGAGGACATTATTAATGATACAGACCTTAAAAAAGGAAAGAAAATAACAGAAAGTTTAATAGCCAACACCAAGAATTACCTTGAAAACAAATATAAAAAACAAGGTTTCCTTAATGCAAAGGTGACCATTGCTACGGCCAATGATACCGTAGGTGCCAATACCCAAAGCATGATCGTAAATGTTAAGAAAGGGGAAAAGGTAAAAATCAGAAACATTGTTTTCAATGGCAATGAGCAACTTGCAGATAAAAGACTTCAAAAAGCATTAAAAAAGACCAAAAAACGAAAGTTCTATCGCTTCTGGAAAAAATCAAAATACATTCAAGAAGATTACAAGGAAGATTTATCCAATTTAATTGACACTTACGCAGAGCGTGGATATAGAGATGCCAGGGTGTTGTCCGATACCTTTGTAAAGGTCGATGAGAACAGCATCGATTTAAAAATTGATGTAGAAGAGGGCAACAAATATTACTTCGGAGATGTCAATTTTGTAGGAAACTCTGTTTATTCTGATAGAATTTTGAGCCAAGTTTTAGGAATTCGTAAAGGACAGACCTATAACGGGGTGTTGTTGAAAAAGAGAATTGCAGATGACACAAAACCTGACGGAGAGGACCTGACCAATCTTTATCAGAATAATGGATACCTTTTTTCCAGTATCAATCCAGTTGAGGTATCGGCCATAAATGACACCATCAATTTTGAAATCAGGATTATTGAAGGGAAGGAGACCTTTTTGGATCACGTTACCGTAAGCGGAAACGATAAAACCAACGATCATGTAATATTTAGGGAGCTACGCACAAAACCCGGTCAAAAATATAGCAAAGACAATATTGTTAGAAGTATTCGTGAACTTGGGCAGCTTGGATTTTTTGATGCGGAGCAAATTGCACCAGATATTCAAAACCCTGACCCAAATGCAGGTACGGTGGACATCAACTACAGTTTGGTGGAATCAGGTTCAAGCCAAATTGAACTGCAAGGTGGCTTTGGTGGGGGTGGATTTATAGGAACTCTGGGGCTTTCGTTCAGCAACTTTTCGTTAAAGAACATATTTAATGGCGAAGCCTATAAGCCTGTGCCCATGGGAGACGGTCAGACCTTTTCACTCCGTTTACAGGCGAGTAGAACATTTAGGGTCTATAGTCTGAATTTCTCCGAACCATGGCTTGGGGGCAAAAAACCGGTACGATTCAATTTGTCCCTATCCAGAACACAGCAATTCGCCACCAGTTTTAATAACCGTGGTAGGTTTGATGTGGACAAAGACCGTGGATTTGCTATTACGGGAGTTTCAGCAGGTTTGGCAAAACGGGTGCAATGGCCAGATGATTTCTTTACAATCTCTCATTCCGTGGCTTATCAGTTATACGATTTTAATAACTTCAACAACGGACTCTTCAACTTTGGTAATGGTAGTTCCAACTCGTTGAGCTATACCTTGGGAATCTCAAGAAGCTCACAAGGACCGAGCCGAATATTTCCGATGACTGGTTCAAATTTTGAATTGACAGCCAAGTTTACCCCACCATACTCACTTTTTGGAAGCAAAGACTACAAAGAGATTCGTAGTCAAATCAATGAAAAAACAACACGACTCATTGAAATTGGAGGCCCAAATATTGGGACTGTTGAAGAACAGGCCGAATTTGTTCGTCTTAGCGATGAGGTGGAAAATTTGGAAGAAGAGCGTTTTAAGCTTTTGGAGTTCTATAAAGTAAAATTCAAAGGAGATTGGTACACGAACCTAGTAGATAAATTGGTGCTTCGCACAAATGCTGAATTTGGTTTCTTGGGCAGTTATAATAACGATATAGGGGCCGTACCGTTTGAACGCTTTTTTGTTGGTGGAGATGGTCTTGGAAACTTTACCTTGGACGGCAGGGATGTAATTCAGCTTAGAGGTTATGAGAATAGCTCATTGACCCCATTTAGTAGAAATGCGATAACCGGCCAAGATGAAAGAGATGGAGGCACCATCTACAATAAATTTTCATTGGAACTTAGGTATCCACTTACCTTAAAACCTTCGGCTTCCATATATGCACTCTCTTTTTTAGAGGCGGGGAATGCCTTTAACAATTTTAGTGAATTTAATCCGTTTCAATTAAAACGATCTGCCGGAGTGGGGCTACGTATTTTTATGCCGGCATTTGGTCTCTTGGGTATTGATTTTGGATATGGATTTGATACAGATGCAAATCCGTCTTCTATAGGACCAAGCGGCTGGCAAACACACTTCATTATCGGTCAGCAATTTTAACTATAAGAAAATAAAGCTTTGTGATTCAATAAATAGCTCATTTTGAATTAATTAGTTATTTTGGCACGATATTTTCTTTGTAAAAGCGGAAACAAAAATGAATAGTAAAGTTCTTTTGTCATTAATTGTTTTGATGCTATCACTGAATAGCTTTGCCCAAAGAGGTGTACGCATTGGGTATGTAGACATGGAGTATATCCTTGAAAATGTTGAGGAGTACAGAGAGGCGACCGAACAGTTAAACACAAAGGCCATTAAGTGGAAACAGGAAATTGAGCTCAAACAAAGTGTGATTGAGCAAATGAAGAAGGATTTGATGGCAGAAAAAGTATTGTTGACGGATGAGCTCATTGCAGAACGCGAAGAGGAAATCCAAATTCTGGAGGCAGAAATGCTCGATTATCAACAAGACCGTTTTGGACCACAGGGAGATTTAGTGTTGCAAAAGCAATTACTGATACAGCCGATACAAGATCAGGTTTTCAATGAGGTTCAGAAAATAGGAGGAAATAAAAGATACGATTTTATTTTTGATAAATCGGCAGATGTTGTAATGTTGTATTCCGAAAAAAGACACGATATCAGTGACTTGATTTTAAGGGAGATAGCTAGGACACGAAAAGTGAGCAAGTCCAACAAAAAAGCCAAGGAAAAAAGTAGGTTGGACAAGTTTAAGGAAGAACAGGCCGAAGAAGATAAAGAGATTAGCGAGGCGCTAAAAGAACGCCAGGCTAAGGCAGATGCAACAAAGGATGCAAGAGCCAAATCAGCAGAAGAAAAAAGAACAGAAGCACTTCGGTTGAGGGAAGAACGTAAGAAGGCATACGAGGCACGAAGACAAAAATTATTGGAAGAGCGTGAAGCCAAACGGAAAGCGAAGCTGGAAGAACGAAAAAAAGCGCAGGAACAAGAAAAGGATTCAATACAACAGTAAATATTGAAACACTAAAATTAACTTTCAAAATAGTAACTTAGAATCATGAAAAATGTAAAGAAAATTGCTGTAGCCATAGTTTTGTTTGTTGCGGCTACGGGTTTTGTAAATGCGCAGAGCAAGGTTGCCCACATTAACGTGCAGCAATTATTGCAAGAAATGCCGGAGATGAAAGCAGCCCAAGCAGAGCTTAAAAAATTGCAAGAAACCTATAGGGCCGACATAGAAAGTTCTATGACCGAACTTAGAAATAAATATACTCAATATTCAAACGAAGCTACTTCCAAGTCAAAGGAGGAGAATGACAAAAGAGCACAGGAGCTTCAAGGATATGAGAAAAACATTCAGGAAGCCGAACAAGCTGCTGTTCAAGAAATGCAGAAGAAACAACAAGAATTGTTTGCTCCAATTTCTGATAAAGCCAAAGCCGCAATCGAAAAAGTGGCAGCTGCACAAGGTTTTGATTATGTTGTAGATGCAAGTCCGGGACTTAGTCTTATCGTTGCCAAAGGAAAAGATTTACTTCCAGCGGTAAAGCAAGAATTGGGCTTCTAAGACAGCTTTTAAAATACTTTGAAACCGCTTTTTTCTACAGAAAAAGCGGTTTTTTTATTCCATTGAAGTTATAGTATCTATTTTTGAATATGCACAACCCAATTGGCATTTTTGATTCGGGTGTTGGAGGAACCTCCATTTGGAAGGAAATTCACAAAATACTTCCATCAGAAGACAGTATCTATCTTGCCGACAGCAAAAATGCCCCTTACGGTACAAAACCCAAGGAGCAAATTCTTCAATTTAGTATAAAGAATACGGAGTTTCTGCTTGAAAAAAACTGCAAGATCATTGTAGTTGCTTGTAACACCGCTACCACAAATGCAATAGATTATCTAAGAGCACATTATGATGTGCCCTTTATTGGTATTGAACCGGCCATAAAACCCGCAGCTTTGCATACCAAGACAAAAAAAGTGGGCGTTTTGGCAACCAAAGGAACCCTTTCAAGTAGCTTGTTTCATAACACCTCCAATATGTTTGCAGATGGAATCGAGGTATTTGAACAAGAAGGTGCCGGTTTGGTCGAATTAATTGAAGCTGGCGAAATCGGTTCCGAAGTAACAAGAAATCTATTAGTTAAATATGTAAACCCCATGCTCCAAAAAGGAATGGATTGCCTTGTCTTGGGATGTACCCACTACCCATATCTAATACCCGTACTCAAAGAAATACTCCCAGCGGACATCAATATCATTGATTCGGGAGAGGCCGTTGCCCGGCAAACAAAAGCCGTTCTACATACAAATCGGATAGCAACCGTGGAAGACCGAACATCAAATCATGTCTTCTACACCAACACTGCCATTGAGGTGTTGCAAAACATGGTACAAGGTCCCAATGTTCAGGTGGATTATCGGAATTTTTAAAAACTACTTTTTGGTATATGTAAGATAGGTGAAATCAAACGTGTGCCTTGCATCCTTTGGATGGTATTCTTCCTTGATCAACTCCCAAACATCATCATCTATCTCAGGAAAAAAAGTGTCCGCTTCGAACGAATGATGGATTCTGGTCAACTCAATATCTGTGGCAAAAACCATTGATTGTTTATAAATCTCACCTCCACCGATGATAAAGGAACGTTCTGCATTCCCAACAAGTGCAATAGCTTCTTCTAAAGAATGCACAACTGTGCACGGAAACTTTGGGGAATACGTTTTATCCCGGGTCACTACAATATGTTCCCGATTCGGCAAGGCCTTCGGGAAACTCTCCAAGGTTTTACGGCCCATAATGATCTTATGGCCCGATGTCAATGCCTTAAAACGTTTAAAATCGTCCGGTAAGTGCCAAGGAAGGTCATTGTTTATGCCCAGCGCGTTGTTCTCGGCTGCTGCGGCAATAATGATCAATTGTTTCATTGATCTTTTTTTTTATTGACATTGGAAATGGGAAAATCCGTCTCAATATCTTTTTGGATTTCCGAAATACGCTTTTTTTGTTTTTGCACCAATTTTTCACGCTGCTTTCGCTCCCAATCCTTTCCCATAAATCTAAGGGTTACAAAGACATTGAAAGTATGAAGCATCAATAAAAAGGTCCAAAGAAGAATAACCCATATAGACCAATCGTACGCGTCACCATATTTCAGGATTTTATTGGCCAACACCAATAACACGCACCCAATTAAGAACATAACAAAATGAGAGAACAACTTTTTCTTCTGTTTCACCCTTTTTTGCGCATTTTCCAACAGCTCGTGTTGCTCAATATCAACAGTATTTTCAGACTTCTTTTTGGATAACATTGAATGGCTATCTTTATCAACAAATATAACTCAATTAGACTCAAAAAGATTGGTAATGCAGAATCTCCGAAAAAAATTTCCTGTACTAAAGCAATGTATTTATGCAAACACTCCTGCTACCGGATTAATGTATGAAGACCTGTTGGAATGGCGCCAAGAACACGATTTGGATTACCTCATTGGTGGCAGTATGACCAAACATAAAAATTTTGAGGATATCCACACGATAAGGGATACCGTTGGAGGGTTTTTTAACTGTAAATCGGAAAATATAGCTTTGGTGCCCAATTTTACAATTGGATTGAACATCCTATTGGAGGGACTGTCCAAAGAAAACCGAGTGCTTTTACTTGAAAATGACTACCCATCCCTGAACTGGCCTTTTGAAACCAGGAATTTTCATAGGGAATACATCCAGATAGATGAACAACTCGAAGATAAAATTTATTCGAAAGTCGAATCCGGAAAGGTGGATGTCTTGGCATTCAGCATCGTGCAGTGGATAAATGGGATTAAAATTGACCTGGATTTCATTAAAAGGCTTAAAAAAGATTTTCCGGACCTACTAATCATTGCTGATGGTACCCAATTTTGTGGAACCCAATCTTTCAATTTTACCGATTCGGGAATTGACGTGTTGGGAGCTAGCGGATACAAATGGCTTTTGTCGGGATACGGAAATGGTTTTGTTCTGGTTTCAGAAGCGGGCAAAGAACGAATAGTGCCCAAATTTATCGGGAATGGCTCTGTGGACAGAAATGTTGATTTGAGAAATTCTATATCATTTTGCAAACATCTGGAACCAGGTCACCTGGATTCATTCAACTTTGGAAGTCTACAATTTTCCTTAAACTTTCTTGAAAGCATTGGATTGGACCATATACAAGTACAACTTCAAAAATTGTCTTCAAGGGCCAAGGAAGGATTTAATTCATTGGGATTATTGGAGGATGCCGTAGTAAAAAGAAAAGGGCACAGCACCATTTTTAATATAAAGGAAGACCAAGGCCGCTACCGAAGATTAAAAGACAATGATGTGGTCTGTGTAAGACGAGGTAACGGAATCCGATTGGGTTTTCACTTCTACAACACGGAAAATGAGATTGATATGATTATGGATATCATCAAATCTTGATTGCCGATATAACTTTTTATAAAAAAACTACCATTCATTTTATCAAAGTAATGCTACTGTTAGGTGCATTTTATCAATTTGACAAATCGTACTTAACTTATTGTGCATAAGAGGTTTTATCTATTGCTTTGTCTTAGTTTTTAATCAGAAAATAAAATACCATGGCAATAAAAAAGCAATACCTAAAAAGCAAGCCTGTTTGCAAAGTTACATTCACAGTGCCTGCAGAAGAAGCAAAAAAAGTGGCTGTTGTTGGTGATTTCAACAACTGGAATCCAAAAGGAAGCACTTTGAGAAAATTAAAGAACGGAACGTTCAAAGGCATTTTTGACCTTCCAAAGGACAACACCTTTGAATTTAGATATTTGATAGACGATGCCTATGTAAATGATGCTGAGGCGGATCGTTATCAGTGGAACGATTACGCGGGAGCTGAGAACGCGGTTCTAGAGTTATAACAAACAAGATTGTCACATCGAGCGAAGTCGAGAAGTCTTAAAAGGTCTCGACTCCGCTCGACTTGACACGGGTAATAGGTCGTTAAGACTCAATGGTGACTCCCTTCCAAAAAGCCACTCTTCCTTTAATAGATCGGGCCAACTCACTGGTTTCAGGGTAGTACCAAGCTGCATCTGGATTTTCTTTCCCATCCACCTCTAAAGTGTAGTAAGAAGCAACTCCTTTCCAAGGGCAGGTGCTATGGGTTTCACTTGATTTAAAAAATTCTTTTTTGATGCTTTCCGCAGGAAAGTAATGGTTGTTTTCTATAACCACGGTTTCATCACTTTCTGCAATTACAGTGTTGTTCCAGATTGCCTTCATATCTTATTTTTTTAGTACATAGTTTTTGAACCATTGTTTATCGTCAGTAAAATGGGCGACGATGTTAAGATTGGCCTGTTCTGCCAACCATTCCACAATGGAATCATCATATTTTTGGGAAATCTCGGTATGAATGGTTTCCCATGCATTAAGACGTATTTCAAGGTCCAAACTTTCAATTCGAACCATCTGGGTCTCTTGGGATACTAAATAACTCTTGGCAGTTCCGGTCTCAGGATCATAGACTTCCCAGTGGGAAAACTTGTCCAGATCAAAATCCCCACCCATTTCAGTATTGATACGGGTCAGGATGTTTTTGTTGAAAGCCTCCGTAATACCGGTTGCGTCGTTATAGGCATCCAGAACAGTTTGCGGGTTCTTTTTTTGGTCCAATCCCATAAAGATTAAATCATCTTCATTTATGGAATCTCGCATATTTTTCAGGAATTCAATAGCCTGGGGGTGCAATAAATTACCCATGTTCGAGCCCAAAAAAAGGATGACCTTTCGCCTGCCATTGGCATTACCAATATCTCGTAAGGTCTCAAAATAGGTGCCTTGCAGGGTGTTTATTTCAACCTGAGGTATTTCTTCTTTGATTGATGCTTCGAGCTGATTGAGTGCATTCTGGCTGATATCTATCGGTCGATAATCAAATTGCATTTGTTGCTCTACAAAATGTTGAAGCAAAACTTTGGTTTTTTTTCCGTCACCGGCACCCAGCTCAAACAAACTAAAAGGTTCGCCATCCTTTTTGAAAAGCTCAGCGATTTTTTCCTTATTGGATTCAAGAATATCGAACTCGCAATTGGTAAGATAATATTCAGGCATGGCCATGATGTCTTGAAAAAGCTTGTCACCAATCTCATCGTAAAAATATTTGGAGGATAGATGCTTTGGGAATGCCGTTAGGCCTTCGTACACTTCTTGTTCAAAAGCGGCAATTAAAGTAGGAGCTTGTTTTTGTTGCATGAAATCTATGTCGAAATTATTTGGCCAACCTTAATCCGGTAAACTGCCAACGTAATTGTGGATGGAAAAAGTTTCTGTACGTATGTCTTGTATGTTTTTTAGGTGTTGCTACGGAACCGCCGCGTAGTACCTTCTGGTTCACCATGAATTTGCCATTATACTCCCCCAGAGCACCATCCGCTTTTTGATAGTTGGGATAGGGGAGGTAAGCACTTTCGGTCCATTCCCACCGTTTTCCCCAAGGAAAGTATGCCTGGGCGGCTTCCCATTCAAATTCGGTGGGGAGACGGTGACCTTTCCACTGCGCATAGGCAAAAGCCTCAAAATAACAAATGTGGGTTAGTGGTGTGTTAGGATCTGTTTTTTGTAATCCGTTGGAAGTGTAATGATACCATTCCCCATCTATTTTATGCCAATACAAGGGTGAAACAATCTGGTTTTGGTTGACCCAATCCCAACCTTCAGCATGCCAAAGACCAAAACGTTGGTAACCTCTATCCTCTATAAATTGGATGAATTCACCATTGGTGACCAATTTATTGGAAACCTCGTAGGCGTGGAGAAAAACCTTGTGTTCGCCCAATTCATTATCATAGCAAAAGCCTTCAGAATTATGCCCAATGTCATAGATGCCTTCTTCTATGGAAATCCATTCTTGCTCATAGGTTTCAACAGGATGGTCTATGAACTTTTCTGAATAAACAGGTAACAAAGGATTGTTTCCTAAAATATATTTGATATCCGTTATCAAAAGCTCTTGATGTTGTTTTTCATGATGAATACCAATTTCCAATAAGGAATTCAGTTCATCATCTTGAGCCGTTTCAAAAAGCATCTGAATTTTCTCCGTAACATGTTTTCGGTATGCATAAACCTGTTTCACCGAAGGTCTAGACAGATTTCCGCGATCGGATCGCACCACTCTTTTACCTACGGTTTCGTAGTAACTATTAAAGACAAATGAGAAATCTTCGTCAAATTGAACATAACCATCAAGGTGCCGTTTTAAGATAAATTCCTCAAAAAACCAAGTGGTATGACCTAGATGCCATTTGGGTGGACTCACATCAACAACAGGTTGTACCACGTAGTCCTCGATTTCCAAAGGTTCGCAGATGGATTCGGAATGTTTTCGGGTTTCTAGAAAGAAATCCAACAAGGAATCGGTAAGAATCATAGCAATGTTTTACTCCTTAAAGATAACGAATATGGTTTAGCCAACAGCGTAAACCGGAAGACTAAAACTGAAGGATGTGCCCTCATTCGGCTTGCTAAAGACCTTGATGCTGCTATCGTGAATCTCCACTATTTTTTTGACTATGGCCAGACCCAAACCAGCACCTTCTTTTTGTTCGCCTGCCTTGGTTTGTCGGTAACGCTCAAAAATCAAAGCTTGATTGTCCTTTTTTATTCCCGGCCCTGAATCTTTAATAATTACTTCGACATGATCATTTTCTGTTTCGATTTTCACGGTGACCTTTCCTCCTTCCGGAGTAAATTTAAGGGCATTGTCCATCAAGTTTTGAATGGCCCTTTCCACCAGGGAAATATCGGCAAATACCAACGGAGGATTTTTAGACATCGAAAGCTTGAGGTCAATATTTTTTTGCTCAGCCAACAACTTGTAATTTCCGTGAATATCATTGGCCAGTTCACTGATTAGAAAAGGTTCTTTCTGAGGCTGAATTTGATTGGCTTCAAGTTTGGAGTATTCGAACAATTGCGAAATTAATTTGGACAATCGTTCACTGCTTCGCGAAATTGTTTTTAAATATTCTCCTCTTTCCTCCGCACTTAACTCACTATCCTTCATATGCAAGGTTTCAATATATCCTTGGATGATAGAAAGAGGTGTACGAAGGTCATGCGAAATATTGGCAATAAGTTCCTGTCGCAATTGATCTACGGATTTTATTTTTTCAATATCTGATAAAATGGTATCTGCCATATGATTATAGGTGCTGGCCACATTCGCCAAATCTGTTTTTTCCGCATTTTCAATTCGATATTCCAAATCGCCTTGTTGAAAGCGCTTCGCAGCATATATGATCTTCCGCAGACTTCGTGTTAAATACCAAATTGCAAGAACACCTAATAAAGTGGCAAAAATTAATGTCAATATGGAGCCACCCAGTCCTAAGCGCATAAAATAACTGTTAAAAAGGTCACTTCTTGTCGCTAAAAAGTCTTTTCCTGCTAAAATGATATATACATACCCTTTATGGCCATCTTTGTTAAAATGGGCTGCAGAAAAGATGGTTTGCTTGGTCAAATCCTTTGGATCATCACCAAGGGTGTAATTGCTTCCATTTTCATTGATGAATGTCTTAATGGGTGCTAGATCTACCTTTTTTTGCTTGGTTTCTGGAGCATCGTGGTCCAATACGACGGAGTATTGTACATACCCTTCTTCGTCTAAAAGATAAACCTCAATGGCGCGGTTTACGGCCATCATATCATGCATAATATCTCCAAAAAGAGCTTTGTTCACGGTTCCCTCCGAATCGAAAGGATCGGCATTTTTAAACTTTTCATCAATGAGATCTTGTGCAAGGTTTGCATGCAAACGTTGGGTCGTCTCTTGAAAATATTTGTTGGAAAGGTATATCGAGGTGACGGTGTACCCGATTCCCGCCAGCAATAAAATGGCTAAAAAGGAAAGAGAAAGTTTTAAGATGAATCTTCCAGAAAGAATGCTGTTTTTCATGGGTCAGTTTTTGGTCAGGCGCCTATTAGCTCTTCGTTAAATTTGTAGCCCACACCCCAGGTGGTCAAAATAAACATTGGGTTGCTCATATCGGGTTCAATTTTGGAGCGAAGTCGATTAATATGAGAATTTACGGTATGCTCGTAACCCTTAAAATCATATCCCCAAATCATGTTTAAAAGTTTGGTTCTATCATAACTTTTTCCTGGGTTGGAAGAAAGGAGCACCAATAATTCAAACTCTTTCGGAGAAAGTTCAATTTTTCTTCCATCGAGCAACACTTTTCGCATATCCACATCAATGGAAAGGATATCAAACTCCATCAATTTTGGATTCTCTTCGGAAGAAAGCTCAGTAGTGTCCATCTTTTGCCTTCGGAATATGGCTTTTACCCGGGCTATAAATTCACGTACACTAAAAGGTTTGGTAAGGTAGTCATCTGCACCTACCTCTAATCCGAGTACTTTATCAATTTCCTCAGAGCGGGCTGTCAACATCATAATTGGGGTTTTGATGTCACGTGCACGCAGTTTTTGACAGATTTCAATACCATCCATCTCAGGAAGCATTACATCCAATATAACAAGGTCTGGATTTTCATCAACCGCTTTTTGCAGCCCAAGATCACCTCGATTGGCAGTGATAACGTAACAACCTAAATCCTTTAGATGTATTTCCAGAAGTCGAATGATCTCAATGTCATCCTCAACAATCAACACTTTTTTCATGATATAGCGAAGTAAAAAGTAAAATATCACGGAAAGTTCACCATTCCGTATAAAATTTTGATGGTATACCTGTTTAAAAGTCTGTTTTTGGGGTCAATCTTTACAATTTCGCAAATTTTTATTTATAAACAACTGAAAATCAGACAGTAATGAATTTTGATTTTTACGTGATATTTCTGCAACAACTTCCCTTTTCATTTGTAGTGCAATTTAAAACAACACGAAAATGAGCAACTTAAAATCTATTATGACCCTATTGGGCATTGGATTGATTCTGGTTTCATGTGACCCAGAATCGGACGATGCGCCATTGGCATTGAATGCAGGAACTTTATCTGGAGGACCATTTACCTTTACTGTTGATGGAACCCCCGATATGGTAAGTGGAATTACACTAGATGACTCCGATGTTGTAGGACTCATCAGAGGCTATGTAATTACTGATGATTCTGGAAAAATTTTGGGACTCCCTCCAACATTGGCAGATGTTGAAGGAGTAAATTTCGATGGAGCCGGAGCTGGGATATGCTTTATTTGGCATATTGTCTACGAAACTGGCCTTTCCGGACTGGAAATGGGAGAAAATACCGATGATTTATCCGGTGAATATGAACTTTCCAATTCCATTATGGTTACCAGAAATGGACTCAATGCTGGAACGCTTTCAGGAGGACCTTTTACGTTCACTGTTGATGGAACTCCGGACATGGTAAGCGGAATTACTTTGGATGCTACCGACCTTAACGGCACCAATCAAACCTATGTGATTACGGATGATCAAAATAATATCTTGGGCCTTCCACCGACGCTTGAGGCTGTTGAAGGCGTAAATTTTGATGATGCTGGAGCTGGTGTATGCTTAATTTGGCATTTAACCTATGAGGATGGATTGACAGGATTGGAAGCTGGTAAGAATGTTTCCGATTTTGGTGGTCAATATGCACTTTCCAACTCCATAACGGTAACCCGAAACGCACTTAATGCGGGTACAATTTCAGGAGGGCCTTACACCTTCACAGTGGATGGTGTTGCCGATATGGTCAGCGGAATTGCCTTGGACGATACAAACCTCACAGGCTCCAAACAAAGATGGGTCATCACTGATGATAAGAACAATATTTTAGGATTACCTCCTACCATTGAAGCCGTAGAAGGTGTGAATTTTGACGAAGCTGGAACAGGTGTTTGTTTGATATGGCACATTACCTATGAAGAAGGACTAACTGGTTTGGAAGCTGGGAACAATGTCTCTGATTTGGAGGGCGACTACGCACTTTCCAATTCTATTACCGTTACTAGAAATGCAGTGGGAGCTGGTGAAATCTCTGGCGGACCTTTCACTTTCACGGTAGATGGCACTCCCGATATGGTTAGTGGAATCACTTTGGATGACACCAACGTTACTGGACCAAATCAAGGCTGGGTCATTACAGATGACAAAAACAACATTTTAGGCCTGCCCCCAACACTAGAAGCTGTTGAAGGAGTAAACTTTGACGGAGCAGGAGCAGGAGTATGCTTAATATGGCATATCACCTATGGTGAAGGCTTGACTGGACTGGATGCAGGCAACAACGTGGCCGACCTTGAAGGGCCTTACGCCTTGTCAAATTCTATAAAAGTGACCAGAAATGCTTTGGATGCAGGATCAATCAATGGCGGGCCATTTACTTTCACGGTGGACGGTACTCCTGATATGGTCAGTGGAATCACCTTAGATGATACCAATTTGAACGGTTCTAAGCAAGGCTGGGTGATTACAGATGATAAAAACAACATTTTAGGCTTACCACCAACACTTGATGCTGTACAAGGTGTAGATTTTGATGGTGCGGGCGCTGGCGTTTGTTTGATCTGGCATATTACCTATGAAGAGGGACTCACAGGATTGGAAGCGGGTAACAATGTATCCAACTTAAATGGTTACTACGATTTGTCCAACTCCATCACGGTAACCCGAAATGCATTGAATGCAGGTTATCTTTCAGGAGGACCTTACTACTTCGTAGTAGATGGAACACCGGATATGGTGAGTGCCGTATCCTTGGACGATACCGACCTGAATGGCTCAAACCAGACTTGGGTCATCACGGATGACAAGAACAACATTTTAGGCTTGCCTCCAACTCTGGATGCAGTAAAAGGTGTTGATTTTGATGCGGCCGGACCTGGAACATGCTTTATTTGGCATCTTACCTATGAAGATGGCTTGGCCGGACTTACAGCTGGCAACAATGTGGCGGATTTAAGCGGATACTACGCCCTGTCCAACTCCGTAAAAGTGGTTCGAAGCCCCTTGAATGCCGGATACATTAGCGGTGGCCCTTTTGTTTTTAAAGTAGATGGTACACCAGACATGGTTTACGACATTTATTTAGATGATAGTGAACTAAACGGTAGTAAGCAAGGTTGGGTAATCACAGATGAGTATAACAATATTTTAGGATTGCCTCCAACGCTGGAAGCCGTTGAAGGAGTAGACTTTGATGCTGCCGGAGTAGGGGTATGCTTTATTTGGCATATTACTTATGAAGAAGGCTTGAATGGACTGGAAGCTGGCAATAATGTTTCTGATCTGGATGGATTCTATGATCTTTCCAATTCCATACAGGTTACAAGAGAATTACCACACTAATCACATCCAACTATGAAAAAGAAACCGAGTAGGTAGTTTGTTTAATTGTTTGTAAAAGGCACCCAAGTTGATCGCTTGGGTGTTTTTGATGAACTGTCATTCCGCACTTGATGGGGAATCCACTATTTCATCTTTGGATTCCTGCCTTCGCAGGAATGACAAATAGTGTTAAAAAACGCATTGTGGGTGAGGCGAACCTGGTTCTTATGTCAGGTCGAGCTGTCATCCTGAGCTTGTCGAAGGAGCTGTCGAGACCTAAATTACTTCTGGACCACGCTCGAAGTGACACTTAAGTATCCAAGATTAACGCTTAAAAAGAATAGGGTTTAAATGCGAATCAATGACCGAACCGATTTCCACTCCGGGACACCAAGTTTCCCAATCATTGACCTGGCCATCGTTTTCGGGTTTTTTTAAGGTGATGTCCTTGTCCATATAAATGCAGGTCATCACTTTTCGGGTTTGGTTGGTGGTGTTGGCACCTGCCCGGTGGAAAATCCAACCCGAATGAAAACTGATTTCTCCAATATCAAAAGGTTCGGACACTTTAGTGCAATCGGTCAACCGTAACTTTTCACCGATCAAGGTTTCGCTTTCATCGCTGATGGATAAATCCCTTCCTGTTAATATATTTTGACTGCCCGCCGCAAATTCCAGCGGACCCATTTCTGATGGAACTGCCTGTAAGGGAATCCAAGCGGTAATAACATTATCAGTGGAGAGCGGCCAATAATATTGATCCGCATGCCAGGGTGTAATGCCACCACCACCCTCTTTAAAGAGTGCTTGGTCATGGTACATGCGAACGCCATCCACTTCCATAAGGTCGGCGGCCAATTGGGCCAACCGTTTACTGAATATGATTTCCTTGATCTGTTCATCTTGGGTCCAGAGGTTGAAAATCTGCAAAAAAGCTTTACCGTAGGTATCCCGTTCTTCAAGGGCAGTAGTTTGGGTGTTCAGTTCGTCCACTTTGGCGGATATTACCGCGTTGATATGTGCGACAACATCCGATGACAGTACCTCCTTGATCTTGATAAAGGCATTTTGCCTGTAAAAATCGATTTGTGCCTGGGTTAGGACGAAGGGTTCTTGAAGAATATCGAGATTCATAGGCTGGGTTGTGCCTAAGCAAGTTAATCAAAAGTCCTTTAAATCTGGATTTTCGTTTAGAACTTGAGCAGAATCCGGCTATGACTGTATGAAGGACCGAACATCGCTTCCCTTGGATTTTAAAGCTTTGGTATTTTTCTTTAGCAGTTGTCGGGCTGCTTTGTTGATTTGCTTTTTGCTAAGAGTTTTCCATTTTTCCTTTGAAGTTTCAAATTCAGACTTGAAAAGTTTTTTGGATAAATCCCGAATCACACAATAATTGGCTATTTGATGACCATTTTCACTGTCTTTGTTCGCATTTTCAGAAAAAAATGCAATCAAATGGAAAAGGGTATTTTGCGCCAAACTTAATTCAGTAAGCTTTGCCCGGTACTCCAAATCGGCGGATTTAAGATTGGGCCATAACTTTTTATCAGCAAAATGGCGAGCTTCATGTGCCAAATAACTGATCTTAAAATTTTCGCTTTCCAAATCATAGGCTTTTTTTACGCAGTAAATGCCCTCTTCCTCGGTCCAACCTCCGGGATGGTGGGCACCCAAGGTGGCATACTCCATCCAACCCAAAGTGGCAAAATCTTGCATAAAATAGACTGTTGTCTCCTGAGTTTCTCCCCGGCCTAAATCCACTTGATAGACTTTCTGGGTCTGCTTTTTCCATACCATCAAATCAATAAGTCGGCCTTGATAGGTGACTTCATCGGTAGTAAAAAGGCCTTTTTCACGGATATAGTCCCTTAGAAAATAGCCCAAACTATCGCGAGTTACTTTTTTACCACGGACGGGCGGATAGTTTTTCATAAGGAAAGGGACCACATTCCCGCCCAATTCCCGTTCAAAATTCCCGGTAGGATCTAAGAGCGATTTTCGCCAATAACTTTTGAAGTACGAAATCAAGGTTTCAATTTCCGATTCTGGCGCATTGGTTCCCAAATCGTGTTCGCCTTTGAAACGGGCTTCAAAATCCGATTTAAATTTTTGGTCCTTGGCGTTCAATCCATGCTCTTCCAACAAAGAAAAGATTGGGCCAACATCAGCATCCATGCCGTAGGCGTAGATTTGACTATAAGGCAAGGAGTTCTTTTCTTGTTGTGCAACCACTCCTGTAAACAAGAGTGTCAGAAGAGCACAAAGGGTTCTATTTTTTTTTGACATATCGAGATTTGATTGATGGAACAAAAATCGATCTCAATCAGCATAAGAAATTGTACCAGATTAACTATTTAGAATTTTCCGGAAACGGTTGGGCGAAATTCCATAGGCCATTTTAAAAGATCGGATAAAATGGGCATCATCAAAAAAACCATTGGCAAATGAGATGTCAGAAATTGACTGATCAGAGGTGGATAACAAATACACTGCATTATGCAACTTTGACTTGAGTTGGTATTCGCCAATGGTCATTCCTTTTTCGGTCTTGAAGGCTCGGGCCATGTACACCGGATGCACATGAATACGCTCTGCAAGCGATGACAGGGAATGGAATTGGGCAAGCTCGTGCCTTAAAATGCGCTCTACTTTATTGACCCAAGATTTGGCATTGTTTTTAACGTGATAGGGACTTATGGTATGCAGCCAATCCAAGATCAATTCTGTACTGAAGTCTGCATTGTAATCGATTTTAAAGTTTAGCAGCAGTTTGTACAGCGAAGGAAAAGCCGTTTTATTGAAATGTATATGGGTGCTGGGCAATTCCACTTCCCAACCCAACCGTTCTTGCCAGTTTTTTTTAAACTCGATATTGAAACAAGTGGCGGAATCTTCCAAAAAGGTGTTTTGATGGCACCAAGAAGTAGGGCGGAACAGCACATCTGAAGCCTGTACCAATTTGGTGGAACCATCGATGTTTTCCAAATAACTGCCCGAAGTGAGCACGCTGATATAGCTATTATCGTGGTAATGGTCTTCCAGAATACTATCTGGGCTGTAGGCCGTTATGCTAAGCTTGAACAGCTCATTTTCCCGGGCATCCAGATATTCGCCAAAATAAGTGCCTTCCTTTAGGTTGAGCATACAGTACGTGCGTTTCGGTTTGCTTAAAGGTAGGAAAGATTAAGGATTGTGCAGAAATGGTCGGCTAGAAATCAAAAAGTTCACAAATTATCTTCCAAAGTCATAATCTGTTATGACTCTTATCATCTAGAAGGGATTTATCTTTGGATTCTGAAGGGCGAAAGGTTGAAAGGTGAATGGAAAATATGTTGGACAAAAAGCAACTCGAAAATTTAGAAGAGCTTATTAAAGATAGGTATGGTACTCCAGACAAAATGGCCAATGTTCTGGATTTAGGGGTAGAAATGTTGTTTTATGTTGAGGAAGGTGCCTTTTCCCAAAGGGAAATACAGCATGTGGTCACAGCGATTAGGGATATTGTTGTGGTTTTGAGGGGTTAAAATGGTTTATACAGTATTAGTGGTTTCTTCCTGATCCCTATTGAGATCTGTTCCGCTACTTTTAGAAAGAAATTCCGCCATGTTTTGATCATAACTTTCTTTTAGCTTTTTTTGCTCTTGGATGATAATTAATGACTTCTCTAAAATTACCAATACTAGAATGGCCAAGAAATTTAAGTATATGAAGCTACCTTGGCTTGAGTTCAGAAGGTTGATTTGAAATTTACTGGCTACTAAGGCAAAACTAAAGGTGATATTTCCTTCGGTGAAATTGTAACCAAGAAATAAATATCCTCCAGATGTCATTAGATAGGTGAATCCGCCAAATGATATTCCAAGAATTTGTATGCACTGAAAAATCTGGGAATGTCGAACATCATTTTCCTGATGTTTGAAAAGTTTGACTCCTGCAAAAATTGAATAAATATAAAATGCGATGGCAAATAATAAAATCAGTAAAACAAAAGTATTTGTTTCTGTTCCTTGCAACATCAGCCAGAAAATTAGTCCTAGTCCGGTAACACCTCCCACGATTTCAAAAATCCCTATTCCCTTTAAAATATTTCTTTTAGATTTTATTTTTTTTTCAAACTCTTCTCGCATTTTGAATTTTTCAGTTGGTATACCATACAAATATCTAAGTATAGGGTTGAATTGTGGACGGTATTATTTCATTTTAAACCGCCACAACCCCTTTAATATGTGGGTGAGGGTCATAGTTCAAGAGTTCAAAATCATCAAAAGTAAAATCAAAAATGTTCTGCACACTGGGGTTTAACCGCATGGTGGGCAAAGGGCGTGGGTCACGGCCTAGTTGCAGCTCCACTTGTTCCATATGGTTGTTATAAATATGGGCATCACCAAAGGTGTGTATAAAATCTCCGGGTTGGTAGCCGCATACCTGGGCCATCATCATGGTAAATAATGCGTAGGAGGCAATGTTAAAGGGTACGCCTAAAAATATGTCGGCACTACGTTGGTACAACTGGCAAGAGAGTTTGCCATCGGCCACATAAAATTGGAAAAAGGCATGGCAGGGGGGTAGGGCCGCCTTTCCGTTGGCCACATTCTCACCAAAAGACACGGAGGTATCAGGCAGCACGCTAGGGTTCCAGGCAGAAACCAACATTCTTCGGCTATTGGGGTTGTTTTTTAGCGTCTCGATCACTTCTTTGATCTGGTCGATTTCCTCACTGTTCCAATTGCGCCATTGGTGTCCGTATACCGGGCCCAAATCTCCGTTTTCGTCAGCCCATTCGTTCCAGATACGTACGCCATTTTCCTGTAGGTAGCCCACATTGGTATCACCCTTTAAAAACCAGAGTAACTCATGCACAATGGATTTTAAGTGCAATTTTTTGGTGGTCACCATGGGAAATCCTTCGGATAGGTCGAACCGCATTTGGTAGCCAAAAACACTTTTTGTTCCTGTTCCGGTACGGTCGCCTTTTTGGTTTCCGTGTTCCAATACGTGTTTTAGTAAGTCGTGGTATTGTTTCATGTTGTAAAGTTAAAGGGTAAAGGGGGAAAGGTAAAAGGTGAAGGGTTGCAATTTATTAGATTTTATTAACGATGGTTTGGGGGGGAAAGGGGTAAAGGGGTAAAGGGGTAAAGGGGTAAAGGGGGAAAGAGGGGAAGGTAAAAGTAAAAGTAAAAGTAAAAGGGTCTAGGGTTAAGGGTTTTGTTTGTTGTATTTGATTAGAGCAACTATTCGTTTTTGGAGAAGCTGTACTTTTTTGATGATTGGAGACATGTGTTCTGAAGGTATGAATCCCAGATCTTCGCAAAGAATAAGGTGATTTTCCAGTTCGTAAGCAGAACCAAGACTTATCTGAAGAAACCGTACAAAATCCTTGTTGGAATATTTACTACAACCTTCAGCTATATTAGCAGCGATGGAAACGGAACATCTATTAATTTGAGATATCAATCCGTATTTTTCAGTATTGGGGAGTACTTTGGTTATCAAGTAGATTTCTTTGACCAATGTTCTGGCGTCTTGCCAAACTTTTAACTCTCGAAAATTTCTCATTGCAATAATGATTTATTATTTCGAGGTTGAATTTATTTTTTGACGATAGGTTAACCTTTTATCCTCGACCCTTTTACCTTCACCCTAACTTATCCTAAGATCATCCCAGCAATAGTGGCCGAAAGAAGCGAAGCCAATGATCCCCCCAAAACGGCTTTCATGCCAAATTCGGAGAGGGTTTTGCGCTGACCTGGGGCCAAGGAGCCAATACCACCAATCTGGATGCCGATGGAAGCAAAGTTGGCAAATCCGCAGAGCATATAGGTGGCCATGATAACCGATTTACTATAAGTAAAATGCAGGCTACTGCCCATATTTTTGAGTTCTGCAAGTTGAATGTAGCCGATAAATTCACTGGCAGCTAATTTTATACCCAACAACTGCCCCATGAGCATTATATCATCTCCATTTACGCCAATCAACCACATGAGAGGAGCGAAGACGGTTCCCAATATAGCTTCCAAGGAAAAGCTATCGTAGGGTGAGTTGGCAGCAATCCAAGTATTGAATGTGGTAAGGTCACCTACCCAGCCTAAAATGCCATTGATCATGGCAATAAACGCCACAAATACCAAAAGCATAGCTCCCACGTTCATGGCCAATTTAAGCCCTTCCGTTGTTCCATTGGCAATGGCATCCAGAATGTTGGCGCCAATTTTTTCATTGGAAACCTTTACATCGGTATTGATATTTTCCGTTTGCGGATATAAGATCTTGGAAACCACAATTGCCCCCGGAGCTGCCATAACGGAAGCAGCTAAAAGATGTTTTGCAAAGACCAAGCGCAAGGCAGGGTCATCTCCGCCTAAAAATCCGATATAGGCAGCCAAAACCGCTCCGGCCACGGTTGCCATTCCCCCGATCATCACCAAAAGGATCTCCGATCGGTTCATTTTTTCCAAATAGGCCTTGATAAGTAACGGCGCTTCGGTCTGACCTAAAAAGATATTCCCAGCTATGGAAAGGCTCTCCGCTCCTGAAATTCCAAGGGATTTAGTTAACAGCCAAGCCATGGCCTTGACTACTTTTTGGATGACACCCATATAAAATAGAACCGATGTCAAGGCCGAAAAGAAAATGATTGTGGGCAATACCTGAAAAGCAAAAATAAATCCGAAGGTATCCATGTCAACAACCAAACCTTCAAACAAAAATTTACTTCCAGCTCTTGTGAAATCGAGAATGCTTACAAATACCTGTCCTATTTTTTCAAAAATCAATTTCACCAGGGGCACTTTAAGTACACCAATAGCTATTAAAAGTTGTAATGAGAGCCCGATTCCGACCGTTTTCCAATTGATGGCTCTACGATTTGCACTGAACAGATATGAAATCAATATTAAAACCGCCATACCCAAGGCACCACGCCAAAGGCTATTGACGGAAAATCCTTGATTTGGAATGAGTTCAGGTGTTTGCTCTTGGCTAATATCATCCAGAATGGTGGTATCATGTACCAGGGCCAGTGAATCTGTTGGAACCGCATTCTGACCAAAAGTGACTGCACAGGTTAAGAATAAAAGTATGAGTAAACTTCTGGTTTTGTTCAGCATGTAGTTGGTTTATTTGCGCTTGGAGATCTCGTCCCGCAGTTTGGCAGCTTTTTCGTAGTCTTCGTTGGCCACTGCTTTATCCAATTCTTTATGGAGTTCTTCCAAGGTCATTTCTCGATATCCTTGTGATGAAGCTCCGGACTCAATTTCCACGGTTTCACCTTCTTGAAGAATTTCATCTACTACAATGCTATCATCCTCTTCATTTTCCTCATCTTCTTTGTTGGAAAACTTCAAGAAGATACCGGCTTTGTCCAAAATGGTCTTGTAGGTGAAAATTGGAGCATTGAATCTGAGTGCCAAAGCAATAGCATCACTAGTTCGGGCATCGATAATTTCTTCTACCTTGTCACGCTCGCAGATGATGCTCGAATAGAAAACTCCATCAACCAATTTATGGATGATGACCTGCTTTACCACAATTTGGAACCGATCAGAAAAATTCTTGAATAGGTCATGGGTGAGTGGTCTGGGTGGTTTTATCTCTTTTTCAAGTGCAATTGCTATGGATTGGGCCTCAAAGGCACCAATGACTATGGGAAGTTTTCTATCTCCTTCAACTTCATTCAAAATAAGGGCATAGGCACCATTTTGTGTCTGGCTATAGGATATCCCCTTAATTTTTAACCGTACTAAGCTCATATTATCTTCCTAAAATGCAAAAAAGCTGTTCAAATAAGCGGCGATACCTGTTATCTGAACAGCCCCTTGCAAAAGGCAAATTAACAAAAATTAAGCGTTTTGGGCTTTAAATTCCTTTAATTTTTCGATGAGTTTTGGTACCACTTCAAAGGCGTCCCCAACAATCCCGTAATCCGCAGCCTTAAAGAAAGGAGCTTCGGGGTCGTTGTTGATCACTACTTTGGTTTTGGAAGAACTAACTCCGGCCAAATGTTGTATTGCTCCTGAAATACCAATGGCAATGTAAAGGTTACTGGCAACAGGTTTTCCAGTTTGGCCAACGTGTTCACCATGCGGACGCCATCCTAAATCGGATACCGGTTTGGAACAGGCGGTTGCAGCTCCTAAAACTTCGGCCAATTCTTCGACCATGCCCCAATTTTCAGGACCTTTTAGGCCACGACCTCCAGAAACCACGATATCTGCATCGGCAATAGTAGCTTTTCCGACCACTTTATCCACTTCAATAGATTTTACCGCAAAATCTGCATCAGAAAGCGATGGATTAAAATCTTCGACGGTGGCTGAGCCTCCATTTTCATGAATTCCGTAGGCATTGTTTGATACCCCAACAATTTTGATGTCAGAGCTTATTTCGGTGTGGGCAAAGCCTTTGTTACTAAAAGCGGTTCTTTTGACCACAAATGGTGATGTGCTCTCTGGGGCGGCAACTACATTTGGAACGTAGCCTGCACTCAACTTAGCAGACAGAATCGGTGCTAAAAACTTGTTGTCGGCACTTGAGCTAACCACAATAATTTTTGCGCCTTCGGCTTGGGCAGCCTGGGCCAAAACATTGGCATAAGCCTTCGCATTAAAAGTGTCCAATTGATTATCAGAGACCTTAAGTACTTTGGATACTCCATAATCTCCCAACGAAGCATCATCTTCAGCGTTTATGGAGACCGCAGTTACGCTTCCGCCAACTTCCTGGGCCACTTTATGTGCATAGGAAGCCACTTCCAAAGCGTTCTTTTTAAATTTTCCTTTATCTGATTCGGTATAAACTAATACTGACATAACTTTTTAGAATTTCAATGTTCAAAATCCAAATTCCAAAATGGTGTTTGGTGCTTGGAATTTGTGATTTGATTATTTAAATGACTTTCGCTTCGTTGTGTAATAGGTCGACCAATTCTCCCACATTTTCTGCATCAACCAATTTTACCTGTCCTTTTGGTGCTGGTTTTTCAAATTTTTGATCTTGGGTGAGTTTTGATGCCTCAACAGGTTCAACCACATTAAGGGCCTTTTTTCTGGCCATCATGATACCCCTCATATTAGGGATGCGGAGGTCACTTTCTTCCACTAATCCTTTTTGACCACCAACTACCAAAGGTAATGTAGTGCTAATCGTTTCTTTTCCGCCGTCAATTTCACGCATTGCGGTTGCATTGGTTCCGTCAACTTCCAATCCAATACAAGTGTTTACAAAATTCATATCAAGAAGCGTTGCCAAGATACCAGGAACCATTCCGCCATTGTAGTCTATGGATTCCCTACCACCGATAATTAGGTCGTAACCACCATTTTTTACTACTTCTGCCAGTTGCGTGGCTACAAAAAAGCCATCAGTGGGTTCTGCGTTTACTCGGACAGCTTCGTCTGCGCCTATGGCCAAAGCTTTACGGATAGTAGGTTCGGTTTGAGCTCCACCAACAGTAACCACATGAACGGTGGCTCCCTGTTTTTCCTTGAACCACATGGCCCGGGTAAGTCCGAACTCATCGTTGGGATTAATCACAAATTGAACACCATTTGTGTCAAACTTGGTGTCACCTTCCGTAAAATTGATTTTGGAAGTGGTATCCGGTACGTTGCTGATGCAAACTAAAATCTTCATAGTCATTTTGAATTTAACGCCGCTAAGATAGCCATAAAAATTCTATATTTATTATGCATGCATAATAAATATTCATTCTTTTTTTAAATTGCACTCCGGGGTTATTCTTGTAGATTTTGCTATTTTTGCATGCATTTTTTTACGCACACAAACTAAACTTTTTAGGACTACTAAATGAAAACACTACAATTCAGAGAAGCTATCAAAGAGGCGATGTCCGAAGAGATGCGCAGGGATGATACAATATATTTAATGGGTGAAGAGGTTGCTGAGTACAATGGTGCTTATAAAGCTTCAAAAGGGATGTTGGATGAATTTGGCCCTGAAAGAGTGGTGGATACACCTATTTCTGAATTAGGGTTTGCTGGTATCGGTGTAGGTTCGGCCATGATTGGTAACCGACCTATTATTGAATTCATGACCTTTAACTTTTCCTTGGTGGGAATAGACCAAATAATCAATAATGCGGCGAAGATTAGGCAGATGTCTGGCGGACAGTTTGCCTGCCCAATTGTTTTTAGGGGTCCTACCGCTTCCGCTGGTCAATTGGCAGCTACCCATTCTCAGGCTTTTGAAAGTTGGTATGCCAATTGCCCTGGTTTAAAGGTGGTGGTGCCTTCCAATCCTGCGGATGCCAAAGGATTGTTGAAATCTGCAATTCGAGATGATGACCCCGTTATTTTTATGGAGTCTGAGCAGATGTATGGTGATAAAGGTGAGGTGCCCGAAGGTGAATACACGATTCCAATAGGAGTAGCCGAAATTAAAAGAGAAGGTTCAGATGTTACTATAGTTTCCTTCGGAAAGATTATTAAAGAGGCCTATAAAGCAGCCGATGAATTGGAGAAAGAGGGAATTAGTTGTGAAATCATCGACTTACGAACTGTTCGCCCAATGGATCATGATGCCATTTTGAATTCCGTAAAGAAAACCAATCGCATGGTGATTTTGGAGGAAGCATGGCCTTTTGGTAATGTGGCAACCGAGATAATTTACCATGTACAGGATAAGGCTTTTGATTATTTGGATGCTCCAATCGTAAAGATTAATACAGCGGATACGCCGGCTCCATATTCTCCGGTACTTTTGGCAGAATGGTTACCAAATTCCAATGATGTGATCAAAGCTGTTAAGAAAGTGTTATATAAATAAACGGTTTATATTTGTAAGGTATATTAGCCTCGTCAACTAAAGTTGGTGAGGCTTTTTTTAAGGAACAGTTTTTGATAAGAAATTACTTTTAAATCGAACAGACCATTGCACTTTTAAAATTCCTGCATGGAATTTATGAAGTGGCACATATCAAAACATGAAGAAATTCCTTTTAGTTTTTTCCCTGACGTTATTCAGTTTTTTAACTTTTTCCCAGACAAAGGTGGGTGGTATTATTGTGGACGATTCTGGTTCACCCATCGCTTTTGCAAATATTGTTTTTAAAGACTCATCCGAAGGTACCATCACCAATGATAATGGACGATTTTATATTGAATCGGAGGAAACCTATAGCACAATCCTGGTTTCTTTTATTGGCTATGAAACCAAAGAAATTCAGCTTGAAAAGAAGGTGAATTTCAATATGGAGATTGTGTTGGCCGAATCCACAGAACAACTTAAGGAGGTCATTGTATATACAGGAAAGCAATCCAAAAAGAATAATCCGGCCATTGATATTTTAAAGAAAATCTGGGCCAAAAAAAGGGAAAACGGAGTTCGAAAATTCAAACAATATCAATATGACAAGTACGAAAAGGTAGAGTTCGACCTGAACACGATTGACAGCGCCCTTATAAAAAGTAAGATGTTCAAGGGTCTGGAATTTATGTTCGAAGATTTGGATACTTCCCGAATAACAGGCAAGACTTATTTGCCAATGTTCTTGAACGAAAGCTTTTCCAAAGTCTATGGTGATAATATTCTGAATGAAGAAAAAGAAGATGTTTTAGGGAATAAAAATTCTGGTTTTAGTGGAAATCAGGCCATCACCGCCTTTGTAGAAGACTTGTATTCCGACTATGACATTTATGAAAACTATTTGAAGTTTTTTGACAAGAGCTTTACCAGTCCATTATCAAAAACTGGAGTTGACACCTATAATTATGTGCTTTCCGACAGTACATTTATTGATGATAAATGGTGTTATAATATTATATATTACCCCCGACGGAAAAATGAATTGACCTTCAAAGGAGATTTTTGGGTGAACGATTCTACCTATGCCATCAAAAAAATAAATCTACAGGTAACCAAAAGTGCGAACATCAATTGGGTTAAGGAAATTTATATAGAGCAGGATTTTGATGTGGTTAATGATTCTGTTTTTCTATTGAAACGGGATTATATGTTGAGCGATTTTAGTTTTTCCAAAAAAGAAAAATCACGAGGTGTCTATGGCAAACGAACAACGGTTTTTGATAACTACTTGTTCGATACCAATCGTCCTGAGGAATTCTATAAAGCGGAAACCGACCCCTATGATCCAAGAGTGTTTGCGAGAGACAGCACCTTTTGGAAAAATGCCCGTTTAGAAAAATTGAACGAAGATGAATCCGGTATCTTCAAACTATTGGATACGCTGAAAACGGTTCCTAAGTTCAGAACCTATTATGACATTGTAAGCATTTTGGGCTCCGGCTATATTGAAATCGACAAATGGAACATTGACATTGGGAATATTTATAGCGTTCTTGGTTTTAACGATGCTGAAGGAACAAGAGTCAGACTTGGAGCAAGAACCTATTTTGGACAAAATGATACCTGGCGACTTGAAGGTTATATGGCTTATGGGTTTACCGATAAAAAAGCCAAGCACGGTCTTTCAGGAAAGTTTTTGTTGGACAGAAAGAGCAGGCTTATTCTATCGGGTGGTCATCGAAGAGATGTGGAGCAATTAGGGCTGAGTTTAACCAGTACCAATGATGTGTTGGGTAGGAGTATAGCATCTTCTTCCTTAGTGACGGTTGGCGCCAATGATCGATTGACCAACATCAATCTATCAACCTTTAATTTGGAAATTGAACCCGTTAAAAACTTTAGGGTTAGATTGGGAAGCTCACTTCGGACATTGGGTTCGGCGCTCCCCGAAGCCTTTAGTCTAGATTATATAGATCCAGAATCACCAACCGGGATATCTTCCGAGGTAAAACAATTCGATATTAATACCACTTTGATCTATACTCCGGGCAAAAGAACCATAGGTTATGGTGTGGAACGTGCCAATATCAATGACGACCACAGTACTATTCTTTTAAATTATAGCAAAGGGATTAGCGGATTTCTGGAAAGTGATTTTGATTATGAACGACTACAATTTTCATATCGCCAACCCTGGCAAATTGGAGGTTTTGGACGACTTACGAGCAGTATTGAGCTCGGAAAAACCTTCGGAGAAGTGCCATTGAGTCTATTGAGTGTGGTGCCAGGTAATCAAACCCTTTTTTCCTTGTACAATGTTTTTCCCAATCTGGATTTTTACGAGTTCGTGACGGATACCTATGCTACGGTACATTTGGAACATAACTTTAATGGTAGATTGTTTTCACGAATACCAATTTTAAGAAACTGGAACCTAAGAGAAATTGTTGGGCTTAGAGGAGCATGGGGACAGCTTTCAGATGAAAATATTGCACTGAGTGCACCAACCAATATTCCTTTAATAGCACCGGAAGACCAGATTTATTGGGAATATTCCTTTGGAATAGGGAACATCTTTAAGATTTTTAGAATAGACTTCAACTTCAGAGGAAATTACCTCGACAATCCTGATGCTAGACCCTTCGGTGTTACAGGTACCTTCGGATTTAATTTTTAATTAACAGAAACGTCCATATTTGTTGACCTTATTCCCTGTAGGAGCACTATTTTTGCAAAAAAATTTAAAACCTTAAAATGTCAAAGAAAGAAGTAACCTTCGATGTGCTGATAGAAATTCCAAAAGGCAGTAGAAATAAATATGAATATGATTTTACCCTGAATAAAATTCGTTTCGATAGAACTTTGTTCTCTTCCATGATGTATCCTGGTGACTACGGTTTTGTTCCAGAAACCCTTGCTTTGGATAAAGATCCCCTAGATGTACTTGTATTAGGTACCGAGCCTACCTACCCAATGGTTGTAATGGAGGTGAAACCAATCGGCGTATTTCATATGACCGATGAAAAAGGGCCCGATGAAAAAATTATATGTGTTCCAGTACATGATCCGGTTTGGAACAACAAAGCGGATATTACCGATATAAATCCACATAGAAAAAAAGAAATTGAGCACTTTTTTGCCGTCTATAAAGATTTGGAAGAAAAGAAGGTAGATACCGGCGGATGGGGAGATGTTCATGAAGCTATAGAAATCTATCATCAATGTGTGAAACGCTATGAGGAAAGCGAGCACAAAAAGAAAAGAACTTTTACCATTTGAGGTAAAATCAATTAAAGATTTATGCGCTTTTGACTACCAAAAGCGCATTTTTTTTATTAGTCCGTATTTTACTACTTTAGCATCCGTTAAAAAAATATAAATAATCAAATAAAATGGAACTGATCGTAAACTATTTACCTGTATTTGGTGTTTTGGCACTTGTCTTCGTATTCATAAAGAATATGTGGGTTGGAAAGCAAGATGAAGGAGATGCAAAAATGGCAAGAATTGCTAAAAACATTGCAGATGGCGCTATGTCTTTCTTAAAGGCCGAGTATAAAATTCTATCAATTTTTGTAATTGCCGTGGCTGCGTTACTTTATTTCAAGGGCAGTAGCGAAACTGGCTCTAACGGTATGGTAGCCGTATCCTTTGTTGTAGGTGCAATTTGTTCTGCATTGGCAGGATTCATTGGTATGCGTGTTGCTACAAAAGCAAACGTAAGAACTACACAGGCAGCTAAAACATCTTTGGGAAAAGCTCTGGAAGTTGCCTTTGCTGGAGGTGCCGTGATGGGCTTGGGCGTTGTTGGTCTTGGTGTATTGGGACTAAGTGGATTGTTTATTGTCTATCAAAATATGTGGCCTGGAGCTGATAACCTTGGTTTAGTATTGAATGTATTATCTGGATTCTCGCTGGGGGCATCATCTATTGCACTTTTTGCCCGTGTTGGTGGTGGTATTTACACAAAAGCAGCGGATGTTGGAGCGGATTTGGTAGGTAAGGTAGAAGCAGGTATTCCTGAAGATCATCCATTAAACCCTGCTACAATTGCAGATAACGTTGGTGATAACGTTGGTGATGTTGCAGGTATGGGAGCGGATTTATTTGAATCTTATGTTGGTTCCATAATCGGTACCATGGTTTTAGGAGCATTTATTATTACTCCGGATTTTGCTGGCTTAGGTGCAGTTTACCTTCCTTTGGTGTTGGCTGCGGTAGGTATAATAATGTCAATTATCGGTACCTTCTTTGTAAGAGTTAAAGATGGTGGAAATCCACAAACAGCTTTAAATATTGGTGAATTTGGATCGGCTGGTTTAATGGTCGTTGCTTCTTACTTCATCATTAATGCTTTAATTCCTGAGACAGTCGATGGATTACCTTTTGGAGCTATGGGTATTTTTTGGGCAACCTTGGCCGGTCTAGTTGCTGGTTTGGGTGTTGGTAAGATTACGGAGTACTATACAGGTACAGGTACAAAACCAGTAAATTCAATTGTAGAACAATCGGAAACTGGCGCTGCTACAAATATTATTGCAGGTTTAGGTGTTGGTATGATGTCAACAATGATTCCTATTCTTTTAATTGCTGCTGCGATTTTGGTCTCGCACCATTTTGCAGGTCTTTACGGTATTGCGATCGCTGCCGTTGGAATGTTGGCAAATACAGGAATCCAATTAGCGGTAGATGCTTATGGTCCTATTTCTGATAATGCTGGAGGTATTGCTGAAATGGCAGAACTAGACCCAGAAGTTCGCGAGCGTACTGATAAATTGGATGCCGTAGGTAACACTACTGCAGCTATAGGTAAAGGTTTTGCAATTGCGTCTGCTGCCTTAACGGCCTTGGCGTTATTTTCAGCTTTTATGAAAGTTGCAAACGTTACTTCTATTGACGTTTCTAAGCCAACTGTGATGGCAGGACTCCTTGTAGGTGCAATGCTACCGTTTGTATTTTCTGCACTTTCCATGAATGCTGTAGGTCGTGCCGCAATGGCAATGATTGAAGAGGTACGTCGTCAATTCAGGGATATTCCGCAACTGAAAGCGGCCTTGGAGGTAATGAAAGCTGTTGATACCGATATGTCTAAAGCGACCCCAGAGCAACGTGCTACTTTTGATGCTGCGGATGGATATGCCGAATATGACAAATGTGTTGATATTTCAACAAAAGCCTCAATTAAAGAAATGGTATTGCCAGGTTTATTGGCGATTGCAGTTCCTGTTGCAGTAGGATTTATTGGTGGAGCCGAAATGTTGGGTGGTTTATTAGCAGGTGTTACTTCTGCAGGTGTTTTAATGGCGATTTTCCAATCTAACGCAGGTGGTGCTTGGGATAATGCCAAGAAAATGATAGAGTCTGATGGTCGGAAAGGAACAGATGCTCATAAAGCTGCTGTTGTTGGTGATACCGTTGGTGATCCATTTAAAGATACTTCAGGTCCATCGTTGAACATCTTGTTGAAATTGATGTCAGTTGTAGCATTGGTTATTGCTCCAAGTATTGCAATAAGTGCAGATAAAATGATGGCATATAACGAAACTAAAGCTGATACAGAAGTTATCGAAAGACAAATGGAGCAGCATATTAATGTTGAAATGATCAATACTGAGGATGGTACTTTCAAAGCCGTTGTAATGACTACTTCAGAAGTTGATGGAGAAATTACAGAGGAGGCAAAAGAATTTACTGCTGCTACTAAAGAAGAGGTAGAAAAATTGGTAAACGAATACAAAGAGGCGAAGGAATAAATTCGTTTCGTTTTTAAGATATGAAAGGGCCGCACTTTAGTGCGGCCCTTTTTTGTTTAATGTCACATCGAGCGCAGTCGAGATGTAATCACTGCCATACTTATCCGTCAACACTTCGACAGGCTCAGTGTGACAATTATTGGAGCTTAAAAGTGATCGGAATTGAAAAAGGAACTTTTACTGGAGTGCCTCGTTGCTTTCCTGGTGTCATTTTGGGGAGTTTGGAGATGATGCGAGCTGCTTCCTTTTCAAGAGTTTCATGCGGACCTCGCATTCGAACTTCAGCAATACTTCCATCTTTTTGAATCGTGAAAATGATATTGACTCTTCCCTGTAATCCCATTTCTTGGGCTATTTCGGGATAACGGAAATTCTTTCGAACGTGTTTTTGCATCATTTCTTGAAAACAAACTCTTTTGTCGTTTGCATTTTCGCAGCCAGGAAATACAGGAACATCTTCTATAACAATAAAGGATATTTCATCAGGAATATCATCATTGATCACTGGAATATCATCTATCGGGACAATTTCGGTAGTATGATCTGTCTCAGTAGAAGCAATTACGGAGTCTTCAATATCAGGATCATCAGGAACAATTTCAATAGCGGGAGGAGCCTGGATTTTAGGTGGTGGGAGTTTAAGCTCATGAAAAGTAATAGGAGGTTCTTCATCTAGACTATCCGGAGTGTCTAAGTTTTGGACGAACTCTGGGATTTCATAATATGTCTTCCATTCAATAGCCACATAAGCAAATAACAAAATAGCAGTCAGTCCCATTAAGAAATATAGGGTGCTGTTCTTTTTAAGTTCCAATTTTGGATTTTTCTTCTGTTCCATGTTTCAAAATTTATGAAGCCTTAGCTTCGAGTTAGAAATTATGGGTGTTAACCCTAATCTAAAACTAGCTTGAAAACAAAGGGGATAAAACTAAGAATGAGGGAACGGCCCTTTTCAATGAGGGAAAATCCGATTATCATCCTGCTGAACTGGTTTCAGCATCCCATCGGATGAGGTTGACTCAAAATTTTGAATGTGTGATTCTGAAATAAATTCAGAATGACGGTTAAAGATTATGGCTTAAAACAACCCATGAATCTCGGCATCAATCTTATTGATTACTTGTCCCAAATCCTCAGGTTCATCAACAAAATTGAGGTTATCCACATCCAAGACTATGAGCTTGCCCTTTTCGTAGGTGTTAACCCAAGCTTCGTAACGCTCATTCAGTCTGCTTAGGTAATCAATGGAGATGCTATTTTCGTATTCCCGACCTCTTTTGTGGATTTGATTTACCAAATTGGGAATGGAACTGCGCAGATAGATCAATAGATCTGGCGGTTGCACCAAAGTTTCCATCAACTCAAAAAGACTTTTATAGTTTTCAAAGTCACGGTTGGTCATCAAGCCCATGGCATGCAGGTTGGGAGCAAAAATATGGGCATCTTCGTAAATCGTCCTATCCTGAATCACATTTTTTCCACTTTCCCTTATCTTGAGAATCTGACGGTATCGACTGTTCAAAAAATAAATCTGAAGATTAAAACTCCAACGCTCCATTTGGGTATAGAAATCATCCAAATACGGATTGTCAACTACGTCCTCAAATTGTGCATCCCACTTGTAGTGTTTGGCAAGTAAAGTGGTCAATGTGGTTTTTCCTGCTCCAATGTTTCCTGCTACGGCAATGTGCATGGGTCTTGATCTTGAATGGTTATTAGCTTGCTGTGTTCAGTTGCAAAGGCATACAATATACAACGAATCTTGTGGAAGCTAAAACCTAGCTCGGCGGTTTTATCAACCTTTCGATGAAAAACCATTATCAGTGCTTTAACGCATGGCAACTACAACCAGGAATGGTGAAACTCTGGGTTTGTTCATGCCAAGGAAATGCTTGGTTGTATCTGTTGTTTTCCCAATAGAATTTACTGCGTTCTTTGGATTCGTTGCCAATTTCGTTCATGGTTTCGGTGTCGTATAAGCGCCCATTGATCATGGTGTATCTGACTGAATTGGTGTTTTCGATATCCTCCAATGGATTTTCATCGAGAACAATCAAATCGGCCAGTTTATCTTCTTTCAAAGAGCCAATTTCACTTCCCATACCGATATATTCGGCACCGTTAATGGTAGCTGCTTTTAAGGCATCCATATTACTCATACCACCAGCTTTGAGCATCCAAAGTTCCCAATGGGCACCCAAACCTTGTAGCTGACCATGCGCTCCAAGATTGGCCTTTACGCCTGCGTTGGAAAGATCGGTAACCGTTTTTGAAACCAATACATGTCCGTTTGTGTATTCTTCTTGCGGCGCTTTGGTTCTGTGGCGACTACGAGAATCAATGATATGCCTTGGAGTATATTTTAACAATTTCTCATTTTCCCAAACATTGTCCCTTTCGTAATAGAAGTATTCGCCATTTAATCCTCCATAATTTACTATGAGAGTGGGGGTGTACCCACTTGTGCTATTGCTCCAAAGAGTGATAATATCTTTATAAACCGGTGCCACGGGAATATTATGCTCAATTCCGGTATGGCCATCCATAATCATACTCATATTGTGGAAAAAAGTGGATCCACCTTCAGGCACAACATTAACCTCCAATTCTTTTGCTGCTTGCATTACTTGTTGCCGCTGTTCTCGTCGAGGTTGATTGTAACTTTTTACTGAGGTAGCTCCAAAAGCCTTTGTTCTTCGGATAGCGGAACGCGCATCATCCAAACTGTTGACCACCGCCTTAAAATCCCCATCAGCTCCGTAAAGGATGAATCCGGTAGAATAGATTCTAGGACCCACCATTTCACCACTTTTCACCAATTCTGAAAGACCAAAAACCGTTTCACTGTTGGCAGAAGGATCATGTGCTGTAGTAACACCAAAGGCAAGATTGGCATATAGTTGCCAATGTTTTTTAGTGTTCAATCCAGCTCTGAAGGCCCCAATATGTGCATGGGCATCCACAATACCGGGCATTATGGTTTTACCTTTGACATCAATTACTTCAGTATTTGAGGGAATGGTGATTTCCGAAGAAGCACCAATGCTTTCAATTTTATTGTCGTTGATAACGATGGTGGCATTTTCAAGGACTTCATCATTTTCCATGGTAATGATTCTAGCATTGGTAAATGCAATGCGACCTTTGGGTCTATCTGTTTTGGTGACCAGTCCTACCTCGATTCCTTTTTCGGTTATAGGAGGAATGCTGTCTGGAGAATTTTTAAGGTAAGTGAATCTTTGATTCACATCGTTTGAGAAGTATTCACTGCCCAAAGTCCAATGTAGTTTTTTACTGTTGTTGGACCAATGAAGACTGTAACCCGCATCTTTTGCTACTTGAGTGACTGGAAAAGCTTTGCTTTTTGGGTCGAACTCCACAGTTTGACCGGTCATTGTCATCGGAGCTACATAAGCTTTGTGCAAATTGGAAAACAACAACCATTTGTTATCGGGTGATGGCACAATATGATTGGCATATTTGGACTTAAAATGAGTTCGTTCGTCCTTCCCATTCAAATCTACACTTTTGAGTTCCTTGATCAATGATCCAAAGAATTTTCCCCCAGTTTGAAAGAAGATACGAAGATCATCAGCACTGAATGTTGGCGTCAACCCATTTTCTGTGAGTTTTTTGATAGAATTTCCATTGGTTGACATGGTATAAATTCCTGGTTCTTTGCTGAATGTTCGCCCTTGGTCATTGCTTCCACTTTGCTTACCATAAACGATGTGTTTGCCATTATTGGAAAAAGAGGGGAAGCGATAAATACCTTTTTTTAAGGTCAATTTTGTTGATTTACCTCCGCTGGATGAAACCTTATGGATTGCTCCCAATTGCTCATCATCCCAAGATACATATACAATCTCTTTTCCATCTGGGGAGAAAGAAGGTTCAAATTCCAAATCTTTACTGTCCGTTAAGCGTTTGGGTTTACCATTAGGTAATGTTTTGGTCCACAGATGACCTAAAGCACTGAAAACGATTCTTTTTCCATCCGGAGAAGTTTTTACATGTCGAATGACCTTGGCGGTAAACTCGTCAGCATCTACCTGATGTTGCACTCGATGTGTCTCAGCAATTTTGATTTTTGTATCAACCTGGAAAGGGATTGCTTCAACTTGAAGGCTGGCAACATTAATTTTTTGAATTTTACCTCCAGCCCAAAAAACAATTTCAGCACCATTTGGCATCCAGCTGAAATTGGGATAGGTACCAAAAATGGCCCAAGCTTCCATCTGATCCTTGTTCAGCGCATCATAAATGGGCCACTCTTCACCAGTTTCCAAATCATGGATAAACAAAACGGTTTTAGTTCGAACTCGTTTTACAAATGCCAACTTTTTATTGTCTGGAGACACTGTTGGTCTCGAAGCACTTCCTGGACCTCCAGTAATTGTAATGGTCTTGCCAGTTTCGAAATCATAACGTTTGATGGCATAAATCTGAGCATTTGGATCCTTGTTGTATTGAAAGAAACCACCCGGATACATGTCCTCACAGTAGTAAAGGTATTTTCCATCGCTCGAAACCGAAGGTTCGTTGACGTCCTGTTGGTCATTTTTTCTTTTTGTCAACTTTAAGCCACTTCCTCCTGTGATATGGTATTGCCACATTTCCCCGGCACCTAAAGATCGTTGTGAGGTAAAGTGTTTTCTGGCTATTAAGTGGTTCCCATCCGGTGTCCATACAGCATTATTCAACAACCTGAAGTTTTCTTTGGTAATCTGTTCCGCATTGTTGCCATCAACATCCATCACCCAAATGTTGTCTCCGCCGCCAGCATCAGAAGTGAAGCTTATTCTTTTCCCGTCAGGACTAAAACGAGGTTGAACTTCAAAAGGCAATCCTGAGCGCAAAGCCTTGGCATTTCCACCTGAAATGGACATGATGTAAATATCTCCCAACATATCAAAAGCGATTTGTTTGCCATCAGGACTTACATCAAGGTTCATCCATGTGCCTTCATCGGTGGATAAATCAACTTCATTGATCTTCCAATCGGTATAAGGGTTGGAGACATCCCATTTTTTTTCGTCCTTTTTGTCTTGCCCAATGGCTAGGAATGTAAATGAGAATAGGAGGATGGAAAGTAAAGCTTTGTTTTTCATGATTTCTAAATTAGTCGGACAGCAAAATACGGATAAACGGTTTATTATTGGTATCGGGTTTTTAAAAATATTAGGTTTTTAAGACAAAACATTTTCATATTTTAGCCCTCGATTATTGAGGAAAGATTTGACTGCTTGCAACCTCAGATGCTGAACTGAATCCAGCAGAAACAAAAATGCTAAAAAGGTGTAAACTTTTTTGGACTGTCCCGTCAAATCTCTCCATTTAAAATAGAAATACATGCCATATCTGTTTACATCAGAATCCGTTAGCGAAGGACATCCCGACAAAATAGCCGACCAAATTAGCGACGCCCTTTTAGATAATTTTTTAGCCTTTGATCCTGAAAGCAAGGTGGCTTGCGAAACCTTGGTAACTACAGGCCAAGTTATTTTAGCCGGAGAGGTAAAAAGTGACACCTATCTTGATGTACAGCATATTGCCAGAGATGTAATCAACAAAATAGGATACACCAAAGGGGAGTATCAGTTTAGTGGGGATTCCTGTGGCGTGATTTCGTTGATCCATGAACAATCCCAAGATATTAATCAAGGGGTTGATAGGGGGAGCAAGGAAGAACAGGGAGCAGGTGATCAAGGGATGATGTTCGGCTATGCCACCAAAGAGACTGAAAATTATATGCCTTTGGCATTGGATATTTCACACAAGATTCTTCAAGTGCTGGCAGATTTGCGACGTGAAGGAACAAGAATTCCATACTTAAGACCAGATGCCAAAGCCCAGGTGACCATAGAATATTCCGATGACAATGTGCCACAGCGTATCGACACTATCGTGGTGTCTACCCAGCATGATGATTTTGATTCTGACGAAAAGATGTTGGCAAAAATTAAGAAGGATATTATCTCCATTTTGATTCCTGAAGTAAAAAAATTGTTGCCAGAATCCATTCAACAACTTTTCAATGATAAGATTAAATACCACATCAACCCTACAGGTAAATTTGTCATTGGAGGGCCACATGGTGATACAGGTCTAACGGGGCGAAAAATTATTGTTGACACCTACGGAGGAAAAGGCGCCCACGGTGGTGGTGCCTTTAGCGGAAAAGATCCAAGTAAAGTGGACAGAAGCGCAGCTTATGCCGCACGACATGTGGCTAAGAATTTGGTTGCTGCTGGTATAGCCGACGAGATTTTGGTACAGGTAAGTTATGCAATCGGAGTAGTGGAACCAACTTCTATTTTTGTGGATACCTTTGGTACATCCAACATAGAACTTTCAGATGGGGAAATTGCAGAAAAAACATCGCAATTGTTCGACATGCGTCCCTTTGCCATAGAAGAACGCCTTAAATTGAGGAATCCCATTTATCTGGAAACAGCTGCCTACGGCCATATGGGAAAACAACCTCAAAAAATATCCAAGGTTTTTGAATCTCCCTATAATGGAAGAGTTGAAAAAGAAGTGGAATTGTTCACTTGGGAAAAATTGGATAGTGTTGATACGGTAAAGAAAGCATTCGGACTTTAACGTTCTTTGTTTGATTTTTGATAATTAGGGAGAAGGAAAAAGAATCTTTTTAGAAAGAGATTTCTTTGTAGTTTTAGGCGTCAATCAAAATTTCTTTAAGATGAAAATAGTACTTCGTCCCTTGTTGCTGATGTTCGTTTTGACATTGGCCATCTCCTCCTGCAAAAAAACGGTTAAAAAAGAAGTTCAGCAAGAAGATACTTACGTTGCTGACAACTACACCAAAAAAGAAGTAAATATTGAGATGCGGGATGGAATTACACTGCACACCACAATTTATTCTCCAAAAGACACTTCGAAGGAGTATCCTATTTTAATGCAGCGTACACCCTATAGCTCAAGACCTTATGGTGAAGAAAACTTTAGAAAGCAGATTGGGCCCAACATTCATTTAATGAAAGAAGGGAATATTATTGTATATCAAGATGTTCGTGGTAGATGGTTGAGCGAGGGACATTATGAAAACATGCGAGCCTATATTCCGAATAAGACTTCAGATCAAGATGTAGATGAAAGTTCGGATACCTATGATACTATCGAATGGCTGGTGAACAATGTCGAAAACAATAACGGACGAGTTGGTGTATGGGGTATTTCGTATCCAGGATTTTATGCTACTTATGCGACTATTGACGCCCATCCAGCCTTAAAAGCAGCCTCACCACAAGCCTGTATTGGGGATTTCTTTTTTGATGACTTCCATCATAATGGTGCCTATTTGTTGAGTTATTTCAAAGCTACTTCGCTTTTTGGTACTCCAAGACCTAATAACGATCAACCTATAGACACCGCATGGTATATGTTTCCTGATTTACAAACGGAAGATCAATACCAGTTCTTTTTGGATGCTGGGCCATTAAAAAATTTAAATTCCTTTTTTGAATATGAAACCGTTGACACCCCCACTATGCGACCAGATGGGGTTACCGATGATTATTTCTGGAATGAATTAAAGGAGCATCCAAATTATGATGAATTATGGCAAAGTAGAGGGTTGATTCAGCATTTGAATAAATCTAAATCGCATGTAGCAACTATGATCGTTGGGGGATGGTTCGATGCAGAGGACTTATACGGACCGTTGGAAACCTATAAAAACATTGAAAAACATACCGAAGGTTACAATACCATAGTCTTTGGACCGTGGGATCACGGACGTTGGTCAAGACGAAATGGAAGAAGTTTGGTAGGAAACTATTACTTCGGGGATTCCATTTCAGAATTCTATCAGGACAACATTGAAACAAAGTTTTTTAATCACTTTTTAAAAGGAGATGGAGGCGCTAACAGTGGACTTCCCGAAGCTTATGTTTTTGATTCTGGACGCAAAGAGTGGAAAACATATGACTCTTGGCCCCCCAAGGGCGTTGAAAAAGAAACCATGTTCCTTTCAGATGATCAAAAACTGACTTCTAAAAATGGAGAGATTTCTGGAATTCAATTTATAAGTGACATTAAAAAGCCGGTTCCGTATTCCGAAGACGTAAAAACCGTATTTACGCCCAGAAAATACATGACAGATGATCAACGCTTCGCGGCTCGAAGGTCAGATGTGCTTGTTTTTGAAACGGAGGTTATGGAAGAAGACCTGACCCTAGCTGGGGATATAATGGCCAACTTAAAAGTGGCCACTACGGGTACCGCAGCAGATTGGATTGTAAAGGTCATCGATGTACATCCAGACGATGTTGAAACCAATGAAGAAATGCAGGACCATTTAAAAATGTCCAACTATCACCTTATGGTTCGTAGTGAGGTGTTGCGTGGGCGGTTTAGAAACAGTTTTTCCAAACCTGAGCCTTTTACCCCTAATAAAAAAACGGACGTGAGCATCAAATTACAAGATGTCTTCCACACAATCAAAAAAGGACATAAGCTACAGATTCAGGTTCAGAGCACTTGGTTTCCCTTAATTGATTTGAATCCACAAACCTATGTGGACAATATCTTCAAGGCAGATGAAGAAGATTTTAAAACCCAGACCCATACAGTTTTTACGGACTCAAGCATTGAGTTTTCGGTCTTAAAATGAAACTAAGTTCAGCTAAGAAAATGAAAAAACCATGGGCCACGAAGGCTGCTATGGACCAAATTTATAAGGCCAAACTTTGGGGGGATAATGGTTCTGATTTTTATTCTGGTGACGGGTCACATCAGCCTGAATTGGTCAATCCATATATTCATACACTGCAATCATTTTTAAAATCCTTCGCAAAACCATTGACCATTCTTGATTTAGGTTGTGGAGATTTCAACATTGGCAAGGCATTGGTTGAGCATACCAAAAAATATATTGCCGTGGATATTGTTGAAGAGTTGATAAACTTCAACAAAACCAAATTCCAGTACCCAAATTTGGAATTCCATTGTTTGGATATAGCAAAAGATAACCTACCTATGGCGGATTGTGCTATTTTAAGGCAGGTATTACAACATTTGTCCAATTCAGAAATCAAAAGTATAGTAGATAAGCTTTGCAACTTTAAATATGTTGTTCTAACCGAACATTTGCCGCACGGTTATTTTGTTCCCAATATTGATATTATCTCCGGTCAAGGAATTCGATTAAAAAAACAAAGTGGCGTGGATTTATGCAAAACCCCATTTCATTTAAAAGTAAAGGAGTCAAAACAGCTGTTGTCTCAGAATTCTCCAAATCATGGAGGCCGATTGGTTACAACTTTGATTGAAGTGTTTTAGTTTTATAAAAGCGTCAGCTTTTGTGAATTTTTCGTAAAAGATTAGGATTTTAAAAAATTCTGCCTTTATATTTGTCCTCACAAGTTCAAACACGTATTGAATAGTTATCAAGAAAGGTGGAGGGAATAGACCCTATGAAGCCTTAGCAACCCTTGACTTCCAATGTCAAGAAGGTGCTAAATTCTATCCCATTTGGGAATAGATAACAACAACCAAATTTAATTTGGTTTCACTTTCTTATAACTTTTTGATTTTTCCTATCGACCTAAAGGTCGAGCAGGGTTTGGCTTTTTTGTGTTTTTAAAATTCATTTTAAAAACGATGTTATTCCCACGGAAGTGGGAATCCAAAAACAGAATAGTTTAATTAAAAGCAAAAAATCATGAGTGATCAAAAATTTTCAACCAATGCTTTGCATGCAGGCCACGATGTTACCGTCAATGGAGGAACTAGAGCTGTGCCCATTTATCAAAGCACGGCATATGTATTCAACAATGCTGATCATGCGGCCAATCTTTTTTCATTGGCAGAATTCGGAAATATATATACCCGAATCAATAATCCGACCAATGACATTTTAGAGCAGCGCTTGGCTGCCTTGGAAGGTGGGATTGCATCTGTGGTGACTTCTTCGGGGACTGGAGCTGTAAATACGGCCTTATTGGTATTGCTAAAAGCAGGCGACCATATTGTTTCCTCTAATAGCCTTTATGGAGGGACCTACAACCTGTTTAACGTGACCCTACCTCGTTTAGGCATCACAACTACTTTTGTAGACCCTTCTGATCCGTCCAATTTTGGAAAAGCCGTTCAAGAAAATACCCGTGCAATTTTTGTGGAATCGTTAGGGAATCCCAAATTGGATGTTTTGGATCTTAAGGCGATTTCTAAAGAGGCAAAAACAGCAAAAATTCCTTTTATAGTAGATAACACGGTAGCTTCTCCGGCTTTGTTAAATCCCATTGAGCATGGGGCCAATATTGTAATCCATTCCTTGACAAAATATATCAACGGAAACGGAACGGCATTGGGTGGAGCAATAATTGATGCAGGAACATTTGATTGGGCAAATGGGAAATTCCCTGAATTTACCGAACCATCTCCAGGGTACCACGGACTGGTTTATCACGATGCACTTGGTCCAGCAGCATTCATTGCTAAAGTTAGGATTGAAGGTCTACGAGATCATGGGGCATGTTTAAGCCCATTCAATGCTTTTCAGATTATCCAGGGCTTGGAAACTTTGGAAATCCGTATGAGAAAACATAGCGAAAATGCTTTGGCCTTGGCACAATGGTTAGAAAATAGAGATGAGGTCACTTGGGTTAATTATCCAGGGCTGGAATCAAGCAAGTATAAAGCATTATCGGATGAATATTTACCAAAGGGACAGAGTAGTATTGTCACTTTTGGTGTAAAAGGAGGATTTGAATCTGCCAAAAAAATAGCCGATGAAACCAAGATATTTTCCTTATTGGCCAATATTGGTGATACCAAATCACTGATAATTCATCCAGCGAGCACAACACATCAACAATTGGATGATGCCCAACAAGAATCTACTGGTGTGACCAAGGATTTAATTCGTTTGTCAGTAGGGCTGGAAGATTTGTCCGATTTAAAATCCGATTTGGAACAAGCGTTTGCTGCTATCGATAAATCAGTAGTTCACGAATAGAGGTTAATAATAGGTTTCCTCTCCTTTTGAGGAGAGGATTAAGACGAGGTAAACCCCTTATCCCAACCTTCTCCCAGGGGAGAAGGAGCAAAAGTTAAATATGCTCCACAAAACTGAAATAAAGAATTTCGAGACCATAAGCGGTTTTTCCCAAGATGTGCAGTTATCCTACCAAGTTTTTGGAAAGGAATTACACACTGCTCCAATTGTATTGGTGAACCACGCTTTAACGGGCAATTCCAACGTTACTGGAGAGTCTGGTTGGTGGTCCGATATCATTGGAAAGCACAAAAGTATTGATACAGATAAGTATACCATTTTGGCTTTCAACATCCCGGGAAATGGATACGATGGTTTTGTGATTGAAAATTATAAGGATTTTGTTGCAGGAGATATCGCCCGAATCTTTCTTGAAGGATTACAACAGCTGAAAATAGACCGTTTATTTGCTATTATTGGTGGCTCGTTGGGTGGTGGAATCGCATGGGAAATGACTGCCTTAAATCCCAATATTACAGAGCATCTGATTCCAGTGGCTTCTGATTGGAAGTCTACCGATTGGTTGATTGCTAATTGCCAGATACAGGAACAATTTTTAATCAATTCAAAACAACCTGTTCATGATGCTCGGATGCATGCGATGTTATGTTATCGGACCCCGGAATCGTTTAAAGAAAGATTTAAGCGAAGCACCAATGAAGAGCTTCAGGTTTTCAATGTAGAGAGCTGGTTGATGCATCATGGAAAAAAGCTGCAAGAACGCTTTCAGCTATCCGCATATAAACTGATGAATCAGTTATTGAAGACCATCGACATTACAAGAAATGGAGATGAAGCATTCAATGCGCTTCAAAGAAGCGATACCAAGATTCATATTATTGGGGTCAATTCAGATCTGTTCTTTACGGCTGAAGAAAACAAAGAAACCTTTAGGCGGTTGGCGCATGTAAATACCAATGTCACCTATGGTGAAGTACAATCTTTACATGGCCATGATGCGTTTTTAATGGAATTTGAGCAATTGGAAAAACTCTTGGAACCGGTATTCCAGAAAAATGGAAAATCGGAACGTATCAAAATTCTCAAGTTTGGAGGGAAATCCTTGGCAAACGGAGAGGGGATAGAACGTGTCCTCAAAATTATTTCCAATAAAGCCCAAGAAAAGGAGCATTTCGCAGTGGTACTTTCAGCACGAGGAAAAGCTACCGACCAATTGGAATCCATGCTTAAAACAGCAGTAAACAGCGAAGATTTTCAAGAAGAATTCAAACTGTTTAAAAGTTATCAAACGCAGGGCCTGTCGAATCCTTCAATAATTTCTGATGAATTAAAAGCTGTAGAAAAGATTTTAAAAGGGGTGTCACTTACCGGAGATTACAGCTCAAAAACCAAGGACGAACTCATGGCCTACGGAGAGCTGATTTCTGGAAAAATGGTCACCTCTTCGTTAACAGAATCAGGAATAAAAGCACAATTGGTTGATTCAAGATCTTTGATTAAAACGGATGACACTTTTACCAACGCTGAGGTGGATGAGAGTATTTCTAAAGAAAATGTTATTCGTTCTTTTAAAAATCTGGAATCAGATGCAATTCCTATCGTGACCGGTTTTATTGCTTCCAATAGTGAAGGGGAGACCACAACTTTGGGAAGAAATGGCACCAATTATTCTGCCGCCTTGCTTGCCAATTTCTTGGATGCCGCGGAGTTGCTCAACTATACCCATGTTGATGGGATTTATACTGCTAATCCTGATTTGGTGTCTGACGCCAAACTTATCGATGTCATCTCCTATGCCGAAGCCAACGAATTGGCCAATTTTGGAGCGACTATTTTGCATGCAAAGACCATCATCCCCTTAATAGAGAAAAACATTCCCCTACGAATTCTAAATACTTTTAATGACGACAACCAAGGAACATTGATTGGTCCTAAAACAGATAACGGAGGAATTAAATCTTTGTCTGTTTTAGAGAACGTTGCCTTAATAAATCTGGAAGGAAGAGGACTTTTGGGTAAAGTTGGAATAGATGCGCGGATTTTTAAAGCACTTGGTCAGAATAACATTAATGTTGGAATTATTTCCCAGGGCTCTTCTGAACGAGGAATTGGTTTGGTGGTGGACTCCAAAGAAGCCCAAAAAGCAAAAAAAGTACTCGATTTAGAGTTTGAAACGGACTATTCTTCCCATGATGTAAACCAAATTACCGTTGTTAACGATGTTTCGGTTATTTCCATTGTGGGAATGGACTTGAGTACTTTTCATAAACCATTTAATGCCCTGGTTAAAAATCAGGTGGTCCCGTTACTTTTTAACAATACCGTAACTGGTAAAAATGTGAGCTTGGTATTGAAGAAATCAGATTTGCACAAAGCTATTAATGTAGTGCATGGTCAGATTTTCGGAATAGCCAAAAAAGTAAACCTTGCTATTTTTGGACATGGTAATGTAGGAGGGACTTTAATTGACCAAATTTTGGATTCCAAAGTCAACATTGAAAATAGAAAAGATATTGATCTAAGGGTTTTTGCCGTATCCAATTCCAGAAAAGTGGTGTTGAATGCCCAGGGAGTATCAAAAAACTGGGAAAAGGATTTGGACAAAAATGGGATTACCTACCAAATAGAAGAAGTAATTGAGTTTGCTAAGGCAAATCATTTGGAAAATTTGATCGCGGTAGATAATACGGCAAGTGAAGCTTTTGTAGCCAACTATGAAAAGCTTATCGATAGTGGATTCGATTTGGTTTCTTCGAATAAAATAGCAAATACTTTAGGCTTTGATTACTATAAATCCATTCGTAAACATTTGGAGAAAAATCAAAAACAGTATCTCTACGAAACGAATGTTGGTGCAGGACTTCCGCTTATCGATACCATAAAACTACTTCATTTATCCGGTGAGAACATAACCAGGATCAAAGGGGTGTTTTCAGGATCATTGAGTTATATTTTCAATACTTTTTCAGAACAAGAAATCCCATTTTCCGACATTGTGAAAGAGGCTATGAAAAAAGGCTTCACAGAACCGGACCCGCGTGAAGATCTATCTGGAAATGATGTGGGAAGAAAACTGTTGATTTTGGCTCGCGAACTCGATTTACATAATGAGTTTGATGATATCCAGGTTGAAAACTTAATTCCTAAGGAAATACAATCCCTGGATTTTGATGAATTTAAAGGTCAAATCTCAGTGATGGATGAGGTGTTTGGAAAAATAAAGAAAGCTCAGAAAGAAGGTCATGTGTTGCGATACATTGGAGACTTACACGGGGATTTACAAAAAGACAAGGGAATTCTGGATGTGAAATTGGTTTCCGTACCAAAAGAAAGTGCGTTGGGGCAGGTAAGTGGTTCAGATTCCATCATTGAGATTTATACCGAGTCATATGGGGAAAATCCTTTGGTGATCCAGGGGGCTGGTGCAGGTGCTGCGGTTACAGCGAGAGGGGTTTTTGGTGATATTTTAAGAATAGCAGAAAAAATATAACTTCGACTACGCTCAGTTACCCTTTTACTCAGGTGCAAACCAACTATGGTCGGTTTTGGTGGCTGAGCGTAGTCGAAGCCACAATGAAGTATGCATGAAAGGATATGTCTATATATTGGAATGCTCAGATGGAAGCTATTATATGGGGAGTGCGGTGGAATTGGATAAACGATTGAATGAGCATCGTGATGGAAGAGGGGCAAATCATACTAAAAAAAGATTGCCTGTGAAGCTGGTTTATTTGGAAGAATACTTGAGGATTGATTCAGCATTTTATAGAGAGAAACAAATTCAGGGTTGGACTAGAGCTAAAAAAGAAGCACTTATAAATGGAGAGTTTGAAACTCTCCCTAGTTTAGCCGAATGCAAGAACGAAACGCACTTTAGATATTTTAAAGAGAAAGAATAATGTGGCTTCGACTACGCTCAGCCACCGAACAAAAAAATATAGAATAATAATTGTCCCCTTGAGGGGACTTTAGGGGTGTTTTTTATGAAAGAGAACAAGCAACGAAATTTTGAAACAGAAGCAATCCGCACACAAATAGAGCGTACCCAATTCTTGGAACATTCGAGTCCCATGTACCTGACCTCAAGCTTTGTTTTTGAAGATGCCGAGGATATGAGAGCTTCATTTGCAGAAGAAAAGGATAGAAATATCTATTCTAGATATTCTAATCCAAACTCGTCCGAATTCATAGATAAAGTCTGTAAAATGGAAGGAGCCGAAAGTGGTTTCGCCTTTGCATCAGGAATGGCTGCGGTCTATGGAACTTTTGCTGCGCTATTGGAAAGTGGAGATCATATTGTTTCGTGCAGAAGTATTTTTGGGTCAACCCATACACTGTTCACTCAGTTTTTCCCAAAATGGGATATCACTACCAGCTATTTCAACATCAATGATTTGGATGTGGTCGAAGATTTGATTACCGATAAAACTAAAATCATTTATGCAGAATCCCCGACAAATCCAGGCGTGGATGTTTTGGATTTGGAAGTGTTGGGGAATATAGCCAAAAAGCATAATCTAATCTTTATCATAGATAATTGCTTTGCTTCCCCATATTTGCAACAGCCCATTAAGTTTGGTGCCGATTTGGTAATTCATTCTGGAACAAAGCTAATGGATGGACAAGGACGGGTGTTGGCTGGAATTACAGTTGGAAATGAGGATCTTGTGGATAAAATCTATCGATTTTCCAGAATTACGGGACCTTCACTTTCCCCATTTAATGCCTGGGTATTGTCCAAAAGTTTAGAAACTTTGGCATTAAGGGTTGATAGACATTGTGCAAATGCATTGCAAATGGCAACTTATTTGGAAAGTCATCCCAAGATTCAATGGGTGAAATATCCTTTTTTGAAATCGCACCCTAAATATGAGATTGCAAAAAAACAGATGAAAGCAGGAGGTTGTGTGGTGGCTTTTGAAGTAAAGGGAGGCCTCGAAGCAGGAAGAAAATTCTTTGACTCGGTGAAAATGTTATCACTATCAGCGAATCTTGGAGATTCTCGTAGCATTGTCACCCACCCAGCATCAACAACACACGGTAAACTGACCGTTGAAGAACGAAAATCGGTGGGAATCTCAGATGGTATGGTTCGGATTTCTGTTGGCTTGGAACATATTGATGATATCATAGCCGATGTTGAACAGGCATTGAGCTGACTATTCTTGACTTTCACCCAAATTAGAACAGTCAATTGTTAAATTTCGCTATCTTCGTGAGATGCTCTCCAAGAAGACAAAATACGGTTTAAAAGCACTGACTTATCTAGCTTCGCTGGAAACACGTGAACCTGTTCAAATTGCCGAAATCGCCAAACACGAGAACATCTCCCAAAAGTTTTTGGAAAGCATTTTACTTACCTTAAGACGAAATGGATTTTTGGGATCAAAAAAAGGAAAGGGTGGCGGCTATTATCTGATTAAGGAACCTGAAGATATTTTAATGACTGCTGTAATGCGGGTGTTGGAAGGTCCAATTGCAATGGTCCCATGCGTAAGTCTCAATTTCTACGAAAAGTGTGACGATTGCCCCGATGAAAACAAATGTTCCGTAAACAAATTGATGCTTCAAATACGAGATAGCGCTTTGGAAGTCTATCGTAACAATACATTGGCCGATTTGATTTCCTAATTAAAATTCAATAGTATTTTCCCTTCAAGATCAATAAATCCATAAAATTCTTCCCTTCAACCTTTAAAATCTATAAAAACGATAGGGTAATAGTAATTTTATGTGGTTTTTAACGATTCGATTAAAATAAAACGTCTATGTTTGTATTTCCTAGTAAATCGATAGGATAATATTATGATAGCAGACCAATTAATACTGAATTCCAAAGAAACCAAGACATCCTTTGAAAAGGATAAGAATTCTGAAAGACCCATTCGTAGTATTGCCAAAGCCGTTAGCTGGAGAGTTATCGGAACTTTGGACACATTGATAATCTCCTATTTTTTTGTTGAAGAAGTGGTCTTGGCAGCGTCTATAGCCTCTATAGATTTTGTTACCAAGATGATTCTTTACTTCTTCCATGAAAGAATCTGGAACAAGATAGGCTGGGGCAGGTAAAAAATAGATATCATGGCATTTTCACAAGAAAGCATAGCGAAACTGAACAAGCATTTTAAGGGAATTGACCCCCAAGAGATAATTTCTTGGGCCATAGCCAATGGGAAATCCCCTGTGGTGACCACAAACTTTCGCCCGTACGAAGTAGCAATACTTCATGCCGTTACCGATGTGAACAAAGACATTCCTGTGATTTGGTGCGATACGGGTTACAATACTCCCAATACATACAAGCATGCCGAAGAATTGATTTCCAGGCTTGGATTGAACATCAAATTGTTCGTGCCCAAACAAACGGCTGCACATCGAGATGCCGTAATGGGAATTCCACAAATTGATGACCCCTTGCACGCCACTTTTACGGAGCAAGTAAAATTGGAACCATTTAAAAGGGCTATGGAAGAGCATAAGCCAGACGTTTGGTTTACCAATTTACGTAAAGGGCAAACCGCACATAGAGATTCATTGGACGTATTGAGTTTGGGTAAGGATGGAGTACTTAAAGTAAGCCCATTCTATTACTGGAGCGATACCCAATTGGATGCCTATTTAAACGAACGTAGTTTACCTAACGAACATAAATATTTTGACCCCACCAAGGTTTTGGAAAACCGGGAATGTGGATTACACACATAAATAATGTCACACTGAGCCTGTCGAAGTGTTGTTGAGAGAACAGTCGAGAGGTCTAATAGATAAAGATTTGAGCACACTTTTAGAAGAAATACAAAAACCAGAACTATTGGACTTGGAAAAAAGACCAAAGGCCAATGCGTTGGAGCATGAGGCCATTTATATCATGCGTGAGGTTGCGGCCCAGTTTGAAAAACCCGTTTTATTGTTTTCAGGAGGAAAGGATTCCATAACATTGGTGAGATTGGCACAAAAAGCCTTTTGGCCTGCAAAAATTCCATTCCCCCTAATGCATATCGATACGGGACATAATTTCCCTGAAACCATTGAGTTTCGGGATAAATTGGTCGAAGAATTAGGAGTTGAACTCATTGTGAGAAATGTCCAAGATTCCATAGATCAAGGTAAAGTGGTTGAGGAAACTGGAAAATATGCCAGCAGAAATATGCTGCAGACCACTACTTTGCTTGATGCCATTGAAGAATTCAAGTTTGATGCATGTATAGGTGGGGCGCGTAGGGACGAAGAAAAAGCACGTGCCAAAGAGCGTATTTTTTCAGTTCGTGATGATTTTGGTCAATGGGATGAAAAGAACCAGCGCCCCGAGTTGTTTGATATGTTGAACGGTGAAATTGAAATGGGACAAAATGTCCGTGTTTTCCCTATCAGTAACTGGACGGAGCTGGACGTTTGGAGCTACATTGAAAAGGAAAATATTGAGATTCCTTCCATCTATTTTGCACATAAAAGAAACATCTTTTTGAGAGATGGATTGATTTGGTCGGCAGAAGATGGAGTAGTATTTAGAGCGGACGATGAGGTGGTTGAAGAACGAATGGTTCGTTTTCGTACCGTAGGTGATATGTCTTGTACCGCTGCTGTTGAATCTTATGCAGATTCTATTGAAAAGGTGGTGGCCGAGATAAGGGAATCTAAAATTTCGGAACGGGGAGCACGAATTGATGACAAACGTTCCGAAGCCGCAATGGAAAAACGTAAACAACAAGGATATTTCTAAATCAATTTGTCATTCCCGCGTAGGCGGGAATCCAATAAGAATAAAACAAAAAACATTGGAAGTACTAAAAATAGCAACAGCAGGAAGTGTAGATGATGGTAAAAGTACCTTGATTGGACGACTGTTGTACGACACCAAATCGTTGACCGACGATAAATTGGAGGCCATTGAAAGGACCAGTAAACAAAAAGGGTACGACTACCTCGATTTTTCCTTAGCTACTGATGGTTTGGTGGCTGAAAGAGAACAGGGAATTACCATTGACGTTGCTCACATATATTTTTCAACTGCAAAGAAAAGTTATATCATAGCCGACACGCCAGGTCATGTGGAATATACCAGAAACATGGTTACAGGAGCGTCTACTTCTCAAGCCGCAATTATATTAATTGACGCTAGAAAGGGCGTGATTGAACAAACAAACCGTCACTTTTTCATCAACAATCTACTTCGCGTTAAAGAGGTGATTGTAGCTGTCAACAAAATGGATTTGGTAGATTTTTCTGAGGAAAAATACAATGCCATTAAAGCTGACTTTGAGCAATTGATGAGCAAGCGGGATTACGCAGATCAAAAAATCACTTTTATCCCCATTAGCGCATTGAAGGGAGATAATGTTGTAGAGAAATCCAAAAATACACCGTGGTACAATGGCGAGACCATACTGGAACACCTGGAAAGTTTAGATTTGGCCGCAGTGTCCAATGTGGGAACTCCAAGGTTCCCTGTCCAATATGTGGTTCGACCGAAAACTGAAGAATTCCATGATTTTCGTGGATTTGCTGGAAAAGTATATGGTGGTGAACTTAGTGTTGGCGATGAAGTTGTGGTACTACCATCAATGACCAGAAGCAAGATCAAGAACATTTATTTTTACGATAAAGAATACCAAACCGCAACAAGAAGGTCATCTGTGACCATTACCTTGGAAGATGAGGTCAATGTAAGTAGGGGGGATATGTTGGTCAAGGCGGGTGATTTGCCCACAATCGACAAGCAAATTACCGCCACAATTTCTTGGATGGATGCTGATAACTTGACCACAGGCGGCAAATATGTGGTACAGCATGGAGTAAATAAAGTATTGGCAAAAATTGATGTCATTGAGTACAAGATTCATCCTGATTATTCAGGGATTGAAGAAAACGTTTCAACCTTACAGATGAATGATATTGCCAAGGTGAGATTGAAACTGAACAAACCTATTTTTTACGATCGGTTCAAAGACCATCGTACAAACGGTTCCTTTATAATTGTTGACAGTAGAACAAATACCACTGCAGGTGTTGGTTTCATAAATTAAGGAGAAACCATACCAAAATGTAAAGGTGATAATATAGTCGTGAATTAAATCTATTAACCAGATAGGAAAAATAGAATAATGAGAAGCTTTAGAACAGAAATAGAAAGTCCAATTGTTGAAAAGGACATCATTGAATTGGAAAGAAAGATTCGCCAGTTTAAAGGTGGTGAATTGGACGAAGAAAAATTCAGGAGTCTGCGTTTGGCTCGTGGCGTTTATGGTCAGCGTCAGCAGGGAGTTCAGATGGTGCGTATCAAGTTGCCTTATGGCAGGGTAACCTCAAAACAGTTGTTGCGCATTTGCGATGTTTCCGATGAATATTCTAGGGGAAGATTGCATATCACCACCCGTCAGGATATTCAAATCCACTATGTGGATCTTGACCGGACCCCGGAGCTTTGGGCCGAATTGGAACGAGATGATGTTACCCTCCGTGAAGCTTGCGGAAATACGGTTCGTAATGTAACGGCCAGTGAAACTGCGGGAATCGACGTTGATGAACCTTTTGATGTTTCACCGTACGCCCATGCTGTTTTTCAGTATTTTCTTCGGAATCCGATCGGGCAGGAAATGGGAAGAAAATTTAAGGTTTCCTTCTCGTCCAGCGATGCTGACACGGGACTTTCCTATATGCACGATCTCGGTTTCATCGCCAAAATCAAAAATGGAGAAAGAGGTTTTAAAGTTATGTTAGCGGGTGGATTGGGCTCGCAGCCCCGTCATGCCGATGAATTGTACAGCTTCTTACCTACCGATAAAATTGTCCCATTAATGGAGGGTGTAATCCGTGTTTTTGACAGATACGGAGAACGTAAAAGTCGAGCCAAGGCCCGTATGAAATTTTTGTTGAAAGATATTGGCCTAGAAGGTTTCAGAGTTTTGTTGGAGGAAGAGCAATTGGCCATTCCGATCCAAACCTATCCCATAGATTTTGAAAGCTATCCAAAACCTGTGGTTGCCAATGTTGCAGTTCCTTCTATTCAGCTTGAAGAAAATGAGGAGTTCCAACAATGGAAATCTACCAACCTGGTACCTCAAAAACAAAAAGGCTACGTTGCTATCGGAATCAAGGTCTTGTTAGGGGATTTTTATACCGATAAAGCAAGGAAATTGGCAAAATTGGTTCAAGAATATGCTGCAGGCGAGATTCGTTTATCGCTTCGCCAAAATATTCTGATTCCGTACGTAAAAGAAGAATTAGTTCCTTTTTTCTATTCGGAACTAAAAAAATTAGGATTGGCCGAGGCAGGCTACAACAAAGCATTGGATATCACGGCATGTCCTGGTACTGATACCTGTAATTTGGGTATTTCAAGCAGTACAGGAATTGCAGAGGAATTGGAACGTGTTATAAAAGCTGAATATCCGCAATATATCAGCAACCCCGATGTGGTTATCAAAATAAGTGGATGTATGAATGCTTGCGGACAACATAATATGGCAAACATTGGGTTCCAAGGAATGTCAATCCGCACCAAGGATAAATTAGTGGCTCCGGCACTTCAGGTGTTGTTGGGTGGTGGAAATTTTGGAAACGGAAAAGCCAGATTTGCTGATAAAGTGGTAAAAATCCCAAGTAAGCGAGGCCCCCAAGCCCTCAGATTGATTCTGGATGATTTTAATGCAAATGGGAATGGGGCTTCCTTTGCGGATTACTATTGGGAAAAAGGAGAACAATACTTCTACGAGTTCCTAAAGCCACTTTCCAATATTGAAAATCTTACCCAAGAAGACTTTATTGATTGGGGTACTGAAGAAAAATACAAAAAGGAGATTGGAATTGGTGAATGTGCCGGTGTGATTGTGGATTTGGTGGCAACCTTGTTTTTCGAAAGTCAAGAGAAGATTGAAAAAGCAGAAGAAGCATTGACTGAGGAAAAATGGGCAGCGAGTATTTATTATTCCTATCAATCGATTGTAAACTCAGCCAAGGCGCTTTTAACATCTGAAAAAGTTAAGGTAAATACGCATGCTGCTATCATCAAGGATTTTGACAGATTGTATGTTGAAACCGGAAAAATTGATCTAGCGATCAGTTTTGAAGACATAGCACTTCAGCTAAATAAAAATAAGCCAACTAAAGAGTTTGCAAACTCCTATCTGGAAGATGCAAAACAAGTTTTGGAAACATTGGAGGCCTATAGAAAATTGGAACTGGCACATGTATAGCGGAAAATTGACAGTTGTAGGGGCTGGCCCCGGGGATGTGGATTTGATCACCTTAAAGGGAATCAAGGCATTGCAACGCGCAGATGTTGTGTTGTACGATGCTCTTGTTGACTCTGAACTATTGGAGTACGCGCCAAATGCCGAACATATTTTTGTGGGTAAACGGAAAGGATGCTATGCCTATCAACAAGACCAAATCAATGAGTTGATTGTGCAACGTGCAAGTTTGAACAAACATGTAGTTCGGTTAAAAGGTGGCGACCCTTTTGTTTTTGGAAGAGGAGCCGAAGAAATGGAATATGCTGCATCACATGGTTTGGATGTCGAGGTTGTTCCAGGAATTTCATCTTCAGTAGCCGTTCCGGCATCCCAGAATATTCCAGTGACCAAAAGAGGTGCAACGGAGAGTTTTTGGGTGATTACGGGCACAACCAAAGAACATAAATTATCTGCTGATGTGGCTTTGGCGGCAAAATCCAACGCAACCGTTCTGATTTTGATGGGAATGTCAAAATTGGTGGAGATTACCGAACTCTTTAAAAAAGAAGGAAAATCCAATCTTCCTGTGGCCATTATTCAAAATGGAACAACAGCAGATGAAAAAATAGGAATTGGCACTGTTTCCACAATTGTAAATCAAGCTAAAGTGCGGCAATTGTCAAATCCGGCCATCATTGTAATTGGCGAAGTCGTAAACCATCGACAAAAAATAGCAGAGATTCAAAAGAATTATACAAAAGAAGAAGCGATAACGGAAAAGATTTAAAATGTCAGGTTAAACTGTCACCATTGTCACACTGAGCTTGTCGAAGTGCTGTCGAAGGAGCAGTCGAGACCCTTAAACTAAGATTATGATCAAGACAGATATACTAATAATTGGAGCGGGACCAACCGGATTGTTCACGGTTTTTGAAGCAGGATTGTTAAAGCTGAAAACGCATTTGATTGATGCGCTTCCACAACCTGGCGGCCAATGTTCAGAAATCTATCCAAAGAAACCCATTTATGATATTCCTGCCTATCCTGAGATTTTGGCCGGTGATTTGGTGGATAGGTTAATGGAACAAATCAAACCTTTCGAACCTGGATTCACCTTAGGTGAAAGAGCTGATACTTTGGAAAAACAAGAAGACGGTTCCTTTATCGTCACCACAAATAAGGGGACTAAACACCATGCTCCAGTTGTGGTCATAGCAGGTGGATTGGGTTCTTTTGAACCGAGAAAACCACTGATTTCCAATATAGGTGATTTCGAAGATAAGGGCGTAGCTTACATCATTAAAGACCCAGAAGTATATCGAGACAAAAAAGTTGTTATTGCCGGAGGTGGAGATTCGGCTCTAGATTGGGCCATATTTTTAGCTGATGTTGCTTCAGAGGTGGCCCTTGTACATAGGAGAAATGAATTTAGGGGTGCTTTGGATTCTGTTGAAAAAGCTTCAGAATTGGCTAAACTCGGTAAAATTCAATTGTATACTGAAGCGGAGGTAAAAGAATTGCATGGTGAGGATGGGTTAAAGGCAGTTGTCATTAAATATAATGATGAGGCAAAAGGAGAGACCTATGTGGAAACGGACAATTTTATCCCACTTTTTGGACTTTCACCAAAATTAGGGCCTATTGGCAGTTGGGGCTTAGAAATTGAGAAAAATGCCATCAAGGTCAACAATGCCAAAGATTATCAAACCAATATACCTGGTGTTTTTGCCATCGGGGATGTAAATACTTATGAAGGAAAATTAAAACTCATTCTATCAGGATTCCATGAGGCGGCCGTTATGTGTCAATATGCCTACCAGATTATAAATCCTGATAAACGATTTGTTATGAAATATACCACGGTTGGCGGTGTAACCGGATTTGACGGTTCTAAAAAGGAAGCCAAAAAAGAAGTGGTGCAAAGTATAGTCTAAAAGTTTTTTTAGGTTATTTGAGTTAGTCAAACCTTCCACTGTTCCACTTTGGAAGGTTTTAATTAAAAAGAATTCTCCCGATGCAAAGCATCGGAGTTCCGAAAATTGTCATTCCCACAAAAACGGGAATCAAAAAAAGGGGGATTTAAGTTGCTTTTGAGTATAAAGTGTGGTTATTTTGTCCCCAGTTCATTTAAAGATTGAAATTGTTATCAAGAAAGGTGGAGGGATTGGACCCTGCGAAGCCTTAGCAACCCTTTAACTTATAAAGAAGGTGCTAAATTCTACCCACATCGCAAACTCGGTTTGGGAAGGATAACACAGGAAGATTTTCCTTCGTATTCCTACATTTTTCTTGATACCAGATATAACCCTTTATTTAGGGGAATTGTGTTATGAAGAATATAGAAGAAATTTTACAAGAGCGTATTTTGGTATTGGATGGAGCCATGGGAACCATGCTGCAACGCTATAAGTTCGAAGAAGAGGATTTTAGAGGCGAACGCTTTAAAGATTGGGAACATCCTTTAAAGGGAAACAATGATTTACTGTCCTTGACCCAGCCGGAAGCTATTGCTGAAGTCCACAGAAAGTACTTTGCAGCAGGAGCTGATATTGTTGAAACCAATACTTTTTCAGGAACAACAATTGCTATGGCGGATTACCATATGGAAGAGTTAGTTTATGAACTCAATTATGAATCTGCTCGAATAGCTAAAGAAGTTGCTGACGATTTTACCTCTAAAGAGCCCCATAAACCTCGTTTTGTAGCTGGAAGTATTGGTCCAACTAATAAAACAGCCAGCATGTCTCCTGATGTAAACGACCCTGGATATAGAGCTGTCTCTTTTGATGAACTAAGAGAAGCATATAAATTGCAGGTAGAAGCACTTTTGGATGGAGGTTCCGACATCCTTTTGGTAGAAACCATTTTTGATACCCTTAACGCAAAAGCAGCTTTGTTTGCTATTGAAGAGGTAAAGGAAGAAAGAAATATTGAAGTTCCTGTAATGGTTAGTGGAACCATTACAGATGCTTCCGGTCGGACCCTTTCTGGTCAAACGGCGGAAGCATTTTTGATTTCCATTTCCCATATACCCATTCTTTCCGTAGGGTTCAATTGCGCTTTGGGTGCAAAACAATTAGTTCCGCATTTGGAAGTAGTGTCGGCCAAAACGGATTACGGCGTTTCTGCCCATCCAAATGCAGGGTTACCAAATGCTTTTGGTGAATATGACGAATCTCCGGAGGAAATGGCTTCCCAAATCAAGGAATATGTAGAAAAAGGTTTGGTCAACATTGTTGGTGGATGCTGTGGAACTACCCCAGAACATATAAAGGCCATAGCAGATTTGGTAATACAATATCAACCAAGAAAACTAGCCGTTTCCATATGAGCAACCAGAAACCAAGACATTTAAAGCTATCCGGCCTTGAGCCTTTGGTGATTACCCCAGACAGTAATTTCATCAATGTTGGGGAACGAACGAATGTGGCTGGGTCCAAAAAGTTTCTTCGCCTGATCAAAGAGGAGAAATTTGATGAAGCTTTGGATGTTGCCCGACATCAAGTAGAAGGAGGGGCGCAAATCATAGACATCAATATGGATGATGGCCTTATCGATGGAAAAGAGGCCATGGTACGCTTCCTGAATCTTATTGTTGCTGAACCAGACATTGCCCGAGTTCCTATTATGATCGATAGCTCAAAATGGGAAATCATTGAAGCTGGGCTGCAAGTAGTTCAGGGAAAATGTGTGGTCAACTCCATCAGCCTAAAAGAGGGTAAAGAGCAATTTATCCATCAAGCTAAGTTGATAAAACGTTACGGCGCTGCGGTTATCGTAATGGCTTTTGATGAGGTTGGTCAAGCGGATACGTATGAGAGACGGATTGAAATTGCCGAACGCTCCTACAGAATTTTGGTGGATGAGGTCAAATTTGCCCCGGAAGATATCATTTTCGACCTCAATATTTTTCCAGTGGCTACTGGCATGGATGAGCACAAACTGAACGCCTTGGATTTTATCCAGGGAACCAAATGGGTGCGGGAGAATCTACCCCATTGTAGTGTAAGCGGTGGTGTCAGCAATGTTTCCTTTTCTTTCAGGGGGAATAATCCGGTAAGGGAGGCCATGCATTCCGTGTTTTTGTACCATGCAATAAAAGCAGGGATGAACATGGGAATTGTGAACCCTGCTTTGCTGGAGATTTATGATGATATTCCCAAGGATCTTTTAGAACATGTAGAAGATGTGATTCTCAACAGAAGGGATGACGCTACTGAAAGGTTATTGGATTTTGCCGAGACCGTGGTGGGCAAAGCCAAGGAAAGTAAGGTCGACTTGTCTTGGCGAGAAGAGCCTTTACAAGATAGAATAACACGAGCTCTAGTCAAGGGAATTGACCAATATATTGTTGAGGATGTTGAAGAGGCAAGATTGGCGGCTTCCAGACCATTGGAAGTGATCGAAGGCAATTTAATGACCGGAATGAACGTAGTGGGTGATTTGTTTGGTAGCGGAAAAATGTTCCTTCCCCAGGTGGTCAAATCAGCTCGAGTGATGAAAAAAGCCGTTGCTCATCTAACTCCATTTATAGAAGCATCTAAAGATGCAACAACATCCGCCGCTGGTAAAATATTGATGGCAACTGTAAAAGGAGATGTCCATGATATTGGGAAAAACATTGTAAGTGTGGTTTTGGCTTGTAACAATTATGAAATTGTGGATATGGGTGTAATGGTGCCACCCGAAAAAATCATAAATAAAGCGAAAGAGGAGCAAGTTGACATTATTGGTTTGAGTGGTCTGATTACTCCATCGTTGGATGAAATGGTCTTTTTGGCCAAAGAAATGGAGCGCCAACAATTTACCGTTCCGCTTTTAATTGGTGGAGCAACAACCAGCAAAGCCCATACGGCAGTGAAAATTGACCCGCAATACAGCCAAGCTGTGGTGCACGTAAATGATGCATCTCGTGCTGTGACTGTTGTTGGCGATTTATTGCAAAAACAAACCTCTAATGACTATAAAAAATCCATCAAGCTAGATTATGAGAGTTTTCGGGATAAATTCTTGAATCGTACCAAACAAAAAGAATATCTGACTCTTGAGGAAGCTCGAAATAATAAGTTTCAAATTGAATGGAATCCTTCAGATATAACAAAACCCAAAGCACTTGGAATTCAAGTTTGGGAAGATTTTGATTTAAAAAAGTTGTTGGATTTCATCGACTGGACCCCATTTTTTAGAAGTTGGGATCTACACGGAAAATATCCAGACATCCTAAAGGATGATGTGGTCGGGAAACAGGCTACCGAACTTTTTGAGGACGCCCAAAAGATGCTGAAGAAAATATTGGATGAAAAATTGCTAGGAGCAAAAGCTGTTTTTGGACTTTTTCCTGCCAATTCAATCAATGAAGATGATATTGCCCTTCGACTTCGCTCAGGGTCCAAAGATGATAATAAAGGGTCGTTGAGCGGAGCCGAAATGACAGATGAAGTCAGTTCGAGCGCGGTCGAGAACGGTAATGATAAGAAATTTGTTTTCCGTACCCTTCGTCAACAATTGAAAAAAAGAGCAGGGGTCCCAAACATAGCCTTGGCTGATTTTATAGCCCCAGAATCTTCGGGAATTCAAGACTTTATGGGCTGTTTCTGTGTGACCACGGGATTTGGAACCCAAGAGCTGGCCAAGAAATATGAAGAGAAATTAGATGATTATTCCTCCATAATGGTGAAGGCCTTGGCAGACCGCTTGGCGGAGGCTTTTGCAGAGTACCTTCATAAAGAAGTCCGAACAGAACATTGGGGGTATTCAAATAAGGAAAGTTTGTCCAACAATGAGTTGATTGATGAAAAATATCAAGGTATAAGGCCCGCACCGGGCTATCCCGCTTGTCCAGACCATTTGGAAAAGCTCACGATATGGGAATTATTGGGTGTTGAGGAAAAAATAGGTGTAAAACTAACGGATGGTTTGGCCATGTGGCCTGCTGCCAGTGTAAGCGGATATTATTTTGGACACCCACAGGCCAAATATTTTGGATTGGGAAAAATTAAGCAAGATCAGGTAGCAGATTTTGCCAACAGAAAAGGAATTGAACTGGAGAAAGCCCAAAAATGGCTAGCTCCCAATATTGTAGATGAATAATAATGAAAGTAACCGACCACATACAAAAAGCAAAAGGGGAAACACTCTTCAGTTTTGAAATTATCCCACCTGTAAAAGGAAAAAGTATACAGGAACTCTATGACAACATAGATCCATTGATGGAATTTAAACCTCCATTTATTGATGTCACAACCTCCCGTGAAGAGTATGTGTACATTGACCGAGATGGGCTTTTGGACAAAAAACTGACCAGAATGCGCCCAGGAACCCTGGGTATTTGTGCTTCCATTACCCATAAGTATAATGTGGATACCGTTCCCCATGTGTTGTGCGGAGGATTTACAAAAGAGGAAACTGAGTATCTTTTAGTTGATTGTCACTATTTAGGAATTGACAATGTGATGGCGCTTCGTGGTGATGCCATGAAAGAAGAAAAATACTTTTCGGCTACAAGCGGAGGACATAAATTCGCTTCAGATTTGGTACAGCAAATTAGTGATTTGAACAAAGGCAACTATCTTCATGAAGTTATTGAAACTGATAACTGTGCCGATTTCTGCGTAGGTGTGGCCGGATACCCGGAGAAACACATGGAAGCCCCTTCTTTAAAATCCGATTTAAAAAGGTTGAAGCACAAGGTGGATTTGGGAGCCGATTATGTTGTGACCCAAATGTTCTTCGACAATAAAAAATTCTTTGAATTTGTAGATGAAGCTCGAAAAATGGGAATCAACGTGCCCATCATCCCAGGAATCAAACCAATCGCGGTTAAAAGGCATTTACAATTGTTGCCTCAAGTGTTCCGGGTTGATATTCCAGAAGACTTGATTGATGCTGTTGAGTCTTGTAAAACCAATAAGGAAGTAAGGCAAGTTGGAGTAGAGTGGTGTATTCAACAATCTAAAGAGCTTAAAGAAGCTGGTGTACCCGTATTGCATTATTATTCCATGGGAAAATCGGATAATATCAAGGCAATTTCCAAAGAAATTTTCTAAGGCATTTATAGTTTGATACGAATGTTACAAATTTCCTCAAATTGATATTTTCAACAAACACCCAACATTCAACATCTTTCACCCTTCAACCAAATATGTCTATTTTTGCGCCTCATGAAGCGCCTACTTTATTTCTTTGTTTTATTAAGCAGCTTTCATGGATTTTCCCAACAAAAGGAAATCCCTAAAAAGTATGTATTGGATGCCAGCCAGTTTTACGGCTCCGTACTCTTACACAATACGGATATTTCCCATCTGATCACCAATCACCCAGGAGGCTTAATCCTTGGATTTAACCGTAAAAGATTCGGAAATGAAGAATGGGAGTCGCTGTATGGATATCCAGATACCGGATTTTCGTTCGTTTATCAAAACATGAACAATTCCACTTTGGGAGAAAATTTTGGGCTATACGCTCATTACAATTTCTATTTTTTTAAGCGGAATCTGCAGTTTCGAGTGGGTCAAGGAGTGGCGTATAACACAAATCCATATGATAAGAACAACAATTTCAGGAACAATGCCTTTGGATCACATCTGCTAGCGTCAACTCTGGTAATGGTAAACTATCACAAGGAAAATTTGTTCTCAGGACTGGGATTTAAGGCCGGACTTTCGTTGATTCACTACTCCAACGCTAATTTTAAGGCGCCCAATACCTCTACAAATACCATGGCATTGAATGTTGGCTTGACCTATGATTTAGATGGAGGAAGTGCCTATGAATTTATTGAAACAGAATCCAAGGAAAGAATTACCGAACCTATTCGCTATAACCTGGCATTGAGAACTGGGGTAAACGAAAGTGATGTAATCAATTCAGGACGATATGGGTTTTGGATACTTTCGGCCTACGCAGATAAACGATTGGGAAGAAAAAGTGCCATTCAATTCGGAACCGATGTGTTCTTTTCCAATTTTTTAAAGGAATTAATTCGGTTTCAATCCATTGCATTTCCCGAGTTAAACGTAGCATCAGATACCGATTTTAAGCGAGTGGGAGTGTTTGTGGGGCATGAATTGTTCATCAACAAAATGAGTGTAGAGACACAATTGGGGTATTACGTGTATTATCCCTTTGATTTTGAAGGCAAGGTGTATAATAGGATAGGGTTGAAGCGCTATTTTGGAGATAAAATTTTTGGAGCAATAACCTTAAAGTCCCATGGAGCCAAAGCCGAAACTGTTGAATTTGGAATAGGTGTTAGACTTTAGAATTGAGATGAGAGTATTGAGAAAACATAAAAACGTGAAAAATGTCACCTCGAGCGTGGTCAAGAGGTCTTTTTATTTGACTTTGTTTCTCATTTTCTTTGCCTGCAATGGTGAAAACACTCCTGATTGCTTCCAAAATGCTGGAGATTTAGTCAGAAGGACGGTTGAAGTTCCAAGTTTCACGACCATTACCGTTTTCGAGAATATCAATCTGGTCATAAAACAAGGAACCGAACAGCAAGTGGAAATTGAAACTGGGGAATTTTTACAAAATGAAGTTACCGCTCAAGTAGATGACAATCGACTTATATTAAGAAATGAAAACGGTTGTAACTTCATTCGTGATTATGGATTGACTACGGTTTATGTGACTTCACCCAATATTACAGAGATTCGTAGCAGCACAGGATTGCTGATTTCGAGTGATGGAATTTTGAATTACCCAAACCTTAACTTGATTTCTGAAAGTTTTAGTAATCCTGAATTGGAAACCACTGATGGATCTTTTGATATCAATGTGAATACACAGAATATTGGTATAACCACAAATGGACTTGCTTACTTTAAACTTCAAGGTGCTACTACAAATTTTAATGTTTTGGTGGCAGCTGGAGATTCTCGAATTGAAGCAGAAAATTTGATTTCCCAGAATGTAAGCATTAACCACCGTGGGTCAAATGACGTAATCGTAAATCCCCAACAAAGAATTTCTGGTGTGATACGTGGAACTGGAGATGTCATAAGTGTCAACCGCCCACTGGAAATTGAAGTAGAAGAACTTTTTAACGGCCGCCTAATTTTTAGAGATTGACACTCAATGAGGTCAAGCTAGGATTTCTTGTTAAATTCGAAAAGGTAATCCAAGAATTTGAATTCTCTCTTTACATATTTCAAGAACCTTTTTGTTTCCCATCGGGTCAAATCTTTGGAAGGATTAGGAGGAATACAAAAAGCTGATGCAATGCTTCAAAACATGGCTGCTCAAGCAAAAGTTCCTGGAATGGCGGTCACTATCTTAAAAGCCGGAGAAGTAATTCTTGAGAAAGGCTATGGTTATGCCAATCTTGAAAAAAGAGTTCCTGTAACTCCTCAAAACACCATTTTTCGAATCGCAAGCATCTCAAAATGCATTACTGGACTAACCCTGGCCAAGATGGTAGAAGAGGGGTTGGTAGATTTAGATACTTCGTTCTATGAATATGTACCCTACTATCCGAAAAAAGAATATGATTTTACACTTCGGCAATTGGCAGGACATACAGCGGGAATCCGTGCATACCGAGGCAAAGAATTTGCTTTAAATCGTTCTTTCTCCATAAAAGACAGCATTGATGTTTTTAAAAATGATGCCTTGGTTTTTGAATCAGGGAAAAGTTATTTGTATAACAGCTTTGACTTTGTGCTACTTTCCTTAGCCATGCAAGAGGCTGCTGGAACCCCATTTGAAGACTACGTCAAGGAAAAGATTTTGAATCCTTTGGGGTTGCAGAATACGTTTTCACCCCATTTAAATGAGGAAGTGACAAATAGAATCGATGGTCTGGCTGAATTCTACACCAAAACTGCAACCGGTTTTAGAAAGGCAGTCTCTGTCAACAATCACTATAAAATGGCGGGAGGAGGTTACTTATCCACAAGTAGCGATATAGCCAAACTAGGAAGCGAAATATTAAATCCGAAGACGGTAAATCCCAAAATTCTCAGAGAGGTACTTACCACTCAAAACATCAATGGGAATTCGACCTATTATGGTTTGGGTTTTCAGGTTAGTCAAGATGCAATGGGTAAAAGCTTTGTAGGGCACGTGGGCAATAGTGTTGGAGCATATTCCAATTTCTTTGTGTATACTGATGAACAATTAGTGATTTCCATTTTAATCAATTGCACCGACCCCAAAGTGCAAAATGAACTTGATCTCATAAATATTTTATTTAATTAGGAATCCTTACTATATTTGCAAAGCAATATTGCAAAACCCTTAAAAAATAGAAGAAATGAGTAAATCAGTTTTTTATCATGCAGGTTGTCCTGTATGTGTAAGCGCCGAACAAGATTTGGTGAATCTTATCGGTTCGGAGAACGTATCAATTGTCCACGTTGGCGAAAACAAGGAAAAAGTTGGAGAAGCAGAGCGCCTTGGTATTAAATCAGTTCCAGCTTTGGTGACTCCAAATGGCAATGTGCTACACATTAATTACGGCGCATCAATCGAAGATTTAAAAGGTTAATATTTTTTTAACCTATAAAGTTAGGAATCCTAATAAAATAATAAAATGAAAAAAAGAAATTTATTTGTGCTGGGCTTACTACTCAGTGGTGGTCTATTAACTTCCTGTGCTCAGAAAAGTCAATATAACAACAATGACTTTCAAATTAAATCGGTTCAAGTCACTAACAAGGCTGATTTGGGAATTATGATTTGGGAAATTGGCGTCAGTGGTCAAGCTGGAAATACCGTTCCAGTTCCGGCTGGACAATTGGATGGAGCACCCGTTTTGGGCTATGTTTTTCCAACAAGCTTACAACCGACGGATGTTGGTTTTAGTGCTACAGAAGGTATAGTGGCATTGGCCCTAACGTCCCATCCCGATTTTGATGACACCCCTTTATGGGATGAGAACAATGATTCAGTTTTTGATAATGACGGCATAATATGGCACCCTCACTGGGTTGTGCTTACCGAAGACAAGCGCGTAGCTGGTGGACTTTCAGTAAAACAATTCAAGAAAGCCGATGAAACCGTTGTGTTACCACCGACCAACCCTGGTATGCCCATGTATATGGATTCTCCCGGTTATCCGGTAACAACTAAAAGCAATAGCATAAAAGTTGTTGTGCCCCATTACCGGATGAACAACAAAACCGATTTCAATTATGATGGTGTGGCAGCTTTTATGAAGGTCAATACCAGTGTCGAAGATTTACCCATGTTGGGTGTATATGAAGTTTTTAGTGTTGCAAGCGGCGACTTGTCCTTACCTTATACTGTAAAATAATGGAAGTTTCAGTTTGGGATACCTATGTGCCAAGGGAAGATGGAAAAGTGATGCATTTTGACATTTTGGTGCCGTCGTTTTTAACCGATACCGGTATCATTTTTGGATATGGAACGGAATATTTGAAGTCCAAACCTTTTCAGACAGGAATATTATCCACTAATGAATGCCGGTTTTGCCATATGCAATCAGCTCCTGCCAATGTGGTAAAAAACATTGAAGCAGAGGGATATCATATCATTGAAATGGAAAATTGCTCCTAATTTAATTAGGATAACTAACTTTGCCTGTCGAGATTATCGGCAGGCATTGTTCACTATGGATAAAAGAAGCGTTTTTGACCCAGAACAGCAGCAAAATGACCTTTCCAGCAAAATCATTGCCGGGTTGGAGCGTATTTCGCAAGCTTTCAAGGCGCTTTTGTGGGAAAAAGCAAAACAATTGGGGTTAAGTCCTATCCAGATTCAAATCTTGATTTTTGTGGCCTACCATAAAAGTGAATTCAACAATGTGAGCTTTTTGGCTCAGGAATTTAACGTGACCAAGCCTACCATCAGCGATGCCATACGTGTTTTGGTGAAAAAAGAGCTGGTGGTCAAAGACCATTCTTCAAGCGACAACCGAAGCTATTCCATTCTTCTTTCTGGGGAGGGAAAAAAAATAGTTGCAGAAACGGAGCATTTTGCCAATCCTTTGGCGGAGCAATTGGAATTAGTCGATTCTGAAGAGAAGGAAAACCTATTCAAGACTTTGAGCAAATTGATTTATCAATTGAACCAAATAGGGGTATTAACGGTACAACGTACCTGTTTTGCTTGCAAATTCTATCAAAAGAAGGTAGACAATCATTACTGTAACCTACTGGAAAAACAATTGAAGCATTCCGATATTCGATTGGATTGCGTGGAATTTGAAGAAAAAGTATGATTCCAGAAGGAGTTTTGAAAAAATACGGAGCTACCGAGATACCTCTGGAAAAAAAGGAAATCCTTTTTACAATTGATACCTATCCCCGCTATTATTACCAAGTGAACTCTGGCAAAATCAAAATGAACAATTTCAATGAAGATGGAAAAGAGTTCATACAGGGTATATTCTCATCAGGGTCAAGTTTTGGAGAACCTCCGTTGTTTGCTGAATTAAAATACCCAGCTCAAGCAGAAGCCGTGGAGGAAAGCTCAGTCTGGAGATTGGAAAAAGAAAGCTTCTTCAAATTACTCAAGGAAAACCCTGATGTACATTTAGAACTGACCAAGGTGTTGGCCGGACGACTGCACTATAAAGCCACAATGGTGGCCGAGATTTCAACGGAAAGTCCAGAACATCGATTACTGAAGTTGATAGACTATTTCAAGACACATATTCATAAAATACCCAGCGAAGAATCATATTTGGTGGAATTGTCACGTCAACAAATGGCCGACCTTACAGGATTACGCGTCGAAACCGTGATACGAGCTATCAAATCTTTGGAGAAAAAGAATATGGTTCAACTTAAATCGCACAAGATTTTACGTTAGAAGGTAGATTTTATGATTTCAGTCATAAATAATAGCACTTCGACCCCACTAATTTTGTTTCATAATATGACAAATGACAGGTATTATGGAACTCTATCACAAAGGATTGCTCGAATTTGAAAAAAACATGAGCGGCTATGCCGCCATTTTTATCATCGCCCAGAGTTGTTTGGGATCTGTAGCCGCTCTTTATATTCTTGTAAACGGGGTTGCTCCGCTTCAAATGTTCCAATTGTTTTTGATAACCATAGCCTGTATGGGGTTCAATGCTGCGGTGTTATCCCAGCAAAAGCCAAAAGTGGTTTTCAATCTGTTTATTATTAGCATTGTGCTCAGCACCTTGGTATTAATCTTAAATTTGCTCTAATATGTCCAGAAAGCAAATAGAAACAAGGGAAGATGTGAATTTTTTGGTGACCAAGTTTTACCAAAAAGTCAGAAAGGATGCCGATATAGGTCACTTTTTTAATGACATCATTGAAGATTGGCCAGAACATATGGAAAAGTTGACCAACTTCTGGGAAACCAATCTGTTTTTCGTGCAAAAGTATAAGGGCAATCCACTAGTGGTACATGCTGAGGTAGATGAAAAAATGAATCAGACCATAACCAATGAGCATTTTGGAATTTGGTTGCGCCATTGGATTGATACCATTGACACCAACTTCATCGGAGAGAATGCCGAAAAGGCCAAACAGCGAGCTCGAAACATTAGCGTACGTATGTTCATCACCATTTTTGAACACCGTAAACGCTTAGCCTCAAAATAAGGGTTGTTGTTTAAGCGTATTCTTTTGCAAAACCCTCGCAAAGCACCAAGGTTTCCTTTACATCATCCAAGGTAGTTCTTGGGTTAATGAGACACATTCGCAAAACGACCTGCCCGTGCAACAAAGTTGTGACCAAAAGTGCTTTTCGGGATGAGACTACTTTTTCTGAAATGTATTGATTGATTTCGTCCAATTTCTTTTGTGAATGTTTTTTTCCAATCGGATTATACCTGAAATTGATAACGGCCAAAGTAGCTGGAAAAACCACTTCCCATTGACCACTTTTTCGTAAAATGGACTCTGTAGCTTCGGCCAAATCGATATTATAGGCAATCGCATTTCTGAATTCCCGAAGACCGAAGGTTTTAATCGACATATAAAATTTAAGTGCCCTAAACCTCCGGGTCAATTGAATTCCATGGTCATAAAAATTGATTTCAGAGGTGTTTCCTTCTATATCTCTTAAATACTCAGGTTTTTCAGTGAAAGTATGGCTTAAATGTTTATGATTTCGTACCAAAAGACATCCCATCTCATAAGGTTGAAAAAACCATTTATGGGGATCCACTGTCAATGAATCGGCCTTTTCAATTCCCTTCATCAATTGTTTTCCTTTTGGAGATAGAATGGCTGCTGCTCCGTAGGCACCATCAATATGGAACCAAATATCCTCTTTTTTACAAATTTTGGCCAATTCGGGTAGCTGATCTACTGTGCCCGTATTTGTTGTTCCTGAAGTAGCGATTAAACAAAATGGATGTAATCCTTCCAAACGGTCTTTCGCAATACAGTTTTTAAGCTTGTTGATGCTAAACTTGAATTCAATATCGGTAGGAATAATGCGAATTTGCTCCTTTTTGAACCCCAAAACCCGAATAGCCTTAATATTGGAAGAATGGGCTTGATCTGAAAGGTAGATTACAGCTTTCGAAAAATCGTCACCACACTTGATTCGTCGAGCAGTGGTCAAAGCGGTCAAATTGGCCATGGAGCCCCCGCTGGTAAAAATCCCGCCTCCTTTTTTCTGTGGAAAACCAAATATTTTAAGCAACCATTGTATAGTGATGATCTCGAGTTCGGCAGCGGCAGGCGAAGCGACCCATCCACCTGAGAAAATATTGAATCCGGTAGCAAGAGCGTCGGCCATAACACTCACATAATTGCTTGGACCAGGGACAAAGGAATAAGATTTCGGGTGGGACATGTTGGTACTATTGGTCATCACTTTTTCAAGCACAAAATCAAGCACCTTGTCTGCATAGGTGCCGTCTTCCGGAGCTTCTTCAAGAAAAAGAGAGTCCATTTCTTCTCTCGACCCCATCGCGACCGGTAATTTGTCCCTTTGGGAATCAAAATGTTCAACAATGGCATCAACTACCTGATAACCATATGTTTTCATGTCTTCCGAGGATAGTTCAAGCTTGGAATTGTTCCTTTTCATAAACCCAGTTTAGTACTAAACTGCAAAAATACCGATTTGAGTATCGAGATAACATGATATTTGACGTAAAATGGGATTGTTCCTATGATCCAAATCCTTAATTTTATTCAATAAGATTTAGTGATGCACAAACTATTTTTGGTTCTTGTATTGGTTTTAAATGGTATGCAACTTACCGCACAGCAGACTGTCTCAGGATTTGTGAATTTTGATAATTCTGACAACTGGAAGCCTGAAATTTATCTTAGTCAGGTGGATTTGTCGGATGTCGAAAATAATGCACAGCCACAACCCATTGCAATAGCGGATGTTCAAAACAATGGTTTCTTCAAGTTTGATAAAAAACATTTTTCAAAAAGCGACAAAATATATCAGTTGCATGTTCAGCGTATGAGACAAATTGTGAATGACACCGTTGCCAAGAAAGTAACTTTTATGTTGTCCGCACAAGATAAAATCGAATTTAAAAAAGGAACGAAAATTTTTGATGATTACTCCACAACCAACCAAGCCGATCAGGAGTGGCAAAAATTAAAAGACTTTGAATCTAGGTTGGTGAACCAATATTTGGCCAAAGAGGAAATGGTGGTGCCGAGAAAAGTGTTTGTGAAAGATTCTCTGCAAATATTGTTGGTGAAATTGGTTGGAATCAAACAATTGGAAAGCAAAAACCTATTGGAAAAGGATATTGCTGAAAACGAGGTTTATTATCTCAACCTACTTTCCGAATTGCAATCGAGCGATTTAAACCCATCTACCTACGCCTTTTTGGAACGAAAACTGGCTTATTTGACCAATATAGATTTGGAACGAAAATTGGCACAAAGTAAATGGTTGAATGCAGGACTGTTTTTGTTGACTATTGTTTTGGGCATTACGGTAGTGAAAATGAGAAGAAAGCGACATACGGTTTTGGTTTCCGGATTAAGCAAACAAGAGCGAACCATCCGAAACCTAATTCTTCAGGGAAAAAGCAACAAAGAGATTGCCACTGAGCTTTTTATCAGTCTAAGCACAGTAAAGACCCACATCACAAACATTTACAGTAAGTTAAATGTTGCCAACAGAAAGGAACTGCTGCAAAAAAGTACGGGTACTAGTACCTAAATCAGACCTCCAAATTAAGGTGCTAAGCTATTTTCCGAGCTTATTTTGTCTCAAAATGAAATGCTTTGAGACGAATTGGTTTGTTATTTCTTGTATTGGCCCATAGTGCATATACCCAAGATTTATTTAAGGTAGAAGGACAGGTTTTTGATGAAAATGGAACCTCTGTCCCGATAGGTGATGTACTTCTTTTTAAAAAGGGAACAAATGTTATGGAGAAATATGCAACAGTATTGGGAGGCAAATTTATTTTAGAGGAGGTTCAAGAAGGGGGTTATGTGCTTCAGGTTTCAGCCTTAGGTTTTGAGCCATATCAAGAAAGTTTCATTTTGGAAGCAAATCGGATTTTCTCCATAAGATTAAAAGAAGAGACAACAAAATTGGAGGAAGTAGAGGTTGTTGCAGCTAAAAATCCAATTACATATGAAGGCGGAAACTTGAAAGTGGATGTTCAAAATCCATACTTTTCAGCTATCCCCGATCCGTTGGACCTGTTGTCCCGCCTTCCCAATGTGCAAGTATCACCAGATAGGGAATCCGTATCCATTTTAGGCAAGGGAAATCCTTTGATTTATTTAGGGAATCAGCGTATTTCAATGGAGGAGTTTAGTGCATTGCCGATTGATGGGATTGCGACCATTGAGATAATAAATAATCCTTCGGCAAAATACGAAGCAGAAGGCCGCGCTGTGTTGCTGTTAACCATAAAAAAGACCTCAAGCCAAGGTTTGAAAGGAAGCCTACAGGAAACAGCATCAGCAAAACGAAATTTCAATAATTATTTGGGATTCAACTCAAGCTATGCGAACGAAAGATGGACAGCTAGGGGGAATTTGGCGTACAATCAACTGCAACAATGGGAGAGCAACAGCTTTTTATTTGAAATACCGGAAAGGGAAGTTTTGGTCGATTACCTTGTCCTGATTCCGAGAAACGATAGGGTACAACTTAATGGAGGGATGGGCCTATATTTTCAATGGAATGATTCGGACTACCTTTCATTAAATTCAACAATTCGCTCCCAAACCGATGACGCTCCTTTTTTTACGGACACTTTTTTAGTGGATAGGAATGATCAAGAGTTTATCCAAACCCAAACCGGAAATGACAATACAAAAGATTACTATAGTGGATCGTTCAACTTCAATAAAAAATTGAACCATAGTTGGAACCTTTTTACAGGGCTCCAATACTCAGGATTTAAGCAAACTCTGGCTACAGAAATTTCCAATAGTATTGATATGTCAGAATTTATTCTGGATCAAACAAGAGCACAGAAATACCGCATAAATTCATTGGCATTTCGGATTGATGTTGAAAAGACATTTTCGAAAAATTTAAAACTGGAAGTAGGTGCCAATGTGAGTAGAGCCAAGGCGGAAGCCTTCACCAGAATCCAACAGATTTTGACCAATTCAGAGGCACTTATTGATTTTGGTTACGAGGAAAAATTATTTGCTGGTTATGGTTCTCTTTCAGGAAAATTAGGCAGGAAAACTAATTTTGCCACGGGATTGCGCGTTGAGCACAACACAGTTGACGGAGCTATTGCGTCTGACGATTCACCGATTGTTTCCAGAACAAACACCAATTTGTTTCCCAAAGCCAATGTTTCGTTTGTTCTTGATAGTACCAGCACTTTGAGTTTCAACTACGCCAAAAGTATTCGTCGGCCAGATTTCTCACGCACTAGTTCCATTACGGTATTTATCAATCCTTTTTTGGAAGGTTCGGGCAACGTCAATTTAAGACCCACATTGACCAATGAGTTGTCAGCAAACTACCAAAAAGGAAACAAGACCTTTTTTATGACCTATTATCGCAGCACAAATCCTACTAATTTTACCATCTCCTATGATGCCCAAGCCGATACCGCGCTACTTTCATTGGTGAACCTTGACATTGAAAATGGATTTTATGTGGGTGTAACTCTGCCGTATACCAAAGGAATATGGACTTCAAACAACACAGTTTCCCTGAATTATAGCCAACTAAAAGATAATGGGGCCTCTTTTTCCGCTGCCAAGCCCTACATCTATGTATATACCAATCACCAACTGAAGATTGCAAAGGATACCACCTTGGTGTTGGGGGCTTGGGGAATGGGTAGGAGACAAGTGGGTATTTTCAAAAGGAATGGTCTTATGGTTTTCGAAACTTCCCTGTCCAAAACCTTTTTCAAATATTGGGATTGCACCTTGCGGTTCAATGATATTACCAGAGCAATGAATTTTGAAGAAGGGTACACCTTAAATGGGGTTATTGCAGATGGAGTGTATTTTGCAGATGTAAGAGAGGTGGCATTGTCGGTAAAATACCGTTTTGGGGATTCAAAAAAAGCCAAATTTAAAAACCGGGATGTGGATTCAAATTTGGACCGAATAAATTGAGGTTTCCTTGCTCACTTAAGAGGTCAATTCCGTAAACAAACTTTCCAAATTTTTATTTTTTCGACTGAGTTGAAGTGTCTTTAGTTGGTTGTCATGGGCAAAATCGAAAACAGCGGGGCGCATATCCTTTGCAGTGGAAAATGTTAGTTCATACATAAATCCTCCTGTGTTTTTTACTTGAGCAATATGGGGAAGGTTTTGTAAAAGTTGTTCTTCTACCCTGTAATCAAACTCCACCTCAATAATCTGCTCTGTGGCTTCGCGAAGTTCCTCCAGTTTTTTATCGGCTACCAATTCCCCTTTATTGATGATGATCACCCTATCGCAAACGGCTTCAACTTCTTTCATAATATGGGTTGAAAGCAAAATGGTCTTCTGTTTGCCGATGGAACGAATCAGTTTTCGAATTTCTATCAATTGATTGGGGTCAAGTCCAGTTGTAGGTTCGTCAAGAATCAATACTTCTGGGTCATGAAGCAATGCCGCTGCCAAACCTACCCGTTGTTTATATCCTTTGGATAGTTGACTGATTTTTTTGTGCGCTTCAGGGGAAAGTCCGGTTTGTTCTATGACTTCTTCAATTCTTACTTTGGGTGTTTTATGGACATCTGCATTAAAGGCCAAATATTCCTTAACATACATTTCATGGTACAAGGGATTATGTTCTGGTAGATAACCTACGCTGTTTTGAACATTTTTTGCTGCAGCAAGCACGTCATGTCCATTGACGGAGGCTTCTCCATGATCAGCCTTATAATATGTTGTCAATATTCGCATCATTGTGGATTTACCTGCTCCATTTGGGCCCAAAAAGCCGACGATTTCTCCTTTTTCAATTGAAAAAGAGACATCTTTCAACGCTTTTTGTTTTCCAAAAATTTTGGTAATGTTTGAAACGGTAATGGACATGATATGTATTTGAAATCAAAAATACTGTTTTAGAATTCTTAAGGGAAACTTAGAACATAATTTGAATAGGTAGAAGGGTTTTGGATGGATCTTAAGTTCACCTAAAATTCTAAATCCTTAAAAAATCAATACTTCTATGATGCAAAATGTAACAAATTGAACATTTTCGCTAAAAATCGAAAAAATTTTGGGTTTGTCTTTTGTTTTTCAATTGAATACCTATCTTAGCCCAAGATTTTACGAAAATGACAAAGACGTATTTCTGGAACGGTTTTTATTTCTACTTCTTTTTTAAGGGAAGTACGGGACTGTTCTAGATATACACTAAGTATAAAAAAGATATGAAGTCCCGATGTAAATCGGGATTTTTTTTTGCCATGAGTTTAAAAGTAGCCATTCAAGGAATTAAAGGATCTAACCATCATCAGGTTGCAAATGATTTTTTTGGCAACAACATTGATTTGGTAGAATGTCTCTCGTTTGATACAATGATTGACCATTTGTGCAATGGCGTGGCAGATAAAGGTATTATGGCAATTGAAAATTCCATAGCAGGCTCCATAATCCCTAATTATAATCTGGTTTACCATAACAATATCCACATTATCGGGGAGCATTACTTGAGTATCCATCACAATTTGATGGTTTTGCCAGGAAGCACTATTAAAGCTATTGAGGAGGTGCACTCACATCCGATGGCATTATTACAGTGCAAGAAGTTTTTTAAGCAATATCCAGATATTAAATTGGTGGAAAGTGGTGACACTGCAGAAACCGCGAGAAGGATTAGAGCAGAAGGATTAACCAATATTGCGGCCATTGCCCCGAAAAAGGCAGCAGAACTCTATGGTTTGGAAATTATTGCGCCTGAAATTCAAACTATTAAGAACAATGCAACTCGTTTCATAGTTCTCAAAAAACAGAATAAGGTGCTTCCAAAAGAAGAAATCAACAAGGCTTCCCTGCGATTTATTACAGATCACAAAAGAGGAAGCTTGGCCACCGTATTGAATGTGATGAGTGATTGTAATCTAAACCTGACCAAAATCCAATCCTTGCCGGTGATTGAGACACCATGGAAATATGCCTTTTTTGTTGATGTCACTTTCGAGACCTATAATCAATTTGAGAAGGCCAAATCCCTGTTGGAAATTATGTCGGAAGATTTTAGGGTTTTGGGCGAATATAAAAATGCATTGGTATCATGATAACAGCTCAGCGGCTAAATACAGTTCAGGAATACTACTTCTCCAGAAAACTGAGAGAGGTCAGGGGGATGATCAATGATGGAAAACCCATTATCAATATGGGTATAGGAAGTCCTGATTTGGCCCCTTCACAAAAAGTGTTGGAAACTTTGAAAGATTCCATTGCCGATACCGGAGCACACCAATACCAAAGTTATCAAGGATTACCTGCGCTACGCGAGGCTATAGCTGACTTCTATCAAATGAAATTTGGAGTGGATGTAGATCCAGCTTCCGAAATATTGCCGTTAATGGGCTCCAAAGAAGGCATTATGCACATTAGCATGGCTTTTTTGAATGAAGGTGATGAGGTATTGTTGCCCAATCCTGGGTACCCTACCTATGCTTCAGTTACCAAATTGGTAGGGGCAGTACCTAAAACCTATGATTTAAAGGCAGAAAATGGATGGTTTCCAGATTTGGAAACACTTTCCGAACAAGATTTATCAAAAACCAAGATAATGTGGGTGAGCTATCCACATATGCCCACCGGAGCTACGGCGAATTTAGAACAACTCAAAGCATTGGTGGATTTTGCCAACACACATGAAATTTTGCTGGTAAATGATAATCCGTACAGCTTTGTGCTATCCAATAACCCCATAAGTATTTTGTCTATTGAAGGTGCCAAAAACTGCACACTTGAACTTAATAGCTTAAGCAAAACCTTTAACATGGCTGGTTGGAGAGTGGGGATGGTTTTGGGCAACAGCGAACATATCAATGCAGTACTCAAGGTAAAAAGTAATATGGATTCTGGGATGTTCTACGGTATCCAAAAAGGAGCCATTGCAGCCTTGCAAAGTGGAGCTGAATGGTTTGAAGAACTTGATAAGGTCTATACAACGAGGAGGGAATTGATGTTTCAACTGGTTGAAAAATTGGGCTGTGAATATTCGAAAGAGGCTGTGGGCATGTTCGTATGGTGCAAACTTCCTGAAGGTGCTGCTACATCTGAAGAATTTATAGATCACATATTGATCGAAAAAAACATATTTATTGCCCCTGGAACCATTTTTGGGAGCAATGGAGAAGGATATATTCGATTTTCACTTTGTGTGAAAGAAGAAAAAATTAAAGAAGCCATTAACAGATTTGAGTAGTCAGATATGAGAAATAGGTTTTTTATCAAACGCAGGGAGATAACTCTAAAATCTCAATACTCACATCTAAAATCTAGTTAAATGAATATAGCCGTTATCGGAGTTGGATTGATAGGAGGTTCTTTTGCAAAAGACATTAAACTGTTGCATTCTGACTGCAATATTATTGGAATTGATTCGAGCGAGGAAAATTTGCAAGAGGCCTTGGACCTTGGAATTATTGACCAAAAAGGCACCTATGACGAATTGGCTGACACTGAAATGGTTTTTGTTACTATTCCTGTTGATGCCCTTGTGGTAGAATTGCCCAAAATTCTGGATGCCGTAGGTGATGATACCGTTGTTATGGATGCTGGTTCGACCAAAAAGCTAATATGTGAAGCAATTGCCGACCATCCAAAGCGAAGAAATTTCTTAGCGAGCCATCCGATTGCGGGAACCGAGTTTTCTGGTCCTTCCGCTGCTATTTCAGGTCTATATGAAGGAAAGACCAATATTATTTGTGAAGTCGAAAAAACGGCTTTCAAATTGCAGGAAAGAGCACTGGAAATCTTTCAACAACTAAAAATGCGCATTCGCTATATGAATCCTGAGGCGCATGATAAACACATTGCCTACGTATCCCATTTATCACATATCAGCTCGTTTATGTTGGGAAAGACGGTTATTGAAAAAGAAAGAAATGAGCGTGATATTTTTGACATGGCGGGCAGTGGTTTCGAGAGTACGGTACGATTAGCGAAAAGTTCTCCAGACATGTGGACTCCGATTTTTGAGCAAAACAAGGAGAACGTGATTGAAACCTTGGAAGAGTACATTCAAAACCTGGAAACGTTCAAACAATTACTTGTCGACAACGATTTTGAGAATGTTTACAATGAAATGAGCAATACCAATAGAATCAAACAAATATTAAAAGGAATACCACTTACAAAACAATAAAAAAGAAGATGGAAAACAACAAGGAAATGAGAAAATGGTTGGATGATATGAATTTGCCGCACCCATTGGTGATAGCAGGTCCATGCAGTGCTGAAACTGAAGAACAGGTGCTGAAAATTGCCCACAATCTTAAAGATACCGACGTTAATTATTATCGCGCAGGAATCTGGAAACCGCGTACACGTCCAGGTAATTTTGAAGGAGTAGGTGCCATTGGATTAAAGTGGTTGCAAAAGGTAAAGGAAGAAACAGGTTTAAAAACCGCAACAGAAGTCGCAAATAGAGCCCATGTAGACCTCGCTTTGGAACATGATGTAGATCTACTTTGGATAGGAGCCCGTTCCACCGTTAGCCCATTTATTGTTCAAGAAATAGCTGATGCTCTGGAAGGAACCGATAAGGTAGTATTGGTAAAGAATCCCGTGAATCCTGATTTGTCGTTATGGTTGGGAGCGGTTGAAAGACTTTATTCCGCTAACATCCAGAAATTGGGGGTGATACACAGAGGATTTTCAACTTACGAAAAATCCAAATACAGAAACATTCCTGAATGGCAAATGGCGATTGAATTACAGTCAAAGTTTCCAGATTTACCTATCATAAACGACCCTAGCCATATCACTGGTAAGAGGGATATGATCTTTGATGTATCACAAACGGCTTTGGATTTGAATTTTGACGGTCTGATGATCGAGACACATCACGATCCTGATAATGCTTGGAGTGATGCAGCACAGCAGGTAACACCCAAAACCTTGGTTCAGATTATGAGAGATCTTCGTATACGTAAAGAAACAGATGAGGAAGCCGAATACAATAGCAAATTAAGTAATCTCAGGGCCCAAATTGATGTTATCGATAACCAATTGGTCGATACCATGGGTAAGCGAATGAAAATTTCCGATGAAATAGGAAAACTTAAAAAGCAAAAGAACGTAGCCGTACTCCAATCCAATCGATGGAATGCGATTTTAGGGAATATGATTCTTGAAGGGGAACAAAGAGGACTTAGCGAAGAATTCGTTTTACGTATGTTCAAGGCCATTCACCAAGAATCCATCAACCACCAAGAAAAGATCATCAATAGCTAGTCTTTGATTTTTAATGGTATTCAACCATTTGGGGTAGGATGATTTTCTGCTTTAAATGGTTTTTTAATTTTACACTGTAACAGTTTGCCAATTGTGCCATCTCTATATAGATTAAAGAACACTACGATGAAAAAACTTTTTACACTGGGTCTTTTGTTTCTCGCCACAGCTATTTATTCGCAACGCATGATAGATACTGAGGTTGGTGAATTTAATAAAATCAAGGTTTTTGATTTAATAGAAGTGAACCTGATTCAATCGGACGAAGATCGGATTGTAATTAAAGGTAGAAATGTGGACGACATTATATGGATGAACAAGGATGGCGTATTGAAGCTTCGAATGCAACTGGATAGAAAATTCTTGGGAGAAGACACCCTAATCGAGGTTTACTATACAAATTTGGATGTTATAGATGGTAATGAAGGAGCAAAAATTACCTGTAACGAGTTGGTTAAAAAAAACAAAATAGAACTTCGAGCGCAAGAAGGCGCAGTTATACATATTGGGATGGACGTTGAACATGCTGATATCAGAGCAGTAACTGGAGGGATTGTTCAAGCGACTGGACTAGCTAAAAATCAAAGTATCGTAATCAACACAGGCGGAATTTTCGACGGTAAGGATTTGCGCACTGCAACAACCGATATTAAAATATCAGCAGGAGGTGAGGCAGATATATTTGCTTCTGAAGTTGCCGATATCAGTGTAAAGGCGGGCGGAGACGTGCATGTCTATGGAAAGCCCAAAAAAGTATATAAGAATACTTTTATTGGTGGAAGGGTGTATATGGTGGATTAAGAAGAAGTTGATTATTGAAAAACCCCATCTTAAGATGGGGTTTTTGTTTTTAAAATCTATTTTCTGAATATATATCTGGTTATGAAAATTCCCTGACCATCGCCTTCGCCACCATCACTTTCCACGGCACTGCTCACAAAGGCAAGTTCCCAGCCATTGGTGACCATGTCGTTGATCATCGAAGATAATACCGCATCATTGGCAGCAATGTTCTGAAAACGGATTCCGGCAATATTGAAAAAGTTCAACAACTTGGTTTCTTCAAAATTCTTTACCCTTATTTTCCCTCGTTTCGATTTGTTACGGGTATTGTCATCCTCAGTTTGTACACTGGTGTATTCACGATAATCCTTGTCTTCCAGGGCATTGATGATTCTAGATCTTCCCAATCCGCTGGGTACAATGGATTCTACACTGGTAATTACCTTATACTCTTGGGCATTAAGACCAAAACTCATGGTCAATGCTAAACTTGCAACAAATAATAATTTCTTCATGATTATTTTCTTTATAACATCTGAAAGACAAGCGCAAATGTTAAAGGGTTGCATGCGGGCCATAAAAAAGCCCTTTGATTTTTCAAAGGGCTTTATTGAAAGAAAATGTAATTTTTTATTTCTTGAAAATATATCGGGTAATAAAAATACCTTTTCCATCACCTTTTCCACCTTCACTTTCAACAGCACTTGTAACAAAGGCCAATTCCCATCCGTTGGCAACCATATCGTTGATCATGGAAGAAAGCAATGCATCGTTGGCAGCAATGTTTTGGAATCGGATACCACCAATGTTGTAAAAGTTCAACAATTTGGTTTCTTCAAAATTCTTTACACGGATTTCTCCACGTTTTGATTTGTTCCTTGTATTGTCTTCATCAGTTTGCACACTGGTATATTCTCTATAATCTTTATCCTCCAAGGCATTAACGATTCTGGAACGTCCCAAACCGTTTGGTACAATGGATTCCACGCTGGTAATAACCTTAAATTGTTGTGCATTCATTTCAACTGTTGCAGCTAGGGCTATCACTGCGATAAAAAAGATTTTTTTCATGATTAGAATTTTTTGGTTTAATAAACTGTTAACTACATATATCGTACCAATTAGAGGATTATTGTTTCTTTGCAATGAAAATTTTAACAAATAATGCAAGGAACTGTTTATAAATCTACTGGCAGCTGGTACACCGTAAAGGCGGAAGACGGTAGTTTTTATGAATGCCGTATAAAGGGAAAGTTCCGTATAAAAGGCATTAAAAGCACCAATCCCATAGCTGTTGGGGATGAAGTTATATTTGATTTGGAAAAGGTTGGTGATGAAACTGTGGCAGTTATTAGAGAAATTAAGGAGCGGAAAAACTATATCATCCGTAAATCAGTAAACCTGTCCAAACAGACCCACATCATAGCAACGAACTTAGATCAGGTATTTTTATTGGTTACTTTGAACAATCCGCCAACCTTTACCAGTTTTATAGACCGTTTTTTGGTAACGGCCGAAGCTTATGACATTCCGGTAGTGCTCCTGTTCAACAAGATGGATGTTTATGATGAAGATGAAATGGTGGAAGTGGATTATTTGGTACAGTTATACAAAGAAATCGGATATAATTGTATAGAAATTGCGGCCAAAGAAGGGGATAATGTAGATCAAGTTCGGGAATTGATGCTTGGAAAAACCAGCATGTTTGCAGGTCATTCAGGTGTGGGGAAATCCACATTGGTCAATGCTTTGGAACCTGGATTGAAACTAAAAACAGCCGAAATTTCCCAGCAGCACCTTCAAGGGCAGCACACCACCACATTCGCCGAAATGTACGACCTTTCCTTTGATGCTCGGATTATAGATACTCCGGGAATTAAAGGTTTTGGCATTGTGGACATGGACGAGGATGAAATAGGGGATTATTTTCCAGAATTTTTCAAACTGAAATCAGAATGTAAATTCAATAATTGTCTGCATTTGGACGAACCCAAATGTGCCATCAAAAATGCGCTGGAAAATGATGCCATTTCGTGGAGTCGTTATCGTAGCTATGTGCAAATGCTTACAGGGGAAGAAGATAACTATCGAGTTGACATCCATAAAGAGCGCTAGATGAGAGCGGTAATACAACGAGTTTCCAAAGCAAGCGTTACTGTAGGTGGAAAGATTATCTCGAATATTGACCATGGACTACTTGTTTTATTGGGAATTGAAGACTCAGATAACAAAGAAGATATTAAATGGCTTTCCAACAAAATTGTCAACCTTCGGATTTTCAATGATGATGAAGGAGTAATGAATCGCTCCGTTCAAGATATAAATGGAGATGTCATTGTGGTAAGTCAGTTTACTTTGCATGCCCTGACAAAAAAGGGAAATCGTCCATCCTATATTAAAGCCTCAAAACCGGATGTCGCTATTCCAATATATGAGGATTTTGTTCAACAAATAGAGCAGAGTTTAGGTAAAAAAGTTGGAACCGGCATTTTTGGTGCAGACATGAAAGTTGATTTATTAAATGATGGCCCTGTTACCATTTTTATAGATACAAAAAACAGGGAATGATGACCTTTAATCGAATTTGTTTTTATATTTTGTAGGAAAATCAACATTTTAGTACCAGTTAAATCAACCTACCAACCTCAATGCGATTTCTTACCTTTTGTTTCTTTCTACTAGTTTCTTGTTTTTCATTTTCCCAAAAGTTTAAATTTTCTGAAATCCCTCCGGAACTTCTGCAGAATGCCGATGCAGTTGCGAGAATTGATGCTATGGATATTCAAGTAGAGGCCTTGGACAAAATGACCCATATTACCCAGTTAGCGATTACGGTTCTTAATAAAGACGGAGATAATTTTGCGAGAACAAGGGCTTTTTACGATAAGGAGAAAAAAATCAAAAACATAGAAGCCTTCGTTTATGATGCCGAGGGCAACGAAATAGAACATATTAAGCGAAAAGACTTTAGAGACATTGCCGCGGTTGACGGTTTTTCTTTGTATTTGGATGATAGGTTACTATTCTATCGATATGTTCCAATACAATATCCATACACCGTAGAATTCATTTGTGAAGTTGAAACATCGGACACTGGTGTAGTGCCACAGTGGTATTTTATATCGGGCTATGGCATTTCAGTTGAGCAAAGTAGATACTCAATTTCGTACCCTTCTCAAGATTTGAAACCTGTGGTTGTTGAAAATAACTTATCGGATCTTGTTTTTGACAAAAAGGAGGAAAACAACAATATTACCTATACTTCAAATAACATTACGGCGCTTAAAGGGGAAAGTTTAAGTCCACCCTTCAACACTTTTTGCCCAAAATTATCGGTTAGATTGCCCAATTTCCATTACAAAGGATACAACGCCAAAATTGATAATTGGAAAGAAATGGGCTTGTGGATTGATAAAAATCTATTGTCAGGAAGAACCAATTTGGAGGAAGGTACCATAGCCAAGGCAAAAGAGCTGGTCAAAGATGTAGATGATGATTTGGAAAAGGCGAAAATTATATATCAATATGTTCAAGATCACACAAGGTATATAAGTGTTCAAATTGGGATAGGAGGCTTTCAACCCATTAGTGCTATTGAGGTAGATGAGGTGAAATATGGAGACTGTAAAGGACTTTCCAACTACACTAAAGCCCTTTTGGAAGCTGTTGGAGTTGAATCTTACTATGTTGTTGTCCAGGCAGGAAATACTAAAGTCGATTTTACTGACGATTTTGCGGATTTAGCACAGGGAAATCATGCTATTTTAACTATTCCCTATAAAGGCAAGTATTACTGGATTGATTGTACTTCCCAAGTACACCCATTTGGTTTCATAGGGGATTTTACGGATGACAGAAAAGTATTGGTGGTAAAACCTGAAGGTGGTGAGATAGTTAAGACCACTGCTTACTTAAATGAAGACAACCACCAAAATATCGTATCCCAATATCAAGTTTTGGCTGATGGATCAATCCAAGGAGACGTTACAATTGAAACACAGGGAGTTCAATACGATAATCGATTTGGAATTAAAGGAAGGTCAAAGGAAGATATAATCACACACTATCGAGAGTTTTGGGGAAATATCAACGGTCTCGAAATCGATGATTACAACTTTACAAACAATAAAGAAGAAGTGGTTTTTACTGAAAAAGTAAATATTAGGGCCGTGGATTACGCTTCTAAAAATGGGGATGACCTTATAATTCCGGTCAATGCTTTCAACAACAATGGTTATGTGCCAACAAGGTATAGAAACAGAAAATTGCCATTTAGAATACAACGGGGTTTTTTGGATGAAGACGAGTGCATAATTGAATTACCAAAAAATTTCTCCGTTGGTCAGTTACCTCAAAAAATAACCAAAACAACAAAATTTGGAAGTTATGAAGCAGAGGTTACCAAACAAGCAGATAACAAGCTTTTGTACAAAAGGAGGCTTCTCGTTCTAAAAGGAGATTATCCCAAGGAAGAATACAATTCCTATCGAACGTTTAGACGATTTGTGGCTAAAAATGACAACCTAAAACTTATAATAACAAACCAAAACCAATGAGCAAGAATGTAATTGTTATCCTGACATTTGTATTAGGATTTACTGTAAACGCCCAAGACTTCAAATTCAGAAAAGTTTCCAAAGAAGAATTAAAAGAGAGCGTGTACGCCAAAGATTCTTCGGCACCGGCAGCATACCTGTATCATAAGAGGAGCTCATACTATAGGTACTCCAAGGGCGAAGGGCTTCTTTTGATTACCGAAATTCATAAGCGGATTAAAATTTATTCCAAGGATGGTTTTGATTATGCAACGGAAACCATAGACCTCTACAAAGGCAGTTCTGAAGAAAAGGCTTCTTCCATAAAAGGATACACCTATACCTTGGAAGGAGACGATATTGTAGAGACAAAACTGGGAAAAGATGGAATCTTTAAAACCCAACAATCAAAGAACAGAAATCAGGTCAAATTCACCATGCCCAATGTGAAGTCAGGCTCTGTGGTTGAGTTTACCTACAAGGTTATTTCTCCATATGTGCAGAGTATTGATGAATTTGTTTTTCAAGATGCGATCCCAATTAAAAAACTTGAGGCCAGAATGCGAATCTTGGAATATTTTAAGTTCAAACAAAGACAAAAAGGTTTTCTGACTCTTATTCCAAAAGTGGAAACCGTCAGAGATCCGAATCTCGATCTTTTGATAACGGAAACTGAGTTTAAGCTCGAAGACGTTCCCGCACTTAAAAAAGAAAAATTTGTTTCCAACATTAGAAATTATCGTTCAGGTGTAAAATTTGAAATAGTATCTCTAGAGATTCCTGGGCGAACACATAATGTATATTCCAAATCGTGGGATGACGTTGTAAAAACCATATACAAAAGTGATTCATTTGGAAGTGAACTGAATAAAACCAATTATTTTAAAGAAGACCTGGATGCAGAACTTGTAGGGGTAACGGGCGAAGTAAATAGAGTTAAGAAGGTTCTGGAATTTGCTAAAAAGAAGGTAAAATGGAATTCCTTCCGAGGCTATGGAACCTATGAGGGTACAAAAAAGGCATACAAAGAGGGAACAGGTAACAGTGCCGATATCAATTTAATGCTTGTTGCCATGCTGAAACATGCAAATATTACCGCACACCCAGTTTTGGTAAGCACAAGGGATCATGGGGTGCCATTATTCCCGACCCTACAAGGTTATAATTATGTGGTGGCAGCGGCCAAAATAGGAGGTGAATATCGTCTGTTAGATGCCACAAACAGCTATACAACTTTGGATGTACTTCCCACAAGAAGTTTAAACTGGTTGGGTAGAATGGTTGCTGAAAATGGAAACTCGGAGATTATGGATTTAATGCCAAGAAAAAAATCTGTGGACATGGTCATGATGAATGTGGATTTAAATGAAGATGGATCAATCGATGCTAAGTTGGGGCAGCAGTATACCAATAACAATGCTTATTTGTTTAGAAATGCCTTTAATGAAGGAACAGAAGAGTCGTATTTGGAAGAATTGGAAAAAGAGCAGGGTGATATTGAAATATCGGATTATGAGCTCAAAAATAACGAAGCGCTGGACAAACCCATAATCCAAAATTATAACCTGTTTAAAGAAGATGCGGTCGAGACCATAGCCAACAAACTATACTTTTCTCCAATGTTCCATTTTTGCACCATGGAAAACCCCTTCAAATCCGAAAAAAGGGAGTATCCAATCGATTATGGATTTCCATGGGAAGATAAATACTTGATAAACATCAAAATTCCTGAAGGATACAAAGTGGAATCCTTGCCACAATCCGTGGCCTTAAAATTGCCAGAGAACTTGGGCTCGTTCAGGTATATGGTTTCCTCAAATGGAGGGAACATAAGTTTAAATGCTCAGATTTCCAGTAACACAGCGGTAGTTCCGGCCCAATACTATGACAGTTTAAAAGAATTTTACAGACAAGTTGTTGAAAAAGAAACGGAAAAAGTAGTTTTGTCAAAAATATAAGCATGAACATCCAAAACGCCCAAGAAGCAGTAGATGAATGGATTAAGGCCCATGGCGTTCGTTATTTTAACGAACTTACCAATATGGCACAGCTGACAGAGGAAGTAGGCGAGGTGGCAAGAATTATTGCTAGACGCTACGGAGAACAAAGCGAAAAGGAGACAGATAAGGCCAAAGATTTGGGTGAAGAATTGGCCGATGTACTTTTTGTGGTTTTGTGCTTAGCCAATCAGACTGGAGTGGATTTACAAAAGTCTTTTGACAAAAAATTGGAAATAAAGACCAAACGGGACCACGATCGTCACCATAATAACGAAAAACTCAAATAAAAAGGAATACATCACAGCCCGATAAAGCGGTTTTTTCTAGTTTTGGGGTTTCAATCAAACCAGAAGTATTTGAGACTCCAACTTTCCTTTTCGAACAGCAAAAAAATCATTAAATCTGTAAAGATTACTGGCTCCAAAAGTGAGACCAACCGATCTTTGTTGCTGCAGGCACTTTTCCCCAATATCAAAATAGAAAACAAGTCCAATTCCGATGACGGTCAGGTCATGCAAGCGGGGTTGAAAAAAACAATCGGGGAGGTTGATATCCATCATGCAGGTACCGCTATGCGGTTTTTAACAGGATATTTCGCTTCGCAAGGAGGAAAAGAGGTTGTTTTAACAGGGTCCAAAAGAATGAAGGAACGACCGATCAAGGTTTTGGTCGAGGCACTTCGAACCTTGGGCGCACAAATTACCTATGAAAACCAAGAAGGATACCCACCCATAAAAATTACTGGAAAACGATTGACCAAAAGCAAAGTGTCCCTTCCAGCGAACATTAGCAGTCAATATATTTCCTCATTGTTGCTCATAGCTCCCAGTTTGGAAAATGGACTGGAACTTGAGCTTTTAGGTAAAATCACCTCCGTTCCCTATATAAAAATGACCTTGGGTCTATTAAATCAGATCGGGGTTGCCACCCAATTTGAGGGAAACACCATAAAAGTAGAACCCAAACAAAAAGTAGCCGACACTACTTTAGTAGTGGAATCTGATTGGAGCTCAGCCAGTTATTTTTATAGCATTGTGGCCTTGTGCGACGTGGGAACTGAAATGCAATTGTCATCCTACAAAGAAAATTCGTTACAAGGAGACAGTGTCTTAACCAAGATTTACAATGATTTTGGCGTTGAGACCAGCTTTACAGATAATCAGATTACCCTTTCAAAAACAAAAAAATGCGAGTTTGATAAGGTTGAATATAACCTTGCCAATGCACCGGATATAGCACAAACCATTTCAGTTACCTGTTTGGGTCTTGGGATAGGTTGTCATCTTACAGGTCTGCATACCTTGCCCATAAAGGAAACAGATCGCTTGGGTGCAATGAAGACAGAATTGGAAAAATTTGGGGCAAAAGTGGACATTGATACCGAAAGTTTGACTTTCCAGCCTTGTAAAGACATTAATACGGATGTTTCTGTAGATACCTACAATGATCATCGTATGGCGATGGCATTTGGACCCTTAGGGCTGTGTACATCCTTGAAAATCAATGATGCAGGAGTGGTTTCTAAATCTTATCCCGACTTCTGGAATGACCTTGAAACATTGGGTTTTACTATCAATAAGATGTAATTCGCATTTATTCAACAAAATACTTGACATCCCCTATGTCGAGATTGTATATTTGCCCTCTTTTTAAAAACATCCAAAAGAAGCCTACATGAAATTATCAAACTTCAACTTTGAATTACCTAACGAATTATTGGCGGAGTATCCTGCAGAAAATAGGGATGAGTCCAAACTAATGGTAATTCATCGTGAGACCGGAAAAATTGAGCATAAAATGTTCAAGGACCTAATCGATTATTTTGATGAAGGAGACGTTATGGTCTTGAACAATACCAAGGTTTTTCCTGCAAGACTATATGGAAACAAAGAAAAAACGGGAGCACGTATCGAAGTTTTCCTCTTACGTGAATTAAACCAAGAACAACGTCTATGGGATGTTTTGGTTGATCCAGCCAGAAAAATCCGAATTGGAAACAAACTTTATTTTGGTGATGATGAGAGCTTGGTAGCTGAAGTAATTGATAATACAACCTCCAGGGGAAGAACATTGCGTTTTCTCTATGATGGATCATATACCGATTTTAGAAGAAAACTTCGCGAGTTGGGTCAAACACCACTGCCAAAATACATTAAGAGGGATGTTGAACCGGAAGATGAAGAACGCTACCAGACTATCTACGCGAAATACGAAGGAGCTGTAGCTGCACCTACGGCCGGACTTCACTTTTCTAAACATTTATTGAAAAGATTGGAAATTAAAGGACTTGATTTTGCTGAAGTCACCCTCCATGTTGGATTGGGAACCTTTAACCCGGTTGAGGTAGAAGACCTGTCCAAGCACAAAATGGATAGCGAGGAATTGGTGATTGATGAAAAAGCCACCGAAATTGTGAACAATGCTAAGCAAAACAAAAAAAGAGTGTGTGCTGTGGGAACTACCGTGATGCGCGGTTTGGAAAGCGCAGTTTCGTCTGAACATACCCTAAATACATTTGAAGGATGGACCAATAAGTTCATTTTCCCACCATACGATTTCAGCATAGCCAATTGTATGATTACCAATTTCCATTTACCAAAATCAACTTTGTTGATGATGGTTTCCGCTTTTATTGGGCATGATTTGATGAAGAAAGCATACAAACAAGCAATTTTAGAGGGGTATCGTTTTTACTCCTACGGAGATGCCATGCTGATTATATAAAAGATATTGGTACATAAACCATAAATAGAAATCCCGTTGGGCGAAAACCTTACGGGATTTTTCTTGACTATATTTGACCAGTGGATTTAAAAAAGAAGGACATACGAGCCCTTTCAAAAGAACAGCTTCGCGACTTTTTTGTTGCACAAGGTGATAAAGCTTTTCGAGGAAATCAGGTGTACGAGTGGTTATGGCAAAAGTCCGCACATTCCTTTGAGGGTATGACCAATGTTTCCAAGGAGACCCGTCAGATGCTCGAGGATAACTTTGTTATCAACCACATTCAGGTAGACCAAATGCAACGGAGTTCTGATGGGACCATCAAAAATGCCGTTCGACTCCATGACGGATTAATAGTGGAGTCTGTACTTATTCCTACGGAAACAAGAACTACAGCCTGTGTATCAAGTCAGGTGGGTTGTAGTTTGGATTGTAAATTTTGCGCTACAGCCCGGTTAAAGCGTATGCGTAACCTTAATCCGGATGAAATTTATGACCAAGTTGTTGCTATAGACAAGGAAAGTAGACTTTATTTTAATCGACCATTAAGCAATATAGTGTTTATGGGAATGGGAGAGCCCTTGATGAACTATAACAATGTGCTCAAGGCGATTGAAAAAATAACTTCCCCTGAAGGACTAGGAATGTCACCAAAGAGGATTATTGTTTCCACCTCCGGTGTTCCCAAAATGATTAAAAAAATGGCAGACGAAGAGGTGAAATTTGGATTGGCCGTTTCATTACATTCAGCAATTGATGAGGTGCGTACTTCCATAATGCCCTTCAATGCCACTTTTCCTTTAAAGGATTTGAGGGAAGCATTGGAGTATTGGTACAGCAGGACAAAAAATAGGATTACCTATGAATATGTGGTTTGGGATGGAATCAATGATACCCCGGAAGCCGCAAATGCTTTGGTCAAATTCTGCAAATTTGCGCCATCAAAAGTAAACCTGATAGAATACAACCCAATTGACGATGGTGAATTCCAACAGGCGTCTTCAGATGCAGTTCAGATGTATCAGAATATTTTGGAGCGAAACGGCATTACCGTAACGGTAAGAAGATCACGGGGGAAGGATATTGATGCTGCTTGTGGACAGTTGGCCAATAAAAGCTAAATTCAATTATCAATTATCAATTATCAATTATCAATTATCAATTCTTCATTGTTAATTGTCGATTGTCCATTGTCCATTGTCCACGGTAGATTATCGATGGATTTGCCCAACCAAACTAAATCTCAAAGATTCTAATCATCAACTCTTCCATTTTCCCTACTTTTAAGCTCTCAAAACCGAATTCACCAAACCTGAGGTATTGAAGATAGTTTCGCAAATTAGGGAGCCTATTGAACAGGAGATGGAACTTTTTGAAGAAAAGTTCTTGAAATCCATGTCATCTAAAGTGGCGCTTTTCAATCGTATTACATATTACATTGTAAATCGAAAGGGAAAGCAAATGCGACCTATGTTTGTTTTTCTTACCGCCAAGTTGATAAATGGGGGCAAAGTGAACGATAGAACCTATTGTGGGGCCTCTATTATCGAATTGATTCACACAGCCAGCTTGGTTCATGATGACGTTGTCGATGATAGCCACAAACGACGGGGCTTTTTCTCCATAAATGCACTCTGGAAAAATAAAATCGCCGTTTTAGTGGGAGATTTCCTTTTCTCAAAAGGAGTATTGGTTGCATTGGAAAACAAAGATTATGACTTACTTCATATTATTTCCAATTCAGTAAAGGATATGAGTGAGGGCGAACTACTTCAGATTGAAAAAGCCCGTTTACTGGACATTACAGAAGAGGTTTACTATAACATTATTCGTCAAAAGACAGCTACCTTGATTGCCGCATGCTGCAGTATGGGAGCATGTTCCGTGAAACCAGATACCGAACATGTAGAAACCTTTAGGAAATTTGGAGAGCTTTGCGGTATGGCATTTCAAATAAAAGATGACCTTTTTGATTATGGTGCCGAGAAAATAGGAAAACCTACTGGAATAGATATCAAAGAGCAAAAAATGACCTTGCCGTTAATCTACGCGCTCAACAAGAGTGATGATGAAAAAAGACGCTGGTTGATCAATTCCATTAAAAATCACAATAAAGACAAAAAGAGGGTTAAGGAGGTCATTGCCTATGTTAAGGAGATGGGTGGACTGGAATATGCCGTGACCAAAATGCTAGAGTTTAAAGATGAAGCATTGTCTTTGTTGAATAACTACCCTGATTCAGACCATAAAAGCGCCCTTACCCTTATGGTCAACTATGTGGTGGACCGAAAAAAATAACCTTGTCATATCGAGCGCAGTCGAGATGTGGGTTTTGGAACCACAAAAATTTCTTCTCAGGCAACCATTTTGAAACTGACCTCGTCTATCTTTATAAGAACAAAACCGGGAACCACTGTTGAAGATTATTTCTTTATATACCAATGAAAGGCAATTGATAAAAAGGGCAATTGCGGGCAATAGACAGGCCCATCAATTTCTTTATGAAAAGTACGCTTCTAAAATGTTGAGTGTGTGCAGACAATATATTAAAGATGCACAATTTGCCGAAGATGTAATGGTGAATGGATTTGTAAAGGTTTTTGAAAATTTGACATCCTTTCAACATCTAGGAAGTTTTGAAGGTTGGATTCGGAAAATTATGGTGAGGGAGAGTATTTCATACTTACGCAAAAAGCAATTTGTTGTTTATGATGATGAGGTGTTGGAATCAAGACCAAGAGAAGCGAATGAAAGTACATCAATATTGGATGTGGAATATGTGCAGCAGTTAATAGATAACCTACCTGAGGGATATAAAATGGTGTTTTTGCTCTATGCCATTGAAGGATACAAACATCATGAGATTGCAGAAATATTGGAAATTTCAGAAGGCACATCAAAATCACAGTTGTTCAAGGCGCGGAAAATGCTCCAAGAAAATTTAAAATTAAAAGGAATGTCACCTCGAGCGCAGTCGAGAGGTAAATAGACTGAAAGGTTATGGAAAAGTTGGAAAAACACATCAAAAAATCCCTGGAAGAGCGTAGAATTGACCCTTCAGGGCAGGCTTGGGACAAGATTTCTGACCAAGTTAAGGTTACTGAAGTGCAATCAAGGAAAAAATGGCCAATGTATGCTGTAGCAGCAAGTTTTATTGGGGTTATTTTGGTTTCCATTTTCTTTTTTCAAACAGAAATTCCATCGGAAAATACTCCGCAAATGGTGGACATGGAAACTCCTAAAGAAGAACCTGATCAGCTCAATGATGACAGCTTATTTCCGTTGGAAATTGAACCAAATAAAACTGAAGTGGTTATAACCGAAATAGAAAAGACGGTAATCGAAGGTTCAGATGTGGATCAGGTCGCATTCACGGTGTCTGAAGAAAAGACATCCGAAGTAATCAAAAATGAACCTTTAAAGGATGAGATTTTAAATGTGCCAGATGGGTTGATTGCCCAAAAAGTTAACGAAGTTGTCGCTCAAGTTACCTTATTGGAGAACATGAACAGCCAAGTTAGCGATGCCGAGGTAGATTCCCTTCTTAGAGCGGCTCAGCAGCAGATTCTTACTGACAAACTGTTTGAATCGGACAAGGTAGATGCGATGGCTTTGCTCACCCAGGTTGAAGATGAGCTGGACGAATCCTTTAGGGATCAAATATTTTATGCCCTCAAAGATGGCTACTTTAAACTACGAACTGCTGTCGCCGACCGGAACAATTAAAAATATTCATCAATCAAAGACCCTTTTTACTTTCCCTTTCCTTCATTGGGAAGGGGAGGAAGAGAGGGATAAAATCAAAATCAATCATGAGAAATCTTACACTGTTTTTTGCAGTAATGTTACTGTCTTTCCTAAGCCAAAACCTTTTTGGACAAGAAGATTATGAGAATGAAATAGAACACCTAAAAGCACAAAAAGAGAAAATTATCCAACAAGAAAAAGATGCCCTTAAAAAGGAGGTCAAGGATATAAACCAACGTCTGGACCGCGGAGCGTTAACTGTAGAAGAAGCCAAACTGTTAAAGGCCGAAGTGGCCAAAAAAAGGGCATTGAACATTGAAAACCGCGTGGCGATCATTGAAAATAAGATACTGCTGATCCATAGAAATCGAGGTGAAATGTTGACTTTGTCCGAAATGGATTCCATATATGATGGCCGTGTAAGATTTGGAATCGATATTAATGGCAAACATTCCTTTTTTAAAAACCGTCGGAGGAGTAACGAAATAGTACAAGATAGGCGTACATATTCTGATTTGGTAGTGGCTTTTGGCTTGAACAATGCCTTAATTCATGGAGAATCTTTCTCTAACTCACCTTACAAATATTTGGGAAGTCGTTTTTTTGAAATAGGATATGCTTGGAATACCCGAGTATTCAAAAACAGCAATTGGTTACGATTAAAATATGGACTTTCATTCCAATTTAATGGATTAAAACCTACTGAGAATAGACTTTTCCTTCAAGATGGAAATAGTGGTTTTCCAAGGGTTGTTTTGACGACAATTCCTGATGAAGATGGAGAGGTTTGGGAGTTGTCAAAATCAAAATTCCGTATGGATAGTTTTATAGTTCCAATACATTTTGAGTTTGGCCCTTCAACAAAAAAAGAATACGGGGACTATTACCGATATAGTACACACAAACAATTCAAGATGGGCGTTGGCGGATACGTTGGGTTCAATTATAAAAACGTGCAAAAAGTCAAAAGCAAAACGGGATATTTTCAAATACCACCAAGCCTTTCGGGTTTTGGAGATGGTGGTAATCAGAGAACCATATTTGGATTAAGTAGTTATATGGGCTTTGACGATGCTTCTCTATATTTCAAGTATGAACTTACACAGATTTTTCCAGGTCCTTCTACCAAACAAAACAATATTTCCTTAGGCCTTCGGTTCGATTTATAACCAACCAACTGCTATTTTGTCAATTCGAGCGAAGTCAGGTGTTAAATCCACCACTTGTCTTGGCTCGGTTTGATTTTATATGGACTTTTCCATCTCAGGTGAGAAATCTTCCTTATAAAAACCACGTTTGCAGTGTGAACATTCGGCAAACATTGAGGTCTTCAATTTAAAGACAGGAATCCAGAACAAATGCACATAGTTGGGTTGGGAAACCATGTTCAAAGTACCTATTTGTGAACAATGCGGACAGGAAACATGGTATAATGTTTTGGTTTCTTTTTTACCGGGACGTGTACCGAAGAATAAAATCATGATCGTAAAACTACTATTCTTGCGGCAATATTGCCATATTTCAATGCTAATACATGAAATGTTGTTTGGATCTATCTTTCCAGCCTGATTTATATTCCGAATCCACAAAAAATACTTTTAAGTCCGCTTTATATACGGCGTCCGTGAAGTAAATTTTCTTTACTGCCTTGTATTCAGCATCCGTGAAGGACCATTTCCCTTCATTTCCCTTGGCTTTGTATTCAGCATCTACCTTATATACTAAAAGATCAGCTTGGTACTCTTGACCTACAACAAAAACTTTGACATCTGCTTTATATTCTTGGTCTACTGAATAAACTTTTTGTGCGTCTAAACCATTAATGGTGAACAGTAACATAGCAATGGAAAATAGTGCTTTCATATTCTAAATTTTAAATCATGAGCTAACAAACATATAAGTTGATTTTTTAAATCAAGTTTTGTTCCAAAGAAGAGATTAACAATGGATAAGAAGTGTTTAGTCCTGATTTCAAGCAAAAAAATACCGTGATATGGTCCGGAAAAGGGCCATAATCAGTAAAGTCGACTATGCAACTGGGTGAATCATTAATTTGGATTGGATGCCAAATCCTTTCGTCTTCCCAGTGTCAACATTAAGATTCCTCCAGTAGCGAACATCCAAATAGAATAGGCACCTGTAGGAATTCCCATTTCTATATTGTTCAGGATTGTGGTCGCAATTACAAAGGCGAGGGTTCCATTCTGAATACCGCTTTCAACCGTAATTGAAATGGCTTCTTTTAAATTCAGTCGAAGCAATTTGGCAGAGAAGTATCCCAAGCTCATGGTTGCTAAATTAAGAAGCAAGGTCACTGGCCCCACTTTTTTCATCGCTTCACCCAGTAATTTGAAATTAGCCGCAATCACTGCTATAAATATGAGTATAAAAATGACGGTGGAGGCTATTCGCATGGGTTTTTCCATCTTATGCGCAAAATCGGGTTTAAATCGGCGAATGATCATACCAATGGAGATGGGAATTACGGTAATTACCATTATTTGCAATATTGTATCCAAGATGGGCAATTTTATTGCAGTTTCGCTACCACTCCCAAAGTGATTAAGCGCATAGGAAATAATAAAAGGAATCGTAAGAATGCTCACAAAACTGGCAATGGCGGTTAAAGTAACCGAGAGTGCAATGTTTCCTTTGCTCACCAGGGTAATGAGGTTACTGGTAGGGCCACCGGGACAGGCTGCCAAAATCATGATGCCAACTGCCATAGTAGGATCTAAATCAAAAGCCCATGCAAGCAAAAATCCAATAAGGGGCAAAAAAATAAGCTGATTGGTAAGCCCCAACAAAACTCCTTTGGGGTATTTCACGATTCTTGCGAAATCTGCAGGAATCAAGGTCATCCCCATTCCAAGCATAATAATGGCAAGTGATAAGGGAAGCGCAACTTTGGTTAATATGGTTGTAATCATGAATTGGTTATTTCGATTTCTAATGGTGGTTGTATGAGGGAAAATACAATTTATTTGAAGATGATTAAAATGTCTGCTATCCTATCAAGCTAGGCACAAAGCTTCTAAACCCCATGCCTATCTTGGCAGGCAAGTATTCCTAATTCAGGAAAACTGACAAAAACTCTATTTCGGTTACCCTTTTGGAATTGGGGATTGAATTCTCACGGCTTTGATATTTGAACGGTATTTCATTAATATTCGATTAAGATGGTTGTCCTGGACAAGTCAAAGTAATCCAAAGAAAGAAAAGGATAAAAACTAGTCTCATTATGCCGCAGTTGATTTTAAGTAAAATGATAAATCTTTTTAAGATGGTTGTAGATTGATTGACGGATTTGGAATATGATCTGACCAAAAAAACCATTTCTAGGAAAATTTCGTTTTTTAATTACCTTTAAAGGCTATTTTAAAACACCGAGTTGATTTCAAAAAACACCATAGACCAAGTTTACGAAACCGCCCGTTTGGAGGAGGTTATCGGGGACTTTGTGCAGTTGAAGAAATCAGGCTCCAACTTTAAGGGCTTAAGCCCTTTTACCGATGAGCGTACCCCAAGTTTTATGGTATCGCCCGTCAAGCAGATTTGGAAGGATTTTAGTAGTGGCAAGGGAGGCAATGTGGTGGCTTTTTTAATGGAACACGAGCATTTTACCTACCCGGAGGCCATAAAATACCTCGCCAAAAAGTACAATATTGAGATTGAGGAGACCGAGCAGACCAACGAACAAAAGGAGCAGGCCAATGAAAGGGAAAGCATGTATCTGGTCTCGGAATATGCGCAAAAATATTTTACCAAAACACTCTGGGACTCCGAACCGGGCAAAGCCATTGGACTCACCTATTTTAAGGAACGTGGTTTTACCGATGAAACCATAAAAAAGTTCGGATTGGGATATGGCCTGGATGAATGGGAGGCCTTTACCAAAGCTGCGTTGGAAAATGGGTATCAGCTAGAATTTCTCGAAAAAACGGGTTTAACTATTGTTAAAGAGCAAGCAGGGGGTGAAGCTAGGAGATTTGACCGTTTTAAAGGGCGGGTGCTGTTTCCTATCCATTCCATGAGTGGAAGGGTACTTGGTTTTGGAGGTCGAATTTTGACCAACGATAAAAAAGCAGCCAAATATTTAAACTCCCCAGAAAGTGAGATTTACCATAAAAGTAAGGTGCTCTATGGTATTTATTTTGCCAAACAGGCCATTGCCAAGGAAGATAACTGCTATTTAGTTGAAGGTTATACCGATGTGATCCAATTTTATCAAAGTGGAGTACAAAATGTGGTAGCCTCTAGCGGAACCGCACTGACCCCAGAGCAAATACGCCTGATCAACAGACTTACCAAGAACATTACCGTGCTTTTTGATGGTGATGCAGCAGGTTTAAGGGCCTCTTTACGGGGAATAGACCTGATTTTGGAACAAGGCATGAATGTTAAGGTGTGCAGTTTCCCCGAAGGGGAAGACCCTGATAGTTTTGCCAAGAACAATACCTATGAAGATTTAGTGCTCTATTTGGAGGAGAATGCTAAAGATTTTATCCAATTTAAGACTTCCCTTTTGGCGGAAGAGGCCGCCAACGACCCCATAAAAAGGGCAGATACGGTCAGGGATATCGTAAATAGTATCAGCAAGATTCCGGATCGTATAAAAAAGGAAATCTACATTCAGGAATGCGCCAAAATAATGCAGATTTCCGAAGAGGTTTTGTACAATACCTTGGCACAAATTGACAAAAAGGGTTTTACCGATGCTGCTAAAAAGCAAAAGCAAGAACAAAAAGCTTTTGAGGTTGTAAAAAACGAGCAGAGCCTTGAAAAGGTGGATGTACAATACGAATTGGAGCGAAAAATTATTGAAATGCTTCTTTTGTACGGTAACCAAAAACAGGAATTTGAAGATTTAGTATTGAAGGAAAATGAAGAAGGCGATTTGGTTCTTGAACCTGAGGTGGTGGAAGCAAAAGTCTATGAAAAGGTATACCTTGACCTTCAAGAAGATGAAATAGAATTAACGAATGAGCAATTTAGAACTATCTATTATAAACTAATTGAGGATTTGAATGAGAGTGAGGATTTTGCAGTGAATGCGTTTTTGGCCAATTTGGATCAAGAAATGGTAAGTGAGGTATCCTCCATTTTAATGGAAGAGGAAAAATATACCTTGGATGATTGGACCCGAAAAGACATTTATCCCAAAGAAAAACAGCTGGGAGTGGCACAATTGGTAGGGGAAACCATTCTCACTTTGCGGTGCAACTTGATCAAAACACGTATCACGAAACTTCAGAAAAGCACTGAAGATAATAATGGTGACAATTCGGAAGTCTTGGAAGAAATTGTAAACTATTTACAACTAAACAAACTATTGAACGCTAAATTGAATAGAGTACTTTCCTAAAAACAAAAATCTCGGGTATATCCGAGATTTTCATCAGTTTGAACCGGTTATTTTAATAAAGTTCCAATGCTTTTGCTTGTTGCAAAAGGTCTACCAAGTTGTCCACATTCAATTTTTTCATCAAACGGGCCTTGTAGGTACTTACGGTTTTTTCGTTAAGATTCAATCCCTCGGCAACTTCTTTGTTACGTTTTCCGCTGGCCAGAAGTTTAAGAACTTCAACCTCGCGTGAGGATAATTTTCTAAAGAATCTTCGAGGTTTTTGGGTTCCTTCGTCAAATGCAAGACGTTGGGCCAATTCGTTGGTGATGAACATGTTGCCCTCACTAACTTTTCTAACAGCGGTGATAATGTAATCCAAATCGGCAGATTTTGCCAAATAACCGAAGGCTCCTGCACGTATGGTGCTTAGGGCGTACACGTCTTCAGATTGTCCACTGTACATTAGAGTTTTTACGTTGGGGAACTCCTGTTTCATTTTTCTTAAGGTTGCAATCCCATTGATTTCAGGAATATCCATTTCGAGCATTACAACATCGGGGGTAACTTTCTCCAACAATTCAAATAGTTCAGAAGTAGTCGAAACATCAGCAATGACTTCAATATCTGAACTAGATTCGAGCACTTGCTTAATGCCGAGTCGAACTATGGGATGGTTGTCAGCTATTAATACTTTAATCATTTGGTTTGAGTTTTATTCGTTGTTTAGTACTTAATTACTTACGCGGCGTGACGAGCAAGATAACAATTTGTAAGCGTAAAACTCCGTAATTTTTCTTAAAACCACAGAATTTCTATGGTTTTTTTCGTCTTAAGCTGGGATTTTTAGGTTGAAAGGTCATTTTAGGTGCTCAGGAATTTCACAAATAGGTATAGGAATCATCTTATGTTTGTTAGATGTATTAAACCTTTTGTATATAGAAAATACTTCTTTTTTTCTGTCAGAAAAGTCATCTAAATTTCTTCCAGCATCATCCATTTCCATGGCCCATTCCAATTCTGGGTACGATGCACCTATTTGGTCTTCATCCGTTCGGCTATCTCCCCAGAGCCCGTCGGTAGGAGCTGCTTCCATAATATCTTGGTTTATGCCCAGCTCCCTACCAAGTTCATAAACCTCGGTTTTCAATAAGTCGGCAATTGGACTCAGATCTACACCGCCATCACCATATTTGGTATAGAATCCAACGCCAAAATCCTCTACTTTGTTACCGGTACCAGCCACCAAATAGCCTTTTAGGGCTGCAAAATAGTATAATGTGGTCATGCGTAACCTGGCCCGGGTGTTGGCAAGGGACATAAAACGGTCCTCTTCCTTTTCAACCTTGGGGAATGAATCAACCAAGCTGTCAAAGACTGGAGTTAGGTTTACCTGTTGGCGAGAAGTGTTTGGATAATTCTCGATTAACCAATCAATATGCCCATCAGCACGGGTAACTTGGTTTTTGCCTTGGTGAATGGGCATTTCCAAACATAAAAGGTCAAGACCCGTCTTAGCGCAAAGTGTGGAGGTGACAGCCGAATCAATTCCGCCAGAAATACCGATGACAAAACCTTTGCAGTTTGCCTTCACCGCATAATCATTTAACCACTTTACAATGTGCTTTATTACCTTTTTGGTTTGCATACCTTATATATTAGATTCAATAAATTACCTTTGTTGGCTGTAAATTTAAACGGTGTTGCGCTAAAAATGAAGAGGTTGTCAAAATACTTGGGATTTCACCCATATATCCTTCTAGTTTTATCGGTTTCAATCATATACTTGGCATGCAAAGAGGTTGATAAGACCGAAGAATCAATTGCAAAAATTTCCATCGACCTTACTGTTTCACGATTTGATAGGGAATTTGCAAGTGCTACTGCAAAAGACATTCCTACTTTAAAAACTAAATATCCATACCTTTTTCCAAACCAATACCCCGATAGTATTTGGGTGGCCAAGCTAACGGATACTATACAGATTGAATTATCACATGAAGTGGATAAGGCTTTTGGCGACTTTGACGAACAAATCAAGGAGCTCGAATCTCTTTTTCAACATATAGGCCATTATTTTTCGGGATACAAAACTCCCAAAGTGGTTACGGTGACCTCCGATGTAAGATACAATGACAGAATCATATTGACAGACTCGCTATTACTGATTGGATTGGATAATTATTTGGGGTCTGAGCATCATTTTTACGAAAGCATTCAAAGGTACATTGCTGCTGGACTTGATAAAAATTACTTAACCTCGGATGTGGCCAGCGCCTTTGCCAAGACGGTTTTACAATACCCTCGTAATCGAACTTTTTTGTCTAGAATGGTTTATTATGGTAAAGAATTGTACCTAAAGGATAAATTATTGCCCCATACTATGGACGCTCAAAAAATCACATATACCGCGGAGGAAATGAAATGGGCAATGGAAAACGAAGAACAGATTTGGCGCTACTTTGTGGAAAGAGAATTACTGTACAATACCGATGCTACCTTAGATAGACGTTTTTTGGATCCCGCCCCGTTTTCAAAATTTGGATTGGAACTGGATAATCAGTCGCCAGGTAGAGTGGGAAGGTATATTGGATGGCAGATTGTGAGGGCGTTCATGGCAAACAATGATGTAACGTTACATCAAATGTTGGGCTTGCCGGCGGATGAAATTTTTAACAGATCAAAATACAAACCAAGAAAATAGATGGCAATAGCACATACTTCCGAAATAAAACTTACCGTAGAACTGGATGAAAATCGTGTTCCTGAAGGGCTGAAATGGTCAGCTGTAGATGGCGGAATAAAAAATGAAGAGGCCAAAGCGATGATGCTTTCCGTCTGGGACAGCAAGAACAGGGAATCTTTGAAAATAGACCTTTGGACCAAGGACATGCCTGTTGATGAGATGAAAATTTTCTTTCATCAAACCTTGGTCACCATGACAGATACCTTTATGAAAGCAACCCAAGATGAAAAAATGACCGCCACCATGAAGGATTTTTGCGACTACTTTGCCGAAAAGTTGGAGCTGAAATAAACCTATGAATCCAACGGATGATGCAACCTGTTGAACAACTCCCATTTTACACCCTTTAAATTTAAATCGCGTGCAATTTTCTGTTTTGTTGGTCTGATTAGAAAAAAATAAAAAAGAATTGCAGTGGACAGCGCAATGAAAATGAGATTTTGTTTGATAAAAAATGATGCTATTCCAAATAACATAGCGGATTCCACCAAGGCGTAGTTAATAATACAGGCCGTCTGGAACTGCATCAATTGTTGTTTTAGACTCGTTGTAGGGTGAATATTTTTGACCGATTGTTTGAAAATGAAATGCCCTGTAAAAATGCAGGATAAAGTAAAGACGGGGACCACAATTAAAAACAAGTTATCAGCTTCTGCAATGGTGAAATGTGAATCTTGAACGGTACGATAAGAAATTATACCCAAAACAATTGGTGCAATTGCCAATCCTAAATGTATAATGGACAAATTCCAAATAAATCCACCAGACGTGACTTGATTGGTCTGTTTTTCCATAGAATTAAGGAAGGATTTCTTAATGCATAAAGGAATATAAAATTAGGATACCCTAAATACGGCAATTGATCAAACCCCTATATGAAACAAACTATACAGGGTTTGATTTGACAGTCATGCAAAAAATTACAGCCGTGTTGTTAATTTTGCCATGTTTTTTGGACTAAAAGGTCTGTTATTCAACTATGGGAGTAGAAAAGGATACGAAATTGCTATTTGTTTACAATGCCGATTCAGGTGTAAGGAATGCAATTTTGGATAGTATGCACAAGGTTTTTAGTCCATCAACATATGATTGCAATCTTTGCGATATCACTTTTGGGCTAGTTTCGGAAAATAAGGTCTGGAAAAAGTTCAGAGAAGAAAGCCAACACCAAATGGTTTTTCTACATAAAGATGAGTTTGTTAAAATGTATGCTTCAAAGTTTGGCCACAAATTCATTTTCCCCATCGTACTTGCTGAAAATGGAAATGAATTGGAAATTTTGATTTCGACGAAGGAACTGAACAGTTTAAAAACTGCTAAAGAATTGGTGCAGCTGGTCAAAAAAAGAAAATAGCGAATTACTGTGTTGCAAAGAATTCGGAGTTGATGCCATCAATATAACTGAGCAACTCTTCGCGACCTATATGTTTTGCCGAAGAGGTAATAAAATGCGGAGGTGTTTCTTCCCAGGCCCCATCAAGTAATTTTTGAAGATATACATTGGCCTGTTTTTCAATTACGGCAGGCTTTAATTTATCCGCTTTGGTAAAAATGATGGCGAACGGGATTTGATGGGTGCCCAACCATTCCATAAATTCCAAATCCACGGGTTGTGGTTCATGCCTTATATCTACAAGTACAAACCCGCAGACCAATTGCTTTCTTTTTTCAAAATACTCCGTAATATATTTCTGAAAAATCTTTTTATCCTTTTTGGACACACGGGCATAACCGTATCCGGGTAAATCTACCAAAAACCAATTTTTATTTATTTTAAAATGGTTGATAAGCTGGGTCTTTCCTGGGCGACCAGAAATTTTGGCCAAACCTTTCTGGTCCATGAGCATATTGATCAATGAAGATTTGCCAACATTGGAACGTCCGATAAATGCATATTCGGGCAATGGTTCATTGGGGCATTTGGCCACATTGGAATTGCTCATCACAAATTCGGCCGAGGTAATTTTCATAGCTTAGAAATTCCGCTGGTTGAGCCAAGCTTCAAGAATCTTGTTAAAATCCTCTGGGTGTTCCATCATGGGGGCATGACCACATTTTTCTATCCAGAACAAATCCGAATCAGGTAGCAGTTCATGAAATTCTTTGGCAACGTTCGGTGGGGTCACCGAATCGTTTTCACCCCAAATTATACAAGTGGGGGTATCCATATGTGGTAGGTCCTTTGCCATATTATGCCGTATGGCACTTTTGGCGATGGCCAATGTTTTTACCAATTTCATGCGATCGTTCACAGTGGCAAACACCTCGTCCACAATCTCCTTTGTGGCAACTGCAGGGTCGTAAAAGACATCTTGGGCTTTCTTTTTGATGAATTCGTAATCCCCACGTTTCGGATATCCGTCGCCCATGGCACTTTCATAAAGACCAGAGCTACCGGTAATCACCAAAGCTTTGACCATTTCTGGAAACATTTTGGTGTGCAGGAGTCCAATATGGCCACCAAGAGAATTGCCCAAAAGAATAACATCTTTCAGTCCTTTGAACTCAATAAAGCCCTCTAAAAACTTAGCGAAGTTTTTCACCGTGGTTTTAAGCATGGGCATTTCGTATATGGGAAGTTCAGGGATAAGTACCTTATAACCTTTTGATGGAAAATAGTCAGATACCCCTTGAAAATTGCTCAATCCACCCATTAATCCATGTAATATGATCATGGGAGTGCCTTCTCCTTTTTCAATGTAACGGTATTTGCCTTCCTTGATGATTTGTTCTTCCATCTAAAGTTAGTTGGTGCTAAGAAGGGCAAATATAGGCAATTCATATCACACCATTTTAGGCTTAATAACCTTCATGGAATAGGAGTTTTTATGTCAATTCTACGCTCCTATAAATCAAATACAAACAGGCGCAGATTTTTGAGGACAAAATAGATTGAATTTCATTGAAAAGTGGAAAATTTATCAACAATGTGTAGTTTAGTGGAGAAATGTGGAAATAAAATCTATATATTTGAGTTATTATTCTTAACCAATTGATTTCTAGTGACCCATATCATAGGACAACACGATTGTAAAGCTGATGCCAAAGGAAGGGTAATTCTACCTATATCCCTAAAGAATCAGCTGTTGCCTGTTTTAAAGGAGGGCTTTGTAATCAAACGATCCGTTTTTCAGCAATGTTTAGAGCTGTATCCGAAAGAAGAGTTTGATGTACTGATGGAAAAGGTCATGAAGAAAGGAAAAATCAATCGAAAATACGATGCCTTTGTTCGAAATTTTGTCGCTGGCATGCAGGAAGTGGCTATTGATGGGGATACGGGAAGATTGCAGATACCCAAAAACTTGGTCACCTATGCGGAAATAGGTAAAGAAGTTGTGCTTAATGCGGTTTTTGATAAAATAGAAATCTGGAATAAGGATAAATACGAAGCGGTCTTGGCCGAAGGTGAAAAAGACTATGCCGATTTGGCGGAGGAGATTTTTGACGACGATGACTAGCGCGTATCACAACCCGGTAATGCTCCAAGAATCGGTAGACGGGTTGGACATTAAAGAAAATGGGGTGTATGTCGATGTCACCTTTGGTGGCGGAGGGCATTCCAAAGAGATTTTAAGAAGATTGGGGAGTGAAGGTAGGTTGTTGGCCTTTGATCAAGATGAAGATGCACTGGCAAATGCCATTGAAGATGAAAGGTTTCAATTGATCAATCAAAACTTTCAATTTCTCAAACAATATTTAAAGTTCTATGGCATTCGGAAAGTTGATGGAATCTTAGCTGATTTTGGAGTTTCATCCCACCAGTTCGATGAGGCGGACAGGGGTTTTTCAATTCGTTTCAATGCGGATTTGGATATGCGGATGAACCGGAACGATCAATTGTCGGCCTTTGAAGTGGTCAACAAGTATTCAGAAAAAGATTTGGCTTCTGTTTTATTTCAATATGGTGAATTGCGAAATGCAAATGCCATGGCAAAAGCAATAGTTCAGTCTAGGAAAGAAGATACTATTAAAACCACTGACGATTTGAAGAAGGTGTTGAATAGGTTTTTGCCAAAAATGAAGGAAAACAAAATTTTGGCGCAAATCTATCAAGCCATCCGTATTGAGGTCAACCAAGAGATTGAGGTACTCAAAGCATTTTTGCTCCAAGTGCCCGAGGTGTTGAAGGAAGGCGGGAGGTTGAGTTTGATAAGTTACCATTCGTTAGAGGATCGTTTGGTAAAACGCTTTATCAGGGCAGGACAATTTGAAGGAGAACCAGAAAAGGATTTTTATGGAAATATTGATGTTCCACTAAAGAAGGTCGGAGGTTTAATAGTTCCATCAGCAGAAGAGATAGCAAAGAACAACCGCGCCCGGAGTGCAAAACTCCGAATTGCAGAACGAATATAATAACCGAACACAAAAATGAAAAAGGGAATACTGGATTTATTGAAAGGAAAGTTTTTGGTGAGCGGAGACGCTCCCAAAAACTGGATGTTCTTGCTGTTTGCTTCTTTCCTGGCGGCAATGATGATTTCCAGTAGTCACAATGCAGACAAGAAAGTGCATGAAATTGCCGCTTTGAGCGAAGAAGTAAGAAAGCTGAAGAGCGAGTTCTTCGAACACCGTTCCATGGTCCAGCAAATGAAGCTGGAGTCGACCTTACGGCAGACCGTCGCCGTTGAAGGGTTGAAACCATCAAAAATTCCACCACAAAAAATAAAGGTTAAATCGAATAAATAGTGGCGATAACCGAAAAAAATATCATGAACAGACTTTACTTGGTTGCAGGAGGTCTGCTAGTCTTCGCTATTTGTGTTGTGGTGAAGTTGGTGGACATCCAAATGATCAAGGGCGAGGACTATAAGGAATTGGCATTGAACAAGACTGAAAAAATGTTCACCATTGAGCCAAATCGCGGAAACCTATATTCCGATGATGGGAGTTTGTTGGCTGCCTCAGTTCCTAAGTATGAGATTCGGTTTGATGCTAAAACAGTGTCCAGCGAAAACTTTCAAAACAATGTAGCTGCACTTTCCGATTCGTTGGCAAATCTTTTTAATAAACCGTCATCCTATTACAGGCAGCTTTTTAGAAAAGCACGGGCCAATGGGAATCGATACAAGCTAGTTGCCAGAAATGTGGATTATTTGGACTACGTGCGAATCAAGCAGTTTCCGCTGTTCAAATTGGGCCCCTATAAAGGTGGTTTTATTGAGACACATCGTGTGGTAAGGGAATATCCGCTGGGTAAAATGGCGGCGCGGAGTATTGGATACGAACGTGTGGATGAAAATGGTTACTATACCAGAGTGGGGCTTGATGGTGCTTTTGGCGAGCGGTATTTGAGAGGTAAGGAAGGAAAGAGGCTCAAGCAAAAAATAGCAAAAGGACAATGGAAGCCCGTGGGACTTGATAATATTGTTGAGCCTCAAGATGGACTGGACGTTGTTTCCACTATTGATATAAATATTCAGGACATCGCCCATCACGAGCTTTTGGCCCAGCTCGAAAAATATAATGCTGATCACGGTTGTGTGGTAGTTATGGAAACTGCTACAGGAGAAATCAAGGCAATTTCCAATTTAGGTCGTACTTCCGAAGGAAAATATTACGAAAAACTGAATTATGCGGTTGGAGAATCACATGAACCTGGCTCAACGTTCAAGTTGATGTCCATGGTGGCTGCCCTTGAAGACAAGGTTATCGATACCAGCACAGTAATCGATACTGAAAAGGGGAGGTATCGTATTTATGACCGCGTTGTTAAGGATTCAAAATGGGGAGGATATGGTAAAATATCGGCTTCGCATGCCTTTGCGGTCTCTTCAAACACTGCATTTGCCAAAATTATCCATGAAAACTATAAAGAAAACCCTGGGAAATTTGTCAATCGCTTGATGAACATGGGCCTTCATAAAAAATTGGGGTTGCCGATAATCGGTGAAGGGAATCCTGTGATTCGTTACCCTGGTGACAAAGGATGGTCTGGTATATCCCTGGGGTGGATGTCGCACGGATACGAAGTATCTCTAACGCCAATACAGACCCTGGCATTTTATAATGCCATAGCCAATGATGGTGAATTTGTGAAACCTAGATTGATCAAGGCCGTAAGGGAAGGAAATAAAATCTTAAAGAAGTTTGACAAAGAAGTGGTAAACCCATCCATCTGTTCCAAAGAAACAGTGAACAAGGTTCAGCAGTTGCTCAAAGATGTGATTGAAAAGGATTATGGTACAGGAAATGGTCTGTACTCCAAGAGCTTTTCAATGGCTGGAAAAACAGGAACTACGCAAAAGAACTATGTGGCCAAAGATCCCGATAAGATGGCGTACATCTCATCTTTTGCAGGGTATTTTCCGGCGGATAACCCAAAATACTCCTGTATAGTGGTCATCCATGAACCTGATAAGACGGTTGGTTATTATGGGGCGGATGTGTCAGGTCCTGTTTTTAAATCGATGGCGCAAAAAATCTATACTACATCCCCTACAGTGGATGAGGTCGAAGGAAAGGCCTTAAATGAAAAGGAACTGGAAGAAAGATATGAGAAATATTACGCCAAGGCCCAGGAAAAATACAATCAAGTGCCAAATGTAAAAGGTATGTGCGGAATGGATGCCATTTCCCTGTTGGAGAATTTGGGATTACAGGTTGAAGTGAGAGGTAATGGAAAAGTCAGAAAACAGTCGGTAGTTCAAGGAACGGATATTGATCAGGTTAAAAAAATTGTATTGGAACTTTCATGAAATTATTGAAGGACATATTATATAAAGTGAGCCTGTCAGTGGTAACTGGCGATACCAATGTAATGGTCAATCACATTCATTTTGATTCGCGTAAAGTGGAAATGGACGATGTTTTTGTTGCTGTACGCGGTTTAATTACTGATGGGCACAAATACATTGAAAAAGCCATAGAGTCTGGTGCCAAAGCGGTGGTTTGTGAAGAGCTTCCCGAGATTTTGGTGAATGGAGTAACGTATTTAAAAGTTCCGGACAGCAACAGTGCTTTGGCTACCATCGCTGCCAATTTTTACGATAATCCATCCAAAAATTTAAAATTGGTTGGAATTACTGGGACAAATGGGAAAACTACAGTGAGTACTTTGCTGTATCGTTTGTTCAAGAAAGCTGGGTTTAAAGTCGGATTGATATCCACCATTAAAGTTATGGTAGATGATGTCGAGCATCCTGCTACCCATACTACTCCAGATGTGTTGACCATCAACGAATATCTCTCCCAAATGAATGAAGAAGGAGTGGAGTTTTGCTTTATGGAAGTGAGTTCTCATGGTATCCACCAAAAAAGGTCGGAAAGTCTACATTTCGAGGGAGCGATCTTTACCAATCTTTCACACGACCATTTGGACTATCACAAAACATTTGCAGAATACCGTGATACCAAGAAAAAGCTTTTTGATGATTTGCCCAAGAATGCTTTTGCACTGACCAATATCGATGATAAAAACGGGCCGGTGATGCTTCAGAATACAAGAGCAAAAAAATATACCTATGCGTTAAAATCGTATGCCGATTATAGGGCCCAGATTTTGGAAAAACAGTTCAACGGACAGCTTTTAAAGATTGATGAAAATGAACTTTGGTCTAAATTGATAGGAGATTTTAATGCCTACAACCTTCTGGCCATTTACGCCACTGCAGACATTTTGGGTCTTGAAAAAATGGAGACACTCCAATTGATCAGTGAATTGGAAAATGTAGATGGAAGATTTCAATATTACATATCAAAAAATAAAATAACGGCAATTGTTGATTATGCCCATACTCCGGACGCGTTAAAAAATGTGTTGATTACTATCAATGCATTGAGGACTGGAAATGAAAACGTCATCACCGTAGTGGGGTGTGGTGGTGACCGTGATAAGTCTAAGCGTCCGGTTATGGGTCATATCGCATCCGAAATGAGCAATCAGGCAATTTTTACATCTGACAATCCAAGAACTGAACCACCTTCAGTAATCATCGAAGAGATGGAGGCTGGTGTGGAGCCCCAAAACACCAAAAAAGTCTTGTCCATTGAAAATAGAAAGCAGGCCATCAAAACCGCATGCAAGTTGGCTCTGTCCAACGATATCATTTTAGTGGCAGGTAAAGGGCACGAAACCTATCAGGAAACCAATGGGAAAAGAGTGGATTTTGATGATTTTAAAGAAGTGAAAGCGGCTTTGGCCGATTTAAATAAATAATGTAGCCCATGTTATACTACTTGTTCGATTATTTAGAGAAACAATACCAACTGCCGGGAGCAAGCCTTTTTGGGTTCTTGACTTTCAGGGCGGCAATGGCCGTATTGTTATCTCTTTTGATCGCCATGGTCTATGGTAAACGCATCATTCTATTCCTGCAAAAAAAACAGATAGGTGAGAGCATCCGTGATCTAGGACTTGAAGGTCAACAGCAAAAAGCAGGGACCCCTACTATGGGCGGGTTGATTATTATCATGTCTACACTTTTACCGGTCTTGCTGTTCGCAGATATTAAAAACATCTACGTCATTCTTTTGATTATTACCACCATTTGGATGGGCATAATTGGTTTCATAGATGATTATATCAAAATCTTTAAAAAAGACAAAGAGGGACTAAAAGGTCGATTTAAAATCATGGGGCAGGTAACCTTGGGTTTGATCGTGGGCTCCGTTTTGTATTTCCATCCTCAAGTAACCATAAAGGAAAAAGATACTACAAGAATTACAGCTGACTTTAAGGTAGAAGAAGTTTTTGGTCAAGAAATGAAGGCCGTTAAGACCAATGTTCCCTTTATGAAGGGCAATGAGCTTGATTATGCCGATTGGATCTCTTGGGCAGGAGAAGGAATGGCTGATTATGCATGGTTGATTTTTATTCCTGTGGTAATTTTCATTATTACTGCGGTTTCCAATGGTGCTAATTTAACAGATGGAATAGATGGTTTGGCAGCCGGTTCATCCGCGATAATTGTGCTGACTTTGGGAATTTTCACATGGGTTTCTGGTAATATCGAATTCTCAGATTATTTGGACATTTTTTACCTGCCAAGAGTAGGGGAGTTAGTGGTATTTATTGCGGCATTTGTCGGTGCCTTGGTTGGATTTCTTTGGTACAATGCCTATCCCGCTCAAGTATTTATGGGCGATACGGGAAGTTTAACCATAGGTGGGGTTATTGCGGTAATTGCAATCATTGTGCGAAAAGAATTGTTGATTCCATTATTGTGCGGAATCTTCTTTGCCGAAACACTATCAGTAATGCTGCAGGTCAGTTATTTTAAAAGAACAAAGAAGAAGTATGGTGAAGGAAAACGATTGTTTCTAATGGCACCCTTACACCATCATTTTCAAAAGAAATTATATCACGAGAGCAAAATAGTCACACGATTTTGGATTATAGGCATCCTGTTGGCCATTGTTAGTATAGTGACACTTAAGATCAGATAATGGCTCGTTTGGTGATTCTTGGAGGAAGAGAAAGTGGCGTGGGAGTAGCCATTTTGGGAAAGAAAAAGGAATTTGAAGTCTTTGTCTCGGACAAAGGAGAAATAAAAGAGCAGTACAGCAACGTTCTTAAACATTTTGAGATTGAATGGGAGTCGGGCAAGCATACCGAATCTAAAATTCTAAATGCAGATGTGGTGATGAAAAGCCCTGGTATTCCCGATAAGGTACCGTTGGTGCAAAAACTGGTTGAAAAGGGCATCCCTGTAATTTCTGAGATTGAGTTTGCCTCAAAATACACAAACGCAACCTTGATTGGGATTACTGGAAGCAATGGCAAGACCACAACGACCATGTTGACTCACCATTTATTGAAAGATGGTGGATTGAATGCAGGTATGGCCGGTAATATTGGAGATAGCTATGCTAAAATGGTAGCTGAAAGGGATTTTGACCAGTATGTGCTGGAAATAAGTAGCTTTCAGCTGGATGGGATAAGGGATTTCAAACCGCATATCGCCATTCTGACCAACATCACACCAGATCATTTGGACCGATATGATTATCAGTTTGAAAAGTATATCGCTTCAAAATTTCGAATTGCCATGAATCAGGATGGGAACGATTACTTGATTTATGATGCAGATGACGAAATAATTCAAGATTGGCTTAAGAAACATCCAATTCAATCCAAATTGATTCCCTTTTCCTTAAAGGAAAGGCAAGAACAAGGAGCTTGGCTCGAAAATGAAACAATAAAAATGAACGTAGAACATAAAACCTTGGAAATGAGTACAGATATTTTGGCCCTGCAAGGGCAACACAACGTTAAAAATACCATGGCGGCAGGTTTGGCCGCACTTTTGGTCAACGTGAGGAAGGAAACTATCCGTAATAGTATTCAAACATTCCAGGGTGTTCCACATCGACTGGAGCAGGTATTGAAGATAAACCACGTAGAATACATAAACGATTCCAAAGCAACCAATGTAAATGCCACCTATTATGCCCTTGATGGTATTAAGAAACCAATTGTTTGGATTGCAGGTGGCGTTGATAAAGGCAATGATTATTCAGAATTAATGCCTTTGGTTCGTGAAAAAGTAAAGGCAATTATCTGCTTGGGAATGGATAATTCCAAATTAAAAGATGCTTTTGGAAATGTGATTGATCTAATGGTAGAAACCTATTCCATGGAAGAAGCCATAAAAGTGGCCTATAAAATCTCTGAAAGAGGTGATTCCGTATTGCTTTCGCCAGCATGCGCAAGTTTCGACCTTTTCGAAAATTATGAGGATCGTGGAAATCAGTTTAAGACCGCGGTTAAAAATCTATAAATAAGAATAAAGTGTTGGCAGTGTTTAAAAATTTGAAAGGTGATAAAGCCATTTGGGGTGTAGTGGCCCTTTTGGCGCTTTTCTCGTTTTTACCGGTTTACAGTGCCAGTACCAATTTGGTGTATGTAAATGATGATGGCACCACCATCGGACATTTGGTAAAGCACGCAGTGTTGTTGTTTTTAGGCTTTGGAATCATCTACGCTGTGCATCGTATACCAACACATTATTTTAAAGGACTTTCTATCATTGCTTTGCCCATAGTGCTTATTCTTTTGGCGTACACCTTGACTGTTGAGACCAAAATAGGGGGGGTGACCGCCAACCGATGGATCAAGATTCCGTTTGTTGGCGTTAACTTTCAGACCTCGACTTTGGCATCGGTAGTATTGATGATATGGATTGCTCGGTATTTGACCAAAATCAAAGATGTGGCCATTACTTTTAAAGAAAGCATCTTGCCACTCTGGTTACCCACTGCTTTAGTTGTTTTGCTCATTTTACCTGAGAATTTTTCCACAGCGGCCATTATTTGCCTTTTGGTTTTGGTACTCTGCTTTTTGGGAGGATATCCATTAAAATATTTGTTCAGCATTGTTGGAGCAGGACTGGTGCTGGCTTCCATGTTTTTGTTTGTAGTGTTTAAAACTCCTGAAGTCATTCCAGGGCAGCGGGCCACTACCTGGAAATCAAGAATAGAAACCTTTTGGAGCCCCGAAAAGGCAGGAAAAGATGATTTACACCAATTGACTTTGGCCAAAATAGCCATCGCCGAAGGTGGCGTTGTAGGCAAGGGAGCTGGAAAAAGCGTAATCAAAAACATGCTTTCGCAGAGTACATCCGATTTCATTTTTGCCATCATTATTGAAGAATATGGACTGCTGGGAGGTGGTGCATTGCTGTTTTTCTATTTGTTATTGCTATTTCGAATAGTGGTGGTTGCGAATTCGGCCAAAACGGTTTTTTCAAAACTGTTGGTAATAGGTGTGGGATTGCCTATAGTTTTTCAAGCCTTTATTAATATGGCGGTAGTGGTGCAATTATTTCCGGTTACCGGACAACCCTTGCCTTTGATAAGTATGGGGGGTACATCCATATGGATGACCTGTATGGCGATAGGAATCGTACTTAGTGCGAGCAACAAAAAGGAGAATTTAGAGGAGGAATCCTATGATATAGATGAAAGTAATCCTTTAGAAGTGTTAAGTGGACAATTATAGGTTTATACTTTCTGGAGGAGGTACGGGAGGACATATTTATCCGGCAATAGCCATCGCCAATGAGCTTAAAAAAAGACACCCAGAGTCAGAGTTTTTGTTCGTGGGGGCGAAGGATAAGATGGAAATGGAAAAAGTACCGCAGGCGGGGTATAAAATCGAAGGTCTGTGGATAAGTGGATTGCAACGGAAACTGACTTTAAAAAATCTCATGTTTCCATTTAAACTGATCAGTAGTTTGTTTAGAGCACATAACATAGTTAAAAAGTTTCAGCCCGATGTTGCCATTGGTACAGGTGGCTTCGCTAGTGGACCGTTGTTAAAAATGGCTGCCGGCAAGGGAATTCCTTGTGTGCTCCAGGAACAAAACTCCTATGCAGGAATAACCAATAAGCTGTTAGCAGGAAGGGCTAAAACCATTTGTGTGGCCTATGATGGGATGGAAAAGTTCTTTCCACAGGAAAAAATACTCAAGACTGGAAATCCCGTGCGTTCCGATTTGGTCGACCTTAAGGTTGATAGAGCTGAGGCTATTCAATTTTTTGGATTGAATCCCGAAAAAAAGACGGTTTTGGTTATCGGTGGAAGTTTAGGAGCCAGAAGAATCAACCAATTGATAGAAAAGGAGCTTGGATTTTTCGAAGAGAATGCAATCCAGCTGGTATGGCAATGCGGTAAACTTTATCACGAAGAGTATAAAAAATATGACTCAGAGACCGTCAAGGTAAAAGCATTTCTAAATAAAATGGACTATGCCTATGCGGTGGCGGATTTTATCATATCAAGAGCTGGTGCTGGATCGGTATCTGAGCTTTGTTTGGTTGGGAAGCCCGTGGTTTTTATCCCATCGCCTAACGTTGCAGAAGACCATCAAACCAAAAATGCCTCGGCATTGGTCGTAAAGCAAGCGGCTATTATGCTGAAGGAAAACGAATTGGACCAAAAATTTGAAAAAACTTTTTTGGAATTGATGAATTCTAATGATATACAGGATTCGTTGGGGCAAAACATCAAGAAATTGGCTTTGCCAAAGGCAACCGAGCATATTGTTGATGAAATAGATAAGTTGCTGAAAAGTAAAAATGAGCTTGAACTTTAGACTTAATTTTTGAACTTAAAAAATATACATAACGTCTTTTTTATTGGCATTGGAGGGATAGGTATGTCCGCATTGGCACGCTATTTCAATTTTGTAGGTAAGCAAGTTATTGGTTACGACAAAACCCAAACTCCAATCACGGATGAATTGGTCGATAAAGGCATAAAAGTTCATTTTGAAGACGATTTGGGTTTAATACCTGAATCTTTTAATAATATTCAGGATACTTTGGTGGTTTATACCCCGGCTGTTCCAGAATCCCACTCACAGTTACAATTTTTCAGAAGCAATGGTTTTGAAGTAAAAAAACGTTCCGAAGTACTGGGCATTATAACAAAAGACACTTTTTGTTTTGCTGTAGCGGGCACGCACGGCAAAACGACTACGTCGTGTATTTTGGCGCATATCCTTAAAGAGACGGGCACGCCATTAACCGCATTTTTGGGTGGGATTTCAGAAGATTTCAATAGCAATTTTGTTCTCGAGGGAACCAAATACTCGGTAGTGGAGGCGGATGAATTTGATCGCTCCTTTTTGCAATTATCACCCAATGTTGCCTGTGTCACCTCTATGGATGCCGATCATCTGGACATTTATGGAACGGATACGGCCTTACAGCAATCCTTTGTTGATTTTACAAAAAAACTTAAGCCCGAAGGAATCCTTTTTGTTCGAAACGGGTTGCCTTTGGGTGGATATACCTATGGTATCGAAGATGATGCCGATTATCGTATAGAAAATATTTCAATTGAACGTGGTACCTACGTATTTGATTTAGTCACGCCCTCCGAAATTTTAAAACAAGTTCGTTTTAGCAAACCTGGAAGGCATAATCTGCTCAATGGATTAGCTGCTTTTGCAATGGCGGTGCAAATAGGGACCCCACCCCACCGCCTAGCCGAAGCTTTGGGTACGTTCAAGGGCGTACAACGCAGATTTTCATATCAAATTAAGGAGAGGGATTTTGTGTTCATTGATGATTATGCGCACCACCCTACTGAAATTAATGCAGTTCATGATGCCGTTAGGGAAATGCATCCCAATGATCAGGTTACGGTAATTTTTCAACCGCACTTGTTTTCAAGAACAAAGGATTTTGCTGATGATTTTGCTTCGAGCCTTTCAAAGTTCGATGCAATATTGTTGATGGAGATTTATCCGGCCCGCGAAGAACCCATAGAAGGGATAACATCAACATGGCTTTTGGATAAAATTGACAACCCCAAAAAGAAATTGATCTCAAAATCGAACTTAATCGAAGAAGTGAAATATTGTAAAAAAGGAGTTTTGGTAACTATGGGCGCTGGAGATATTGGATTGGAAGTGCCAAAAATCAAAAAAGAATTGGCCTATGCGAGTTAATTGGAATTATATCAAACTTAGCCTATTGGGGGTTGCAGTAATTGCACTTTACGGCTTCTCAGATTATAGGAGTAAGCAAAAAAAAATAGCAGATATCTCTATTAATTTTTTGGGAGACAACAGTTTATATTTAACCGAAGCTTCGGTTAATAAAATGTTAATACAAAATTACGGGAGCCTTAAAAATAGGACTAAAGAACAATTAGCTTTGAATACCATAGAGGAGGTAATTCTGTCCAACGATATGGTAAAACAAGCCCAAGTCTATCTTACTGTAAATGGAGAACTTATATCTAAGATTGTTCAGCGTAAACCGATTGGAAGAATAGAGGGAGTCTCTAAATTTTATTTGGATGATTTAGGAGAGCGTATGCCACTTTCCAAGAATCATTCGGCAAGAGTTCCCATTATAACAGGCCAAATCACGGGTAAAACCCTGGAGGATGCCTATACGATTCTCAATTATATAAACGAGGACGATTTTTTACGAAAAAATGTTATCGGCATTCATATTGAGGAAGAAGGTAAATATCAGCTCAAGTTTCGATTGGAAAACTTTGTGGTGAATTTAGGAGGAGTGGAGAACCTCAATGAGAAGTTCAAGAATTTCATGGCATTTTATGCCAAAGCAACCAAGGACAATTCTTTGGAAAAATATGCTGTTGTGAGTTTAGAATTTGACAATCAAGTGGTTTGCACCAAAATTTAAGATATGGAACAAGGTAAATATTCAGTTGGGTTGGACATTGGAACTACCAAGATCGTAGCGATTATCGGTAAAGAAAATGAATACGGTAAAATTGAGATTTTAGGAACGGGAAAGTCCAAAAGTTTGGGTGTACACCGCGGCGTGGTCAATAATATTACCCAAACCATTTCCTCTATCCAGCAAGCAGTGGAACAGGCGGAGGTAGATGCAGGGCTGAAAATAGGCTCCGTTGTGGTTGGTATAGCTGGTCAGCATATCAGAAGCCTTCAGCATAGCGATTACATTACCAGGCCAAATTCAGAAGAGGTCATCAATGATGATGATTTGGAAAAACTGTGCAACCAAGTGTACAAATTGGTAATGCTTCCAGGTGAGGAAATTATCCATGTACTACCTCAGGAATATAAAGTGGATGGACAATGTGAAATCAAAGAACCCAAAGGAATGTATGGCGGTCGTTTAGAGGCCAACTTCCATGTTGTGGTCGGTCAAGTTTCCTCCATAAAAAATATTGGACGGTGCATCAAAAGTGCAGGACTAGATCTTGGAAACATCACTTTGGAGCCGTTGGCATCAGCAGAAGCGGTCTTGAGTCAAGAAGAAAAAGAAGCAGGAGTTGCTTTGATTGATATAGGAGGTGGAACAACCGATTTGGCCATTTTCAAGGATGGAATAATCCGGCATACCTCGGTAATTCCATTTGGCGGAAATGTGATTACTGAAGATATCAAAGAGGGCTGTTCCATTATTGAAAAGCAAGCCGAACTTTTAAAGATAAAATTTGGTTCAGCTTGGCCAGGAGAAAATAAGGATAACGAGATTGTTTCAATTCCTGGTTTGCGAGGTCGTGAACCTAAAGAGATAACGTTAAAAAATCTGTCCAAAATAATCCATGCCCGCGTGGTTGAGATTATTGAGCAGGTATACGTCGAAATCAAAAACTACGGACACGAAGAACAAAAGAAAAAACTGATAGCTGGAATTGTTTTGACAGGTGGTGGAAGTCAACTGAAACACTTAAAACAATTGGTGGAATACATCACAGGCATGGATACCCGCATTGGATATCCTAACGAACATTTAGCTGGAGATTCAGATGAAGAAGTAGCCAGTCCATTGTATGCCACAGCGGTTGGGCTGCTTATGAATGCTCTGGAGACCACCAGCAACAGCATATCGGAAAGCGAAATGGAGCAAGAGGAAGAGGAAGTCTTGGTTGGACAAGAAAATGTAGTAGGTCAGTCGGTAAAAACACAGACGGCCCCAAGAAAATCAATTTTTGATAAATGGTCTGAGAAATTGAAGGATTTCTTGGACAATGCAGAATAATAACCCCTAAACAACAAACAAAAAACTGTCATGAGTAAGAGCACCGAATTTGACAATATTGCTTTTGACCTTCCAAAGAACAAAAGCAACGTAATAAAAGTTGTCGGCGTTGGCGGTGGAGGTAGCAATGCCATTAACCACATGTTCCAGGCCGGCATCAACGGAGTAGATTTTGTAATCTGTAATACCGATGCGCAAGCATTGCAGAACAGTGCGGTCCCCAACAAAATTCAATTGGGAGTTTCATTGACCGAAGGTCTTGGCGCCGGCGCCAATCCAGATGTTGGTGAACAAGCTGCACTTGAAAGTATGGAAGACATTAAAGTGATGTTGGAACATACAACAAAAATGGCCTTTATTACCGCTGGTATGGGTGGGGGAACAGGAACTGGTGCGGCCCCCATTATTGCCAAAGTGGCTAGGGAAATGGATATTCTGACTGTTGGAATTGTAACTATACCTTTTCAATTTGAAGGTGCCATGCGAAATAAGCAGGCCCAGGCGGGTATTGAAAGACTACGGGCCAATGTTGATTCCTTAATTGTAATCAACAACAATAAACTTCGTGAGGTATACGGCAATTTGGGGTTCAAGGCCGGATTTTCCAAAGCGGATGAGGTGTTGGCTACTGCAGCACGGGGTATTGCAGAAGTAATAACACATCATTATACACAAAATATTGACCTTAGAGATGCCAAAACGGTACTTTCCAATAGTGGAACAGCCATTATGGGATCATCAACTGCTTCAGGTTCTGCAAGAGCTGGTGAAGCAATCGCCAAAGCATTGGATTCTCCATTGCTGAACGATAACAAGATAAATGGTGCCAAAAACGTATTGTTACTCATTGTTTCCGGAACACAAGAAATCACCATCGATGAAATAGGTGAGATCAATGATCATATCCAAATAGAAGCAGGTCATGGCGCTAACATCATTATGGGTGTTGGAGAAGACGAAAGTTTAGGGGATGCCATTGCCGTTACCGTAATAGCTACTGGTTTTAATGTTGATCAACAAGATGAAATTGTAAATACGGAGACCAAAAAGGTTTTTTATACACTTGAAGATGAGCAAACAGCCGAACAGGAATTAACTACAGAAACAACTGCTGTCCAAGATATCAAAATTGAGAAAACTCCTGTGGAACCAGAACCACAAGTGGTGCGTCATACCTTGGAAATGGGGGAGGTAGAAGAAATTAAGCCGCCGGAACCTGAGTCTGAGCTTATCCCCACAACTAAATACATCAAAAACTTCAATGTATTTTATGAAGAGGTAGTTCCGGAGAATGTAGAAGATGATTTTGTAATTATTGAAGCCAAAAGCATTTTAAATGACATTGAGGTGGTTGAACCCGAAACGGTTTCTCCAGAAACCTCAGAAGATCAGTTTGCGTTGAGTTTTGATATGCCATTGAGTTCCGACAAAGAAGAAGAGGAAAAAGAACATACCATCACTTTTAATTTGGATGACGAAGTAAGGGATATTGATGTGAATGAATATGTAGAGGTAAAACCTGTTTTGGAATATAAAAAAGAAGGCGAAACGCGGTATGATCTTGAAGAGTACATGGAATTGGAAACAAAATTAACCGGTGCTAGGTCGGTTGCCGAGACCCATGAACCTAAGATAGTAGAGGACGAGTTGGTTTTTGAAAAGAAAACAATTAAAACGGAAGCTTCTACAAACAATGATACTTCAGGTAATGTAGATCCCTTTAACAGTTCCATAAGTGATTTGTTGAAAGATCGTGCTGACGAACGTAGAAAGAAACTTAAAAACTTCAACTACAAGTTTCAAAACAATAGAAACAGTATTGACGAGATAGAAAAACAACCTGCCTATAAAAGGCAGGGGGTGGATTTGGATGATACCCCACAAGAACAAAAAGTGTCAAGAACAACCTTGAGTGAGGATAGCAATGACGATTTGCAGTTGCGCTCCAACAACTCCTTTTTGCACGATAATGTTGATTAGTAGTGTTTAAATTGACTCCATTTTTTAATGGAAAACCTAAACCCGTTAGTTAAGAGACTTTCGGGTTTATTTTTTATCTTCGCAGCCCAAAATAAAGCTAAAATGAGTTTGCAAGAACAAGTAATGACAGAGATGAAAGCGGCTATGAAAGCCAAAGATACTGTTGCGTTGGAATCATTGCGAGCCATTAAATCGGCAATTTTGTTGGCAAAAACGGACAAAGGTGGTGGGGGAGAACTTTCGGAAGAAGATGAGGTAAAACTTGTTCAGAAATTGGTAAAACAACGTAAGGACAGTGCTGCCATATTTACAGAACAGGGAAGAGAAGATCTTGCGGCTCCAGAACTGGCCCAAGTAGCTGTTATTGAGAAGTTTTTGCCGGAACAGCTCACAGAGGAAGAAATAGAAAAAGTTGTTGTACTAACTATTGATTCCATTGGAGCGTCGGGAATGCAGGATATGGGAAAGGTTATGGGAATAGTTTCTAAGGAATTGGCCGGTCAGGCCGATGGAAAAACGATTTCCACCATTGTTAGAACAAAATTAAGTTCATGAAAGAAATAAGGCCACGTAGCTCAGCTGAATAGAGCACTGGATTTCGGCTCCAGCGGTCGTAGGTTTGAATCCTACCGTGGTCACTGAGGATTATCATCCAAATTCGAAAAGTCTGTAAATCAATGTTTTACGGACTTTTTCATTTTTACCAAATCCATCTGATATCATATAAAACCATACAATTCGGTGGACGATTCGGTGCGCTCTTTTTCATGATTCGCAAAAAGAATATCCGATGTATGTTAAAGAACAGGAGAAGGGGTTTTTGAACGGAAAGTTATTAGAAATTCAGTAACCTAAAGTTTGGAAAAAATGAGAGATTCCTTTTCTACATTGTTCTACATCCGGGGCAGTAGGCTCGATAAAAATGGCATGAGCCTTATCTATTTGCGGGTCACCGTCAATGGCAAGAGGTCAGAGATGAGCCTGCAAAGAAAGGCAAGCCCCGAGAAATGGGACCCTAAAAAAGGTAGGGTCAGGGGCACGGTTCCTTCCACCCTGGAACTGAACCGGTTCCTTGACGGGACAGTATCGAGGGTCTATCAGATACAGGGGGAATTCATCTCCGATGGCATTCCCTATACCTCGGACATGGTCCTAAATGCCTTTCAAGGAAAGGGCAACGGGCAAAAAACACTTTTATCAATTTATGGCGACCATAATGAAGAACTTTCAGAATTGGTCGGAAGGGAATTCTCATCGGGGGCATACCAAAGACATCTACGGACCGCTAAACATTTACAAGCTTTCATAGAGAAAGAATATGGCTATGGTGACATCAGTGTAAAAAAGGTGGACCTGAAATTCATCAACCGTTTTGAACATTTCCTAAAGACAACTTTGAAGGACTGTGGGCAGAACACAGTGACCAAATATGTGACGAATCTCAAGAAGATAATGCGGATATGCTATGCCAATGGTTGGATCTCAAAGGATCCCTTCTACCATTGGAAGGCCAAATGGAAGAAGGTGGAACGCGATATCCTCGATGAACGGGAACTGAAGGCCATAATGGAAAAGGACCTCCCTTCAAAAAGGTTGGACCAGGTGAGGGACATCTTTGTCTTTTGCTGCTTTACCGGCCTTTCCTATATCGATGTGCAAAAACTTTCGACCAACCATATCGTGTTGGCAATGGACGGAAAGAAATGGATAAAGATAAAGCGTACAAAGACCGATACCAAGAGCAGTGTCCCATTGTTGCAGGTCGCCGAACAAATATTGGACAAATACAGTGCATGTGAAGGAACGGAAAACACGGACAGGCTTCTTCCTGTGGTCAGCAATGTGAAACTGAACCTCTATCTAAAGGAAATTGCAGGTCTGTGCAACATTGAAAAGAGGCTCACCTTTCATTTGTCAAGACATACCTTTGCCACGACCGTCACCCTTGCCAATGGTGTTCCCATAGAATCGGTCAGTAAAATGTTGGGGCACCAATCTTTAAAGACCACCCAGATCTATGCCAAGGTGCTGGACAAAAAACTTATGGAGGACATGGAACTGGTAAGGGCCAAATTCAAGATCGGGGGATGATATGGGCACAAGATCAGCGAGCAAAACCGGGTTTTGCGCTGCAAGCCCAATCTTACCTTAACTAATTTACTGAGCGAGGCAAAAGCTCTATAAGCGTTCGCAGATTATCTATAGGTTTTGAAGTGTCCGTTTATAGTTTTCCAATTCCCCTTCGGTGATCTCCAACTTCAAATAAGGTTTCCCAAAAGAGGGCTTTATCAAACTCACATGGTCAATTACATATTGGCTCTCCCTTTTGAGCATTTCCATCTTATCTGTTAGGCGCTCATATCTGATCCTGGGAACGGTTATTTCAATCTGAGGTTGTTTTTTGGCTACTTTTTGTTCAACCCTCATCGGTTTTTCCTGTTTGACCTTTTGTTCCAACAGGGCTTGGAGGATGGCATTTGTTGGTCTGGTCTGTGTAATCTCAATGTCACGGATAATTGCAATGGAGGCCTCGGTGCGTTTCCGGTTCTTAAGGATTTCTTGAAGAATGTTTTTTTCAAACTTTTCATTGGGAGTGAACCCGTGCCACTCAAAAAAGTCCATGATGCACGTCAAAGTTTCGGTATGTGAGCTGGCGATCCTCTTGGAGAAACGACGGAACCTTTTTGCGACATTTACCTTGATGCTGATGGCTGAAAACCCATGTTCTTTTACTCTCTGGACCATTTTACAGTAACTTTTTTCAGTGTTTCAGGGTTCTTCGAGAAGGTTTACAGTAAATGTCCAATTCCACAGGAATCTTTATTTTTCCATTAACCCCTTTGTTCATGGGCCTTTGCGGAGCAAAATGTTTTCGTAGCACCGCCTTGGCGTGCTACCCTCTCGCTTCTCCGAATATTCAACAAAGTTGAATTCGAAGAACCTTTCCTTAAGATAAAAGGCACTTTAAACAATAAGATTGGGTTGGACGGATTTTAAGGAATTGAACAGGAACATTTTGTGAACAATGCATCCATGGTTTAGAATTCATGGAAATTCAGCAATAAAGTATGGAGTGCTGATAGGATTTAAGACAGAAAATATCTTATTGGGCCAAGAAGTTTTAAACAGACACAAAAGTCAGCCGAGAGCTGAATGCGCCCTAACGTGTTCGTGTATGATTCCGTTGCGAGCGAATTCGCAAGATTTCGGTCATAGGAATCAATGTTGAACAAGAGGTACGAAAAACGCCTTTACCTAACCAATTAAGCTACGGATTATAAATGTTGTCAGGCTTAGAATTATATTGTTAAGTATTCAGTGTAAGTTTATTTCTTAATCTTTGAAAAGGTTGTTCTATGATTAAATACATGAGAGCGGCTACTAGCAATATTACAATTAGCGAAACAATTCCATTTGCTATTATTATGGTAGAGTCTGAAAACATCGTCTCTTTAAAATATGCTGCTGCTTTTGGAAAGTACCAAAACATAAACATTTCATGAAACAAATATGCAGAATAGGAAACTTGGGCAATAGGATAGAAAAATTTTAAAGATAAAAATGATTTAAACGGTTTAATGGCAAAACCTTTAAAAAACAAAGAGGCCAGAATTAAATAAGCAATAATATAACAAAACACCTCACGGTGTAATATTTCATACCAACTTCCAATAGCAGGAGGTAAACTGTCAAAAATTGAATTTTCAGCAATAGTCCATTGACCTAAAGTGATGCTAGATATTATTATTAATACTATAAAGGAAATAACAATTAATACGTTATTCAGCTTTACGTACTTAAAAAAATAATTTTTTAAGTTCTCACTTTTAAATACATACAGATATGAAGCAATAACACCAGAGAGTAAACCTCCATATCTTAAATGCGTATAAACGTAATAATCCCAGAACCAAGTTAAATGAGCATCATCTATAAATACGCCTTCAAAAGGGATTTTAAAATCATGCACAATTACAGAATTATGATATTTTAATACAATGGGTATTATGGCAAGAACTACAAAAAAGAAAGTTTTTCTTTTGAACAGTGGAAAAATAAAAGCGATTAAAAAAGGAATAATTATATAGAATTGCTCCTCAATCGCTAAAGACCAAGTCCAAGGCATATAAGAACCAGTAATGTAATTATTTATATATAGTAAGTTTGCCCAAGACAGGTGCCAAGTATCAAGAACGGTTCCCTTTAGGAAATATATTCCAATAATCATAGCAAATATGTACACTGGAATCAGTCTAAAAAAACGTCTTATATAAAACTTTTTAAAATTAAGGTTCGCGTTCTTTTTATATTCTTTAAATAGTATTGATCCGATTAAAAAGCCACTGATCACAAAAAATAAGTCTACTCCTAAATCTCCTCTCGAAATCCAGACAAAAAATTTATTCTTAACAACTTCTTGACTGGTTTCTAAAAACAAGTTGAGTTGAAATAACCACGAGTGAAATACTATTACCCATAGAATCGCTACAGCACGAATCCCATCAATTACTTTAAAGTTTTGTTTAGGGCGATTGAATAAATTGGATAAACTCATCTTGGTTAGTGGTTGGTTATTTTACGCCTAACGGTTAGTATATGAGGCGTTGCCAGCATTTTCTGACAATGAACGTTATGCATATTGTTGTGCACTCATGTTTTATTCAGATTGATTCGTAGATTTTGGAGTAGGAAATTGTGCTTTAATATTGTTTGAAAAAGTTTCCCATTCATCTATTAGTTCATCATATTTCTCTTTTTCCTTTTCTTTAAGGTCATGAAGCTCAGCAAGGTCATTTTTAACATTGTAAAGCTTAAAATTGGCCAGAGAAAAAGGCTTTTCAGTATTAGTTATTTTCCAATCTCCTTTTCTGATCATGGCTAACTCATCATGCTCAAGACCAAACACATAATCTGAATCGTGAATATGGTCTTTTTCTCCAGAGAGGTAGGGTAATATTGAATTACCTGCTAGTGGACTTATTATTTTGTCATTAAAAGTCTCTGGGTATTCCACCTGTGCCAGCTCATAAAAAGTTGGCGCAATATCCATTAAAGTTAGAAACTCATGTTCAACCTCGTGTTTAGCTTCGACACCTTGCCCAGAGATAATCATTGGAGCAATCATACCTCCTTCAGTTGTATATCCTTTATAAAATTTGAAAGGAGATGAACCTGCCTCAGCCCATTGTGGACCATATGAAATAAATGAGTTTGGTTTTCCCATATTTTCATATTCAGCATTGAAGTGTTCTCTAAGGAAGGGGCCAAAATAATCACTATAGTAAAAATCTTCTGCCGCAGCCCCATTGTCCGACATAAATATGATCAGCGTGTTTTCGTACTCTCCAATATCTTTCAAGTGCTTAACAATCCGCCCAATATTATAATCCAGATTGTCAACCATTCCAGCATACAGTTCCATTTTTCTTGATTCTATCTTCTTTTCAATGGTACTTAAAGAATCCCATGGAATTACTTTTTCATGACTCGAAGGTAGTTCAGAATCATATGGTATAAAACCTGCTTGTTTGAGACTATTGAAACGTTTTTCTTTTTGCACTTCGTAACCCTCATTATAGCGACCTTCATATTTTGCCCAGTATTTCTCATCTACCTGCAGTGGCCAATGAGGAGATGTATAAGCAGCAAAGCCAAAAAAAGGTTGCTTATCTTCTTTATGTTTATCAATATACTCGATGAGTTTATCCGTATAGAAATCTGTTGAATAATCTCCTTTTTTCCATTGGGCAACCTCACCGTCTTCTGTGTAGGGAGAAACAGGGTCTTCTTTGAATAGTCCTTGATCATCATAATGATTGCCGGCTCCTCGAAGTAGGGCGAATGAATGTTCAAATCCTTTTTTGGAAGGATTTGATGAGGGCTCTTTTCCAAGATGCCACTTCCCTACCATGTAGGTATGATAGCCAGCTTTTTGTAAAATCTGAGGGATAGTGGCAATCCGTTCCGTCAACTTTCCTTCATATCCAAATTCATTGGTAACTCGCCCTTGTCGCCCCATTCCAGCAATATGATTATCGTTTCCTGATAAAAGCATAGCTCTGGTAGGTGCGCAAAGAGGTGAAGTATGAAATCTGCTGAACCTTATTCCTTGGGCTGCTAAATTATCTATGTTTGGTGTTTCAATGTCGCCACCATAACAACCCAAATCTGCATAGCCAAGGTCATCGGCAACTAATAATAAAATATTTGGACCTTTTTCTTTTTTGTTAGAGTCAGCGCATGAAAAAATTATTAGGGAAGGGAATACCAAAAGATAGATTGCAATCTCTTTGATCCAATTCTTCAATTTAAAAAATATCGACTGCTCTTTCATTGGTATTTGTTTTTCTCTTTGATTTTTCATGGTACACAACGTTTGGTGTAAAATACGTTTTCAATGCATTTTTACACAGTGTTACCAGCTTTTTCTAATGTTCATGGGTCATTAAATGCTGTTTGAGTAGGTCCTTTCCATAATCATTTCCGTTAGGTGTTCTTACAACCGTATGAATATGGTTTCTTGATGGCTTACCATCATCTGCGTTTGGAACTCCAACAACTCTTTGGTGATCAAATTCAATTAACACAACTGGACTATGAATACGATAATAAAACACCGCATCTTCTGTCGTTTTGCCTATCCAAGAAAACCATGTATTTTCAATATGTAGGATTACTTCTTCCATTTTTACCTCCTGGTGGCCTTCTCTCATATTGCTGATATATTGATTAATCAAACTCAATAATTCATCCTTTTGCTGGTCTGTTAGATCTGAAGCCTGTATTCCCTCATAATTGAGCCTTAAATTGTCTTTGTTAGCCTCAGCAACATTACTATTTTCAATTTTTGTTTTGGAGATTGTAGCAAATGTCTGCTGCTCATTTGATAATGATTGCATAAAAGCCAACCCTAGGTTTTGTTCATCTTGAAATAATGTATTGCCTTTATATTTTCCAGTTGTCGTAATAATTGGTTCGGCTCCCATAAATACTGGGGACATGACCACTTGATCACCTAAAACAAAATAATTAATCACCAAATGATGTCCATCTAATTGCCAACCCCATGGTTCTGTTAAGGAGGGTTCGCCCATTATAGTAAAGAAATAAAGCTCTTCATCATAATCATTTGACCCATTATTAAGTTCTTTGAGCGTTTGGTCAGTTTTCATAATGTCCTTACTTAACTGTAATCCTTTGGCACTCAAGGAAACTTGCATTAATTCAAATGCTGATTTTTTTTGTGCTTCGGTCATTTCTTTTAAGCTTACTCCTTGGCGATCATAGATGCCATTATCAACATTGCACCACTTGCGCCATTCCTGATCATCAATATCAAAGGTCGTTTTCAACAATTGTTCGGGTTCCAAACCCTTTAAAAATTGATTTGCCATATCTACAATTGGAGCAGTTGAAACATTTGACGCTTTGATAGGAAACAAGTTTTCGAACGTGTCAATTTCGTTGAAAATACCACTATAGGGCTCTTTCAAAGCATCAGCTTCCATTTTAGCAAAACGTTCCTTGACAGGGTTGACTTCTTCATCACTACTTTTGTCTTTTTTGGTAGCTGGTGAGCACGCGTAAATGACGGTTATTGTTAGTATTAAGATTTTTTTCATGATGTTGCTGGTTAGTAACTACGTATGAATAACACAACCAGATAAACGAAAAATCCAGAAAGTGCTACTAAATATGGCTTGTATTCACGATGATTGATTTTGTCCCAAAAAATTAACCCTACTAAGATCAAATTAATAGAACCCCATGTAATCATAGTTGACCAAAAACTATTAATATGTGTCCAATGTGATAAAATCCTTGCCAATGTTGGGCCAATAAATATCAAAGTAATTGCTATCATATATCGCATATGAAGCGTGATGTTTTTCTTATTTTTAATAGCAAGAGGGTAAAAAAGCAATAATAACCCAGCGTCAAAAACAGGATTTATGACCGAAGCTAAACCATCAAAATTTCTGATAATTAATGGTATGAAAGTAAGGATTAGTAATGGGAAAACGATGTAAGAAACCTTACCAAATAATCGGTGTACATGGTATTTCTTATACCGGATTAGCAAGGGTTGGGAAATCAGTAATCCAATCCAAACAGATGATACTATTGCATGAAAATGAATATAACCATCAATTACGATATCAATATCTGGTGACTGAATAATATAGGATTTATAAAATCCTAAGATTGCCATTGGAATCAATAGGAGGAATACATATCCTATATTTTTATATGGTTTTTCCATTTAGTTGACGTTTGTAATGACAGATAGTTGGCGGTAACGGTCTTTTGTATGATTAGTTGCAGACTTTTCCAACGGAAAATGTCCGCCTGTACCGAAGATAGTTAATTACAAGGATTTCCATTTTGGAAATTCAGCCGCAATGGGCTATACACGTTGTTGTGCTTCGTTATTAATTTTTCAAAAGTCTCAACATTTGACTAATTGATTTTCCATCAAATATTTTTCCTTTATTAATCACAATGTTGATTTCTTCAATATTTTTAATATTTTGGAGAGGGTTCTTGTTTAATAAGATCAAATCTGCGACTTTATTATTTTCTATACTGCCATAAAAATTCTCCAAACCAAAGAATTTAGGACCATTGACTATAGAACATTCAAGTGCTTGCTGTGGGGTAAGGCCAGCTTCTACCAACATTATTAATTCTCCATGTAATGATTCTCCTGGATAGTTGTAGGAGTTAAATGGGCCGCAGTCTGAACCAGCTAGCACGTTAATTCCAGCTTGATACATAGGAACAATCATTTCTACAAACTGCATTAATGTTTTGGCTCCTAAATCGCTTCCTTCCGCTTTATTTTTTATGGCACGATCAATTCGCATCTGGTATGTCTCTTGAATACCCTCTCCTATGTATGCTAATATTTCATCATCTGCGTGATCCGTATCTAGAATTTCAATAAGTATTTTTTGAATATTTAAGGTTGGAGTTATATAGAAGTCTTGAGATGCCATTTTAGCATATACTTCAGCAGCACTTTTGGAATCAAATTTAAGCTCTCCTTTGACCATTTTTGAGCAAGCTTGCAAGGTTGAGAACATATGTTCTTCACCATCAAATCCATATTCAATTGCTTCAATGACATTAGCAGATTTAGGAACATGTCCAGTTGTTTTAAGACCACGCTTTTCTGCTTCTTTTATGATGTTATAAAAAATCTCTTTGCTTAATGTGTAATTGTAAAGTTTGACATAATCAACATCAATTCCTTCTAGAGAATCTAATGCCATTTTTATCTGATTAGAATTGACAATATTAATTGAGCCTTCCCATGTTGGTTTTTGTCCATCTAGTTTAGGTCCCGAGGTAAAAATATTTGGTCCATTGAGAGTACCATTGTTTATTTGATTTTTCCATTTCATTACACTTGGGGTCATATCTCCTCCGGCATCTCTAATGGTTGTAACTCCATGGCTGAGAAAAAGTGGAAGAAGGTTTTTATTTTCCTGAATAAGCGAATCTCCTCCTCTAAAGTGAACATGCATATCCCATAAACCTGGCATCACATATTTATTAGCAGCATCAATTGTATCTTTTGATTCGAGCATACTCATATCGTTCATCTTGCCTATTAACCGAATTGTATCATTTGAAATAGCAATAAAACTTCCATTGTTTAGTGTGCCGGTTTTAACATCAACAATAGTTGAATTTAAAATCAATAAATCATATTTACTTTTCTTCTCTTCTTTGCAAGAGTAAATTACAAGTATCAATATGAGTAATAAAGAAAAGTGATTTTTCATAATTTTTGAGTTTAATGAAGCACAACGGTCTCGTATAACCGTCAGTTACGGGTTAATATGCGTTAATTTTCGGTTTAGTACTGACTTTAGCAATTCCGAGTGGATTCGGACGTAGTCGAATCCGCCGTAATTGCGGTTATACATTGTTGTGAGCAGTATTTTATTCACAGTATTTTGTCAGTTTTATGCTTTTCAGGGCTTTAAAAAATTCCATTTGCGTTGAGTCAGATAGACTATTTCCATAAAAACTCAAACTGGTTTTATTAGAATTCGGTCCACCGCCTTTTAAGCTGTCAATGTAAATTCCGCTTGCTCCAAATCCTTTGTTTCTTGGTTTTATAAATTTGGCTACAAAGCAGTCAATACTGTCTAATTCGTATTCGTACTTAAAGTAATCTTTTGCGTCATATTCAGCGGTTAGAAAATCCTCAATAACCAAGTGCTTTACATTTTCTAATTGCTTTTTTTGCTTGTCGCCAAATTCGGCATATTCAGACTGTTCAAATACCAATACCTCTGGGTTTTTAGTCAAATCGGGTGAGTACCAACCCAAGTCAAAAATCAGCGTATCGTTTTTGTCCGTTATCAATCCGCTAACATAGCTGTCTATTCCGTTTATTTCATATTCCGACCAATTTTTCGGAACTGTTATTGCAAACACATCGTAGTCAATCGTTTTATAGTCCGACTTTTCACAGGATAAAATCAGAAACAAAATTAATATCGACAGCGTTTTTCTCATATTGCTCACAACAATTGTATATGATCATTGATCATATATTCATTATACGCCTAAGATAGCAAATCCTCTATTTTCATAAACGACCCGTCGGCAACATGTGTGTATATGTCTTTGATCCTTGTGGATTCATGTCCAAATAATTATTGAATGTGTGTAATGTCAGTACCTTTTCAAACAAATGGGTAGCAAAAATATGGCATAACATATGGGGAGTACCCCTTCTGTTTATTCCACCTTCATCTAACCTAACTCTGTTATGGATTTTCTAACTTCAGATGGACTGGCCTTGTTTCTTTTGAACTGAAAAAAAATGATTAAATTTAAGGTCAAATAAGTTCATTTGAAGTCCAAGTGCGATCCGGCTGGCATTTCGGTGCGCACACAGAATAAATAAAATTATAACTTTTTGAATATCAGATAGATAATTAAGATATTCCGACCCTACCGTGGTCACGAATTAACAAAAGGCTTCACGTCAAATCAAGCTTGCTTGAATTTGTTAGTGGGGCTTTCTGGTTTTCAAAGCGGAGCTTTGTGTGGATATTAAATCCTACCATGATCACAATAAAAACAAAAAACGCTCAAGTAATCTTGAGCGTTTTTTGACAACTATCTTTTATAAGTTCCATCCGGTAATACACTGGGAAGTTTGTAGGAAGGATTTGTAAATATCGCCCAGGCTTTTGTATCAGTTGATTGCACCTTGGCTTTTGTATTTAAAGTCCATTCATTCCCAATTTCATTTAATCGGTTTTCTTGGGCACCCAAAATAGAGGTCATAACCCAGTAGAGATATTCGCCAACCTGACAATTGTAATCACAGGTAGAATCATCGTAGGTATACCATGCTCCTTCGGGATAGGACGAAGGTGGATTTTGAAAGTTTCCACCTCGAGCCACATCCATGGCTTTACTGATTTCCGAACCGGGTTGGGAACTGAACACATTGGGATAGGCCCTTTCATGCCCTCCATTGGTAATAATATGCCATACTTCCTCTAGAGCAGCATCAAAAGTACCAGTATGTCCATTGATGTGCCATTGGGGTACCGTTTCATCCACTCCCAAGTCCTGACCTACGGAAAATCCACTTGGTGGATTAAAATTATCCCGATCCGCCTCGATTTTCCACATAAATAGAAAGGCTTTGTTGGTCTTCATGGAATTATGGATTGTTGTATTGTCGATATTGCCATCCTCATCATTATCCAGATATTGGGCCATCAAGTTTGCGGCATGAAGCAGTTTGCTATCCTCGACACGTTGGACTGCATATATAGGGATATCAAACACGACCACTTTTCTATTGAAATGTTGAAACCCTACATCAGTATTTGCAACTATCTTAAAATTAGGATCGGTGCCAGGGTCTATTGTTGCAGTAGTTGTAGGACCGTCATCTTTGGAACAGGATAGGATGAATAAACTCAATAAAAATGATAAAAATTTAATGGTTCGTTGCTGTTTTGAAATTTTCATGATATAAATTTTGATTCGACTAATTTTTATCACAACAGAACGGCAAGGGATTACCCTATTTTACAGGCGTTAATAAAAGTTAAAAGTTAGCATTGAATAAATATACTGGTGAGTGGATTGGTCTACCTAAAAATTTAATCTAAATACCAGATTAGGTGTAGTGCCCAAAGAATATCTGGTTATTTCTTGAAGTTCAATAGTGTTATTGTTTTGTTCGTCCGAAACTTGAAACAGTCCAAAACTTTTGTTCAAAATATTTCTTTGCCCGTATATGTTCTGCACCGAAAACCCAAATTTGGCAGTGACTGGACTCTCCTTTTTGGATAGCACAAAATCATAAATCAATGAAAAATCCAAGCGGTGATAGTCGGGTAAGGTCTCTGCATTTAGCGTTCCATATTGAATTTGGATGTCATCTCCCGTTCCTGTGGTTCCAATTGCATCGGTAAACGGAATACCGGTCCTATATTTCCATCCCAAAGAAAATTGAAGGCTTTTCCAGGTATAAAAATGTGACCAGGTAATGGAATTGCCGATGTTGTTGTTGCCTTTAAAAGCATTGCCCATATTGAGTTCGGAAAACTCAAAATCGGTATTGGAAAGAGTATATCCCAACCATGTGGAATAGTTGTCCCATTTCTTTTTGAGAAACAGATCCATTCCTTTAGTGATGCTTTTTCCTTCGGTAAAGCTATCATCAACGGATTCAAAACCACGTGTAAATGAAGTGATCCCATCTATGATTTTGTAATATCCCTCGATATCAGCGCTCCATCCATTTTTGTTCCAAAGAAGCCCGGTTGAGAACTGATAACTCTTTAATAGTGGAATGTCTACGCCATTTGCGAGTGCCCAAATCTGGTTGTCAAGTCCAAAATCCAATGTGGCAAATTCCAAAACTTGACTTATGGCCTGACCCCTAACATCTGCTGACCCTTTTAACCTAAAACTGTTTCCAATTTTTTTTTCAGCATAAAGTCTTGGCTCAGCTAGAAATCGTTTCAATTCAGAATAATAAGAAGTTCGAAGCCCTATCTGTACATAGCCTTTTTCAAACTGATGAACAAGATTTTGAAACAAGGTATGGGTAGGATTGTCTACTTTGTCACTTTCTGAAAAATCGTCTTGTTGTAATAGAAAATCCACTTGGTTATTAAAAAACTGATATCCGTTGGAAAGTGACCATTTCTTATTGAGTTTTGTGTCAATTTTAAATGTGAAACCAACTTCCTTTATCGTGTTTTTTTTAGACGTGGTCTGTTCGGAACTAAAGTATTGGTTTTGTCCATCGTAGGCAAAATCATAAGTAGAATGGTATGCCTGAAATTTTGATGAAGTATTACTGTTCCAATTACTTTCCCATGCAGCATTGATACCATAGTTTTTGATATTGAGCTTGTCGCTTGAAATATCGATAAACTCAGTATCTTCAAAAGAATAATCCAATTTATTTCTGGTTGATAGCGAGGAAACCGTGATTTTGTCGTTTTTTGAAACATCCCAAATGGCCTTTAGAGTAACATCGGTAAAATAGAATGTTTGTGTGCTTTCGGTGAATTCTGGTTGAAATACTTCTTGATTTCTTTTGATACTGGTATTCTGAAAGACCTTATCGGTAAATTTATTGAAGGTAGGGGTGTCAAAAAGGTCGGTTAACGCTCTTCTGGCGGATACCTGTAGTCCAAGTTTTTCGGACATCGGAATTTTAAGATAGCCATCTGCATGGGTCATATTAAACCCCAACCCTCCCTGTACTCTTTTTGAAATGGTATTGTCGGTTTTAATGTCCAATACGCCCGAGACCCTATCGCCATACTCGGGAAGAGCACCACTGCGGTAGACCTTCACATTTTTCACAATATATGGGTTAAAAGCAGAGAGCATTCCAAAGAAATGGTCCGAATTGTACATCTTAATACCGTCCCAAAGAATAAGGTTTTGGTCGGGTGTACCCCCTCTTATGAAAAGACCAGAAGCGGTCTCATTCGGACTTTCAATTCCTGGGAGCAATTGCGTACTTTGCAGTACATCTGGTTCTGGTAGTCCTGAAAGGATATCCTGGTTATTGGGCGCAATTTGTATAGATCCATCTTGGTTTTTGGAAATTCCGCGAGCCAAGTATTCTTTGACCACTACCTCTTGAAGTGCCTGGGCATCTGTGGACAATGCAAACACCTCGCAGTCATTTTCGTTGATGGCATTTCCGGAAACTGTAAGGGTTTTATAACCTAGATATGATATAGAAAGTGTATCTGTGGATGCTATTTTATCAAGCTTAAAAAAGCCAATATTGTTGGTAACCGTTCCTGTTTTCTTTTTGGAATTGGCAATTGTTGCCCCCACGATAGGGAATCCATCCGTTTTATCCTTTAGGTATCCGCAAAAAATACGTGTTTTACCCTTTAAGATATAATAGCGTTCATTTATTTTATCATAGGACATTCCTGAAGAATTGGCCAGTTCCCGAATGGTATTTTCCAGGGACATATTATTAATATTCAGGGTGACCCGTTTGTTTTTGACCAATATGGTCTTGAAAGAAAATTTAATGTCAAACGTCTTGGCTACTTGATCAAGGGCTTTCTCCAAAGGAATATCGTTAAACGTAAATGAATACGTCACCTCTTGGGCATATGCGTTAAAGCATAGCAGGAAAAAAAAAGGAATAAAAAGGTTTTTCATCTACTTCTCCACAAGAATAACGGTATTCTTGTTGGTAAAAGTATATGTAATATCCATGGACTCAAAAACGATTCGCAATGCGGCATTCAAATCCCCGTGAGTGAAACTTCCTGTGAAGCGAGCATCTGTATCAACATTTTCATCTTTTATGGTGATTCCAAATTGATTTTCCAGTGCTTTGATGACCTCAGTTAAGGGGGCATTGGTAAAATTGCTTTCACCCTGTGTCCAAAAAGGTTTGATATCTGATAATTTCCAATTTTCAACGGTGCCTTCGTGTATTCTCAAAGCATCCCCCTGAAGTAAAATTTGAGATGCTTCTTTATGCACCACCTTAACTTTTCCCTCATAACAAACCACTTTTAAAAAGTCGGTTTCAGCTTTAACGGTAAACTCGGTGCCGAGTACAGTTACCTGCCCACTTGGAGTTTCAACGGTAAAGTCCGAACCTTTTTTAACTTTAAAAAAGACCTCTCCAATTAAACTCACCGTTCTTATCCCATTTCCCCAATCTTTTTGCTTAAAAGAAAGGGTTGAATTTGCGTTGAGTATTACCTGTGAGTTATCTGGTAGATCAGTGGCTAACTGCTCACCATAATCCGTGGTAAATTCTGTGGCACTTCCTGCGAGCCAAGTGTACCCAAAAAATAGAATCGCTATGGCCGCGGCGGTGGCATAAACCCATTTTGGGATAAGTGGAACAAGCTTTCCTTCATTTTCTTTTTGCTGTTGAACTTTTTGGAAAAGGTCCTCCTTGTTGTAAGATGGAACATCCAATACCTCTGTGCCTTCAAGAATTGCTTTGTAATAGGGATAATCTTCAGATTGCTCAAAGGCCTTCTTTTGGTCAGGGGACAATTCCCCGCTTGACCATTTGGCTAAAAAGTCGTCTATGTTTTTAAACTCTTCCATCTTTTCCATTTTAAATGGACCTACCTATTTTTTCCCTTAATTTTAACAATGCTAGGTGCATTCGTCGTTCAACAGCTTTTTGGGTTATACCTACAATTTCGGCAATTTCCCTATACGTTTTTTTGTCTTTTCTGCTCAGTAAAAACACAATCCGTTCCTTTTCCGGAAGATTGGCAATGCTTCGTTGTAACTTTTCCAAGAATTCCTTCTCCTCCATTAAAAATTCAGGGTTTTCCGTAAATGTCTTTTTGATGGAAGCCGATGCATTGTATTTTAAAACCACCTTTTCATGTGCTGCTTCATTATAAAATGCATTTTGAGCCACTTTCATTACAAACGATTTGGCTTTGCTGAAAACCACCTTTTTACAATTCTTCCAAAGTTTTACAAAGGCGTCTTGTGTAATGTCCTCGGCCTGTTGCATATCCTTGCATTTGTAATAGATGAAATTTCGAATTACTTCGGAATGCTCATCAAAAATCTGCTTAAAGGTGTTTTCTTCACAAACGGATTTATGCTCAAATCCCATATTTGAAATAAAGTTTGTATCCCAAAACTAATTATTTCAAAAAGGTTATTCCTCTCATTTTTCCATTATTCCAAATTTCCCCTGTTAATGACACAACAAGAAGGTGCGTTTTTACCCTAGTTTTTTGTGATTAAAAGTTGGATAAAGTCATTTTTTAAAAAAAGAAAGAAAAAAATAGGGTGCTTCAAAAGTTAACTGTTGTGGATTAAAATAAATGTTCAATTAAAGATTTTAAGTATGAAAAGGCTGCAACAACTAAAATGGATTTTATTAATAGTTCTGGCGATAATTACCATTCAATCCTGTCAAAAGGATGATATACTTATTGACCCCAATCCGGTAGCGGATACTTCAGATACTGATAACACCGATGGAGATAACAACGTAGACAACGGTAATGACAATACCGATGGGAATGGTGGGGAAGACCCAGGTGATGGCTCCGGAACCGATGAAGGCGAAGGGGAAATAACATTATACACGGTGCAAGGTTCAACTATTGTAAAAAAGACCGATTACAAGGTAAGCGGGTCGGACTTGGAGTTTCAAAAAGACATTGACAAGCACAATGAAGTATGGGATCTAGTCAAGAAAATTGTCCCGACCAGCTACTTGGCCAGAATGAGTGAATTTATGATTTTCTCTGGTGAAAGTAGTGGAACAGCTGGATATGTTTTCCCTACTTCCAATGATTTGTCTAAATGGCAAATGGGCATTGCTATTGATTTTGCCTATGACGGTGGTTTTAATGCGGGAGGAGAACTGGCCTATACGATTATCCATGAATTTGGACATATTCTAACCTTGGATATTGACCAAGTGGACGCATCAATTTCCGAAAGTGACTGTAACAATTATTTTACAGGCGAAGGTTGTGCAAAGACCGATTCGTACATCAACAAACTACAATCCAAATATTGGGCGGACATATGGAGTGAGTTTCAAGCCGCCCAGGATAGCGAGGAGAAACTAGAGCAATTTTATCAAAAACATAGAGACCGATATGTAACCGCTTATGCATCTACCAATCCGGGTGAGGACATAGCAGAGGTGTTCGCAACTTTTGTAACAAGAAAAGGAGGGCCCAACGGCAATTCCATTGCCGAACAAAAACTCCAACTTATGTATGACCACCAGGAGCTGGTTACATTTAGAAACTTTATCCGTGGGAATATGTCGTCCTCAAAAGGTAGGAGCTATCTGCCTGTTGCTGGCTCTTGGAAAAAGGCAAATACCATTGGAAATCCAAAAAAGGGCTGCACCCATCACAAAAAGGCGAGTTGAAAATAAATAAATAAGACCCCTTGGCTTTGGTCAAGGGGCTAACACTACAAATTCATTATGAAAAAGGTATACATGATTATGATACTAGCACTATTTGCCTGCAGATCAGGTGAAGAAGCTGTTGCAATCCAGCAAAAAGAACCTCTGCTTCACTATTCCAAAGGCCCCTGCTTGGGTAGATGTCCTGTTTACGATTTTTGGGTCTATCCTGATGGAAACTTTGTTTATAAAAGGGCAAGGGGAACCAAATCCAATAGGGAAATCAAAGGAAGGCTAACCTCAGAGGAAATGGAGAAATTAAAAAAATACCTACATAACAATCTAATAGAACCGGTTGTTTTTAATAGGATAAGGGATTTACCTGTTTCCACACTAAGATTTAATGGAAAAAAGTATGAATATCATGCCAATAAAATTAAAGCAGGATTGAAAGAGGTCAATACGCTTATAGAAAGCATTGTGACAATTGTAATTTCTAGGGAGTAAACCTATAACTTCTTGTCCAATATGCATTTACAAGGTGAATTGAAATAAAATATTCAGTTTAACACGAAAAACAAAACATTTTTAAAGCCCGAATCAGCAATTCCGTTCAAAAATCCCAGATAAACAAAGGTTAAATTAATTTTTTAAGTTTGTTTATAATCAACTAAAGCTTGGAGCGCGATCAATGCGTACATAGCTACTCGGTTATATATGGATCAGGGCAATTTATGGTCAAAATTTAAAGCTGGTGACAAAACTGCATTCGAATCAGTTTATAAATCATGTATAGATGATATGTATGCCTATGGACTAAAGTTGGATTCGGACAAGGAATTGATAAAAGATTGCATACAAGAGGTTTTTATAGACATTTTTGAGCACAGAAATGCGATATCCGAGCCCAATAATATCAAATTTTATGTCCTGAAAGCCCTAAAGCATACCATATTCAAAAAGCAAAAAAAAGAACGGAAAAAGACCAAACTGGATGAACAGGCCCCACATGCTTTTAGTGCTGGTCACAATTTTGAGGATAAGAGAATTTTATCAGAACTCGATGAAGAAAAAAAACGTTTGGTCAATGAGGCATTGGATTCCCTTTCTTCAAAACAAAAGGAAATAATGTATTTACGCTTTAGTGTTGGGCTAAGTTATAACGACATTTCGGAAATTGTAAATATTGACCATGCGTCAGTTCGAAAACAAGTATATCGGGCTGTAAAAAAGTTAAGAAACAGTAAAGCTTTTGATGATTATAAGGGAATTGTTCTTTTCTATTCCACCTTAGGAATTTTTTAAATTCCACTCATATTCCATGTTTTTTTTACAGTTTTAAACGAAGGGGAGCAAGTCTCGATTCCCAAAAATGCAGGGAATTAGATAAAAAATTAAAAAAACCTTAAAAAAAGTGTCCACAAAATGCATACTTCTGTCCCTATGGAATAAATAGCATAGAATTGGACGACTTTACCAAATATCTTGATGATGAAAAATTTGTGGATTGGATAGCCAATCCAACAGATAAAAAAAATGCGTATTGGGAGGCATATATCTTAGAAAATCCTAAGGAAGAAACCAAAATTCAAATTTTAAAGGAATTTCTTGAAAAGTTGGAAGCTACCAACCAAAAGCTATCACAAGATGAAAAAAGGGAGATACTAGATCGAATATATGTCAAGACAGGTATTGAGAAGTCAAAAGGAGGTATAATCTATCTAAACATCTTAAAATATGCTGCGGTGTTGGTGGTTCTAATTGGGGCCACGGTTTATTTCAGTTTGGGCACTCCAAATGGCAATGAAGTTAATATAGATTCATTGCTGCAAGTCTCTATAGATTCTGCAACAGATACAAAATTGATTCTTGAAAACGATCAGGAAATTGCTATTGGTCAAAAGCGGTCGGTGATCAATTATTCCAACAACAACAATTTGGTTATCAATAAAAGAGACACGCTTAATATTGATAGCAAAAGTGCTGCCGAAGACCTTCAAATGAACCAGCTTATCGTTCCATTTGGCAGGCATAGCAAAATTACATTAAGCGACGGATCTATAGTTCATGTGAATTCGGGTTCAAGATTGGTTTTTCCGAAGCGGTTTTTAGGAGATGTAAGAGAAGTGTATTTGGATGGCGAGGCATTTTTCGAGGTAGAATCCAATCCAAGCAAACCCTTTACGGTAAAAGTCTTAAAGGATGATCAGTTTTCCATCACTGCTGTGGGAACAAAGTTTAATGTAAACTCCTATAGCAAGAATGATATGGTAACCACGGTATTGGCAGAAGGCGAGGTTCATTTGACCAACCAATCGAAGAAATTGTTCGCCAATGAAACAAAAACCGTGATGAAGCCTAACGAGCTGGTAGCATGGAGTGTTTCTTCCAAAACTGTTCAAACAAAAATGAAAGTGAACACCGAAATGTATATTTCTTGGATCAAGGGACTGTTGATATTTAAAGGAGAGACCTTACAAGATATTTTGGAACGGGTAGAAACTTATTACAACGTTAAAATAAGCTTGGGAGAAGGTATTAACCAACAATTTAGGTTGACGGGTAAATTGGATCTTAATGACTCAATTGAAGAGACTATGGAAAATTTGGCCATTTCGGCCTCAGCCAAATATGAAAAAAATGGAATCAATGCGTATGTGATTACCAAATAAAAAAACCAGAGCATGGTACGAACATGCTCTGGCGTGTAACCTGTTAAAAACAGGAATTGTTTAAACAAACAACTAACTAAATTATGGAAAAAAAGGGGTTTCCATATGATTGCCCAGGCAATTTTATGGACAAAATCAAAAAAGTGATGAGGTTTCTGACACTATTTTTATTGCTCTTCACACTTTATTCTTACACGGACGCTTACTCACAAAAGACGAAATTAAAAGTCAACCTAAAAGATGCTTCCTTGCTAGATATCATTTCTAGCATCGAAAGTCAAAGTGAGTTTGTTTTTATGTATGGTGAAGATCTATTACCTGCCTTAAATGAAAAAAAGGGGGATTTTAAAATTAAAAACCAAACTATTGATGCAGCTTTGGAGCGCCATTTTAAGCCGAACCATATTGGATACCATATAAATGGTAGGCAGGTTGTGCTTAAGAAAGCTGAAATTCCTGTGGCTGTTAAACCACAAATGGCAGATGAGCTCCAGATTACGGTTACGGGGGTGATCAGTGATGACTTGGGACCGCTGGCCGGTGCAAGTGTAGTGATTAAAGGCACAACCACTGGGGCCACAACCGACTTTGATGGAAACTACTCCATTGAAGTGCCGGATACTAACGCCGTATTGGTAATCAGTTACATTGGTTATGCAACAACTGAAATCACCGTAGGTGACCAGACGGTCATAAATGTAATCTTAAAAGAAGATGCGCAATCTTTGGAAGAAGTTGTGATTACGGCCCAAGGTATCAAGAAGTCAAAAAAGGCGTTGGGGTATTCAGTTACAAAGTTGAATTCTGAAGATGTGGAGAAAAGACCGGAGGCGAACTTGGCAAAAACATTACAAGGTAAAATCGCAGGGGTCAATATCTCCACCACCGATGGTCAAACCGGGTCTGCTGCCCAGATTAGGATTAGGGGTTCCATATCCCTTACCCAGTCCAACGCACCATTACTGGTTGTAAATAATGTGCCCTTTGCGGGAAGCATTAGGGATATAGATCCCAACGACATCCAAAGTATGAATATACTTAAAGGTTTCAATGCAGCCGTTTTATATGGTAGTGAAGGTCGAAACGGTGTAATCTTGATTCAGACAAAAAGCGGAAATGCGGCTTTAGGTGAAAGTAAGACTACGGCATCGTATTCTACAACTACATATGTAAATACCGTTTCTCAACTACCGGAATACCAAAACACTTATGGTCAAGGACAAGAAGGTAATTTTATTCCAACCTTTTTATCGGTTTGGGGACCTGCTTTCACTGAGTTGGACGAAGTAGCCCACCCTTACGCCGGGCAAAGCGATATATTTCCTGAATTTGAAAATGCGACCATTCCATATAAGGCCAAACCAGATAATGTTCGCAATCTCTTTGATACGGGCTTTGGAACAATTCACTCCCTTACGGTTTCTTCTTCCAAAGAAAAACTGGGATTTAATATTTCGACCGGATATACTGATGAAACAGGAATTTTAGGAGATAACGATTTAAAAAGATTCAATATCGGGATTGGAGGTAATGCCCAAGTGACCGATAAATTCAATGTTTCGGCTACTTTAAATTATTCCACTAGAAAGGTTGACCGAATTCAGACACAGGAAATCTTCAGAAGAATTTTCTATTTGCCAAGGAATATTGACATCACAGAGTTACCCTTCCAAAACCCGGTAACCGGAGAATCCGTGTACTATAGAAATGATACAAATCCACTTTGGGTACTCAACAATTCTGGGGTCCGTGACGATGTTGTACGTGTTTTTGGTACCGTAAATGCCAATTACCAGTTTAATGACAATCTTAATCTTACTTATAGGGTAGGTTATGATAGCGAACATTGGGACACTTTTGATTTTTCCAACAAAGGAGGGTTTAACAATGATGAATTTAGAAATGGTTATTTGAACTTGGATTACAGAAAGGAAGTAACCGTAGATCAAACCGTCATTTTGGGGTATAACAAGTATCTTACAGAAGACCTAAATTTGGAAGCACAAGTTGGTTTTAACTCTAAATTGACCAGGGCCAAACGGATTTCATCCGATTCACAAGGACAGATTGCCTATGGTTTTTTAAGACCGAGCAACTATGAAACTTCACAAACCGATTTCACATCTTCAAGAGAGAATATTGCTGGGGCATTTGGCCAGTTTCAGTTGGGGTATAAAACATTTTTATATGCTACCCTCTCCGGAAGAAATGATTGGGGAAGTACCGTGGAATCTCAAAACCGCTCCTTGTTTTATCCAGGTGCCTCTGTATCATTTGTACCAACTTCGGCTTTCGATTTTGGAGATAGTTTTATCAACTACTTGAAATTTAGGGGAGCCTATGCGACTTCCTCCGGATTTCCAGAACCCTTTAGAACAAGAAATACCTTGGTCATCGATGCAAACCGCTTTGCAGCTGCCGATGGTACTTTTCCCGTTACCAATAGATTCAGCAGAATATTTGCGAATCCAGATTTAAAACCTGAGTTGCACAAAGAATTTGAGATAGGGGTGGAAGCCAAACTGTTCAACAACAGGGTTACTTTGGAAACATCATTATATAAGAGAATTTCTGAGGATCAAATTGTGGAATCTCCTTTATCACCTTCGACCGGCTTTGACATTCAGTTCATTAATCTTGGTCGAGTGGATAACGAAGGTATTGAAGTGGATTTGGGCATTGATTTGATCAGAAAAGAACACTTTAGATGGAACTGGAGAAATATTTTTACTGCCGATGAATCCTTAGTGGTGAAGACCACCGAAACAGGGGCAGATATCAGGCTGACATCAACTGCAGACAGATGGGCAGTGGAAGGTAGACCCATAAATGCCATTGTGGGAGATTATGCCTTACGGGATGATGAAGGTAATCTGTTGATCAGTGGTAATGGATCCAGTTCAAGAGTAGGAGAGGTGATTGCAAGCTCCGACGTTGGTTTGGACAACAGGGTAATTGGTGACCCCAATCCAGATTGGAGATTGACAACCATCAACAATATCAGTTATAAGAACTTTACATTTTCCACGCAATTGGAGTACCGACATGGTGGCGAAATCTCCTCCAGATCTGTAGAAGATATATTGGAGCGGGGTGTTACAAGGGATACCGAAAACAGGGAAGGCTCATTTGTTATTCCTGGATTTTTGGCCGATGACGATACCGGAGAGATTCTATTGGATCCAAGCGGTAACAAAATACCCAATACCATACAGTTGAATGGGTTAAGGACCGTTTTCTCCAATTTCTACAATGCGAACGATCTGAGCATGTGGGATGCATCCGTGTTTAGGATACGGGAAGTTTCATTGGGATATACACTGCAAGGGAAGAGCATTCATAAACTTCCTTTTGAAAAAATCGATTTCACTTTGACAGGAAGGAATTTATGGTACGTAGCACCAAACTTTCCAAAGTATGTGAATTACGATCCAGAAAATGATGGCGGTTTGGGTAGGAACAACATTCCTTCCACCAAACGATTCGCCTTTGGACTTGCAGTGACATTCTAACCAATTAAAAAGTAAAAAGATGAAAAGAATATCAAGATATTTCAGTTTAAGTGTAGCCACTGTTCTGATGCTTCTGTCCTGTGAGGTCAACGATTTTGATTTGCAGGAGAACCCGAATTTTTTAAGCCCTGAAAGCGCAGATCCTGAATTTTTACTGAACGAAGTGCAATATCTGTTTCAGGATATCATGGGAGACATGATCATCAATAGCGATGATATTATGCGGTACGAAGCAATGACCGATAGCTATGGGGATGTTGCCGATGTTGCCGTACTCAATGTTGAATGGGAAAGATACTATGAAGCCTTGAATATTTCAAGAACCATTGAGAACCAAGCTTCAACAGATGAAAATCTATTGTTTCATAATGCGATCAATAAGCTCTTGCTTGGTTATCTCACCATCACCATGGTAGACTACGTGGGGAGCATACCATATTCAGAAGCTGGCAATCCCAGTGAATTTCCAAGTCCAAAATTGGATAGTGGAGTGGATTTATATAGACAGGTGCTAAGTGATATTGATCGGGCCATTTTGGATATCAATGAGGCCACGTTCGATGTTTCGTCAGATTTATTTTATGGAAGTGACAAAAATAAATGGATTGCATTTGCCAATTCCTTTAAGCTTCGATTGCTGGTTCAGGCCAGACTAGCTGGTGGAGATTTGAATGTTGGTAGTCTTCAGGGTGAAATTAATGCACTGTTGAATTCCAATATTATTGACAGTGAATCGGAGGATTTCGTTTACAACCATGTGGCTGTGGAAGAACCAGAGAGCAGACATCCCTATTTTACAAGAGGATATATCAATGGATTTTCACAATACATAGGCAATTACTTTATGTTTATGTTGAAGGATTCTAAAAGTAACAGTGATCCAAGAATTCGGTATTATCTCTATCGTCAGTCCGACGAAGATCCATTTAGTGGGCCTCCATATTTGGCCTGTCAAGGAGACCCTGATGTAGATTTCTGTTATGTGGGAGACCAATATTGGGGATTAGACCATGGAGAAGGTAGGACAGGACGAGGTGATAATCTGTTAAGAACGGTTTATGGAATTTACCCTGCGGGTGGGTCTTTTGATGAAGATCAGTTCCAGGAATCTCCTGACACACAGAACCTGGGAGGAGCAGGATTTTTACCCATACTAACAGCATCCTATGTTAAATTCTTGTCGGCCGAGGCGGCTTTGGTACTGGGTACAAATGGAGACCCGGCCACCTTGCTGGAAGAAGCAATCAGAGCTTCAATGAGTAAAGTTTTGGGATTTGGAGGAGTAACTTCCACAATGGCAGCAACAAGCACCGATATTGACGATTATGTGAATGAAGTAATGGCAAATTACGCCGCAGCAACTTCAGATGAAGAAAGATTGGACGTTATTATTACGGAGTATTATTTGGCAGCATTTGGGAATTCAATTGAAGCCTACAATGCTTACAGAAGAACCGGATATCCTTCCAACATCCAAATACCCATAGATGACGATAATCCGACATTTCCAAGGAGTTTTCCATACGCTGACGATGCCGTTTCAACCAATGCATCCATTTCGCAAAAGCAAAATACGGTCAAGGTATTTTGGGATACTAATCCTGATGGGTTCATTAAATAACAAAAAATTAAAAGCATGAAAAAAATAATCAAAATATTAAGCTGCTTTTTCCTAATAATGGGATGTTCCGATGACAATAACCTTTTGGAAGATATAGCTGTAAGAGGAGGTTTTGTACAATTTGAAGACGTACCAGACCTAAATTTCAATATTCTGGAAGCAGATTCCCAAACGATTTCTGCAAGATTGCTCGACCCGAACAACAATATAACCAGCTACTCTTTATCTGCCGTTTATGATGGTAATGTTGCTAACAATATTGTAGAGATAACATCTTTCCCTGCAGACTTAAATCTTTCAGTTGGCGATATTCTAAGTGCCTTGGGTATCACCAACAGTGACCTGAGCTTAAGCGAAGGGATTACCCTGGTCGCAACGGTGACAACACCAACCGGTGTATTTTCAGGTGAAACGCCAGCTTACGATGAGAACAATGTGAATCAAGGAGGTGATTCTACGGTACGTTTAAAGGCAACTGGTTTAAAAGATGCCATAGAATTTGATGTAACTTTCTTTTTGCCACCGGCAAAAACTATTAGGAGCACTTCATTTGAAGAAGTTGCTATTGGTCCCAACGATGATGATGTTTATGTGCGTAATGGAGGTGCCGATGAAACGGGTGACCTTCTCAATGGAGCCAATCCACCTTTTGTAGATTTCATGGCAACAGGCTCGGGTGCCGATGACGAAATTGGGTTTAACACCGAATATTTTGCCATACCAGGTATCAGTTCTAGCAGTCTAGGGTTTATAGAAGAGCGAATAGGTGTTTACAGTTTGTTTGAGGATTATGAAGCCTATCCTGACGGAACCCAAGGATACCATATTGAAGATGCCGACGGAGGTATTCGTATCACCTTTGATATTGTTGACGTTCCTGATGGACAGAACAATTCAGGAATCTCATTTCAAGCCTTTTTTGGTGACACTTCTTGGGAATCTGAAGATGGGATCCACGCCTTTGTCAATATCACTACTGATTCTGGAAATGAAACCATTGACATGGTCAATATTTTTGATGATGATGTGGAGGCCGTTGCCGGAGTTTGGAATGAATATAACACGGGCTTTCTGCAAGGAGTACGATCCTATCAGCTAGTGATTGAGGCATCTTGTGGGGCAACAGCCGAATCTTTTGATATCGATAATATCATAGTCTTTGAGCCAGAAAATTAAATACGCATTACGTAGTGCTTTTGAATAGGCACTATGGTAGAGATTAGCTAGGATGCTATAGTGTAGTTTGAGTTAGTAATTATGCATTTTGTTCTCTAAAGCAGGTCGTTCGTGCAAGAACGGGACGACCTGCTAATGAGACAAGTGATGTTCGATGTTTCTCTTAAAACCATAAAATACTGGTTCCTTGGGATGAAAAACTCATTGTTGCCTCTTACTATGGTTCAATACCTATCCAACGATTAATAAAACAAAACATGTCAATTAGACAACTGGTGGCTATCTGTGCTTTTTGCATGTTGCTTTTTGCATGTAGGAGTGATAAAAATGCTGATGCACAACTCTCAGGAGATGACATTACTTTTGACACTTCTTTTAATGGTGCTCGACTTAGTAAAGTTCATCGCTTGGAAGAAAATAAATATTTGGGTCAGGTTTTTCCCGAATCTGAACCCGTTAACAACAGCCCATGGTTTGCTTTTGGAGTAACGGCTAACAATAAAAAATCCATACAGATTACCCTCGATTATGGAGATTATCCCCATAGATATGCCCCCAAAATAAGCACAGATAAAATTCATTGGCAGGTAATGGATGCTTCAAAGGTGAAGGTCGATTCCAGTAACGGAAATGCAACCCTGTTTTTAGAGGTGTCTCCGAAAAAACTATATGTCTCCGCCCAAGAAATAGAAACTTCAGAAGACACCTATAATTGGATGAAAAAATATTTGGAGGGCAATCATCAAATCGAAAGTAAAGTAGCTGGGAAAACTGCTTTGGCAAATGACAATTATGTTTTGGAGCACGAAGTAGACCAGGAAGACTGCATTGTTTTGATTGCGCGGCAACATCCGCCGGAGATACCTGGGGGAACCATAGGATTCAAGAGCTTTTTTGAGACCCTTTTCTCTGATGCTGACATCGCCAAAAGTTTTAGGTCCAACTTCAATATCTATACTTTTCCATTGTTGAATCCTGATGGCGCCGATATGGGAAATTGGAGACACAATGCCAATGGGGTGGATTTAAATAGGGATTGGGTCGATTTTACCCAACCAGAGACCCAAATGGTCAAAAATTATATGGAAAACAAAGCAAAACAAGGTAAAAGAGTTCGTTTCGCTTTGGACTTTCATACGTCGCATAGTGGCCCATATTTATTAGTGCTCGATTCTATTAACGAGACCAAAACCGCAGGGATAATTCCCGAGTGGATAAAAAATATTGAAACTACATCCACCTTCAAAGTAGAAGCTAGACGAAGAAGCCAAGAATTGCCCTATTGCTATAATTACTTCATCAACACCTATAATTCCGAAGCCGTCACCTATGAAGATGGTGATGAAATTGACCGGGACACAATCAGAAAAAGGGCCGCTGTTTATGCCGAAAAACTGATGCAAACCTTATTAAAAAAGCAAAAAGATGAGGCATTTACAAAGTAAGATTTTCTTGGCAGCCACCACATTGTGTGCGGTAATCTCATGTTCAGGCCCACAACAATATGTAGACATACTCATTGTGAACGGAGATGTTTACAATGGTTTGGACAATGAGCCTTCAAAGGTGTCAATAGGGTTAAAGGATGACAAGATTGTTTTTGTTGGGAATAAAACAGAAAACATAACTGCCCAAAAAACCATTGATGCGTCAGGTTTGATTGTTGCACCAGGATTTATAGACCCGCATACCCATGCAGATAGGGACTTAATTAAACCAGAAACTGCGGCCAATCTACCTTTTTTAATGCAAGGGGTGACCACGGTAATTGTAGGTAACGATGGGGATAGTTTCTATCCATTATCCAAATACAAAAATCTCTATACAGAGCAAGGTGTCGGAACAAACGTAGTGCCACTCTTGGGACACCATCAAGTCATCAAAGCGGTCATTGGCAGTAGCGATGTAAGCCCAACTCCTGAAGATATTCAAAAAATGCAAGAGTTGGTTCAAAAAGAAATGGATGCAGGTGCTTTTGGTATGTCAACCGGACTTTATTATGCGCCAGGGAGCTACACAAAGACCGACGAAGTAATCGCACTCGCCAAAGTGGTAGCACAAAATGGAGGCATTTACGATTCCCATTTGAGGGATGAAGGGTCAAGTAGTGTAGGCTTGATAACTGCAGTGGAAGAAGCCGTTCAAATTGGCCGTGAGGCCAAGTTGCCCATTCATATATCACACATAAAATGCTTAGGAGTCGATGTTTGGAAACAAAGTGATTCTATTGTCACCTTGGTTTTGAATGCCCGAGCCGAAGGATTGGTTGTCACGGCCAATCAGTACCCCTATGATGCTTCTGCAACTAGTTTAAATGCAGCAGTTTCACCTAGATGGGCCGAGAGCGGGGGTAAAGATTCATTGCTTTTAAGAGCAAATGATCCACTGACCAGAACACGGGTATTGGAGGACACCCAAAAAAATATTGCCAGAAGAGGTGGACCCGACAAGCTGTTGATTGTAAAGTGTGATGACGAGAGATTTCTTGGAAAGACACTTTTGGAAGTTTCCGGAATCTTGGAGCTAACCCCAGAAGAAGCGGTATATCCCATTCTGGAAACCGGTTATGTGCGTGTGGCCTCCTTTAACATGAATCCATATGATATTGAAAACTTCATGAAACAAGATTGGGTAGTAACCGGATCGGATGGGAACACGGGGCATCCACGGAAATATGGTTCTTTCCCTAGAAAGTATCATAAATATGTAAAAAGTGACTGCATAATCAATTTAGCAACTTTTATCAACGGCAGTACTTCAAAAACCGCCAAAATATTCAAGATTCCATATAGGGGTGAAATCAAGGATGGGTATTATGCGGATATCATCATATTCAATCCAAACACTTTTAGGGATAAGGCGGATTATTCAGATGCATTTCAATATTCAGAAGGGCTGGAGTATAGTATCATCAATGGCAAAATAGCGGTTGAAAAAGGTCAATTTACCCAAGAATTAAATGGGAAAGTCCTGGAGAAATGATTTCATCAAACAATATAAAAACACAAATGATCATGAAAAAAGTAAAAATATTCATCTCTGTTTTGACGGTCTTGGCAGTGGTTAACTGCAAAAAAAAGGTCGAAACCGATAAGCTTGAAAAGCCGGAAGTATCCAAAGGAGATATTGTCAACACCATCATCAATGATGAAGAAAATTTCTATCATATTGACTTTAAAAATTACCCCTCAAATGATAAAACCCTACCTATTGGGGTTTTTGATTCAGGAACTGGCGGATTGACTGTCTTAAAAGCCATTGTAAACTATGACCAGAATCAGAACAATTCATATGAAAAAGGTAGTGATGGCGAGCTAGATTTTAACAAAGAGTCTTTTATCTACTTAGGGGATCAGGCCAATATGCCATATGGAAACTATTCCAGTGTTGACAAAGTGGATCTATTGAACGAACACATTATTAAAGATGCCCAATTTTTATTGGGCAACAAATACTATTCCAATGCATTGGATGCTTCAGTGAATACGGACAAGCAACCGGTCAAGGCTTTGGTGATAGCTTGCAATACGGCAACGGCTTATGGTAAAGACTATATCGAAGAATTTTTGGAGAGGGCCAATTCAGGGATTAAAGTCATCGGGGTGATCGATGCAGGCGTTCGGGGCACTTTGGAGAGCATAAAAAAAGACGAAGACGCCATTGTTGGAGTATTGGCAACCGCTGGAACAGTAGCTTCCAAGGGATATCGCAACACCCTATTGGAAATGAAGGATGAATTGGGTTATTCAGGAAAAATTGAGGTGTTTTCCCAAGGCGGTGTGGGCATAGCGGAGGCAGTCGATGAGGACCCGGATTATTTTGACAAGAACCTTAAAAAACCCCGTAATTCATACAAAGGGCCAAGTTTAGATGGTGGTGTTAAGATAGACAGAACGCTTTTTGATATCTACAATTTTGATTTTGACGATAGCAAAATGCTATGCGATAGCGAAAAAACAGATGATTGTTCCATTCTTCAGATCAATGATGCAAAAAACTATGTGCGCTACCATTTGGTGACACTGATGGAACAGATCAGACAATCGGGGACTAAGAACCAACTTAAATCTTTGATACTGGGATGTACCCATTACCCGTATATGACCAATGAGATTTCAGAAATATTGGAAGAACTCTATAACTACAAAGGGAAAGAGGGCAATTACCTATATAGAAATTTAATGGTGCCCGACATTAAGCTTATAGATCCAGCGGTGGATACGGCCAAGGAATTGCATGAGCATTTAAAAAGAGAATCCTTGTTTAATCCTAGTGGTAATATGAAACAAAGTGAGTTTTATATAAGTGTCGCCAACAAGGATAACGAGGCAAATGTGATTGATGATACCGGTCGTTTTCCGTACGATTTCAAGTATGGCAGAAATGCAGGAGAGATTCAAGAATATGTAAAAGTAGTTCCCTTTAGTAGGGATAACATTTCAGATGATATTTTGAACCGCTTTCAAAAACAGATTCCATATGTATACCAATTGATGCAGAATTTTAATGAGACAAGCAACAAGACAAAAGATTTAAAAGAGGAAAGCAAAATTTAGATAATCATCTCATTATGAAAATTCTTCGATATCTATTTTTAATGGTATTTGTTGCTATTAATGCCTGTTCCAATGATGCTTCTTCAGGTGAACCGACACAGGAAGATACGGTTCCCCCGTCGCCGCCATCAAATCTTTCAGCATCCAATACTGCAATTGCATCAACAGAATTGAGCTGGACGGCTTCGACGGATAATGTGGGTGTGGCCAACTATAGCATTTATCAAAATGATGTTGCTCTGGTATCGATTCAGTCAACTTCACATATCGTAAACGGCCTGACAGCTGATACCGGATACACCTTTAAAGTAAAAGCTAGGGATGCAGCGGGTAACGAATCGGACTTTAGCAATACCATCAATGTCCAAACTGAGGATAACGCTGCTGTTCTTGTTACGACCTCTGGCGATATTGAAACCTATTTGGGGAATTTGATTGACACAGTACCAGGGGATTCCGGCAATGATTATCAACAACCCTCAACAGAACAATTGAATATATGGAACCTGGTGATAGATGCTATTTTATTAGATGATATTGATGAAGCTGTACTCAAGGCCGCTGAGGTCAATTATCAAATAAACGAGTTTACCGATACTTCGATGACCCCAAACCAAGTCTTCTACATTGTGGAAGAAAGAAGTTCAAAAAGCAATCACTGGGGCACCTACGTTTTTAGCAAAACACCGATTATAGACAATCTTGTTCTGCAAGCACCACATATTAAAAACGATATCAATACCGGGAAACAAGCAGTCCATTGCTTTAAGAATAATGTTGCAAAAGCTGTTTTTATCAGTGGTACCCATCGATGCAACCATAACACTGCTTCCTCTTGTTCAGGAACGACAAGTACCTGTAATTCAGGTTCAGAGCCGTATAGAATTTCAGATTTGGCCCATAATACCACTTCGGTCTTTCAAAAAACAACTGAAAATGTTTTTAATGCTATTGCCAATACGGTTTTTGTTCAGTTACACGGTTTTGGAAAAAAAGCCAGTGATCCCTATGTAATTCTGAGCAACGGTACCCGTGAAACACCAGCTACCGATTATGCTGCAGATTTAAGGGATGCATTATTGGTTGAAGATGCATCATTGACTTTTAAAATAGCTCATATAGATACAGATTGGACCAGACTGATAGGGTTTACCAATACCCAAGGTCGATTGATCAATAATTCCGCCGATCCCTGTTCAGTTTCGGCAACTGGTACTACAGGACGATTTATCCATGTAGAGCAGGAAAGGTCCAAGTTGAGGAACAATGAAGCAGGATGGACTAAAATGAACAACGCTCTTGGCACTGTTTTCAACTGATTTATAAACCAACCAAACAACTCATATTTCGATGAAACTAAAACTTGCACTTCACTGGAGAATTTTGATAGGGATGATATTGGGCGTTTTATTAGGCCTACTGATGTCAATGTTCGATGGCGGCAAAGGAATTGTTCAGGATTGGATCAAACCGTTCGGGAAAATATTCATAAATGCTCTAAAGTTGATTGCCATCCCATTGATCTTGGCAGCCCTCATAAAAGGAGTTTCTGATTTGAAGGATATTTCAAAACTCTCCAAAATGGGTGGAAGGACCATAGGAATCTATCTGGCCACGACCATAATTGCAGTAACAATAGGGTTGTTCTTGGTCAATGTTATAAAGCCAGGAAAGTCCATTACCGAATCCACCAGAACCGAAATGGTGAGCAATTATACTGACAATACCCAGACTTACAAAGAAACAGCAAGGCAGCAAAAAGAAGCTGGTCCTCTCAAGCCACTGGAAGATTTGGTCACCGATAACATATTTGCTTCAGCCACTAGTAACCGAAATATGTTACAGGTCATCTTTTTTGCGGTCTTTTTTGGAATAGGATTGATATTGATTCCGTCCGAAGTTGGTAGTACAGTCAAACATTTCTTTGACGGATTCAATGAAGTGATCCTAAAAATGGTGGATCTTATTATGCTTGCTGCGCCCTTTGGTGTATTTGCCCTATTGGCTGCCATAGTGGTCGAGGCACCAAGCGTGGATCTATTTAAAGCATTGGCATGGTATTCCTTTACCGTTGTTGTCGGATTGTTTATAATGATTTGCATTTATACCTTATTGGTGTACCTCATAACTAAAAAAACTCCTCGCTTTTTTATCAATGGTATTTCGCCGGCGCAATTACTGGCTTTTTCCACCAGTTCAAGCGCTGCAACATTACCTGTGACCATGGAACGGGTGACCGAACACTTAGGAGTTGAAGAAGAAGCTGCAAGCTTTGTTCTACCTATTGGAGCAACTATAAATATGGACGGAACCAGTCTTTACCAGGCCGTTGCCGCTGTTTTTATAGCCCAGGCATTCGGTATGGATCTTGACTTTTCAACGCAATTGGGAATTATTGCCACTGCAACCTTGGCATCTATTGGGTCGGCAGCAGTGCCCGGGGCGGGTATGGTCATGTTGGTTGGGGTTATGGGCTATGCCGGTATCCCCGAGGCAGGACTGGCACTCATTTTCGCAGTAGATAGACCATTGGATATGTGCAGAACCATGGTTAACGTTACCGGTGACGGAGCGGTATCAATGGTGGTTGCAAAATCCGTTGGCAAATTAAGAGAGCCCAAGATTAAAAATTGGGATGATAACTATCCTTTGAACAAGGTAGATTAACTAACAAAAAAATAGCACATGAAAAATGTTTATATAAATAACCTTCAATTAACAAAACACTTTTTATCCATTATTGCTGCTACAGTTTTGGTGAATTGTACTTCGCCTAAAAAAGTGAAATTCAACAAACCGGTTGATACAACAAACAAACCAATTACATATCAAATAAAAAAGACCTATAAGTTCAAAGATTTGGGAGTTTGGTTGAGCAATGAGTTTGATGGAGCCCACCTTAATGGTGCCTCCCAACTTAATGACTCCACCATCGTACTAAAATTTGACCCAGAAAACTTTCCAATAAACAATAGCCCCTATTACGCGTTTAAGACTTGGTCAGATACTCCAAAAAAAATCTATTTTGGTTTCGATTATCCAGAAGGCTTTGATCATCGATATATTCCCAAAAGGAAAAATAAAGGGCAATGGAGTATTATGGATTCCTTGGATTTGATCCGTGTCGATAATGATTTATTTTTAAAACTAGATGTAGATGCCGAACCCCAGACCATCGCTGCCCAAGAAATAAATGCATCTAAAGATGTTCAGGAGTGGTTTATGGAGCATATAGTGGCATCCAACAGTTTTGTGCGCTTAAAAAGCACTGGGACCACACAGTTGGGCAAAAACATGCCCGTATTGGATATTTACAATGGAAACCCGGAAGGTAAACCCATCATTGTTTTGTTGACCAGACAGCATCCACCAGAAGTGACAGGATATTTTGCTTACCAGCATTTTCTTGCAACCATTGTTGACAAATCAGCGCTTTCAACTGAGTTTTTAAATAAATTTAGGGTTTTGGCCTTTCCAATCCTAAATCCAGATGGAGTGGATCTGGGCCACTGGAGACATAATGCCAATGGGGTTGATCTAAATCGGGATTGGTCAAAATATAGACAACCCGAAATCAAGAACGTGGTATCTTTCATAACAGAGACCAGTAAAGAGAGTAAGGGCAGGATTATTTTAGGCTTGGATTTTCACTCAACCTATGAAGACGTCTTTTATACCAACGTAAAGCGGGAGGGAACAACTTTACCCAATTTTATTGATGATTGGTTTGAGAGCTTGGAGAAAAACATTGAAGGTTATAAAGTGAACGAAGCTGCTGCAAATAGTACCAGTCCTGTGTCCAAAGGCTGGTTTTTATATGGACAAAATGCTACCGGAGTCACCTATGAAATAGGAGATAGTACACCAAAAGAAAGAATATCTGAAATTGGAAGTGCCTCTGCCAAATCTATGATGAAAGTGCTTTTGAAAAAGTAAACCATGCGACAAAAAAAGGTCAATGATCTTCTAATTTGTACCAGTCAATAGTGTTGAGGTTTGGGCGTCTGCCTCCCTTTTTGGGAGCATAGTGGGTGGCCAAATAAGTTACAATGATTTCTTCGTTTTTCCCAAGATCCCATAGGTTTTGGGTTTCCTGCATCCATCTAATGGTAGCGGACCATTGCTCTTTGCTCATACGATTTTGGGTTACCAATTTAGCGGAATGGCAGTTTGTGCAGTTATTGACAACCAATATTAAACCATCTCCTTCAACAAGACCTGTGCGTAGATGTACACCATTTTCAATGTTATCAAAATCGGCTTCATCTTGTTCTGAAACGGTTATGTAGGTGCTGTTGGAATCACTTTTGAATGTCGAAAACGAAGGGTCAACCATAACATATACCAGAAATCCTGCTAAAACCACAAAAACAAAAAACACCAGATACATCAACCGAAATACCTGTTTAACACTTTTTCTATACCTTGTGTGATTGTCCATCAACTAACTTTTATGGCGATTCGATGACAGGCATTGTTCAAATAACCCTTCGGGTTCCATCCTGGCAGGACCATAGGTTGAGAGACGCCTAGAGAATCTGTGGCTCTGACCCAAACTTCATAATACCCTTTCTGTGGGAATTGGACATTTGCATTAAAATGTTGCCAAGCCAATCGATTGACAGCTTTTTCCAAAGAACAGCGTTTCCAGGTACTTCCAAAATCAATGGAGAATTCTACTTTGGAAACATTTAATTCACCTGCCCAGGCATGTCCACGTATTTTTAAAGACTGTCCTTCTTTTATAATAGCTCCACTTTTTGGATAGGTTATCAGGGATTTAATGGGCATGGATTCTATGATGCACATATTATCGTCTTCCACCTTATCTCCAGGAGGCACAGGTTTACAGGGGACTCGATATGCCGTTCCAGTCATTTTTGAGCCATCATGCACTTTGTTTCGGATACTGATGCCTTTCAACCACTTTCCAGATGCTGATGCTGGCCACCCACCAGCAATCAATCGAAGTGGATACCCATGAGCCAATGGAATAGCTTCCCCGTTCATTTCAAAGGCTAGGAGAGTTTCATCTTGTAAAGCCTTGGCCATGGGAACTCCCCTTGAGATAGGCTCTTTGTTCGGGTCACCACTTAAATGTGTGTCAGCAGCATGGTACCCAATATAGACAGCATCCCTTTTGATACCTACATCATCTAGAACGTCCTTAAGTCGAATACCTGTCCATTCAGCACAGGAAACCGCACCAACTGTCCATTGGTTACCCTTGGCTGGCGGGTCAAATTCGCTTCTACCATTTCCACCACACTCAAGTGTAAGTTGATAAGTATGATGCTGAAAATTCGCTTTTAGCTCCTTTAGGGTATACGTTTTCTTTTGAGACACGGATTCCCCATCAAAAGTCAGCGTCCAATCATCTACAGTGATATTTTGTGGGATAATACCATTGTTTCTGATAAACATGTATTTGTTAGGAGTAATTTTGTCGTCCAATAAATGGGCTTGCGCCTCAATATTCCATGGTTTATCGTTTAAAACAACCATTTGGTTGTCTTTCTTGAACATTTTAAACGGGTCGGGATCTTGCAGCCCCAGAATATCGTAATCGAGGGGGAGCGTTTTGCCATATACAATTTCTGCTCCCAAAAGAGCTGATATGGAGATTAGGGTTCCCTTTTTAACAAATTTTCGTCGTTGCATTAGCTCATCAAATTATGGATAGGGCTTACAAATAGGTTTTGAAGTCAAGGTATATAGAAAAAACACAATTATTGCAAATTCTAAATATAATTATGATTTACCTTTGGTGTCATTTATAATAAAAAACACCATCTACTTCATGGCTTCAACCCCATTTTTTAAACAGGCTTTGCGAATCATGTGTTTAGCACCTCTGTTAACGATTATGATGTCTTGCGGAGATAAGAAAAACACAGCTAAACAAAGGGAGAGTAGAACGGTTGAGACCAAAGAAAAGGGAATAGATACATTAGACCTTATAAAGAAAGTACCTTCAAATATTGAAGTTCCAGAAGGTATGATTTGGATTCCGGGAGGAACTTTTAAACAAGGTGCGGTTCCACAAGACACTGAAGCAATGCATCATGAAAAACCGGCACACGAAGTGGCGATGGATGGATTTTTCATGGATACTACTTTGGTAACCAATGCCAAGTTTTCAAAATTTGTGAAGGAAACGGGTTATGTTACCGTGGCCGAACGTATTCCAGATTGGGAAGAACTCAAAAAACAACTCCCCGAAGGAACCCCCAAGCCACCGGATTCAATTCTTCAACCAGGATCATTAGTTTTCAAGAAAACGAAATCATCCGTCCCTAACTTATACGATTTTTCCCAATGGTGGACATGGTCTATTGGAACAAGTTGGAAAAATCCAGAAGGTCCCGGAAGTTCCATCAAGGGAAAAGACGATCATCCAGTGGTCCACATCTCATATGAAGATGCTTTGGCTTATTGTAAATGGTCCAATCGAAGATTACCTACAGAAGCAGAATGGGAATATGCAGCAAGAGGTGGAAAATCTGGCGCCACTTTCTTTTGGGGAAATGATGTTGCAGAACTATCAAAGCATTCCAATACATGGGAAGGAGAATTTCCGGTAGAGAACACCAAAATTGATGGTTTTGAGGGAAGTTCACCCGTTGCAACATTCCCAGCCAACGATTTTGGACTCTATGATATGTCAGGAAATGTTTGGGAATGGACCAATGATTGGTACAACCCAAAGTATTATCAGGAACTTTTGGTGCAAGGAATAGTGCGTAACCCTAAGGGAGCGGAAAGGCCCTATAATCCTAACAACCCTTATGCGAAGGAAAAAGTGATTCGGGGAGGGTCGTTTTTATGTAGTGATTCCTATTGTGCAAGCTATCGAATTTCGGCTAGAATGGCCTCCACCATGGATTCGTCAATGGGACATTTGGGATTTAGAACCGTGGTTGATGTGGATATGCTCTCAAAATAATTGCATTTAAAGCTGGATTAAATACATTTGTCTTCGTTTTTCAAATCATTGATAACCATTAAACCAATCCTTATTGACAATGGAATTGACTGGTAAAAATATACTGGGTGGAGCTAGCTCAGCAAAAGGAGACACCCTTTTTTATGCAAGCGACCCATCCACAGGGGAACAATTGAAAACTTCCTATCATGAAGCTACTTTACAAGAGGTGGATCAGGCCATTAAACTTGCTGAAACAGCTTTTACATCATATCGGGAGAAAACAGGTGTGGAAAAGGCCGTTTTTTTAGAAACGATAGCCGATGAATTAGCTGTTTTGGAACAGGACATTGTTACAATCGGTTCGCAGGAGACGGGATTACCGGCCGGAAGGTTGACTGGCGAGTTGGGTCGAACCACTGGTCAATTACGACTTTTTGCTTCTTTATTGCGCGATGGATCATGGGTAGATGCTAGAATTGATACCGCTGATCCAAACAGAACACCTGTGCCCAAACCGGATACACGACAAATGCAGATTGCATTGGGGCCTGTTGGCGTCTTTGGAGCAAGTAATTTTCCCTTGGCTTTTTCCGCTGCTGGTGGCGATACAGCTTCAGCGCTGGCCGCTGGTTGTACTGTAGTGGTGAAAGCGCACCCTGCCCATCCTGGCACTTCGGAATTGGTTGGAACAGCAATTATCAAGGCCGCCAAGAAATGTGAAATGCCCAATGGGGTATTCTCCATGGTTCAGGGCGCTTCCATTGCTGTAGGACAGGCGGTTGTTAGGCACCCTTTAATAAAAGCTATCGGTTTTACAGGTTCTTTTAGAGGAGGCAAATCCTTATTTGATGAAGCTGCCAGACGCGAAGAGCCCATTCCAGTTTATGCAGAAATGGGAAGTACCAACCCAGTTTTTGTGCTCCCGGGTGCGTTAAAAGCAAATCATGAAGCATTGGCAACTGGCTTATCCGGTTCCGTGCAATTGGGTGTGGGGCAGTTTTGTACCAATCCAGGATTGACTATTGTTCCAGATCAAGAAGAAGGCAATCTTTTTGAGAACGTACTAAAGGAAAGTATTGCTGATGCCGAATCGGCAACAATGCTTACCGCATCCATCCATAAGGCATACAACTCAGGACTTGAAAAATTAAAGTCAAAAGGAGCTGTTGAATCTATTTCCTCTGGAAAAAAGACTGAACATGAAGCGCAAGGCGTGCCGGAAGTTCTTTCTGTTTCTGCAGATAGTTTTCTTTCGGACAAAGAATTGGAAGAAGAGGTTTTTGGCCCATCCACACTCTTGGTACGAACTCAAGATAAAAATGAGATGATCAAAATAGCTAAAGGACTGAACGGACACCTTACGGCTACTGTTCAAGGTACGGAAGCGGATTTGGTTGAGTACGCCGACCTGCTTAAAATTTTAGAGCGAAAAGTGGGTAGATTGTTGATCAATGGTTTCCCAACAGGAGTGGAAGTATGTCATTCTATGGTACATGGCGGACCTTTTCCCGCCACTTCAGATGCACGCATGACATCTGTAGGTACCGCTGCCATTACTAGGTTTACAAGACCTATTTGTTATCAGAATTACCCAGACGTGTTGCTCCCAGACGAGTTAAAAACTGCTAATCCATTAAATATCTTAAGGCTGGAAAACGGCACCTATGTGCTTCCCAATAAGCAAGATTAAAAAAATACTTAGCTAAATCAACTTTTTGAAATAAGAGACCCAAGGACAAAGCGTTCTTGGGTTTTCTTTTGAAAAAAACTGAACAATACTTACCGCAGACGACATATTGCTTTGGTTTTTGGTAGAAAGTATGTGTATTAGTCTTAACTTACTGTTGTAATGCGAATTAAAATTGTTCGACCTAAAAGTTAATTCAACTAACCCAAAATACTGAACCAACAATGTCACAAAAGCTTATTGAGATTGCCAAGATTTCCAACCTTGAAGAAAAAAAACCTACCTACGCCTTAGTCAAAAACACAGATTTAGTCATAATAAAACACGAAACAGGAGTATCTGTCTTATATGGCCGCTGCCACCATCGAGGTGCCCTTTTGGCGGATGGACATATAGCAGGGCAAAATCTTATTTGTGGCGTTCATGGATGGGATTATCGATATGATACGGGGATTAGTGAGTACAACAATGATGAGCAATTGCACAAATTCCGGGAATATATTGATGGTGATTCACTTCAAGTCGATGAAAATGAGGTAAATGCTTTTGAAAAAGAGCATCCACAACCTTTTGACCGGGATGCTTATTTGGGCACTTATGCCGATACCCATCCTGAAGATACCGAACCATATACTGGTTACATCAAGGAATTGGCCAGAAATGGCTTGAAGAATTTAGGACATCACGGATTCTCTGCATCCATGGGAGTGGATAGAAATACCCTTCCTAAATGGAATGACATCCAGTTCTTACCTGCCCAATTGGCCACAAGACCTTTATTGGACCACGAAGAAGTTGCCACTAAAGTAACTATTGGACCAAAAGCAAAAAAACCATTGGTTTTGGATATACCGCTTTTTGTGAGCGATATGAGCTTTGGGGCTTTGTCGCGAGAAGCCAAAATAGCATTGTCCAAAGGTGCGGAGATGGCCGGCACCGGGATTTGCTCCGGTGAAGGAGGGATGCTGCCCGATGAGCAAAAGAACAACTCTAGATATTTTTATGAACTGGCCTCCGCCCAATTTGGTTTTTCTTGGGACAAGTTGGACAATGTTCAGGCATTTCATTTTAAGGGAGGACAGGGCGCAAAAACAGGTACGGGAGGACACCTTCCCGGAAACAAGGTGAGCAAGGAGATTGCAGAGGTTAGAGGATTAAAAGAAGGCCAGACAGCAATTAGTCCGGCTACATTTCCAGATTTTCATGGGGTAGAGGACTTTAAGTCCTTTGCCGAAAAAGTAAGGGAACGCACAGGGGGAATCCCCATTGGATTTAAAATTGCGGCGAGCCATATTGAAAAAGATATCCAATTTGCGTTGGATGTAGGCGTGGACTACATCATTTTGGATGGAAGAGGAGGAGGAACCGGTTCTGCGCCGACCATTCTTCGAGATAACATAAATGTTCCGACAATTCCGGCATTGGCCAGAGCTAGAAAATATTTGGATAAAGTGGGTGCTAAAGATGTGACCTTGGTCATTACAGGTGGACTTCGAATAGCCGAAGACTTCTCAAAAGCAATGATGTTGGGAGCCGATGCCATTGCCGTTTCCAATGCTGCTATCCAGGCGGTTGGATGTTTGGGCATGCGGGCATGCGGCACCAACAATTGTCCAGTGGGTATCGCAACCCAAAAAGAGAACCTGCGGAGTAGATTGATTATTGACGCCTCAGCCAAGCAGTTATATAATTTTTTCAGTGCTACAAATGATTTGATCAAAGTAGTGGCGCGTGCATGTGGTTATGATGATATAAACAAGTTCAACGCGCAGGATTTAAGTACTTTTGACTTAGATATACATAAACTGACTGGTATCCCATATGCCGGAACAAACCCATGATCTTATGAGTCTCTATAGTTCAATTTTAAGCTACTTTACCAAAAAAGATAAAGGGGAAAACTTGAAAGCTCCCGAAGGTGTTTGCCCCAATTGTTGGGGAACACAAGATTATGACGGTCAGTTCAGGGAAATATTCAAAGACAAACAGATAAACGTCAATAACCATGGGGAGAACTATGCTTTTGTCCAGGATTTCATAGTGAACCACGTGGATGGGATTCGATTGAAAACAGATAGTTCCGGGGTTAAGTGTCCATCCTGCAGGGTTAGATATTAATGGTTTAATGGAGAATCATGGAGCAGATTAAGGACGGATTGTCCCTTTTAAGTGAAATTGTCAGTTACATTGGGGTGGTTGTTTTAATGTACGGTTTTGCTAAAGGGCTGATTCAACTAATTAAAACCGAGGTTACACTAAAAAGAAAGGACGATTTCTTTGGCTCCATACAAAATGTCCGCTCCAAAATAGGCTTGTATATCCTGTTGGCGCTGGATTTTTTGATTGCTGCCGATATCATTGACTCAGTGATCCATAGGACTATCGATGAGCTTACTAAATTGGGAATTGTTATAGCGATTAGAATCGCAATAGGATATTTTTTGGGAAAGGAGATAACAGAAATCCATACCGCGACTGAAAAAACACTTCCAATCGATGACAAATAATTTCTCTCCAAAGAGCAAGGAGTAGTAGGTTGATGTGATTAACTGGAAACAATCGTACTCGTAATTGGTGAAAGAAATGGCAATAAGCTAAAACATAACGAAATATGGCTGCAAAAAACGTAAAATGGCATAAAGTACTTGAAAATAAAAATGAACTTCCTGAAGGTAGGGTCAAAACAGTAACTGCCGCGCACAAGGGAATCTGTTTGACGCACTTTGAAGGTAAGTTTTCTGCATTGGACAATAGATGTCCACATCAAGGGGGTCCTTTGGGAGAGGGATCCATTGAAAACGGAATGCTTCGTTGTCCATGGCATGGTTGGGATTTTCACCCCTGCACAGGACTTCCGCCAGGAGGATACGATGATGGGATAGAGACTTTTGAAGTCAAAGAAGAGGACAATGCCATTTATGTTGGACTTGAAGAGGAACAGGCCCATGAAACCACTGTGTCCGATATCATGGCCGAGACTATGGTGAATTGGGGCGTAACCAAAGTTTTTGGAATGGTGGGACATTCCAATTTGGGATTTGCCGACGCTATGAGAAGGCAAGAAGAAAAAGGAAAATTGAACTTTTATGGCATCCGACATGAAGGAGCGGCGGCTTTTGCTGCCTCGGCCTACGGGAAATTAACAGGTAGGCCCGCTGCATGTTTTTCGATTGCAGGACCTGGTGCTACAAACATGTTTACCGGAATGTGGGACGCAAAAGTGGACCGCGCCCCTTTATTGGCCTTAACAGGTCAAGTAGCAACACAGGTGGTCGGAACCGGAAATTTTCAAGAAGTAGACTTGGTTCAAGCTTTTGGTAGTGTTGCAGAATTCAATCATAGGGTGCAAAGCGATAGCAGACATGGAGAATTGATGTCACTCGCAGTAAAACATGCTATATTGAAACGGGATGTTTCCCATTTAACCTTTCCAGATGAAGTGCAGGAACGAAAGGCCAAACTTGGCGCTAGGGCAAAAAGCCCAGAAAAACGAATTACTTCCATGGAGATTGCCCCTCCCAAAGAAGCATTGAATGATGCAGTAGAGTTGATTAAAAAATCTAAACGCCCCGTTATTATTATGGGTCATGGGGCACGGGCCCATAAAAAGAGTATAGCCAAATTCGCAGAAAGCTTGAACGCTTGTGTAGTAACCACTTTCAAGGGGAAGGGGCTTATTCCTGATAACCACCCTTTGGGTGGTGGTGTTTTAGGTAGAAGTGGAACACCGATTGCTTCTTGGTTTATGAACGAATCCGATTTGCTTATCGTGTTTGGAGCGTCTTTTTCCAACCACACAGGGATTACATCCAAAAAACCCATCATACAGGTGGATTTTGATCCTTTGGCCCTGAGTAAATTCCATAAGGTGGAAGTAGCAGTTTGGGGTGAAATATCAAGAACCTTAGAACTTTTTGAAGATAAATTAAAAGGTAGAATAAATACCATTGACCAAACCAAGGAGATTGCGGACCGTTGGAAAATATGGAAAGCAGAAAAGGCAAAGCGATTAATGGAAACCTCTGATAATGGAATCAGTTCCATTGCCGTTTTCGAGGCCATGAACAAATTGTCACCTGAAGATGCAGTGATGTGTGTGGATGTAGGTAATAATGCATACTCCTTTGGGCGCTATTTTGAGTCCAAACAACACGACTTTTTGATGTCAGGGTATTTGGGATCCATTGGTTTTGCGCTTCCAGCGGCAATTGGTGCATGGACAGCAGTTGGGAATTCAAGGCCAGTAGTTGCCGTGGCCGGTGATGGAGGATTATGCCAGTATTTGGCCGAAATCACCACTTTGGTAAAATACCATATGCCTGTGAAGCTTATTGTATTGAACAACCATGAGCTTGGAAAGATATCCAAGGAACAAAGAGCTGGAGAGTTTGATGTATGGAAAACTTCACTTTCCAATCCAAACTTTGCTGAATTTGCCGAATCTTGCGGTGCTTGGGGAAAAAGAATCGAGAATCAAGATACTTTGGTAGAAGGCATGAATGAGTTTTTTGCTCAAAAGGGACCGGCTGTACTGGAAGTAATAGCGGATGTAAACCTAATTTAATAGAGGACCAGTTCTAACAATTTTAAATATCCATTTTGGTCTTAAATGATTGGGAAACCAATGTGATTATCAATGGTTCAGAAGTGGAAAAAGGGTTTGTAGGTGGTATTTCAGTGAAATGCCAGTTTTTTGTTTTAAAAGGTGTAGGCCTTGAAAGCTTCTTGAAAAAATTGGACGACTGTACTCTCTGAAACCTTCTGCGCTCCTAAAACCCCTCCTTTAAAGCCTTCATTTTTCCATTCACCGTTAGTGAGATGTTCAAATGTAGAAGTATCGATGCTATCATGGCCACGATATCCACTTATATAAAAATAATGCTCGGAAATCATACTATCTGGAATGGCCAAGCCCATACCGATGGATTTTCCAGAACCGTCATTCAATACTACAAAAGCTCCGGTATCAAAGTGATGGGGCCAAATTCGGATATCTGATGCTAAATTTTCTATTTCAAGAAAAGATTTCAACGCCTTTTGAGAAACTGTCCGTAAATGGATCAGTTCTTCTAATTCTTCTGAACTGGGAAGTCCAAATGTAAAATTATCACTTATGGAATAAGGTAAGTCATAATGTAAATTGTAGGTGTATGGTTTACCAAGTTTTGATTGGGAGGCCATTGTTGAAATCCAATCCACAACCTCTCGATGAGAGCAGCCCTTAAGGGCAAACACCTCATCTTTACCCATGTAAACCCATTTTAATGAAAAATTTTGGTATTGAAAGGCCAAATAGCTGCCTGCTTCATCCAAATTCCATGTTCGCAGTGTATGGTCATCCGCAAAAAAGCCAACATTGGTGTGGCTATCATCAGATTTAGGCTCTAAAAAACTTTTGCCTGCAGTGGCCAAATATTGGGATGCCAGATGAACTTGTGCTAATGTATCCATAACCTAAATGTATGGAATCTTAGTCGTGTCAAATACAATTGATTACAAAAAGAAAATCAAGATTTGGCAGCTTCACGTTTTTTGATGATGGCATCCATGATAATGGGTGCGTGAATCCTAGAATTCTCGATAAACCATTTGTGGGTTTCCATACCTCCACAAATAACACCGGCCAAATATAAACCATTGATGTTGGTCTCCATGGTATCCGTATTATACTTAGGAAGGCGTTTATCATCCTGGGATAGTTCAATCCCCAATTTTTCTAAAAATTCAAAATTGGGCATATAGCCTGTGAGGGCCAAAACAAAATCATTTTCAAGGATCACTTCCCCTTCTGGAGTATCAATTATCAGTTCTGTTGGACGAATTTCCTTAACATTGGAATTATAATACGCTTTTATGCTCCCTTCTTCAATACGGTTGATGATATCGGGACGCACCCAATATTTGACCCGTTGTCCTACCTCTGGCCCCCGGATAATCAAAGTGACTTCTGAACCTTTACGCCAGCACTCTAATGCGGCATCTATGGCAGAATTACTTGCTCCAATTACAGCCAATTTCTGGCTTGCATAAAAATGGGGATCCTTGTAATAATGTGACACCTTTGGCAAATCCTCTCCTGGAACATTAATCTTGTTAGGTAAGTCGTAAAACCCTGTGGCAACAACAATGTTTTTGGCTGAATATTGGGCTTTATCCGTTTTAATGGAAAAAATTTGGGCTTGCTTCTTTACGCCCAATACTTTTTCAAAAAGATGGATGTTCAATTCGTTGGAGGTCACAATCCGGCGATAATATTCCAAAGCCTCGTTTCGTTTAGGTTTAGCTTCTTTACTGATAAAGGGAATATTATCTATCTCCAATCGTTCTGAAGAAGAGAAAAACTGCATATTGATGGGATAGTTGAAAAGCGAGTTCACAATCGGCCCTTTTTCAACAATAAGATATGAAAGTCCTTTTTTCTTCGCTTCAAGACCACAAGCTATTCCAATGGGGCCACCTCCAATGATGAGTACATCAAATTCTTGCATTAACCGATTATTTCTTTTAGGTTTTTGATAGTTTTGGTAGGATTCTCACTTTTGAAGACAAAACTACCCGCAACCAAAACGTCTGCCCCCGCATCCACCAATTTTTTTGCATTGGTCGCATTTACCCCACCGTCAATTTCAATTAAGGTGCTAGAATTTTTTCTTTCGATGATATTTTTTAAATCTGAGACCTTTTGATAGGTGTTTTCTATAAAAGATTGTCCACCAAAACCTGGATTTACACTCATCATACAAACCAAATCGATGTCTTGGATGGTGTCCTCCAACAAATTTACAGAGGTATGCGGGTTGAGTGCTACACCAGCTTTCATACCCTCGGCTTTAATAGCCTGCAAGGTACGGTGCAAATGTGTACAGGCTTCGTAATGCACCGTAAGGTAGTTGGAGCCCAGATCAGCAAAAGTTTTAATATATCGGTCTGGGTCAACAATCATTAAATGGACGTCCAATGTCTTTTTTGCATGTTCTGATATAGCTTTAATAACAGGCATTCCGAAGGAAATATTAGGAACAAAAACACCATCCATGATATCCAAATGAAACCAATCGGCTTCACTTTGATTCACCATTTCTACATCGCGTTGTAAGTTGGCAAAATCTGCTGCCAATAGGGAAGGAGCTACTAGTTTTGAATTCATTTTTTACTTTATCTGTTCGCAAAAATAGCAAATGCATTTTTGGTTCTATCCTTCTATTGGAATGGCTTTCGAATTTATGCACATCATTTTCAAATTTGGGAGACTTTAACAATAAAGACTTATGGATTGTCAATTTATTTGACAGTGCGTTTGGGTATATAAATGAAAAAACTCCGGTAATCAGCCGGAGTTTATTCATCAATCAAAAAACGAACAGTCATGATAAACTGTTGTAGGACTACAAATTACAACTTTCTTGCCAAAAAACAAATTTAAGGTTTGTTTAACTGTAATTTGCGCAGATAATCTTACGATTATCCCAAATAAGTCTTTAAAATCTTGCTTCTAGAGGTATGTTTCAACCTTCTGATTGCTTTTTCTTTTATCTGGCGAACGCGTTCTCTTGTTAAGTCGAATGTTTCCCCAATTTCTTCCAAAGTCATTGAATGTTGACCTGCCAGTCCAAAGTATAGTCGGATAACATCTGCTTCCCTTGGAGTCAATGTTTCCAATGCGCGTTCTATCTCAGTGCGCAATGATTCATGCAACAAGTCTTTATCCGGATTTGGAGATTCGCCACTTCGCAATACGTCATATAAGTTGGAGTCTTCACCATCAATTAATGGCGCATCCATGGACACGTGGCGACCAGAGTTTTTTAAGGATTGTTTTACATCTTCAACGGTCATGTCCAATTCCTTGGCAATTTCTTCTGCTGATGGAATTCGCTCATGCGCTTGTTCCAAGAAAGCAAAAGTCTTGTTGATTTTGTTAATGGAACCAATCTTGTTCAACGGCAAACGAACAATACGTGATTGCTCGGCCAATGCCTGAAGAATGGACTGGCGAATCCACCAAACAGCATACGAAATAAATTTAAATCCACGGGTTTCATCAAAACGTTGGGCTGCTTTGATTAATCCCAGGTTTCCCTCATTGATTAAATCAGGAAGGGTCAATCCCTGGTTTTGATACTGTTTTGCAACAGAAACCACGAATCTGAGGTTGGCTTTAGTTAATTTTTCCAAGGCTATTTGGTCTCCCGCCTTGATTCGCTGTGCCAATTCTACTTCTTCATCGGCGGTGATCAAGTCCACTTTACCGATTTCTTGTAAATATTTGTCCAACGAAGCGGTTTCCCTATTGGTAACCTGTTTTGTAATCTTTAACTGTCTCATTTATTTTCCCTTCAAATTAAATTTGTGAACCGAAGCTCATTAAGTTATACGTAGGAAAATGCAAAAAGTTACATTTTGCCGAAATTTATTTGGATTTTTGTTGTAAAAAAGGCCCCAAGCGGTGCTTGGAGCCTATATTTTTGAAAAATTTGACTAAATACTAGTCTCTTCTAGGTTTTCTATCACGATTATCTCTACCTCCACGACGGTCACCACCTCTGCGATCATTGTTTCTAGGTGGACGCTCTACATAACCTTCTGGTTTTGGTAAAAGCGCTTTTCTAGAAACTTTCTCTTTTCTGGTTCTTGGATCAAGTCCGAAGTATTTCACATCAAAAACATCTCCCATGTTCACTACATCGGATACATTTTCGGTGCGTTCCCAAGCCAATTCAGAAACGTGGAGTAAAACCTCATTGCCCGGAGCTTCAACATATTCAACTACTGCACCAAAGTCAAGCATCTTGATCACTTTTACTTCGTAAACGCTACCAACTTCTGGCTTAAACATTAAGGCGTCAATTTTTGCAATAACAGCATCGATACCATCTTGACCGGTACCTAAAATTTCCACAATACCTTCTTCAGTATCAGGATCTTCGTTGATAACAATAGTCGTATTGGTTTCTTTTTGCAATTCTTGAATCACTTTTCCACCAGAACCGATAACAGCACCAATATATTCACCAGGAATAATCTTGGTAACAATTTTTGGAGCGTATGATTTAACGTCTGCGTTTGGAGCGGCGATAGTATCAGTTAGTTTTTCAAGGATATGAAGTCTTCCGTCTTTAGCCTGCATCAATGCTTTTACCAAGATTTCGTAGGACAAACCTTTTACTTTGATATCCATTTGGCAAGCTGTGATACCATCAGCAGTACCTGTGACTTTAAAGTCCATATCTCCTAAGTGGTCTTCATCGCCTAAAATATCGGAAAGAACGGCATATTTGCCAGTCTCCGTATCGGTAATCAATCCCATTGCTATACCAGAAACAGGTTTTTTAAGCTGAACACCTGCATCCATAAGGGCCATTGTACCAGAACATACGGTAGCCATGGAAGATGATCCATTGGACTCCAATACTTCAGATACTACTCTGACGGTATATGGACAATCTTCTGGAATCATACCTTTTAATGCACGTTGGGCCAAGTTTCCGTGACCTACTTCTCTTCGGGAAGTACCACGAATTGGTCTTGCTTCCCCGGTTGAGAAAGGAGGGAAATTGTAGTGCAAATAGAAGGTTTCTTCACCTTCAAAAGATGGCATATCTATCTGATTGGCTTCTCTGGATGTTCCCAAAGTAACGGTAGCCAAAGCCTGTGTCTCACCTCTGGTAAAGATGGAAGAACCATGAACAGATGGTAAATAATCGATTTCACACCAAATTGGTCTGATTTCATCGGTTTTACGTCCATCTAAACGAAGACCTTCTTCCAATGTTAGGTTACGAACAGCCTCTTTTTCCGCTTTGTAGAAGTATTTTGAAACTAAATCACCAAAATCTTCCAATTCTTCTTCTGAAAAAGTAGCTTTTACTTCCTCTTTAATAGCGTCAAAAGCAGCACTGCGTTCATGTTTTGCTGAACCTGCCTTCGCCACCGCATATACCTTATCATAAGTAAGATCATATACTTTTTTTGCTAGGTCTTCATCTTCTCTTTCAGGTTCGTACTCCCGTACTTCTTTCTTCCCAAAAGCTTCGGCCAATTTTATTTGCGCAGCACACTGAACCTTAATGGCTTCGTGTGCAAATTTGATAGCCTCAGTCATTTCCTCCTCGGAAATCTCATCCATCTCTCCCTCGACCATCATTACAGAATCAGCTGAGGCACCAATCATCATATCAATGTCGGATTCTTTTAACTGCTCTCTAGTTGGGTTGATGATGAATTCACCATTAACACGTCCAACCCTAGCTTCTGAAATGGCGCATTCAAACGGAAAATCTGAAAGTTGAATTGCGGCAGAAGCGGCAAGTCCGGCCATTGCATCTGGCATAACTTCCTCGTCATGTGACATTAATTGGATCATTACCTGAGTTTCGGCATGATAATCTTTAGGGAATAATGGTCTTAAAACCCTATCCACCAAACGCATGGTCAATACTTCGCCATCACTTGGTCTTGCTTCACGTTTGAAGAAACCACCGGGATAACGCCCAGCAGCAGCAAATTTTTCTCGATAATCTACCGTGAGCGGTAAAAAATCAACATCACTTTGCTTGTAATTGGAGACAACTGTACATAATAGCATACACTTGCCCGATTGGACAACAACAGAACCATGGGCCTGTTTTGCCAATTTTCCGGTTTCGATAGAAATTTCCCTACCGTCACCAAGGTCAATGACCTCTTTAAAAGTTTTTGGAATCATAGAATTAGTCTTACCCACTAAAATTTGCGTGGGTCGTTAAACATTTGGTCTACCGCCATCCGGACGGTCGGGTTGTGTTGTTGTTGTGTGTGCCAATGGCACTGACCAATGAAAAACTGTAGGCAGCTTTTTGTGTTTGCCCAATCTTAAGATTGGGACTTCTTTAATTTGTAATACCCTTCAGCAAGTTCAGGGTAAAAATAATGGGAGCCGAATAGACTCCCAATTATTTTATTTTCTAATACCTAGTTCTTTAATTAACTCACGGTATTTTACAATATCTTTTTTCTTTAGGTAATCCAAAAGACTACGTCTTTTACCTACCAATTTCACCAAAGAACGCTCAGTGTTGTAATCCTTGTGGTTCTTTTTAAGGTGTTGTGTTAAATGGTTGATACGGTGCGTGAACAATGCAATTTGTCCTTCCGTAGAACCGGTGTTGCTCTCAGAGCCGCCGTGTTTCTTAAAGATATCGGCCTTTACTTCTTTAGTTAAATACATTCCAATATTTGTTTAAATGATTTTTATGTATTGATTGTCTTTCAATCAGCGTGCAAAGATAACTTCTTTTTTTAGAATGAAAAATTCTGAAGTCGGATTAAACCTTTTGCTTTTGGATGGGTCATAGAACCAAACCCAAAAATTTTAATCATTATGAAAAAGAATCTTAAACAATTCAATTTTAAGAAAATCACCTCACTCTTTTTTGGAACAATTCTATTATTGGCAACATCCTGTTCAAAGGAGGAGGATTCTACCGAAAGTTTAGCTAGCACAGAAGTGATTTCGGCAACAGAATTACAGTATAGTGATGAGACCGAAATGATTTCGGAAGAGGTTACTGCCATTGCTGAGGATGTATATGCCTCGGACGAAATTTCGTTCATCTCAAAAGTGCCACACCGATCGGACTTTCTCCCAGATTGTGTCACCATAACCACGGTTATCACGGATACCACCAAAGAAAAGACCATTGATTTTGGTGAAGGTTGTGAATTGCCCAATGGAAATGTGTTGAGCGGAATTATCAACTTGAGTTATGCAAAGGATATGGAAGCTGCCACTAAATCTTTAGCGTTAAGTTTGGAGAATTTTACTTTCAATGGCGTTACTATCGAGGGAAGTGCAGATATTCTTAGAGAGCGCTCCAACGAGAACGGGAATCCGCAATCAACCGCCAATGCATCTTTTTCGGCAACTTGGCCTGATGGTGATACTGCTTCCTTTGAAGGAACCCGGACTAGGGAATGGATAGAAGGTTATGGCTCTGGTTTTTGGGGAGACAATGTTTTCTTAATTACTGGTAAAAGAACTTACATAGGACGAGAAGGTAACATCTTTATAAAAGAAGTGATCACACCTTTACGTAGAGAGATGGCCTGTAGGTTTATTGTTAGTGGAGTTTTGGAAATCTCAAGAAATGAGAACACCGCCAGCTTGGATTTTGGTGATGGCACCTGCGATGCTGTGGGAATCTTGACACAGCCCGATGGTACCGAAAAGGAGATTTTTTTGAGAAGGTTCAAGAAAAAATAACTTGTTAAAGAAAAACAGTCATATCGAGCGCAGTCGAGATGTCTCTTTTAAACTTATCATGAAAAAATAAAGGTTCTCGACTGCGCTCGAACTGACAATAAAAAGCCCCAATTTTGGGGCTTTTTTATATTTAAAATGGACCGTTCATCAATTCAGGGAATGTTTCATGAATCAAGGCGAAATAAAAATTCCGAATTACTGTTTATTAGGAGGATTCTTAATTAAGAAATAAATTGATGAGAATAAAGCTGGGCACCTATTCCCTTAAAATAAAATCGTTTTCCGCAGATGAACTCGGTTTGAAGGATGTTGAAAACCTTACCTTCAACATATATCAAAAGGTCTTTCATTTTTGGTATATCCCAATTTTTCCTGTGGAAAAACATTGGAAAATAAAGGATAAGGAAACAAAGAAGGAGTTTGAAGATACCACCCCGGAAATGCGCTCTGCCATAAACCTGAAAATGCTGAAAAGGCGCAGTCCAATCTGGAGCTATTCAGGTTCAATAGTTTTAGCACTTCCCGTATTGTTTTTGCTGGGTTATGTGATTTATGGAGCGGTTGATGTGTCAGCAGAGAATATTGGTAAGAGTTGGACCAAGAATTCCAGAATATCTGCAAAAGAGGATTTGGTTAAAATACCTGAAATTGATGATTTGTATACATTTAAGGTGATAGAGGTAGAGGCCGTAACGGATATGAACGGCCATATAGCCAAATATCAACCAAGCCCCTATTTTTCACCGCAAAAAATGGATTTCAAGGTCAATTATGTTTCCAAAGACTCTATAGGTTTCGATTTTGTAGAAGATCAAGGTTTTGTGGTTTATGGAAATGATGTTAAAAAGGAATTTAAACTTTCCAAAAAAGCCCTGTTGGGGGCAATTAAAGGATATAAAGATTTGAATATACTTAAACGTCCCAATGAAGAGGGGAGCAAGACTAAAAAACTGGCGGGAATCTTTCAAATTAAAAAGTCGGAGAATTTGGAAGGTAAAAACTGATATAAAAAAAGCCCCATTCCGGGGCTCTTTTTATGCTCTTAAGGGTTGATTTGTAATCAAATCGATGTATTGATTGATTTTCTTTTTTAAATCCCTTCTGTGGGAAATAAAATCCAAGAACCCATTTTCTTTTAAAAACTCAGAGGTTTGGAAACCTTCGGGAAGATCTTTCCCAACCGTATCTTTTACCACACGGGGCCCTGCAAAACCAATTAACGCCCCAGGTTCAGAAATGTTAATATCACCCAACATGGCATAAGAAGCAGTTGTTCCGCCTGTAGTTGGATCCGTGCAAAGGGAAATGTACGGAATTTTAGCTTCGGCCAACTGGGCCAGTTTAGCAGAAGTCTTTGCCAATTGCATTAGTGACAATGCAGCCTCCATCATTCGAGCTCCTCCTGATTTTGAAATCATTACAAAAGGGACTTTCTTTTTCTTGGCATGGTCAATGGCTCGTGAAATCTTTTCGCCAACCACACTTCCCATTGATCCACCAATGAAACTGAAATCCATACAGGCAATGACCAATTCTTTCCCCATAGACTTGCCTACAGCTGTTCGAACGGCATCTTTTAAACCAGTTTTTTGCTGAGCAGCTTTTAAGCGCTCCGAATATTTCTTAGTATCAACAAATTTAAGAGGGTCTTTGGCCGACAACTTTTCATCCAATTCTTTGAACTTATTGTCATCAAAAAGAATCTCAAAATATTCCTTACTGCCAATTCTTACATGGTAATCATCTTCAGGGCTTACGTAAAAATTCTTTGCCAAATCCTCAGATTCAACAATCTTTCCGGTTGGAGATTTGTACCAGAGTCCCTTAGGGGTGTCTTTTTTCTCCTCGGTAGCTGTTTGTATTCCCTTTTCCTTTCTTTTAAACCAAGACGACATGGAATCTATATTAGGTTAAACCGCTTAAAGCGTATTTACGTTATTAAGGTCTTCGAAGGCTTGTTTCAGTCTTTCTACAAAAGATTTTTCACCTTCTCGAAGCCAAACACGTGGGTCATAAAACTTCTTGTTCGGTTGATCGGCCCCATCAGGGTTGCCAATCTGTGCTTGCAAATAACCAGATTTATCTTGCACATAATCCCTAACTCCGGATAGGAAAGCATATTGAAGGTCAGTGTCAATGTTCATTTTAATGACACCGTATCCGATGGCCTCTCTAATTTCCTCCAAAGTAGATCCTGAACCACCATGGAAAACAAAATCGATATGATTGTGCTCCACTCCAAATTTTTCAGCAACAAATTCCTGCGAGTTTTTCAAGATTTTGGGCGTCAAAGTCACGTTTCCTGGTTTGTATACCCCATGAACATTTCCAAAGGCGGCCGCAATTGTAAATTTTGGACTCACCTTAGACAATTCTTCATAGGCATAAGCTACTTCTTCGGGCTGGGTATAAAGTTTAGAGCTATCTATATCGGTATTGTCCACACCATCTTCCTCGCCTCCAGTAACACCAAGCTCAATTTCCAACGTCATGTCCATTTTGCTCATGCGTTCCAAATAGTTCTTGCAGATCTCGATATTTTCTTCGATGGGTTCTTCGGAAAGATCGATCATATGTGAACTGAAGAGTGATTTTCCTGTAGCTGCATAGTGTTCTTCACTGGCATCTAAGAGGCCATCTACCCAAGGCAATAATTTTTTGGCACAATGATCCGTGTGCAATATTACGGTAGCACCGTAAGCTTCGGCCAACTGGTGAACGTGTTTGGCGCCAGCCACCGCTCCTTGTACGGCTGCTCTTTGGTTTTCGTTTGACAATCCCTTTCCGGCATTGAACTGAGCTCCACCATTGGAGAATTGGACAATAACAGGAGAATTTAAGGCTGCAGCAGTTTCCAAAACAGCATTTATGGTATTAGATCCAATCACATTTACTGCAGGAAGTGCATAACCATTTTCCTTGGCATGATTAAAAATAGCTTGAACTTCATCGCCCGTTGCAACGCCCGGCTTAATATTGTGGGACATACTTAGTTAATTTTTGGTTAAATAAGTGAACAAAAGTAATAAAATATTCGGTCTAGAAGGGATAATTTATACCGATATTAAAACCAGCGTTCTTAAAGTTATACTGCCTAAACCAACGTTTTGATGCTTCTTCGGCCGGATTGTAGGTTTTAAAACCAATGTCAAGCCTAAAAACAAAGTAGGTGAAGTCGTACCGCAGTCCAAATCCTGTACCCAATGCAATATCCGACAAGGAACTGAATCCACTGAAGATGGCTTCCGGGTTGTCCTCATTGTCAAATACATTCCAAATATTGCCAGCATCGGCAAAAAGAGCGCCTTTTACATCCCCAGCTATTGGAAAGCGATATTCCAGATTCATTGCCAGTTTAAGGTTAGCCTCATTAAAATCGTTGATGTTACTCGTTTTGCCCGGCCCGAGTTCATATGCGTTCCATGCCCTATTGTCATTAGAACCTCCGGCAAAATAACTGCGGACAAAAGGGATGCTTTCGGAATTTCCATATGGAATGGCAAGACCGAAAAAGCTTCGAAAAGCTAAAACTTTTGCGTTTCCAACTTCCCAATGACGAATAAAATCAAGTTCGGTTTTAAAATATTGGGAAAAAGGAACTCCAAAAACCAAAAGCTGGTCATTGTCATTTTTATTGTAGGGAATAACCCCGTCCAAAACAGAGAGCAGATTGCCCGCACTTTCCAATTTCATTCTGAATTGATAGAAATCGTTGTCATTGATATCGACCTTGCTATTTTTGGAGAGGGTATAATTACTGGCGAAGATCAAGTTGTTCTCTGTGAGTCGTTGTCTTCTTTCCTCAATACTATTTACATCACTAAATTCTTCGGGAGATACGGGAATCTCATTGTTCAATACTCGTTGGGCAAAAGTATCCGCACCGGAGGGAATAATTAACTGTAGCGGGTCTTCATTATTTTCCACGGATTCAAATAGAGAAGCATATTGAGGGTCATCTTGAAACTGATCAGCAATATTATCCAAATTACTGAAGGTGTTCTGGTAAACATTATAAAAGTTATCCGGGTTTACATTGCGTACAAACTCCACATTGAGCAATTCTATGGTATTTCGAAGACTGTTAGAGGGATTCCAATTGTAAGAGAGTACCGTATTGAAGGATTGTTTGTCGAGCCCGATATTTTTCTGAAAATTGGTACCCACCAAAAACCTACTTTGGGGCAACATATAATAAGGAATGATTTTTTCAGTATTGAATGGGAACCAGATCCTTGGAAAAGTAATGTTTACATCGCCTCCTATTTCTGAAGTAAATGTGCCGCTTGCCAAAGAAGAGTTACGGTCGTTAAGCAGACCAACAGAACCCCGGGCCGAAATGTTCAAAGTCTCGGCACCACCAAAAACGTTTCTGGTAATTACCGATGCACTAAATGCAGTACCTACACGCTGAATGTTGGAATGTGTTACATCGAAATCCAGATTTAGCGAGAATTTGGGACGGGGGGCAAGGTAGATGTTTGATGTCAGCATTGCCTCCCCAGTTTCCGGAATGAACTCAATATTTGGGTATTTGAACGTATTTAAATTGGTGATCTGGCGATACGTTCTGATTCTGTCCAAATCTCGATATACACTATCTTTTTCAAAGAAAATGGCATCCGTAAGGGCTTTGGGTTTATATTTTAGCTCGTTATTATAATAAATGGTATAGTTTTCGTGCTCAATCGATTGGAGCGAATCCGTGCTTCCTCCGATTAAATAGTCTGCATAAACATTGATTTTTTTAAAGCGGTGAATTTTATAGGTATTGTCAGAGAGGCTGTCATTGGCACTTCTGGGTTTTTGTATATTGAGCTGAACATCCATCTTTTGATCATCTGCCACCTTCGTGGTATCCCTAAGAATGTCATAATTGATGGAACTTTCTTGAAAATTGTAGACACCTGAATTTCTGAACAGCGTTGTGAGGCGTTCCCGTTCTACCGTAAAATTGCCTAGATCAAACTGATCTCCACTTTTAACGAGCGATTTGTCAAATGCCTTAATGTAAATGGAATCAAGTTCAGGGGAACTAATATTTTTTTGCAGGGTATCAATATAAAAAGGTTTATTCAAGGTAATTTGATATTCGATTTCTGCCCTTTTTTTCCGCTTTCCCTTTACAACATTATAGGTTCCTGTATTATTAAAATAGCCTTTACTGTTGTAGTAGGCTTTTAATCGATCTACAGATTTTTGGGTTTGTGTTGTGTCAATAACCACTGGTGCTTCCCCAATTCTTTTTAAAAAATCACTGGCCCCTTTGACCAAAAAAGATTCGCGCAGGCGGTTCACCTGTTTTTGCGAAAGGAGGTTATTTAAGCGTTTTTCCCTTTTTTCTTTTCGGTATAGCCAATTTTGAAAAGAGGAATCCGGATTTTCTTTGGCCATATTGTAAAGGTTTAAACGAAGCGGGTATCCCAGCAGGGTGCTGTTGGGTTTTTGGGAGATTAAGCTCTTGATATCACTGTTATTGACCTTTGAGCTATCCGCATATAGGGAATTTTTGGTAAGTAGAAATTCCCCGTCATCCACTTTTTTTAAGGTATTGCAGGCAGCCATGCCAAACATAAGCAACAATAATCCTATTTTTGCCCAGTTGTGCAATAGACCTGAAAGTGCCCTCATAGAAGCCAAAAATACACGATTTAGATGGTTACCAAAAACCAAATTAAACTAGTTAAGAGCTTACAGCAAAAAAAGTACCGAACTCAACATAAACTGTTTGTTGTGGAAGGAAAAAAAACGGTTTTTGAATTGATTGAAGCAGGTTTGGAACCATATCATCTGTTTGTGGATGCCAAAATCGTAAATAAGGATTTTAAAGATTTTGTTACGGTCTCTTCTTCAGAGTTAAAACAAATGAGCAGTTTAAATACCCCGAATGGGGTCTTGGGTGTATTTAAAATGCCAATTGATATGCCAACTAACAGTTCAAATTGGGTAATAGCGTTGGACAATGTCCGTGATCCGGGTAATTTAGGGACCATTATTCGATTGTGTGATTGGTTTGGAATAAAACAGCTGATATGTTCATTGGGTACAGTGGACTGTTACAATCCAAAAGTGCTGCAGGCGACCATGGGCTCTATTGCCCGGGTGAATGTTGTTTATGTTGATTTGGTGAAATACCTAAAGGAAACGCACCAACCCGCTTATGGGGCTTTTATGGATGGAGAAACGGTTTATGCTTCCAGGTTACCGAAACATGGGATTTTGATAATGGGAAATGAGGCCAATGGAATTTCTTCTGAAATCGAATCCATGATTTCCAGAAGAATAGCCATTCCACAGTTTGGGGAACAAACCACAGAAAGCTTGAATGTAGCCACTGCTACAGCAATTCTTTTAAGCGAAATTAGAAGAGAGGGTTAATCCAGTTCTGCTTGCAATATTTCAATCATTTCAGGATGATTTTCATCCGTGTCCCTAAAATGTTCCTTTTCTTTTTTCAATTCGACCTTCATTTCAGCAATGATGTCCGCATATTTTGGGTCATCTATGGCGTTATGCAATTCTTTTGGATCTTCTTTTAGATCATAAAATTCCCAAGCAAGCTGTGTTGAGGTAGAATCGCTACCATACATGCCCAATCCTTGTCCATAAAAAAGAGCAAGCTTGTATCTTTTATTACGAATACCGAAATGGGCCGGTCTATCAGGTGAGTGAAGCCAATACCGGTAATACATTTGTTCGCGCCAATCTTTGGCTGTATTTCCCTTTAGATTTTCACGAAAACTTTTGCCCTGGATATAATCTTGTGGCGGCAAACCGGCATAATCGGCCAATAAGGCTGCAAAATCAATATTCAGAATAATATCATCCAAGCGTTTGCCCTTCATCGTTTCTTTTGGGTATCTAATCACAAATGGCATACGAAGACTTTCCTCATAGATCAGTCGTTTGTCAAAAAAACCATGTTCCCCTAAAAAGTATCCTTGATCGGCGGTGTATATAACAATGGTGTTGTCGGCAATGCCTTCTTCCTCCAAATAATTAAGCAGTTTACCTATGTTGTCATCGATAGCCGCCCCACATCGAATAAAGTCTTTTGTTAGCTTTTGGAATATTTTACTCCTTTTTTGAACACTGTCCAGGCCATCTAGGGGATAGGGAAGACCTGGATACGAAGTCCAAAAAGTTTCGGGACTTTCGGTGGCTTTTTGCCATCGAATGCCCAAATTCTCCAATTTTTGCCCCTTAAATGATCTTCCGGTGGTTTCTTTGCCAAAATCATAGAGTGATTCTGGCTCCGGAAGGGTCACATCTTTCAGATAGTCATTGTATCGCTTCGGATATTCAAAAGGTTCGTGGGTGGCCTTAAAGCTGCAGACCATCATAAAGGGCCGGTTGTTTTGTCTTTGTTTTAAATGTTCAATCGTCAAATCTGTGATTACATCGGTAGAAAAGCCCTCATGGGTAATGCCTTCTTCCTTTTTGATATAGCCGTCTTGCCAGTTTTCCTTGACTTTGAAGACCGGATTCCAGTATTCGCCCTGGCCGGGGAGTACCTTGAAATAATCGAACCCTTCAGGCTGCTTGTCCAAATGCCATTTTCCAATGATTGCGGTCTGGTAACCCGCTTCTCCCAAAGATTTTGCAATGTTGGGGTGTCCCTCGGGCAAGGATTCCCGCAGTGTGTATACCTGATTTAAATGGCTGTATTGCCCGGTAAGAATAGCGGCACGACTTGGACTGCAAATGGAATTTGTGCAAAATGCATTATCCAAAACCACACCTTCATTGGCGAGTCGTTGTATATTTTGATTTTTCACATAATCCTTCAATTGTCCCCCATAAATTCCCCAAGATTGGGAAGTGTGGTCATCGGACAGAATAAATAAAATATTAGGACGCTCTTCTTCTTTTTGGGAGTTACATCCAATCAAAAGCACCAGCAAAGGAATAAGTAAATAGCGCATATTCAAGTTTTTAATGAAATGAGCATAAATTTTTTCGGTGGTACATTTCCCACCAAAATGAATAAAATTTATACGAATTACTGAATGTCTTGAAATTTTTAAAATATTAAAATTCAATGATTTAAAAATTTCATACGGATGAAATTAGTGAACCTATTTCATTTATAAAACTCAATCGACAAACAACGCTTCTTGAACTCTAAATGGTGGTGGAAGGGGAAAGGAAGCTTCTACTCAAATGTAAAATTGATAAAGAAACCTCGGGTGCGCATGGCGTCAATATTACCTGTCCATGGGCTGTTTGGGTCGTTGTCCGGTACAATTTCGTCCGTAAGGGCAAAAACTCCTCGAATGGAAGGTGAAAACTTGAAATATTCGGTATATATGTCAATGCCAAAACCAAGTTCGTAACCGTATACATTTTTCTTCATTCGGAATTCACCACTGCTGTTATCATCCAAGCTATCTTCCTTGCTACCTAAATTCATAGCTGTATAAACACCTCCGGTAATGTATGGTTTCCAGTTGCCAAACCTTCGGGCACTAGCTTTTAATAACAATGGAAACCGAATATAGGTTGATTTAACTTCTCTTAGCGCATCTGCTTCAGAAGTAAAACCAGGAAAACCCAAAGTTCTTGCAGTATAAAGTAAACCAGGCTCAAAGCGGGCATCCAAAAATTCATTAATACGTACCTCTCCAATAAGGCCTACATTGAAACCGATACTTTTATTGACCAAAATGTCTTGACCTATGTCATTTTCGTATTCAAATTGGAAGTCATACTGATTGAATCCCAGGTAGTATCCCCAGTTCAATAACTTCAAATCTTCACTTTGAAGGTTGAGTACGGGGTCTTTTTTAAACTGTGCCAAGGAATTTGGACATGCCAGTATCAGCAAGCCAAAAAGAAGAAGGACATTTCTCATCAAATTATTTTGTAGCGACATATATAGATGCCACCCCAAATGTCTGGGGTTTGTTCTCTATACCTATAAACCCGATTTTGCCCAAAATATTGTTGAACGCCTCTCCATGTGGGAAAACAGAAGCGGATTCACATAAATATGCATATGCCGATCTATCCTTAGAAAAGATTTTACCAATTGCAGTGAGAATGTATTTCGTGTAAATACGATACCCTTGCTTAAAAGGTGTTTTAGTTGGAACCGAAGTTTCTAACACTACAAAGCTCCCACCGGGTTTGAGTACTCTTAGAATTTCGCTGAGTCCTTTTTCTAGATTTTCAAAATTTCGAACGCCGAAGGCAACAGTTATGGCATCAAAAGAGTCATTATCAAATGGAAGGTTTTCGCTGTCCCCCACAATCATTTCAATGGTATCTTGAAGGTTTTTGGCGACAACTTTTTCCTTTCCAACCTCCAACATGCCAGGAGATATGTCCAATCCCACAATTTTTTCGGCGCCCGTGGCCGTCATGGCTATAGCAAGATCACCAGTTCCTGTTGCGATATCAAGAATGTTTTTTGGAGCTTTGGATTTAAGTATAGCAACTACTTTTCTCCGCCATTTTAAGTCAATGCCGAAAGAAATAACCCTATTCAACCCATCATAATCCCCAGAAATGGTATCGAACATTTGCCTGACCTGCTCCTTTTTACCTAGGTCTGAATCTTTATAAGGTTTGACTTTTTTCGACATCTGATAAATTTGCTGGCAAATATACAACTTCGGTATATGGAAGGGGTACAAAAATAATTATGTAATTTTGCCGTGCAATCATGGAAAGCTTTTCCGTATTATGTTAGGTATTTGTCTTAGGGACCGCGGCTGTTATTCTTTGTTGCCGCTCATGACACACAAATTGAACTTTTTGGGAACATTTTATTCTAATCAATGAAAATAATAATTGCGGGAGCAGGTGAGGTAGGCTTTCATTTGGCAAAATTATTGTCCTATGAAGCCCAGGATATTACATTGATTGATACGGACAAGGAAAGTTTATCGTATGCGGATAATCATTTGGATATTAGGGTACTCCGTGGTGATGCCACTTCAATAGAAGTGTTAAGGGATGCCCGTGTTGAAAGTTCAGCACTGGTTATAGGGGTTACGGCATCTGAAACTACAAATCTCACACTTTGCATGTTGGCAAAACAGCTGGGCTGTAAACGTACCATTGCCCGAATTTCCAATACGGAATTCATGGATAACAGGGAATTGATAAAGTTTGATGAACTTGGAATTGATGAATTGATTTCTCCGGAAGAACTTGCCGCAACAGAAATACAGTTGTTGTTAAACCAGTCTGCGTTTAACGATACCTACGAATTTGAAGAAGGATTGCTGACAATGATAGGGGTGTTCTTGCCAAAATCAGCCCCGTTTGTAGGTAAAATGGTTAAAGAAGCGGCTAAAATATTTCCAGAACTCCATTTTATGCCAATAGCCTTACAACGAATGGGTACCCAATACACCTTGATTCCACGTGGGGATACTGTTTTTAAGGAAGGTGACCAAGTCTATTTTATTACTTCCGATGAAGGCGTGGATGAGCTGTACAAGCTTACTGGTATGCAGAAAAAGGAAATCAAAAATGTGATGATTCTAGGTGGAAGTAAGGTTGGTTTCAATACAGCTCGTGACCTATGCAATAAAAAATTCAATGTAAAATTGATAGAAAAGGACAAAGAAAAGGCCTTTGATATTGCTGACGAACTTCCGCATGCCCTGGTTATCAATGGTGATGGTAGAAATGTGGAGCTTTTGGACGAGGAAAGCCTGGAATCCATGGACGCCTTTATCGCAGTTACAGGGAATTCTGAGACAAATATTATGTCCTGTTTGGTCGCCAAATCAAAGAAGATAAAAAAGACCATCGCCATGGTCGAGAATATGGATTATTTCCAACTGTCCCATTCCATTGGTGTGGACACCCTGATCAACAAAAAGCTATTGGCGGCAAACAATATATTCCGATATATAAGAAGGGGAGAGGTTTTGGCTTTGACCCGATTGAACAATTTAAACGCCGAGATATTAGAGTTTGAGGTAAAAGCTACTTCATTGGTAAATGGGGAAATTATCCGTGAATTGAACTTTCCCAGGGAAGCCAGTATTGGCGGAGTGATTCGGGATGGCAAAGGCATCATTGCTCTTGGTGATTTCAGAATTCAGGAGGGCGACCGCGTTGTTGTTTGCTGCTTGCCCAAAGCGATTCCAAGAATAGAAAAGTTGTTCTTGTAATGGGACTCAATACCCGTATCATAATCCACATTATGGGGCTATTGCTACTATGCAACGGCTCATTTATGCTTTTGGCTGCTTTTGTAAGTGGTATTTATGATGATGGGGTTACTCTGGACATTACCCTTGCAGCTATTGTTACAATGTTGTTTGGAATAATGGCTATGTTCGGTACCCGTGGCCATAAAAAGGAGGTCAAAAGAAAAGAAGGGTACATTGTAGTGACCTTCGGATGGATTATCATGTCCATTTCAGGAACGCTCCCGTATCTTTTTTCTGGCGCAATTCCTACGGTGACTGATGCTTTTTTTGAAACAATCTCCGGTTATACAACCACGGGAGCCTCAATATTGGATGATATAGAAATATTGCCGAAGGGAATCCTATTCTGGCGAAGCCTAACCCATTGGATAGGCGGAATGGGTATCATTGTACTGGCCATAGCTATTTTACCACTTTTGGGAATAGGAGGGATGCAGTTGTTTGCCGCAGAGGCTCCGGGACCTGCAGGGGATAAATTACATCCGAGAATTACGGATACCGCCAAACGACTGTGGTTGATTTATTTTGGATATACGGTGGCCGAGACCATTCTTTTAAAATTGGCCGGAATGACCTTCTTTGATGCCATGAACCATTCCTTGGCAACCCTTTCCACAGGTGGATTTTCCACCAAAAATGCAAGCTTGGCCTATTGGAACAATCAACCTCTAATCCAATATATTACAATTGTTTTCATGTTTTTGGCCGGGAGTAACTTTGTATTAAGCTATTTCGCTTTCACTGGTCGGGTACAACGCATAATAAAGGACGAAGAGTTTAAATATTATACCACCTTCATTATCTTATTTACCATTACGGCTTTTTTAGTAGTGAATTTTAAAGCGAATGTTGAGGTTTCCGATTTCCATCCTATGGTGTGGGGAGAAGGTGAAAGTTCCTTTAGACATGCTCTTTTTCAGGTGGTTGCGATTGTAACAACAACTGGATTTGTAACAGCTGATTTCACAGGTTGGACACCATTTCTTACCATTTTCTTTTTTGGATTGATGTTTTTGGGAGGGTCAGCAGGTTCCACTGCAGGTGGAATAAAAGTAATGCGACACTTGCTTATCATAAAAAATGGGATTCTAGAATTTAAGCGAACACTGCACACTAATGCCATAATACCGGTCCGCTATAATAATAAAACGGTTACCGAGCATATCGTGTACAATATCATTGCCTTCTTTGTGCTCTATATGTTGTTTTTTATAATTGGATCTCTGGTTTTGGGCTTTCTGGGTCTTGATTTTGTATCGGCAATCGGAGGTTCGGCTTCATCATTGGGAAATGTCGGTCCCGCATTTGGTAGTCTCAACCCTATGAGCAATTACAATAGCCTGCCGAATGCAGGTAAATGGTGGTGTGGCTTTTTAATGCTGTTAGGGAGGTTGGAACTGTTCACAGTGCTGATCATACTTACCCCATATTTCTGGAAAAAAACGTAGCTTACCTCTGTTTTAGAATTCAATATTTATTTTATGAAAAAAGCCATGTTCCTTGTAATGGGTATTGCCCTATGCTGTTTTGGTTGCACTGTTTCAGAACAAGAAGATAAAGAAGAAATCATGCAGATATTGTATAATCAGGAAGAAGCTTGGTCCAATCATGATTTGGAAGGGTTTATGCAGGGATATTGGAAGAATGACTCTTTGCAATTTTATGGAGCAAGAGGACTTACATTGGGCTGGGATAAAACCCTATCAGGATACAAAGAAAGATACCCTACCGAGGCAGATACAGGTACTTTAAAATTTACCGTTGATGCCGTAACCAAAATCGATTCGAATTCTTATTATGTTATGGGGCAGTATCATCTTATGCGAAAGGCAGGGGATGCAAATGGCGTATTTCTGATAGTACTTCGAAAGATTGATGGGGAATGGAAAATTGTGGCCGATATGTCTTGCTAAAACACCATTAAAATTGGAACAACCCTTATATATTGATTCAACTTTTATTGAAGAAAACACCAACTTTTCCGAATTGGTAGAAGAGTTGGAAAACGCTTTTGCGTCAAAAACTGTTTTAATCCCCAAAAGACACCATCATGACTTGCCCAACCCAAGAACCGAGCAGGACACTACATTGTTGTTGATGCCAGCTTGGAATCCTGGTAAAGAAGCCGGGGTTAAAGTGGTTACGGTTAACCCGGGCAATGATAATTTCGGGTTGCCATCCATTCAAGGAAGTTATTTGTATCTGGATGCAGTTACAGGTGTTTTAAAAGCAATAATGGAAGCCAAAAGTTTGACCGCAAAAAGAACAGCTGCAGCATCTGCCTTGGCTTCATCCTATTTATCAAAAAAAGATGCATCTTCAATGTTAATGATTGGTACGGGAGCACTTTCGGTGAATCTGATTAAAGCACACGCTTCCGTCCGACCCATTGAAGAAGTTTATGTGTGGGGTAGAAATTTGAAAAAGGCAGAGGGAGTATGCCGGGCACTTTCGAATCAGGAATTTCGTGTCAAAGCAATATCCAAAATGGAGGAGAAAATTTCAGAAGTGGATATCGTCTCCTGTGCAACGCTTTCTGAAGAACCTTTGGTTTTCGGTAAAAATCTGGTTGCTGGGCAACATATAGACCTGGTTGGAGCCTACAAACCCAATATGCGCGAGGCTGATGATGATGTTATTATAAAAGCTTCAGTTTTTTTGGACACGTTTTCAGGATTAAAAGAAAGTGGTGACATAGCCATCCCTTTGCTAAAAGGAATTCTAAAAGAATCTGATATTAAGGCAGATTTATTCAATCTCTGCGGCGAAACTCATTTAGGGAGAACAGATGACAACGAAATTACGTTGTTCAAGTCCGTTGGACATGCTTTAGAGGATTTGGCCGCTGCCACATATTACTATTCCAAATTTGAAAAATGAGCAGTACGTATAAAAATATACTTAAAAAAACTACTTTTTCAGCCCCTTCAGATTGGCTGGAAATTAAAACTATCGATATGCATACCGGAGGGGAGCCTTTAAGGGTGATTGTTGATGGTTTTCCAGAGCTAAAGGGAAATTCCGTTCTGGAATACCGAAGGTATTGTAAGGAAAACTATGATGATTTGCGCACTGCCCTAATGTTCGAACCTAGAGGACATGCCGATATGTATGGGTGCATTTTAGTACCGCCCAATGATGAAAATGGGGATTTCGGCATTTTGTTTTTACATAATGAAGGATATAGTACCATGTGTGGTCATGCCATTATTGCGATTTCTACTCTAGCGGTTCAGATGGATTGGATTCATGTGAAAGAAGGGGAAAACATGCTAAAAATTGATGCCCCCTGTGGAAGAATTATTTCTTACGTCAATATTGTGAATAAACAGGTAAAAGACGTTCGGTTTCATTGTGTGCCCAGTTTTGTGGTTGGCCTTGATAGAAAAGTTGAGGTGAAAGGATTGGGAGAGGTGACCTATGATTTGGCTTATGGTGGCGCATTTTATGCTTATGTGGATTTAAAAAAGAATGCTATAAAATTGAATCTTTCTCCTGACTCATACCAAGAGATGATTACAAATGGAATGGCCATAAAAAGAGCGGTGATGGAGCAAGATTTGGAAATTAAGCATCCCTTTGAAGATGACCTGAGTTTTTTATATGGTACCATTTTTATTGATGAATCTTCCAAAGAAGGTATTGATAGTAGAAATGTCTGCATTTTTGCGGAAGGAGAAGTGGACAGGTGCCCCACAGGTTCGGGAGTTTCAGGAAGAATGGCAATACATTGGGCAAGAAAGGAGTTGGAAATGAACCAAGCCATGTCCATTGAAAGCGTTACCGACTCTATTTTTGTAGGAAGTGTGGTTTCAGAGCAGGATTATGGTCCTTTTAAAGCAGTAATTCCACAAGTTGAAGGTACAGCTCATATTACGGGGAGACATACTTTTCTTATTGACCCAAAGGATCCGATGAAGAATGGATTCATCCTTAGATAAAAAAAAAGGGAACCTTAAGGTTCCCTTTTTAGTTTGAGTTTAGGTATTCTTTTATGATACTGCAGAAGCAATTCGCGAAATGGCTTCTTTAATATCATCTTCACTGGCGGCATAGGAAATACGAATACTGTTTCCATTTCCAAACGCATCACCTGTAACAGTTGCAACATTGGCTTCTTCCAGCAAATACATGGCAAAGTCGGAAGCATTATTGATTTGTTTTCCATTCAGTGTTTTTCCAAAGAAAGAACCAATATCAGGATAAACATAAAATGCGCCCTCAGGTTCGTTGCATTGGAAACCAGGAATATTGTTCAGTAATTCTAAAATAAGCTTTCTTCTATTCTTGAATTCATCCACCATGTATTGTACGCGGGTTGGAGATTCCAAAAGTGCGGTGATTACGGCCCGTTGTGCAATACAATTGGCACCACTGGTCACCTGTCCCTGTAATTTATTACAAGCCCTTGCAATATAAGTGGGTGCACCAATGTACCCAATTCGCCAACCTGTCATGGCAAAAGCTTTTGCAACTCCATTAACGGTAACTGTACGGTCATACATATCCTCAAATCCAGCCATTGAAGCATGCGCCGTTACCCCATAATTGATGTGTTCGTAAATTTCATCACTTACCACCACAATTTGTGGGTGCTTCTGCAACACATCGGCCAAGGCCCTAAGCTCTTCTTTGCTGTATATAGATCCGCTTGGATTACATGGAGAGCTGTACCAAAGCATCTTGGTCTTTGGGGTTATGGCAGCCTCCAACTGCTCTGGGGTCATTTTAAAATCATTTTCAATAGAAGTGGCAACTTCAACTGGAACCCCATCGGTAAGTTTAACAATATCGCTATAACTTACCCAATATGGGCATGGTAGAATAACTTCGTCACCCTTGTTCAAACAAGCTTGGGCCACATTGTAAAGTGCTTGTTTTGCACCTGTTGAAACCACAATTTGGGAGCGGTCATAATCGATGCCGTTATCCCGTTTGAATTTAGTAATAATGGCGTCCTTTAACTCTACATATCCATCAACTGGAGTGTAGGAATTATATCCGTCGTTTATTGCTTGGATTGCGGCTTCTCTAATGTAGTCTGGAGTTTTAAAATCCGGTTCCCCCAAACTAAGTCCAATGATATCTTTTCCCTCAGCTCTTAATTCGCGTGCTTTTGCAGCCATTTCGAGGGTTGCGGAAGGGACTAAACTATTGATCCTATCCGAAAGTTGGTTACTCATAAATCCAATTGTTTTACTGGTATTGAAGGGCTGGATTCTTACCTAGCTCCCTCAAATGTTTGAAGTGCGAAATTATCGCTTTTCTGGTAGTTTTATATTCGTTGTAAGGTAAATTAAACTCCCTGGCAGTCTGTTTCACAATTTTGGAAATTTTTGTGTAGTGAACGTGACTGATATTTGGAAAAATATGATGTTCCACCTGGTGGTTCAGTCCACCCGTAAACCAGTTTACAATACGGTTCTTAGTGCCAAAATTTACGGTCGTCGCCAATTGATGTATGGCCCAAGTGTTTTTCATGGTTCCACTTTCATCTGGTAATGGGGTTTCCGCTTCATCGACAATATGGGCCAATTGGAAAACCACACTTAAAATTACCCCTGCAACATAGTGCATAATAAAGAAGCCCAATAACACTTGCCACCATGCAATTTCCACAAAAATCAATGGAAGCACGATCCAAATGGTGATATAAATAAGCTTGGTGATTACCAAAGTACTCCAGTTAATAACAGGATTTGGTAACTTTCCATAAGATAGTTTTCTTTTCATGTAACGATACATTTGCTGAAAGTCTGTGGTGATCGCCCAATTGAAAGTCAACAGACCATAAAGGAATATAGAATAGTAGTGTTGAAATTTGTGATGCTTTCGCCATTCGGCATGTCTGGAAAATCGAAGAATCCTTCCTGCTTCCATGTCCTCATCATGATCTTGAATGTTCGTGTATGTATGGTGCAATACATTATGCTGTACTTGCCAGTTATATACATTGCCGGCCAATATGTAAATACTGCCGCCCATGAGTTTGTTCACCCATTTTTTGTTGGAGTAGGAACCGTGGTTGCCATCGTGCATAACATTCATCCCAACTCCCGCCATTCCAACACCCATAGTTACTGACAACAGCACATATCCCCAGAATGGGAGATTTAAGGTCAGCATCAAAAAATAAGGTGCAAGAAATAAAGCGAACATCACCACAGTTTTGAGGTGAAGTTTCCAATTACCGGTTTTCTTTATCTGATTTTCATTGAAGTATTGATTTACTCTCTTGTTCAATGTTTTAAAAAATTGGGCTGAATCTTTTCTTGAGAACCGGATAATCTCCTTTTCCATAAAATAAATTTTTTCAAAGGTAACCAAATTGACCGCTCAACTTGTTCACCTTTTCTATAAAACGATGTTAAGATGCCAAAAGTATTAATTTTGCCCAAATTAACAGATAGCATATGGATGCCAACCTAATATTCAAATATTTTACGAAGCTCAGTGATACCCAGAAGAAGCATTTTGAAGCATTGGATATTTTATATCAAGACTGGAATAAAAAAATAAATGTGGTTTCAAGAAAGGATATCGATGAATTGTACCTTCGCCATGTACTGCATTCATTGGGAATAGCAAAAGTTCAACAATTTAATGAAGGCGCGGAAATATTGGATGTTGGAACCGGTGGTGGTTTCCCAGGAATTCCTTTGGCAATATTATTTCCTGAAGTCCAATTTACACTTGTTGATGCAATTGGGAAGAAAATCAAAGTGGTAAATGAGGTAATTGAAGGCTTGGGATTGGAAAATGTGAAAGCGCACCATACCCGTGTAGAGGATTTGGACGGACAATACGATTTTATTGTAAGTAGGGCGGTGGCAGCTATGCCAACCTTTGTGCATTGGACCAAAGGCAAGACCAAGAAAGAATCGGCCCATGAGCGCAAAAATGGGATATTATACCTAAAAGGAGGTGATTTGACCGAAGAACTCAAAGATTATAAAACGGTCCAAATTTTTGATTTAAAAACCTTTTTTACAGAGGACTTTTTTGACACCAAAAAAGTAGTATACCTACCTCAAAAGTTTAAAAGTTGAACTTATATACTCAACATTCTATTGTACACCAATCTGCACTTTCGGGAATATTCCCTGACATAATTTACGAAATCATAAATACGCTTTTTCATAGGAGACAGTATTTGAATTGCTTTAATTTTACAATTACTTAACGTTAAATTTACATATAAATTATGTTACCATGCAAATAATGGTTCTTATTTAACAGAAAATCCGTCTAATACCTGTAGGAGTTATGTGATTATCTAGAAGGGATGTTTTGGTCATCTCCACTTAAAATGCCCTCTTCAAATTCCAATTGTTCGGGTAACTTTGATTCTTCAAGAATTGAATCCTTGGTAATGTAAAGCAGTTCAACCACTGTAATAAGATCCTTTACAATATTGATTACGGAGTCACTGTCGTTCATCAAAGAGGTGGCCATTTCATTGGTAATGTGGTTTTTTCTTATCAGTTGGTTTATGGACCCGTTCATGATTACGTCGCTTTTATCAGCTTTATCCCTAAGCTTATCTAATTTGACCATAAAACTTGAAGGATCCTCCGCATCTTTTATGTTGGTTACAATACGCATGACCTTTACAATTATTTTCCGAAGGGCATTGTACTCCTTTTTGATATAATGATTATCTGAATCCATATATATGGAAAGGTTCCGATGTATTGGTTTCATGGCCTTGACCACAGAAACAATATGCCTATTTGCAATCAGAATATTTCTTATTGCGGCTATTAGATCTTTGTTCAATTCAAATTTGCTCTGTAAAACGGTGGCATACTCCACAATTTTATTGTAAATCGATTTGATTTTAAGGTAATACAGTTGGTCCAAATCTACTTCAATGGCCTTTTTACTGTCTACTATCACTTTAGCTTTTTTATCTGACCTAATGTCTTCCCTATGCACGTGAACGCCATGGGCAATTGCTTTAAAAGCCGATTTTTCAAAAAGTCTTGTCGACTCTTTTAAAAGAGCCGCAATCCCAGTTTGAGGATATTTTAGATCATTTTTGTTGAGGTACATGGGTTGATCTATCTCTTTTTCAGGGTCAATTAGTTCTGGAACAAATCTTTTCACAATTTTGGCAATAATGGGTACAAACCAGATCAACAAAAAGGTGTTGGTAATGTTAAATGTGGTATGAAATATGGATAGGGCCACTGGTATGGCAGTGGCTTCGGCAAAAGGAGAAAGTCCACCATCCCGTGTGACGAACCAATTGACACCGTTCAAAAAAGGAACAAACAATATCAGAAGCCATAGTACGCCCAGGACATTAAAGATCAAATGTGCCCGAGCAGCTCTTTTGGCCTGAAAGTTGGCCACGAGTGCCGCTAAATTGGCGGTGATGGTCGTTCCAATATTTTCACCCAGTACCATGGCTGCAGCCATATCAAAAGGAATCCAGCCTTCATAACACATCACAAGTGTCAAAGCCATAGTGGCGCTTGACGATTGTATAATTACGGTCAATAGGGTGCCAATTAATAAGAATATCAGAATGGAACCAAAACCAAGCTGGGTGTATTTGGATAAAAAGGCAAGGGCCTCTGGATTATTGCCAATATCGGGAACAGCATCCTTCAAAAATTGTAGGCCAATAAACAATATGGCGAAACCGATAATGAAGCGTCCCCACTGTTTGGCCTTTTTGTTTTTTGCAAAGGTCATTACAAAACCTAAACCCACTAATGGAAGGGCAATGGCACCCATGCTGACCTTAAACCCCAATAAGGTGATTAGCCAAGCCGTTACAGTGGTTCCGATATTGGCTCCCATAATAACACCTATTGATTCGGTAAGAGTTAGCAGGGATGCATTGGCAAAACTCACAACCATTAAGGTTGTGGCCGATGAGGATTGAATAACTGAGGTGATCAAAAAACCAGTGAAGACAGCGAAAAGACGATTCGAGGTCATGGTAGCCAATATATTGCGCATTTTATCGCCCGCAACTTCCATAAGGGCATCGCTCATTACCTTCATACCATAGAGGAAAAGCCCAAGAGACCCAAGTAAAGTGACTATATCACCAAAACCATATTGCATCAACAATTCTTTGAAATGAAAGTACAAGAAATACTTGAAATTTTAAATGGCATGAACTTCAATTATTGGCCCAATGCAAATGAAAAGCCCCAAACTACTTTAGTAGAATGGGGCCATATCTTATTTATTAGGAATGTTATCCTAAAAATGGATATCTATAATCCTCTGGGGTAACAAATGTCTCCTTGATCAATCTTGGAGAGACCCATCGCAACAAGTTCTGTGCAGAACCCGCCTTGTCATTGGTTCCTGAAGCTCTAGCTCCACCAAATGGTTGTTGACCTACAACAGCGCCTGTTGGTTTGTCATTGATGTAAAAGTTTCCAGCGCAATTTTGCAACGCTTTGGTAGCTTGGTCAATAGCGTAGCGGTCGGTAGCCAAAACAGCACCTGTTAAGGCATATTCTGAGGTACCGTCCACCAATTCCAAAGTTTGGCTCCAGTCTTTGTCATCGTAAACGTAAATCGTGACAACAGGTCCGAAAAGTTCAGTGCACATGGTGGTATATTTGGGGTCTTTGGTCAAAATAACCGTAGGCTCTACAAAATAACCCACTGATTTGTCATAACCACCGCCAGCAATAATTTCTGCATTGTCATCCGCCTTAGCTTGGTCAATGTATTTAGCCAGCTTGTCAAAGGAGCCTTCATGAATAACTGCTGTTATGAAGTTGCTCATATCGGCAGGCGAACCTGGTTTATTGAACGATTTAATATCTGCTTTTACCAAATCCAGAATCTCATTTGCTGTTGATTTTGGAAGGTATACCCGCGAAGCGGCACTACATTTCTGTCCTTGGAACTCAAAAGCACCTCTTACAATTGCAGTTGCTACCTGTGCAGGTTTTGCTGTTGGATGGGCTAGGATGAAATCCTTTCCTCCTGTTTCACCAACAATTCTTGGGTATGTTTTATAGGTATGGATATTGTTTCCGATTTGTTTCCACAATTCTTTAAAGACAAAAGTGGAACCGGTGAAGTGAAGCCCTGAAAAATCGGCGTGGGACAAGATTGTATTCGAAATCATCACAGGATCACCGAAGACTACATTGATGACACCATCTGGAAGTCCAGCTTCCTTGAAAACGTCAATTAGAACTTTTGCTGAGAAAACTTGGCTGTCACTTGGTTTCCAAACAACAACATTCCCCATCATGGCTGCGCTTGCGGGAAGGTTTCCTGCTATAGCGGTAAAGTTGAACGGTGTAATGGCATATACAAAACCTTCCAATGGTCTATATTCTACACGGTTCCATATGCCATCTGCAGATTCTGGTTGCTCTGCGTAGATTTGCGACATGTATTCCACATTAAATCTTAGGAAATCTATAAACTCGCAAGCTGCATCAATTTCCGCTTGATGTATGGTTTTTGATTGTGCCATCATTGTGGCTGCATTTATCTTGGCTCGATATGGACCGGCAACCAAATCAGCTGCTTTCAAAAAGATGGCCGCTCGCTGTTCCCAAGTTAAATTTGCCCAGGCGTCACGTGCCTCCAAGGCATTGGATATGGCCTGGTCTACATGTTTTTTTTCAGCTAAATGATATTGACCCACTACATGGCCATGCTCATGTGGAGGTGACATTGCATTAGTGTTTCCAGTCTTGATTTCTTCAGAACCTATATAGAGCGGAACATCGACTTTTCCGTTATAGTATGCGTTATATTGTTTGAGCACTTCCTCACGTTCAGGAGTACCTGGAGCATAGCTTTTTATCGGCTCGTTATATGCGGTTGGTACTTGAAAAAAACCTTTTCCCATTATGATGGATTTTAGATGTTAAAAATTCCGTCAAAGGTACTAAAAGAAAAAAGTATTTACAGATTAATAATTACAAGATATTGTAATTGAATTAATGAAAACAAAGAGCCCGAAAATTTAATTTATCGCAAAAGGAGCGGCAAATTTGAAGGTTGGAATATCAACCTCAAATTCCTCGGTAGAGCTGAAGTTTACCATATGGTAATGTCCGCGCATTGCACCAATTGGCGATGCCAACAAACAACCGGAACTATAGGTGTGTGATTTACCTGGCTTAATGACTGGTTTTTTTCCGATAACACCTTCGCCATCTATGGTTTCCATTTCCTTTAGGGCATCAAAAATATCCCAATGCCTTGCCGTAAGCTGAACGGTATCTTGACTTTGATTTTCAATGGTAATGGTATACCCAAAGGCATAGTGCATTTTGTAGTTTTTGAAGAATGTACCTTCAAAGGTGGTTTGCACCGATACTTTGATTCCTTTTGTAATTTGAGTAAACATACACTAATAGGTAAAAACACTTCCTGTAAATAATACAACTACCACAAACAATGCCAATAAAGTGAACATTGTATTCAGAAAGAGATATTTTATAATCGTTTTAATCCTTCCTTGCCCGTAAAACCTTCTCATGGCCTTGTACAGATAAAAACCGAAAATCAGCAAAAATATACCTGCACTTGCCGTATTGAATATGGTATCTATTATAAGGCTAAGGATGAGCAAGATAAATAATAATGACTGGTTGTGGAAACTAAAGATAAGATGATCGGTGTAGGTGTATTTTTTTCTGATGTACACCATCCAAATGAAAACTGCGAACAGTGGTAAAAAGAAGAAAATGACAAAAGGAAGCTTGGAAAGGGTGACATTTATAAAGGTCCCTGGCTCCTTAATAACCCTTAAAAGACTATTGGAAGCATTATAGGTCATTCTGTTCGATAATGCCGTGTCCACTCCATATTTGGTTTTGGCCTCGGCAAAACTGCTTAGGCTGTCGTGCCTGATCATATTGGAAAAGAACTCCATTTTGGAGGCATAACCACCTATTCCAGAATCATTTCTTATGCTTTCAAAATAAGTTTTCGGGTCTGCTAGCATAATAGAGTCCTTGTTGGCTTCATTTTGGACATATTCCCCATTAAACACTCCAAAGGAATCCAGATATTGTATCTGCTTTGTGGCAGGGACATCACTCAAACCCATGGAATCCATTTTTTGGAGTCCTTTGGTGACTTGTTGCTTGATTTGGACGCTGTCGGCGGTAAGGGTGCCAGAGTTGAGATCAAAGGAAATAGGACTAGTGGTTGTATTTTTACTGTACTTTTCTGCAGCTTTGTCCAAGCTGGAAAAATTGTTGTTGTAGGAGAACATCAAAAGGTAAAGAAAAGCAAGGCTCAATAAAAACCGAAATGGATTTGTGTATGATACCCGTTTCCCATTGATATAATCTTTGGTGATAGTTCCAGGTTTCAGCAAGAGGGCGTAAAGCGTCTTTAGAAGTTTGGAATCGTAATTGATAAGACTTGAGAAAAACTCATCCCAAAAATCCTTAAGGATTAATTTTTTGGTGCTGTTCGCTTGTGAACAATTAGGGCAATACTTGTCACTGATGTCCAGTGGATGACCGCAGTTAAGGCATTCGGTTCCCCTAAACTTTAGTTCGTAGCGTCCTTTGGTTATTAAGCTTGGTTTGTTGGCCATTTCCCTTTCAGGATTTGCCGCTAAAGATAGTTAATTGCTAATATTTCTAGAGTTAACAGAACCTATACCTATAATACTATCATAGAGATCTCCAAAATTTCGATAGTAGACCAAAATCAGATAGTTGTTTTCCGTAAAGTGAAAATTGCCCGAGACCAAGTTCATATCTGCCTCCGCACCTTCACCCACAACTACATATTTATAATTATAAAAACCTTGTTTAATGGGGTAGATGAGTTCAAATTTGCCTGACTCCTCATTGTAGTTCATTTTGTTTTCTTCGCTCAAATCAAAATTATTGAACTTACCCACTACATAAACCTGGTCTAAACCTATTTCATTGGTGTAAGGTAGACTAAAATGTACCTTTGTGTATTCAGCTTCCCGAGAGACATCGTCGCCTTGTAATGTTCGTACAACAAAATCCCCATTAATATCCGGGAAGTAGGTGTAGGGAACATCATACCTAAAATCATTAGTGAATAAATAATGGTTGTAAAGGTCTTTGAACTCTACCCTGGAAATAGCAAAGGTGGGTGATCTTAAATCTTTGGTGTCAAAATTTAAAAACTCGTTACCGCCATAAAAGCTGGTCTCTTTGTCGTATTTGTAAACCAGTTCGGTTCCCAACGTAAATTGTGGTTTTACGTTGAACAGTGCTGTCGGCCAAAAATTATTCTGCAAAATGGCAACCTTTACTTCCTTTTTTGGGTTCACCACTGGAAACCCGGCTGTGTTGATGTAAAACTGAACTACTTGTTTTTCATTGAGGAAGTTGAAATCCCGGGAACGCTTTACTTCACCTCTTACCGAAACCAAATCGCGATACACTACAAATCGACGAGAAAATTGAAGTTCGCCATAAGTATTGTAAATCTCAATGAGGTAATTGCCGCTAACCTTTAATCTAACATTGTCATTCGGAATGGTCAATCTATAATTGGAATAGGGCTGCAAGGTGGTGTAGCTGTTTTCATAGTCGATGATGCGTTGGTTGTCCGCTCCGGCCAAGTATTGCGATTTTAAAAGTTGTGAAGGTGTCCAGTCATAGTCACAGTGTATTATTTTATAATAGTAATCCTGTTCACTTGCTGTAAGATCATCAAATTCCAATGTAATGGACTCTCCCAATTGGATAACTGGAAACTGGTCTTCTGTTGGGCCTTTGAAAACTATGGTTTTAATGTTTTCGGGAGGATTCACTTCTTGCTGGACTTGGGCGAAGATTCCTGAAACAAAAAAACAGCAAAAGATTTGTTTGATCATTAAACGCATTAACAGCGTATTTTTTGGGTAAAGGTAAACAAAAAGTGTGCCCGACAAATTTAGCTCGATGTAATCCCATTTTTATGGTCAAATAATTATGAAAACAATCCTTTTAGTGCTAAATTTGCGCCAGTTTTGATAACAAAAGGTCTACAACAATATGTCTAAAGACATCCGGATTAAAAAAGGGTTGAACATCAACCTTGTCGGGGCAGCAGAGCAGACTACTTCTAAAGCCGTTTTAAGTAACGTATATGCCCTTAACCTAGAAGATTTTCATGGAATAACACCTAAAATGTTGGTAAAACAAGGAGCCGAGATAAAAGCCGGAGAGCCATTGTTTTACAACAAGAACAAAGAGGAGATGCTTTTCGTTTCCCCTGTTAGTGGAGAATTGGTGGAAATAGTTCGCGGGGCACGAAGAAGAATATTGACATTAAAGATTTTGGCTGATAAGAGTCAGGAGTATGTTGAGCACAAAACATTGGATACTTCCTCTGATGCTAATGCTATCAAGGAATTGTTGCTTAAATCTGGTGTTTGGCCATTTATAAAGCAGCGCCCGTACGATATAATAGCAAATCCTGATGTCACACCAAAGGCAATATTTGTATCAGGATATACAACAGCACCTTTAGCTGCAGATGCCGATTATGTGCTAAATGGAAAGGAAACCGAACTTCAAGTCGCAATAAATGCATTGGGAAAACTGACTCCGGGACAAATACATGTTTCGATAGGGAAGTCAAATAGTTCACCATTGGCAAATTTGGAAGGAGTAACACTTCATAAAGTTTCAGGACCGCATCCCGCTGGATTGGTTGGAACCCAAATCAATAAAATAGATCCTATTAACAAAGGAGAAACTGCTTGGACAATTTCGCCTCAGGATTTGGTGATTATTGGTGAGTTGTTGTTGACAGGAAAGTTTAATGCTGAGCGTACCATTGCCTTAACAGGTTCTGTGGTGAAGGCGCCAAAATATTACACCACCAAAATAGGAACGGAAATCTCTACCTTTTTATACGCGGCCGGAGTAAAGGAGGATAAATTCCGATTGATCAATGGCGATGTGCTTACGGGTTCAAAAACCCATCCAGAAGGATTTTTGGGGTTTTATAACAATACGGTGACCGCCATTCCTGAAGGGGACGACTATGAGTTCTTCGGATGGAACAAGCCTATTTTCAATAAAATTTCTACAACTAGGGCGCTTACCTTTTCCTGGATGCAGCCCAAAAAGAAATACGACCTTACCACAAATACAAATGGAGAGCATAGAGCTTTTGTTGTAACAGGTCAATATGAGCAAGTCTTTCCCATGGATATTTATCCTTTACAACTGTTAAAGGCATGTATGGTAAAAGACTTGGACGAAATGGAGCAATTGGGCTTGTACGAGGTGGCGCCAGAGGATTTTTCTTTAACGGAGTTCATCTGCATCTCCAAACAGCCTCACCAACAAATTATTCGAGAAGGACTGGATTTATTACATCAAGAAATTGGATAGCACATGGGATTGAAAGAAAAGTTACATAAAACCAAACTGAAGTACCAGGGCAAGAAAATGGCCCCGGCCTTCAACGCAATACATACTTTTTTGTATGCTCCCAATGAAACTACCCATTCCGGGTCACATGTAAGGGGAGCTGATGATTTAAAACGAACCATGAATACGGTGATCATGGCATTGGTGCCCTGTTTATTGTTCGGTATTTTCAATACAGGGTATCAATACAATGCAGCAGTAAGTGGTTTTCCTGAGAATTTTTCACTTTTTGAGCATTTTTTGACATTGCCCAATTTCTTATTAGGTGTTAAAACTATCTTACCTCTGTTGATTGTCTCCTACGGAGTTGGATTGGCGGTAGAATTCGTTTTTGCCGTAATCAAGGGCCACGAAGTGGAAGAAGGATATTTGGTGACCGGAATGCTTGTTCCATTGATTGTTCCTGTAGATATTCCACTTTGGATGTTGGCAGTTGCGGTTGTTTTTGGTGTTGTTATTGGTAAGGAAGTATTTGGAGGTACAGGAATGAATATTCTGAACCCCGCATTGACCATTCGGGCGTTTTTGTTCTTTGCCTATCCTACATGGATGAGTGGTGATAAAGTTTGGGTTCACGGTGCTGTGGATGGCGTTACCAAAGCTGGTACAACAGATGCCATTTCTGGCGAAACTGTACTTGGATATTTAGCGCAAGGCAACACCGATATTTCTTATTCTCTTTCCGACATGTTCTACGGATTCATCCCAGGTTCTGTTGGTGAGACATCAACTTTGTTGATTCTTTTGGGTGGACTGTTCCTGATTTTTTCAAAAATCGCTTCATGGCGAATCATGGTAAGTGCCGTAATCGGTGCCTTGGTCATGGGATTGATATTTAACGGGGTTGTTACTGCAGGATGGATTCCAGAATATAGCAAGTTCTATACCTTAATGAGTTTCGAATTCTGGCAACATTTACTTGTTGGAGGATTGGCCTTTGGTATTGTTTATATGGCCACAGACCCAGTAACGGGATCACAGACAAACCGAGGTAAATGGATTTATGGCTTTTTGATTGGCTTCCTTTCCGTAATGATCCGGGTGTTCAATCCAGGATATCCAGAAGGAGTTTTCTTGGCCATCCTATTGATGAATGTATTTGCTCCAACAATAGATCATTATGTGGTAAGGGGTAATATCAAGAGAAGAATGAAAAGATTAAAGAGTGCTACCATATACCCTAAAGTATCTGGTGAAGTGGAAGCGTTAAAAACGGAAACAGTTTAATTATGGCATTCAACACAGAAAAAAATAGCTACACTGTAATTTTTGCGACCGTTATGGTAATTATCGTGGGCTCCCTGTTGGCTTTTTTGGCTTCAGGGTTAAGACCACGTATCGACGAAAATGAGCGTTTTGAAAAACAACAAAATATCCTCTACGCCATGGGTGTGAGCCAAAATGAAGATGCGGGCAGTGTTAACTTCATTCCAACAGATATTGTTGAGGGTGAGTTTTCAAAATACATCAAAAAACAATTGGTTGTTGTTGGTTCAGAAACCAAGGAACGTGATGAAGCGTACTTGATTGACATGAAAAAACAGCTAAACATCATCAAAAATGGTGATGAAGCTGAATTGCCTCTGTTCATCGGCGAAAAAGATGGGAAAGAATTTTACATCATTCCGATGTATGGAAAAGGACTTTGGGATGCCATTTGGGGATATATTTCCTTGGATGAAAATATGGTGGTACAAGGCGTGGTTTTTGACCATAAAGGAGAAACTCCGGGATTGGGCGCAAATATCAAACTGCGCTATTTTATGGATGATTTTACCGGAGAATCTGTTTTGGACGGAAGCCGTATTTCCGGTATCGCTGTTATCAAGGGCAACAATGACCCCTTGAACAATGACAAGGATGACAACGAAGTTGATGCCTTGGCCGGAGCTACCATCACAGGAAATGGAGTCTCTGCCATGATCAAGGAGACATTAAAACTTTACAAACCTTATTTAGAAACAATTAGAACCAAATAATATGGGGCTACTTTCAAAAAAAGATGCAAATCTAATATTAGATCCATTAGCGGATAACAATCCCATTACCATTCAGGTATTGGGAATCTGTTCCGCATTGGCGATTACAGCAGAACTAAAGGCCTCCGTAGTGATGTCGCTTTCCGTTTTGTTTGTACTAGGAGTGGGAAATGTGGTAATCTCATTATTGCGTAACGTTATTCCGTCAAAAATTCGAATAATTGTACAGTTGATTGTGGTTGCTACCCTTGTTATTGTGGTCGACCAAGTATTAAAAGCCTTTGCGTACGAATTGAGTAAGACACTTGCAGTTTTCGTGGGATTGATTATCACCAACTGTATCATTATGGGTCGATTTGAGGCCTTTGCTTTAGGTAATGGGCCTTGGAAATCGTTTTTAGATGGAATTGGTAACGCACTTGGATATGGTGTTATCCTGATCATTGTTGGTTTTTTCCGCGAACTTTTAGGTTCAGGAACACTATTTGGAATCCCTGTGTTGGGAGATCCAATAGCAAAAACTGGGTTGTATTCCACCGGATATGAGAACAATGGATTTATGATTATTCCGCCAGCAGCTTTGATTGTTGTTGGAATCATTATCTGGGTACAACGTTCAAGAAATAAAGCATTAATAGAAGAAGCATAAAAGATTAGGGTATGTTAGAGCATGTAGAATTGTTTTTTAAGTCCATCTTCATAGATAATATGGTCTTTGCGGTCTTTTTGGGAATGTGTTCCTATTTGGCCGTATCAAAAAAAGTATCCACAGCGGTGGGATTAGGAGCCGCGGTAATCTTTGTATTGGCTGTAACCGTTCCATTGAACTGGTTGTTGGATCAATACCTATTACGTGACGGAGCCCTGGTTTGGTTGGGCCCTGAATATGCAGATTATAATTTAAGTTTCCTATCGTTCATCCTGTTTATTGCGACCATTGCGACCATGGTACAATTGGTGGAGATTGTGGTAGAGAAGTTTTCCCCATCCCTATATAATTCACTAGGTATTTTCTTGCCATTGATAGCAGTAAACTGCGCCATTTTGGGGGGGTCGCTTTTTATGCAGGCAAGGGAAATTCCTTCTTTGGGATTGGCATTCAATTATGGGGTAAGTTCCGGAATTGGATGGTTTTTGGCCATTTTGGCCATTGCTGCCATCCGTGAGAAAATAAGATACTCCAACGTTCCCGCACCACTTCGTGGGTTGGGAATTACCTTTATTATTACTGGTTTAATGGGTATTGGGTTTCAAAGTTTTGGCGGAATGTTGACAGGGGATAATGAGCCACCCGAGGAAGTAGCGACAACTACCGCAGAAAGCATAGAAGAAAAAGAAATTAAAAAGGAGATTGAAGATGATGAAAAAGCAGTCTCATATAACGAAGTTATAAACGAATAAAGATGATATTAGCCACAAGTACCGGAGGTACCATTCTAATCACCGTAGTAGCGTTTTTGGTTTTATTGTTGTTGTTGGTGGCCTTGTTGCTGTTCACAAAAGAAAAATTATCCCCATCCGGTCCAGTTACCATCACCATTAATGGTGAAAAGGAAATAGAAGTCGCCTCTGGAAACTCTTTGTTGACAACATTGGGTAACCAAAAAGTATTTCTACCATCAGCTTGCGGTGGGGGAGGAACCTGTATTCAGTGTGAGTGTCATGTACTTTCTGGTGGAGGAGAGGCGCTGCCTACTGAAACCCCACATTTTTCCAAGAAAGAATTAAACCACGGAGCCCGTTTAGCTTGTCAAGTTAAAGTGAAACAGGATATGGAAATCACCATTCCTGAAGAGGTTTTTGGAATTAAAAAATGGCCTGCAAAAGTTGTTCGCAATTACAATGTTGCTTCATTTATCAAAGAATTCGTTGTTGAAATTCCAGAGGAAATGAACTACAAGGCAGGTGGATATATTCAAATTGAGATTCCGCCTTGCGAGGTGAAATATTCAGATATTGACATCACTGCGCATCCAGAAGAACATGAAACACCGGATAAGTTCCAAAATGAATGGGATAAATTCAATTTGTGGCCTTTGGTCATGAAAAACCCTGAAACTGTGGAACGTGCCTACTCAATGGCTTCTTACCCAGCGGAAGGACGTGAGATTATGTTGAATGTACGTATTGCCACACCACCATGGGACCGTTCTAAAAATGGATGGATGGATGTAAATCCTGGAGTTGCTTCGTCATACATTTTCGGTTTAAAACCAGGTGATCCAGTGACTATTTCAGGTCCGTTTGGTGAATTCTTCATCAATGAATCAGAAGCTGAAATGCTATATGTAGGAGGTGGAGCTGGAATGGCACCGATGCGTTCGCACTTATATCATCTGTTCAAAACGTTGAAAACGAACAGAAAGGTTACCTATTGGTATGGTGGGCGTTCCAAAAGGGAACTCTTTTATATTGATCATTTCAAACAATTGGAACAGGAATTTTCAAATTTCAAATTCTATATGGCACTTTCAGAACCTTTAGAAGAGGATAACTGGAAGGTAAAAGAAGATATTGATGCCGAAGGAGATGGTTTTGTTGGATTCATTCACAATTGCGTAATCGACAATTATTTGAACCATCATGACGCTCCTGAAGATATTGAACTATATTTCTGCGGACCACCATTAATGAACAAAGCGGTCCAGAAAATGGGTGAGGATTTTGGAATCCCGGATGAAAACATCAGATTCGATGATTTCGGTGGATAAAATTTAATAATGTCACCTCGAGCGCCCGCCTTACGAAGTTTCGCACGGAGGACAGGCAGTCGAGAGGTAAACAATAAACCCAACCGATGCGAAAGTATCGGTTTTTTTATGGAAGAACGGAGGGCGTTAACAAATCAGGAACTACACAATTTAGCCATGAATATTGTGGGACGACAATTGGAGGCTGATGGTTATGAATTTATGGCCATCAACAGCAAACCCAAAAAGAATCCCCAATATGTTTGTTTGAAAGAAAAAGTGCTCCATTTTATTGTGGTCCGAAGTGTGGAGTTTCCAAATAATCCGAAGGATTATGATTTGGAGTTGATGAAAAAGGTGAAAAATCAAGCGAACAAATTTGAAGCTCGAACATATTTCGCAGGGGTAGGCCTTTCCAATGCCTCAAATAGAGAAATACCCATATATCTAAATGAAGAGTATATTGTGGATTATCAGGGTTTGATAGAAATTTAGGAATGAGAAAACTAATCTTTTTATTTGCAGGGGTACTTTTTTTTGGATGTGGTACTGAGCAGTTGTTGAAAAATCAAAGTGTGGGCAATGCTTTGGGGACAACTTATTCGATCATTTATATCACCCATGAAGAACTGGATTTTCAGAAAGAGATTGATTCCGTTTTCCAAGTGGTAAATCAATCTATGTCCACCTATATTCCAGCTTCGGATATCTCAAAAATAAACGATGGAGACACTACAGTGGTTGTGGACCAGATGTTCCGTGACGTTTTTGAAATATCAACGAGAGTTTACGAAGTTTCCAACGGGTATTTTGACCCTACGGTGGGTATTTTGGCCAATGCATGGGGGTTTGGACCTGGAAAACAAATGGATTTGGACAGTTTAAAGGTGGATAGCTTGTTGAATTATGTGGGATGGAATAAAGTAAAGTTGGATGCTGATGGAACAATTTCCAAAACCCATCCCGAAATCCGGTTCGATTTTAATGCGGTTGCCAAAGGTTATGCGATTGACCGTTTGGGAGCTATGTTGAATGCCAAAGGAGTTGAAAACTTTTTGGTTGAAGTAGGAGGTGAGGTGTTGACCAAAGGGATAAATACCATTTCCGTAAAACAATGGACTGTTGGTATTGATGATCCCCAAGTAACCACTGGCCGACAGTTAAAACGGATTGTATCCTTGGAAGATAAGGCTATGGCTTCCTCTGGGAACTATAGAAAATTCAGAATAGACCCCGATACTGGAGAAAAATATGTGCATACAATAGACCCAAAAACAGGGTATACCAAAAATTCTAACGTGCTAGCGACCAGTGTGGTGGCCAAAACTTGTGCGGAAGCTGATGCGTTTGCAACTGCTTTAATGGCAATGGATTTGCCGGCATCCAAAAAATTACTGGCAACCAATGAGGATATGGAAGGGTATATTATTTACCTGGATGATGAAGGAATTCCCCAGGAGTTTATGACTCCAGGTTTTGAAAAATTGATGAAGTAATAGCTATTTGGAAACCACAGGAATAATCTCCCCTTTGGCCAAACGATACTTTTCTATATGCTTATCGGAAAGTTTTGCAGTATAGTCCACTTCATCCACCTGAAACCCTATACGACGGAGCTTATCAAAATAGTCCCTACCATAGATTCGGACGTGGTCGTACTGTCCAAAAATTTGTGTACGTTCTTTTTTGTCGGTAATGGAATCATCCTCGAAGGTTTTATCCCGATTTAAATCCTGTGGAATTTGTAAAACACCCCAACCACCCGGTTTTAATACCCGATATAATTCTTGCATGGCTTTTGTGTCATCCGGAATATGTTCCAAAACATGGTTGCATAGAATCACATCAAAGGAATCATCATCAAAAGGTAAATTGCAGATATCGGCTTTTACATCCGCCAAAGGCGAATTCAAATCCGTTGTGGTATATGAAAGATGTTTTAATTTTTTGAACCTTTTGTAAAAAGCCTGTTCGGGGGCAAAATGTAAAAGGCTTAGTTTTTTGGTAAAGAAATCAGTTTCGGTTTTTAAGAACAGCCATAATAATCGATGTCTTTCCAAAGAAAGGGTAGAGGGGGAAAGTACATTTTCCCTTGGATTTTCATAGCCATACGGAAGGAACTTTCTAAAACTTTTGCCATCAATGGGGTCTATATGTTTTTTTCCTTTTAAGAAAAGGGCAATGATAGGCCTCACCCAATAGCTCAACTTGATCAGCCAAGGTCTGGGAAGAAGATTCAAGAAAAATTTGAAGAACCGTTTCATTTCTTTTTTAATGAAGGGTTAATCGGTTCAAACCTGAAGCTTTTTACTTCGGAACTCCTCTTCCTCATCACTTTTAATTCCCAAGGCATCATAAATATATTGGAAAGTGGACAAAAGCTCCGGTTTGCCATCAATCAGGGCAACATCATGCTCAAAGTGAGCGCTTGGTTTTCCATCGGCAGTTAGAATGGTCCAACCGTCTTTAAGTTGTTTTATTCTTCGAGTACCCATATTGATCATAGGCTCAATGGCCACAACCATCCCGTTTACGAATTTTTTTCCACGCCCGCGTTTGCCATAGTTGGGCATTTGAGGGTCTTCATGAAGTTCGGTGCCCAAACCATGTCCCACCAGCTCTCGGACTACTCCATAGCCATGGCTTTCACAATAATTTTGAATGGCATATCCAACATCCCCAACACGGTTTCCTTCCTTGAATTGTAGTATGCCAACATACAGTGATTCTTTGGTGATGCGTAGCAGTTTCTTGGTATCCTCATCAACCTCACCCACCTCAAAAGTGTAGGCATGATCTCCGTAGTATCCATTTTTTAGAGCACCACAGTCTACAGAAATTACATCACCTTCCTTTAGTGGTTCATTATTGGGAATTCCATGTACTACTTGGGCATTTGGACTCCAATTTAAGGTATTCGGAAAATCATACATACCTAAAAATCCAGGTTCCGCACCTTGTTCTCGAATAAAATTCTCCGCTAGTTTGTCCAATCGCAGGGGATTGGCGCCGGGTTTGATTTCCTTGGCCAACATTCCGAGTGTTCTAGAAACCACCAATGCGCTTTCGCGCATCAACTCGATTTCTTCAGCAGTCTTTATTTTTATCATGGGTGCAAAGATAAGCTGAAATCAATTAATGACGCACGTTCCGATAGATTGATAGGTGGTTAAACCAATGATTTCTGAGTCATTAAATCTGGTTGTTCAATACCCAAAAGTTGTAAGATAGTGGGGGCAATATCTCCCAAAACACCGTCCTTGATTTTTTTGATTTCGCTATCCACCAGAATTAATGGAACGGGATTCGTGGTATGTGCCGTATTTGGACTTCCATCTGGATTGATCATGGTATCGCAATTTCCATGATCAGCGATAACAATTGTTGAATAGCCATTTTCCAAGCCAGCTGTAATGACGTCCCGAGCACATGAATCGACAGTTTCACAAGCTTTGACGGCTGCTTCCATTACTCCTGTATGGCCTACCATATCAGGATTGGCAAAATTGAGGCATACAAAATCAGCTTCACCTGCTTTCAACTCCGGAATAATGGCATCCCTTATTTCATAAGCGCTCATTTCGGGTTGCAAATCATAGGTGGCAACCTTTGGAGAAGGGCATAGAATTCGTTTTTCACCTTCAAAAGGCTCCTCTCTGCCTCCATTAAAGAAAAAGGTGACGTGCGGATATTTTTCGGTCTCCGCGATACGAATCTGATTTTTACCATGTCTGGCCAATACTTCACCAAGGGTGTCTTTTATGTTTTCTTTGTCATAAACTACTTTGATTCCTTTAAAAGAATCGTCATAGTTTGTCATGGTAACATAATATAGATCCAATTTGTGCATATTCTGCTCGTGAAAATCTTCCTGACTCAAAACCTGGGTCAATTCCCGACCTCTATCTGTTCTAAAATTGAAGAAAACAATCACATCGCCGTCGGTAATTTTGGCCATTGGATTATTTTTTGAATCGACCAATACTAAAGGTTTTATGAATTCATCGGTAATGCCTTCATCATAACTTTTTTGCATTGCTGCGGATATATCGGAAACTTTTTCCCCAACATTGTTTACCATCACATCATAGGCCAGTTTTACCCGTTCCCATCTTTTATCGCGATCCATTGCATAATAGCGCCCAACTACGGTAGCTAGTTTAGTGCTTTTGTCAGTACAGAACTTGTCAACATCCTCAAGAAAGCCTTTTCCGCTTTTTGGATCTACATCCCTTCCATCAGTAAAGGCATGAACAAAAGCTTGTTGCACCCCACTTTCATCCGCAGCTTTTATAAGGGCTTTCAAATGATCTATATGACTGTGGACTCCCCCATCACTTACCAAACCCAAAAAATGAACAGCTTTATTGTTGCTTTTGGCATGTTCAAAAGCGGTAGTAAGCACTTTTTCGGTCTTTAAAGTATCCTCTTTGACAGCTTTGTTGATTTTGGCCAGATCCTGGTAAACAATTCTTCCAGCGCCGAGATTCATATGTCCGACCTCACTATTCCCCATTTGACCTTCAGGGAGACCCACGTTCATTCCATCCGTTAAAAGGTTGGAATTAGGGTATTGCCCATATAATGAATCTATAAAAGGAGTGTTTGCCTGTGCAATTGCCGATACTTTTGGGTCTGGAGACTTTCCCCAACCATCCAGAATCATAAGAATCACTTTCTTATCCATGCTATTCAAATTAGGCATCAAAAATAACTTGATTTGGCTGGATGCACCAGTATTTGGGTGGATTTCTGCCCGAAGGGTTGTTAATTATTTATGTTAAAAAATGGAGCGTTGTTAAAATTTAGTTATTTAACTGTTAATGCTGTAACATTTGCCACGCCAAGCAGTCTATTTTTATAATAGTTAATCATTAATCAAAAATTATTCATCATGAAAAAAACAATCCTAACCGTAGCTGCGGCATTTATGTTCGTGGTTACAGGCACTTTTGCCACCGAACCAGAAACATCTGCTAATGAAGATTTAATCGTTGCTGCTATCCCAGATGAGCTGAGCTCTTTTTGCAAAGCAATCTTGAAGGGAGACGTTGTTACGGTAAAAAAACTAATTGAACTTGGCGAAGATGTAAACAAAAAATCGATGGGTATGGCGCCCATCCATTTTGCTGCACGTTACAACAAGCCTGAAATTTTGGAATTGTTGATTGCAAACGGTGCGGATGTTAAAAAAAGATGTGATAAAGGATACACCGCAAAAAGATATGCGGAGTTGTCCAATGCCACTGCAGCCTTGGAAGTATTAAAAACCGCTATGAAAAAATAAAGAAGGGGTTTATTCATTCAAATTAAAAAGGGCCCATCCTTAAGGATGGGCCCTTTTTTCTCATTTACTTATAGTGTCCGTGTAAAAGAGTGTTTCTAAAAATCAAATCCCGTAAAGACCCGGTACAAAAATGCGTATAGGGCCATGGTCAAAAGTATACCACAAAAAATAGTATATCCCTTTAGTAAGACAACCACAAAATTTGGTCTGCAGTTATCAAACGCCTCCATATAGAGCTGCTTAAAATGTAATAGTGTTCCCATTGTTCTCTAGTTTGATAGCACAAATGGGGTAAGAAAGCTATTAAGATTTGGTACTCGACAAAGGTAGTTAAAACTTCCTAAAGCTTATTTTTAATCGATAAAGCGCCAATTCTATCGACCTGAATATTTTTCGATGGCCTCTTTAATTTTTTCAATCCTATTTTCTGGATCGGGATGGGTGCTTTGAAATTCAGGTACTCTATTGGGGCCTGCCGCCGCCTTTAGGATTTTCATGACCTTAATCATTTCATTAGGGTCATAGCCAGATTGTATCATGAACAAAACCCCAAGTTCATCGCTTTCCAGCTCATCGCCCCTTCCATTTTTTAGTAGAGTGTTTTGTCCAATACCACTCACCAGTCCACCCATATCACCTCCAACAGATGCACCCATGGTCAAAGTTTGCCAAAAGCTACTTTCCGCGATTCGTTCTGCTGAATGTCTTCCAATAACGTGGCCTATCTCATGCCCTAGCACCCCTGCCAATTGGGCTTCTGTCAATTGGGAAAAAAGAGCGTAGGTGATAAAACATTGCCCGCCAGGCAACGCAAATGCATTGATGGTTCTGTCATCCGCAAGCAAATGAAATTCGTACCGATACGGTGTTTCACGGGCAATACTATTTTGTACCAACCTTCTTCCCACCGCATCCACTAATGCTTGCATTCTTTCGTCGGGATACAGTCCGCCATGTTGTTGGGCCATTTCTGGAGCACTTTGCAGTCCAATGGCAATCTCTTGCTCGGCAGACATATTAATATTCTGAACTCTACCCGTATATGGGTTTTCTTGCTTGTTGTTGCAACGCTGTACAAAGGCAAAGGCCACAATGGCCAATCCGATAAGTATTCGGATTTTCCAACTTCCTCTTCTCATGGTGTTAGTGTTCTAGAGGATTCAAGATACAAAAAATGCCCTATAAAAGTGCTTGGTTAATATCCAAAATATTGTCTTGGATATAGGATCTAAGGAAACCAGAAGTAAAATGCTCGCATCCCAAAAAATCCTCGTTTTGAAGTTGCTTTAGGATGTTCACTTTTCTGAATGCGGTCAACATAGGAATCGAAATAGGAGCATAGCTATAGTGCCATGGCTCATATTTAAACCCCCGTCTTTTGGGTTCATTGGTATAAACTAGGTGATAACCGTATTTTTCGGAATTTTCATCTAGCCATAGCTTAAAATCCTCATATGGTCCGCCAGCCTCAAATTTTTCTGGAAGTAAAACATCACCCGTAACCTTGGGATAGCCATTAATGATGTCGATATCCGTTCCCCAGTGGTGCCTACTGGTTCCGGGGATGGTTGAGTATTCAATAATTTTGTCAATCGCATCTAATGGCTGCATTCCGTTATCTTCTGTGAACCGAAGGTATTTTCGCTCCCAAATGCCTTCTTGCCGATAAAAATCGCGAAAACTGGACACCATTTTAATATCAAATCCATCAGTATAGGCAGCTTTTTTCATTTTGACAAAAGCTTCATATGCCTCTTTGCGCAGATTTATTCCCTCACCAAATAAATCAATATCTGCTTTTCCCATTAATTCGTCCACCGAATACTCAGGATCCAATTGCATAGGTAGAATAGGGGGGAGGGTACAGGCCAATCCAGAGATTGATGCTTTTTTGATGAAACTCCTTCTTTTCATGAAACAAATTTATTGGGCAAGTTAAGAAGTATTTTGAAACGTGTTATACTCTTTAAGAAATACAGCTTATTCTGAAATGTATAGATATCCCTGAAATTTCTGCCTTAAATCAACCACGGTAAGCGTATAAAAATAGATTCCAGATGATAGACCAGAATCTCTTGAGATTACCAGGTTACGGTTGGACACTCCATTAAATTCATTGGCATAGTTCAATTTGGAATAGACTAAAACACCATATCTGTTGTATATGTTCAAAAGGTTGTTGGGAAGATTTTCAATACCATCAATGACCAAGTAATCATTGATGCCATCATTATTTGGTGTTAAAAAGTAGTTGTCGAGCTCCAAGACCGAAAAAGGTTCCAATAAATCATCAGTACCACCCAACGTCAATATTTCAAAGTCATTTGGGACAAAGGCTTCGGAAGTGATACTACCTGTCTGCAAGTTTCCACTTACTGAAGAATTTCCTAACTGTTCCCAACGATTTCCCCTTTTATTCCAACCAACAACGGTAAGATTATCCATGGTTTCTGCTAAAAGATCAGCATTACTGCTTAAATCCCATGTTAGTGTTACTACAGAATTTTGGCTACTTTCCAATCTCCAAAATTCCAGCTCACTTATTTGAAGGTCCTCGAATTCTTTGTTGTTCGTATCAAATTGTTGTCCTAATGAAATGGGATTATTTGGATTTTCAAAAAAATAGGCACACTTGGCCAAGTTATTCGGGGCAATTGAGGTCAAGGTAAGGTATCTTAATCGGTTGCCATCCCCAATGGGAAAAGTAACTATTTCTTTACTGGTGGCACCTACATATCCATTAACATGCGTAAGATCACCAGTTCCAACATCAAATGCGGAACCAATAAAATTGAGGTGATTATTGGATGAGGTTTTCGCGGTCAAGACATCCCCTATCACAAAATTGGCATTGTTTGTAACGCCTATCCACGTATTTAGGAGGAGACCATTATCCGTAACAATTTCGATGTCTTCAAAAATGGGGTTGGATAATCCGGATATGGTAAGTTGATTTGGACTGTAAAATCCGGTAAGACCTTGATTATTTTCAAATATACCATCATCGATCAAATCAATGTGGAAGCCAACTGAAGCCGAACCATGAAATTGAAGATTCCCGTAGTTATGAAACGCATCTTGCCCCCAGGAAAATGTAGTCAAGAATACACTGAATCCTAGTAATAATGATTTTGTATGGTTTTTTGATTTTAACATGTGCTCATTGAAATACTCGATTTGGCGATAATATTTATTTAGTTAAACTGTCAGTGTCGATTTTGAATTTATCTATGATTAAATTGTTTAATCCCTTACTATTTGCTGCCACTCTACACCATCGCTCTGTAAAACATAGCACCCTCCATTACGTATTTGAGTGCTGGTCCCTCCGTTATCCGTCCGATATCTAGAGCAGGATCTGTTACTTCCGGAGTAATTTTTAATAATGTAAACCCTTCCTTGACAACTGTTTGCATTGGGTAAGGTTATGTTCGCAAAACCACCTGTCATTATAATAGTATGATGATCTTCTGTAAGGGTGATACTGCTTGTGATTCTTACAATTGAGGTAGACATGGATCCATTCACCTCGAAAGTAGAATTAGCCATTTGCCCTGTATTTACACCTACACGAGGTTTTGCATTAAGACTATTTGCGCTTCCTTGAATTCTAAAAAGCTCTTTTAGTTGTTGGTCTCTATAATCAAAGCGTTTAAAAAGGAAAGGCTCGGCACCATCATCAGCGATAATAAATTCCAGTTCGCCATTATTGGAAACTCCATTGGACCCAATTTCAAAAAAATCGGTTCCAGCGGCACTTCCTTTAAGTCTAAAATTCCCGTCGCTGTTGGTAAAGAACATGGGTTTGTAAAAAGCAGCGGCATCTGCTTGAAATTGTAAAGCTGAGACTCCATTCTGACCTTTAACGTAAGTTAGGTATTGGTTTCCATCGGTATAATCAAGATAGTTTTGTACTAACCCAAGTGTTTGCCGTCTTCCAAACTCAAGAGTACTAACATTGTTGGATCTTATGTCCATACTTACATCATTGGTTGTTCCTAAAAAGGATCCGTTGCCACCCACATTTCCGGTTAAAAGCCAGTTAGAATTTGAAGTAGTCACCCAATTTGCACCGTTGAAAATATATAGTTCACGAGTATCTGTATTGAATAACATTTGCCCCTGTTGCGTACCAGTAATGGCATTTATTTCTGAGGTGCTAGCTGTGGTAAGGCTAAACAATAGACCTGCCTCAATTTGAGCAAAGGCGGTATTGATGGTTAGAACAAAACTTAATATTGTAAATACTTGTCTCATAGTTATCTATAAATCTAAAATGGTAAACATAAATTCAGAGTTGAATCTAAATCGATTGCCGGCACCATTGTCATTGTCACCGATAATAACCTCAAAGCCAGCTGGTGTTTGGTTGTTATATGATATTCCGGGATCATCATTTCCAGCACCGCCTCTTCCTGGCTGGGTTAATTGGATTATATAGTTGGCGTCCGATACTATTCCAACAGGTAAATTAACTCGATAGCGGCCGTTTCCACCCAATTTGGTGACCGTTATGCCTGGAGTTGCTCTCAACACAGATCCATTTGACGCAATTTTTCCGAATGCTTTTATTGGACTTTCGTAATAAGCACCACCATTTGCACCTACTGTGATACTATTATCGGTTTCCGCGCCAACGGTGTTCGCTGTTTGATTTGCAGCATTCTCATTTGTGTATGTTATCACTCCCGTGGAAGTGTCTTGAGAAAGTGTTGTAACAGTTTCATCAACTGATCCCCCACCATCACTTAAAGTAATGGTGATTCCTGCTTTGCTTAAAGTTTGAGGTGGACCTACTGGTCCTTGAGGTCCTTGAGGCCCCTGTGGACCTGTTGCGCCATCTGCTCCATCAAGACCATCAGCTCCATCTGCCCCTGGCAATCCTTGTATTCCTTGTGGTCCTGTGGGTCCCGCGGGTCCTGCCGGTCCTGTTGCTCCATCGGCACCTGCTGGTCCCTGCGGCCCTGCCGGTCCTGCGGGTCCTGTTGCGCCATCTGCACCATCAGTTCCATCTGCCCCTGGCAATCCTTGTGGCCCCTGCGGCCCTGTTGCACCATCAGCTCCATCGACACCTGGCAATCCCTGTATTCCTTGTGGTCCTTCCGGTCCGGTCAATCCTATCGGCCCCTGCGGCCCTGTGGGTCCTTCGGGCCCTGTTGCGCCATCGGCTCCATCGACGCCTGGCAATCCCTGTATTCCTTGTGGTCCTTCCGGTCCTTCCGGCCCGGTCAATCCTATGGGCCCCTGTGGCCCTGTTGCACCATCAGCTCCATCGACGCCTGGCAATCCCTGTATTCCTTGTGGTCCTTCCGGTCCTTCCGGCCCGGTCAATCCTATGGGCCCCTGTGGCCCTGTTGCACCATCAGCTCCATCGACACCTGGCAATCCCTGTATTCCTTGTGGCCCTGCCGGTCCTGTTGCACCATCAGCTCCATTGGCACCTGCTGGCCCCTGTGGTCCCTCGGGTCCTGTTGCACCGTCGGCACCATCGGCCCCTGGCAATCCCTGTATTCCTTGTGGTCCTTGCGGTCCTGTTGCCCCGTCAGCGCCTGGTAATCCCTGTGGTCCTGCGGGTCCTGTTGCGCCATCGGCTCCATCTGCACCTGCGGGTCCTGTTGCGCCATCGGCTCCATCGACACCTGGCAATCCCTGTATTCCTTGTGGCCCTGCGGGTCCTTCGGGCCCTGTTGCGCCATCGGCACCATCGGCCCCTGGCAATCCTTGTATTCCTTGTGGTCCCTGCGGTCCTGTTGCCCCGTCAGCTCCATCGGCCCCTGCTGGTCCCTGCGGCCCGGTCAATCCTATCGGTCCCTGTGGCCCTGCCGGTCCTGTTGCCCCGTCGGCTCCATCGGCACCTGCCGGTCCTTGTGGTCCTGCGGGTCCTGTTGCGCCATCAGCTCCATCAACACCTGCCGGTCCTTCTGGCCCTGTTGCACCATCTGCACCATCAGCGCCATCTGCACCCGGCAATCCCTGTGGTCCTTGCGGTCCTGTTGCTCCATCGGCTCCATCTGCACCTGCTGGTCCCTGTGGTCCTGCGGGTCCTGTTGCGCCATCGGCCCCTGGCAATCCCTGTATTCCTTGTGGTCCCTGTGGTCCTGCGGGTCCTGTTGCGCCATCTGCACCATCAGTTCCATCGGCCCCAGGCAATCCCTGTGTTCCTTGTGGTCCTTGTGGCCCTGCGGGTCCTTCTGGTCCTGTTGCGCCATCTGCACCGTCGGCTCCATCGGCACCTGCTGGTCCTTGTGGTCCTGCTGGCCCGGTCAATCCTATCGGTCCCTGTGGCCCTGTGGGTCCTTCGGGCCCTGTTGCGCCATCTGCACCGTCGGCTCCATCGACACCCGGCAATCCTTGTGGTCCCTGCGGTCCTTCAGGTCCTGTTGCACCGTCGACTCCATCGGCACCTGCTGGTCCTTGTGGTCCTGCTGGCCCGGTCAATCCTATCGGTCCCTGTGGCCCTGTGGGTCCTTCGGGCCCTGTTGCGCCATCAGCTCCATCAGTTCCATCAGCACCTGGCAATCCTTGTATTCCTTGTGGCCCCTGTGGTCCTGCCGGTCCTGTTGCACCGTCGGCTCCATTGGCACCTGGCAATCCCTGTGGTCCTGCCGGTCCTTCAGGTCCTGTTGCACCGTCGGCTCCATCAACACCTGCTGGTCCCTGCGGCCCTGTGGGTCCTTCGGGTCCTGTTGCACCATCGGCCCCTGCTGGTCCCTGAGGTCCTTGTGGCCCTGCGGGTCCTGTTGCACCGTCGGCTCCATCGGCACCTGCCGGTCCTGTTGCTCCATCAGCTCCATCGGCCCCTGCTGGTCCCTGCGGCCCTGCCGGCCCTGTTGCACCGTCGGCTCCATCGACGCCTGCGGGTCCCTGTGGCCCTGCGGGTCCTGTTGCACCGTCAGCTCCATCTGCACCTGCCGGTCCTTGCGGTCCGGTCAATCCTATCGGCCCCTGCGGTCCTGTTGCACCGTCAGCCCCATCTGCACCTGCTGGTCCCTGTGGTCCTGTTGCGCCATCAGCACCATCGGCCCCTGGCAATCCTTGTATTCCTTGCGGCCCTGCGGGTCCTGTTGCACCATCGGCCCCTGGCAATCCCTGTATTCCTTGTGGTCCCTGCGGTCCTTCTGGTCCTGTTGCACCATCTGCACCGTCGGCTCCATCGACACCCGGCAATCCCTGTGGTCCTTGAGGTCCCTGTGGACCTGTTGCGCCATCGGCTCCATCAGCACCATCAGCTCCGGGTAATCCCTGTGGCCCCTGCGGTCCTTCGGGTCCTGTTGCCCCGTCGGCTCCATCGGCACCTGCTGGCCCCTGTGGTCCTGCCGGTCCTGTTGCACCGTCAGCCCCATCCGCGCCTGCTGGCCCCTGTGGTCCTGCGGGTCCTGTTGCACCATCGGCTCCATCCGCACCTGCTGGCCCCTGTGGTCCTGCTGGCCCCTGCGGTCCTTCGGGCCCTGTTGCTCCATCGGCTCCATCGGTCCCTGGCAATCCTTGTATTCCCTGTGGCCCCTGCGGTCCTTCGGGTCCCGTTGCACCGTCAGCTCCATCAGATCCATCAGCTCCGGGTAATCCTTGTGGTCCCTGCGGTCCTGTTGCACCATCGGCCCCTGCTGGTCCCTGAGGTCCTTGTGGCCCTGCGGGTCCTGTTGCCCCGTCAGCTCCATCGGCCCCTGCTGGTCCCTGTGGTCCTGCGGGTCCTGTTGCGCCATCGACTCCATCGACACCTGCTGGTCCCTGTGGTCCTTGCGGTCCTGCGGGTCCCGTTGCTCCATCAGCTCCGTCGACACCCGGCAATCCCTGTGGTCCTTCCGGCCCGGTCAATCCTATCGGTCCTTGCGGTCCGGTCAATCCTATCGGCCCCTGCGGTCCTGTTGCGCCATCTGCACCGTCGGCTCCATCGACACCCGGCAATCCTTGTGGTCCCTGCGGTCCTTCAGGTCCTGTTGCACCGTCGACTCCATCGGCCCCTGGCAATCCTTGTATTCCTTGCGGCCCCTGCGGCCCTGTGGGTCCTTCGGGTCCTGTTGCACCATCGGCTCCATCAGCTCCATCAACACCTGCTGGTCCCTGAGGTCCTTGTGGCCCTGCGGGTCCTGTTGCACCATCTGCACCGTCGGCTCCATCAGCTCCGGGTATTCCCTGTGGCCCCTGCGGTCCTTCTGGCCCTGTTGCACCATCGGCCCCTGCTGGTCCCTGAGGTCCTTGTGGCCCTGCGGGTCCTGTTGCCCCGTCAGCTCCATCGGCCCCTGCTGGTCCCTGTGGTCCTGCGGGTCCTGTTGCACCATCGGCACCTGCTGGTCCCTGAGGTCCTGTTGCGCCATCAGCGCCATCTGCACCCGGCAATCCCTGTGGTCCTTGCGGTCCTGTTGCACCATCAGCGCCATCTGCACCTGCTGGTCCCTGTGGTCCTTGCGGCCCTGTTGCACCATCGGCTCCATCGGCACCTGGCAATCCTTGTATTCCTTGCGGCCCCTGCGGCCCTGCGGGTCCTGTTGCACCATCAGCTCCATCGACACCTGCTGGCCCCTGTGGTCCTGCGGGTCCTGTTGCGCCATCGGCACCATCAGCTCCATCCGCACCAGCTGGCCCCTGTGGTCCTGCCGGTCCTGTTGCGCCATCGGCACCATCGACACCTGCTGGTCCTTGCGGTCCTGCGGGTCCTGTTGCACCGTCGGCTCCATCGGCCCCTGGCAATCCTTGTATTCCTTGCGGCCCTGTGGGTCCTGCGGGTCCTTCGGGCCCTGTTGCGCCATCAGCTCCATCCGTGCCTGCTGGCCCCTGTGGTCCTGCCGGTCCTGTTGCACCATCGGCACCTGCTGGTCCCTGAGGTCCTGTAGCGCCATCAGCGCCATCTGCACCCGGCAATCCCTGTGGTCCTTGCGGTCCTGTTGCGCCATCAGCTCCATCCGCGCCTGCTGGCCCCTGTGGTCCTGCGGGTCCTTCGGGCCCTGTTGCGCCATCAGCTCCATCCGTGCCTGCTGGCCCCTGTGGTCCTGCCGGTCCTGTTGCACCATCGGCACCTGCTGGTCCCTGAGGTCCTGTTGCGCCATCAGCGCCATCTGCACCCGGCAATCCCTGTGGTCCTTGCGGTCCTGTTGCACCATCAGCGCCATCTGCACCTGCTGGTCCCTGTGGTCCTTGCGGCCCTGTTGCACCATCGGCTCCATCGGCACCTGGCAATCCTTGTATTCCCTGTGGCCCCTGCGGTCCTTCGGGTCCTGTTGCACCATCGGCTCCATCTGCACCTGCTGGTCCCTGTGGTCCTGCGGGTCCTGTTGCGCCATCGGCTCCATCGACACCTGGCAATCCTTGTATTCCTTGCGGCCCCTGCGGCCCTGTGGGTCCTTCGGGTCCTGTTGCACCATCAGCTCCATCAGCTCCATCAACACCTGCTGGTCCCTGCGGTCCGGTCAATCCTATCGGTCCCTGTGGCCCTGCCGGTCCTGTTGCCCCGTCGGCTCCATCGGCACCTGCTGGTCCCTGTGGTCCTGCGGGTCCTGTTGCGCCATCGGCTCCATCCGTACCTGCTGGCCCCTGTGGTCCTTGCGGTCCTGTTGCGCCATCGGCACCATCGGCACCTGCTGGTCCTTGCGGTCCTGCAGGTCCCGTTGCTCCATCAACTCCGTCGACACCTGGCAATCCTTGTATTCCTTGTGGTCCTGCTGGCCCGGTCAATCCTATCGGTCCCTGTGGCCCTGTGGGTCCTTCGGGCCCTGTTGCGCCATCGGCTCCATCGGCCCCTGGCAATCCCTGTATTCCTTGTGGTCCTGCGGGCCCTTCAGGTCCTGTTGCACCATCGGTTCCATCAGCTCCATCAACACCTGCTGGTCCTTGCGGTCCGGTCGATCCTATTGGCCCCTGCGGTCCTGTTGCACCATCTGCACCATCAGTTCCATCGGCCCCTGGCAATCCTTGTATTCCTTGCGGTCCCTGCGGCCCTGCGGGTCCTGTTGCGCCATCGGCTCCATCTGCACCTGCCGGTCCCTGTGGTCCTGCGGGTCCTGTTGCGCCATCGGCACCATCAGCTCCATCCGCACCAGCTGGCCCCTGTGGTCCTGCGGGTCCTGTTGCGCCATCGGCACCATCGACACCTGCTGGTCCTTGCGGTCCTGCAGGTCCCGTTGCTCCATCAGCTCCGTCGACACCTGGCAATCCTTGTATTCCTTGCGGTCCCTGCGGCCCTGCGGGTCCTGTTGCGCCATCGGCTCCATCCGCACCAGCTGGCCCCTGTGGTCCTGCGGGTCCTGTTGCGCCATCGGCACCATCGACACCTGCTGGTCCTTGCGGTCCTGCAGGTCCCGTTGCTCCATCAGCTCCGTCGACACCTGGCAATCCTTGTATTCCTTGTGGTCCTGCTGGCCCGGTCAATCCTATCGGTCCCTGTGGCCCTGTGGGTCCTTCGGGCCCTGTTGCGCCATCGGCTCCATCTGCACCTGCCGGTCCTTGCGGTCCTTGCGGTCCTTGCGGTCCTTCGGGTCCTGTTGCCCCGTTGGCTCCATCGGCACCTGCTGGTCCTTGTGGTCCCTGTGGTCCTGTTGCGCCATCGATACCATCGACACCTGCTGGCCCCTGTATTCCTTGTGGTCCCTGCGGCCCTTCCGGCCCGGTCAATCCTATCTGTCCCTGTGGTCCTTCTGGTCCTGTTGCGCCATCGGCTCCATCAGTTCCGTCGGTCCCTGGCAATCCTTGTATTCCTTGTGGTCCCTGCGGCCCTGCGGGTCCTGTTGCACCATCAGCTCCATCGACACCTGCTGGTCCCTGTGGTCCTGCGGGTCCTGTTGCGCCATCGGCACCTGGCAATCCCTGTATTCCTTGTGGCCCTTGTGGCCCTGCGGGTCCTGTTGCTCCATCAGCTCCATCAGCTCCATCAGTTCCATCGGCCCCTGGCAATCCTTGTATTCCTTGCGGTCCCTGCGGCCCTGCGGGTCCTGTTGCGCCATCGGCTCCATCTGCACCTGCTGGTCCCTGTGGTCCTGCGGGTCCTGTTGCGCCATCAGCTCCATCGGCTCCATCTGCACCTGCTGGCCCCTGTGGTCCTTCGGGTCCTGTTAAGTTTGGAGATGTAAAAACTGTTCCGTTGTCGTAGTTGATTGTAAATGTGCCGTCTCCATTGTCAATAAAAGAAAAGCCTGCTTGATTGGAAGAATTACAGAGGTTTATCCATTGACTCCCATTATAATAATGTACACATGAAGTTTCAATATTATATATTATGGCACCGTGCAAAGGATTAATGCTTTGCATTTGCGCAGATGTTAACCTCGTTAAAACAAGTGCTTTGTTTGAACTTTCCAATTCAAAGATGGATGCAGAATCTATTGTATTGGGATTGGAACCAACTTTAACCTGAGAAAAAACAAATACTGAAAAAAATAGGGCAAAAAAGGATAATATTCTTGTCAATTTCATTACAACTGATTTGGCGGTCGCCTAAAAATACATGGATGTAAAGACAAGTACCACTAAATGTTGTGTAGTGGGAAAAGAATGTTGTAAAACGAAGAAATTGATTTTAATGTTCTAATTCTAAGTGGTTTAGAATCACGGTTTGAAGTATTTTTCTTACTTATCTATCAAGAAACAGAAAACCCTGGTATTCAAGCTCCAAGTCGTCAAGAGTAATCAAATAGTAATAGACACCTTCCGGGAGTCCAATATCTTGATTTAAAATAAAATTTCCAGTGTTGGATTCTCCCCGAAATTCGTCTACATAATTGATTTTTTCAAATACTTTTTGTCCAAAACGATTAAATATTCTCAAACTGTTATTTGGAGATTCTGACATGCCATCAATAACTAAAAAATCATTTACACCATCATTATTCGGACTTAAAAAATAATTACCCAGGGTAGGATTATTGACCGCGAAGGTATCTGTTGGTAATGGAATAGTACCAAAGGTAATTGCTGCAAATTCACTTGGAACAAAAGTTTCAGAAGTTACAAAACCTTGGGTGATGTCTCCACTAACAGCGGTATTTCCGATTACGACCCATCTACTTGAAGCCTTACTCCAACCTACTACAATTATGGATTCTGCAGTAGCATTTGGAATTGCCGTTAAATCGCTACGCTGGTTCCAGCTGATAGTTACTTGCGCCGGAATGTCACTCTGTACAATCCAAAACTCCCTTTCGGTAACTGTACCGATGTTACGTACTTTTTCTTGAACATTGAAGTTTTCCAAAATTGAGGAGGGATTGGATGGATTCTCAAAAAAATAAGCACAAACGGCCATAGGGGTTGCCGATTCGGATTCAAGAAGCAGTGGTCTTAATTGGTCCTGATCACCAACTGGAAACGAGAAAAAGTCCCGATTGGTTATCGCAGCAAAGCCCGACACCTTGGAGGCATCGTTTTCCCCGGTAAAGAAACCAGTATCCATAAAATTAAGGTTGATGGCCTGGTTATTCTGGGGCGTGAGTACATTTCCATCAATGAAGTTGGTATTGTTGAGTACATTAATCGAAGTCTGTAAAAAAACATTGTTTGGCACCATAAATTCCACATCGTTAAATGTTGGAGTAATGCTTCCTTGCACCTGAATCACATTATTACCGTAAAAACCAGCCAACCCCTGATTTTGGTCAAAAGCGGAATCATTGATCAAATCCGTATGAAAACCGATATTTCCATTGTTGTGAATACGAATGTTACCGCTATTGTATAGGGCGGTTTGGGCGTTGATAACAACTGCCAAGAACAAAAATAGTATGTAAAGAAACTTTTTCAAAGCCTAAAAATCTGTTACCGTAAAATACCAAGAAGCATCTACCCCGGCTCCTGATGAGTCTGAAATTTGAACTGTAAAATTGTTTGCTGTCTGGGTGACGACCTCAATTGAATATCCATTAGCTCCGGCATTTAAGACACTTAGTTGGATTACGTAATCAATTGAAGAAGCACTAGCTGAAAAATTTACTTGATAATTACCGGTACCAATAGATGTTATGGAAGCCCCGGATATGTTTGCCGCCGTAGCAGAATTTACTTTTCCAATTGCATGATATGGGCTCTGCCAAACTGCTGCCCCGGCAACCGTTGTTAATACTTGTCCATTTGTGGCCGACGGTTCAATTTTAGCAGGAGTAACGTCACCGTCCAGAATCTTCACGGTTGTTACGGCATCGTTGGCTATTGTTACGGCCCCGGCGTTGTCGATGGTGGCGTCTCCCGACATGGTCACGCCTGCTGCGGTGTTGGTCGCGTCGCCTACGAATATCTGTGCGTTGTTGAGCGCGGATGAGGCAAAGTTGGCCCTGTCCTCCCATTGCGGGTCACCGGCCCCATCTGTGGTCAGGACCCTGTTGGCATCCCCGGCACCGGCTGTCCCTATCTCGGCGGTGGTCACGGCATTGTCGGCTATCTTGGCATTGGTCACCGCATCGTTGGCAAGTTTAACATCGGTCACGTTGGCGTCCAGAATCTTCACGGTTGTTACGGCATCGTTGGCTATTGTTACGGCCCCGGCGTTGTCGATGGTGGCGTCTCCCGACATGGTCACGCCTGCTGCGGTGTTGGTCGCGTCGCCTACGAATA
>NZ_JBSIOU010000001.1:1797498-2110235 GCF_053618295.1 Flagellimonas sp. 2504JD1-5
CGGCTGTCCCTATCTCGGCGGTGGTCACGGCATTGTCGGCTATCTTGGCATTGGTCACCGCATCGTTGGCAAGTTTAACATCGGTCACGTTGGCGTCCAGAATCTTCACGGTTGTTACGGCATTGTCAATTATCTCTGAAGTGTTAACTGAATTATCTGCTAGCTTGACATTAGAAACCCCATCATCAGCAATTTGCACCCCGTTTGTGGCATCTACTTCTATAGTGGTTCCATCAACATTGACTTCAAGGTCCATGGCAACAAGTGTAGCATCATTTTGGACTCCCGAAATGGATCCGTTGGTTGATATTACATCTTCTCCCAAACTTGTTGCAAGATCGGATGCGTCTTGCCATTGTGGGTCACCGGCGTTATCGGTTCCCAATATTCTATTTGCTTCCGCTAATCCGGCCGTACCTATCTTAGCTGTATCTATAGCATCATCTGCTATATCGGCCCTAGTTATCTGTCCATCTTGAACTTTATCACTGGTTATGGCATCAGTGGCCAATTTAATATTTGTCACCGCTAAATTGGCTATGTCATCTGTATTTACAGCTCCGATTTGGATTTTATCCGTGGTTACTGCATCAGTGGCCAATTCCGCATTGTTGATACCTCCATCGCTTACATCCAACGTAAAAGGATCCACGTCAGTACCTGCTCCCGAACGAACCAATGAACCTCCTGCGGTTGCATCCAATACTTCGTTGCCAATTTCTCCATCGACCTCGGTGACCACAAGTCCGGTTTCATCCACCAAAATCCATTCATTACCGTTCCATTGTAACACTTCGCCCGTGTTTTCACCATCGGCAAGTTTGTCAAATGTGATAGTGGCGTCTTGTAACAGTCCTCCGGTAATTGAACTTGGTTGAACATGAACATCACCGTTTATGGAAGTGGGTACAATGTTGTCTCCCGTGATAAGGTTTACCTCAAAATTATAGTTGTCATCTGTCTGGGTTACCACTACCGTGCTATCTCTTGAAAATTGATTGAAAACAGCCTCGGTACTTACCGTAAACGAATTGTCGAGCGCCTCGCAGATATTTACCCAATCCGTACCATCGTAGTAATGAATGCATCCTTGGTCAATGTTATAAACCAAAGCCCCTCGCAATGGGGTAATGGTATTCATTTGGGCATCGGTCACCCTGGTTATTACAAGTACCCTGGATGTGCTTTCCAATTCAAGAACGGAGGAGGGATCTAAAGTTTGTGGATTATCACCAATTTTTATCTGTCCCTTAAGAGAGCTGATCATAAGTAGGCCAATGATCAAATGTACAATTCGCGTTTTCACAGTGTTTGTTATTTGAGGATTTCCAAACGTAAACCGCAAAACTATTGATATGTTTGGATTATTCTAATTATTACCGTCAAAATACCATAGTTCAAAGGTGAATGGGAAGGAGTTTAATTGGTTTATTGGATAGAATTAACAAAAGTTTAGAACGACATTATTTTTTTATGTGGACTTCAAGAGTTTTCTTTAACTTCAACTAAATCTTTATGTTTATGAAAGACCTCTTTTTGGTTTTGTTTTCTGTAGTGTTCACAACGGTTGCCATTGCTCAAGAAAGTAGGCAAGCTCTTCGAGGAAAGGTGCTTTATCGAGGGGCAAATGTACCGAATGAGAATGTTATCAATGCAACTGCCGAAACGGCTACAATCACCAATGATGAAGGTGAATTTTTTATAATGGTCAAAGAGGGTGATCAGTTGGTTTTTACCGCAGTGAACTATCAACTGGAAGTTGTTGTGATAACAGAGGAAATATTACGAAACAACCGATTGGTGGTAGAGGTGACAGAAAAGATTACCGAACTAGATGAGGTGGTGGTCAGTCCAGAGAATCAAAAAAAGTTCCTTGAAATGCAAAATGAGGATTTTAAGGGGTTTGAATATGAAATTGACCGGGGAACGGAAGTAGAAAACATTGCTATGTCACGCACCGAGAGAGGAATGCGCGATGGACTTAATATTGGAAATATCTTTAAGCTTTTATATAAATCCTTATCCAAGAAAAAAGGCGAAGATGGAGAATCTGAACCTTTGAAGGTAAGCGAGGTACTTCGACACGTTTATGATGATGAGTTTTTTGTGGTCGATTTAAAACTTCCACAGGATCAAATTGATGCTTTTCTGCTGTATTGTGATGATAAGGTTCCTTCCAATACCCTACTGAAGAAGGAAAATGAATTCCAGTTGATCGATTTTTTGGTTACCCACAGCAAAACCTATTTGGCTGAATTGGATGAGGAATAAATTACTTTTTATACTATTTTCTTTATTTACCTTATTTGGAGTCGCTCAGGAAACAATGCAGAAAGTACTCCAGGGAAGAGTTTATAGCCTGGATAAAGATGTTGTTGGTGTAGTGGTGCAAAATGTTAGTTCAACCAGGGCCGTTATCACTGATGTTAACGGAAATTTTTCAATTCCCGTTAAACTTACCGATACCTTGGTTTTTTCCGCCGTCCAGTTCAAAAGAAAAATGTTGATTGTTGATAAGGTACTTTTGAATACCAGTTTTATATCGGTTCCTTTGGAAGAATTTGTGAACGAATTGGAAGAAGTTGTCGTAAAACCCTATAATCTATCAGGAGATCTTGACCAAGATTTGGATGGTTTACAGTTGGAAAAAGATGTTAGTGCCGAAGCGTTGGGATTACCCAATGCCCATGCTAAAATACCAACACAAAGTGAACGTAAATTACAGCAGGCGACATTTGGAAAGTTTAATGTTGGAATGATTTTAACACCTCCATTGGATCCCATCATAAATGCCATTACTGGAAGAACAAAAATGCTGAAGAACAGGGTTAAAGTGGATAAAGCATATGCTCGTACCCAACACGTGCAAGGCTTTTATGTGGATTCACTTTTTGTAACAACTTTGAAGATTCCCTTAGAAAAAATAGATGACTTTATGTATTTCTGCGAGGTGGATGAGGAGTTTCAAACCGTGGTGAACTCAAAAGATAAATTAAGAATATGGGACTTTATGGTGTTGAAGAGCAGAACGTATAGACAGAACAACAATATCGACTAGTACTTTTGGCATACCCTTTGTTATTTTTGGATAGTTGGATAGTTGGATAGTTGGATAGTTGGAGTGGAAGGTCATATCGAGCTGTCATCCTGTGCCAGTTGAAGGAAAAGTCGAGAATCAATTTTAACATTTAAAACGTAACATAAATTGAACAAGAAGGTCTATTACCATAGAATGCACTTAAAAATGGGAAAAAAAGTAGCCTTTTTACTTTTGATCATCCTTTCATTTTCCTTTACAATATCGCATAAATTCTATGTGAGCGTCACCAATATGGTCTATTCAAAAAAGGATGCCGCATTTCAAATTACAAGTCGGATCTTTATAGATGATCTTGAACAAGTTCTTGAAGAACGATATGGTGTCAAGGCAGAACTTGCTACGGAAAAGGAATCCAAGGTGGCCGATGATTATATCAAAAAATACTTCAAGACCAAATTCGCAATTACTTTAAACAACGAAAACGTTGATTACTCTTTTCTGGGCAAGCGTTATGATAACGATGTTGTTATCTGTTATTTAGAGTTAACCGATGTGAGCTTTCCCGAAGTAAAAACAATAACCGTTCAAAATGAAATATTAACCGATCTGTTCGAAGAACAACAGAATATAGTACATATCAAATGGAAAGGGCAAAAGAAGAGTTTTGTGCTTATCCGCGAGAATAATAAAGGAATGTTAAACTTATAACTGATCCTTAAAAATTGGTTAAAAAAAACCTATTTTTCACCGTTTAAAATCAAAAATAAAATGTTCAAAATCAAGTATTGTTTTGCTTCCATGCTGTTCCTTTTTGGTGCTTTGGCCGTAGCCCAAGAAGAAGGCGAGGAAAAAAGGGAGCCCGGCCATTATAATCAGAGTAAGTTCAAACAGTTATATGAGGAGTTCGCCACCCCGAATACCTATCGTTCCGCTTCAGGAGCACCAGGGCCAGATTACTATCAGCAGCGAGCCGATTATGTAATGAATATTGAGCTTGATGATAAGAATCAAAAAATTTATGGCGAAGAGACCATTACCTATTTCAATAACTCACCAGATGATTTAGAATTTCTTTGGGTACAACTGGATCAGAATGTCCGGGCAAAAGACTCCAAATCCCCATTAAGAAATGGTGGTGGTGTAAATTTTGCCTACACGGCAGGCAATTTCACAAATACCTATATCAATGAACCTTTTGATGGAGGTTTTAATATTGAATTTGTAAAGGACGCCAACGGTAGACCTTTGTCCCATACCATTAATCAGACAATGATGCGGATAAATATACCTAAGCCGTTGAAAAGTGGGGAGCAGATTTCATTTTCCATCAAATGGTGGTACAACATCAATAATCACGTATTAGGACGAGGTCGTTCAGGTTATGAATATTTTGCAAAAGACGGTAACAGGGCCTATGTAATTGCACAGTTCTTTCCAAGAATGGCTGTTTACAGTGATGTTGAAGGATGGCAAAACCATCAATTTTGGGGAAGTGGAGAATTTGCACTTCCATTCGGTAATTACGATGTAAGCATTACAGTTCCTGCGGATCATGTCTTGGATGCCACAGGTGTACTTCAGAATAGGGACGATGTCTTTTCCAAAGAAATGATGAAGCGTTACAAGCAAGCTAAAAAGTCGTATGATAAGCCAGTACTTATAGTTACCCAAGCTGAAGCTGAAGCTGCGGAAAAAGCCTTTTCTGAAAAGAAGAAAACATGGAAATTTAAGGCAACCAATGTGCGTGATTATGGTTTTGCCACTTCAAGAAAGTTTATTTGGGATATGCAGGCCGTAAAAATTGGCGGTAAAGATGTTATGGCCGTTTCCATGTATCCAAAAGAAGGTAACCCACTTTGGGAAGAACAATCTACCAAAGCAGTTGTTCAGACCTTAAAGACCTATTCAAAACATACATTTGACTATCCTTACCACAAAGCAATTTCGGTTCATGCCAAAAATCAAGGTATGGAATATCCGATGATTTGTTGGAACTATGGTCGTCCGAATGAAGATGGCACCTATTCCGATAGAACAAAATATGGAATGATCAGTGTGATCATTCATGAAGTAGGACACAATTTCTTCCCTATGATCGTTAATTCTGATGAGCGTCAATGGGGTTGGATGGATGAAGGTCTTGACACATTTATGCAATATTTGACCGAGCAAGAATTTGGTAAAAACTACCCCGAAGTAATTGCTCCAAACGATAAATATCCATCTCGAAGAGGGGAGGCAGCTAAAATAGTGCCTTACATGGCCGGAGATCAAAGCTATATTTCTCCAATCATGTCCAATCCAGAGAACGTTTATCAATTAGGACCGAATGCGTATGGCAAGCCTGCCACAGCGTTGAACATCTTAAGAGAAACTGTTATGGGTGAGGAATTGTTCGACCATGCCTTTAAAACCTATGCGCAACGTTGGAAATTTAAGCATCCAACACCCGAAGATTTCTTCCGGACCATGGAAGATGCATCTGCAGTGGATTTGGATTGGTATTGGAGAGGGTGGTTCTATACCACAGATTATGTGGATATTGGTGTGAAAGGTGTTAAAAAGTACTACGTTTCCAACAAACCTACCAAGCAAATGGAAAAGTATATGGCCGATAGAAATCTGACTGAAGCTGATTTGCCCCCATTGGTATATTTGGCCGAAGAAGATAGTGAGGACTATGATCCTGAGTTAAAAGGAAAGTCACCTTTGGAAACTTCCACAAACTTGAAAGAGTTTATGATGGATAACATGACCGAGGCGGAAAGAGCACAGGTCAAGGAGCCCAAGTACTTCTACGAGGTAACTTTTGACAAGCCAGGAGGTATTCCAATGCCATTGATCGTTGAGTATACCTATGCCGATGGAAGCAAAGAGAATATAACTTACCCAGCTGAGATTTGGAGAAAAAACGATGCTGAGGTAAAAAGAGTCCTTTCCTCCCAAAAAGAGCTTGTGGGCATTGTGATAGATCCAAAGTTGGAAACAGCTGATATTGATACCACCAACAATGCTTGGCCAATTAAAGATGAGAAATCTGACTTTGATAAGTTCAAAGAGAATATCAAAGGCAAATAATTAAAATAAAACAAAAAAAGCCCTGTGATTTCACAGGGCTTTTTTTATTTACCAATCTCTTCTCATTATATTTGTTGCATGCATTTTCTATTTATTAGCGGAGCCGAAATATTTTTTATCCTCTTTATAGTGGTCATGGTATTTGGTGCCGATAAAATTCCAGGAATAGCAAAAGGCCTTGGCAAGGGTATGCGCCAGCTGCGGGATGCCACGGACGATATAAAGCGTGAAATCCAGAAAAGTGCTGAAAAACAGGGTATCGATACCGACTTTACCAAAGATATCCGAAAAGAACTCAATGAAGTAAAGAAGAATGTGGATGAAGTTACCGGTGCCGTTAAAAGGAGTACCAAGTAACCATGTTCAAAAAACTCTTGCAGTGGGATCATGATACTTTAATTTATCTTAATTCCCTCGGAACAGAACAATTTGATGATTTCTGGGTGACTGTGACAGAGATCAAAAGTTGGATTCCTCTTTTTATACTGTTTTTATTACTGTTCTTAATCAAGTTTCCCTGGAAAAAAGCCTTTGTTCAAATTGGATTGGTTTCTTTACTGACGGTGTTCATTACCTTTTTGACACAAACGGTCAAAACTTGGGTTGCACGGCCCAGACCTTGCAATGATGAAACCATAAATTCCCTTATTCGAATATTGAAGACCCCGGTGGATTACAGTTTCTTTTCCGGCCATGCATCAAGTTCAATGGCAATTGGCTTGTTGGTTTATTTGTTGCTCCGGGAAAGGGCAAAATGGTCTTGGATTTTCTTTATTTGGCCTTTATTATTTTCCTATAGTAGAATATATGTAGGAGTACATTTTCCTTTGGACATTTTGGTGGGGGCATTGGTGGGAATACTAGCAGCAATCCTTTTTTATAAAACCTATCAGAAGTTTATCGAACCCGGCTTAAAGTAAGTCCATCCCTGATCGGAAGAATAACGGTTTCCACCCTTGGGTCGTTTTTAAGCTTTTTGTTGTATTCGACAAGCGCAGCTGTAGCTTTATCCGATTTGTCAACAATTTCCACAACCTTTCCCGACCACAGCACATTGTCTGAAAGAATTATGCTTCCAGAAGTTGTTTTCTGGATAGCAGCCTCAAAATAAGCGTCATAATTTACTTTCTGGGCATCTATAAAAACCAGGTCAAAACAAAGATCCAATGATGGAATAATGTTTACGGCATCTCCGGTATGTTGGAAAATTTGATCTCCATAACCACTTTTATCAAAATATTTACGCTGCATTTGATGAAGTTCCTCATTGATTTCAATAGTATGGAGTTCTCCGCCCTTTTGAAGCCCTTCTGCCAAACAAATAGCGGAATACCCAGTGTACGTTCCTATTTCCAGAATGTTTTTTGGATTTATCAACTTGGAAAGTAAACTAAGCACTCTTCCTTGAAAATGTCCAGTGATCATTCGGGGTTGAATTACCTTCAAATGTGTTTCTCGGGTAAGCTCAGTCAATAGAGGAGGTTCTGTCTCCGAATTTTCAACAATATAATTTTCCAATAATGGAGATAGGAAATGCATGTATAAATTTTCGTAAAAATATAGAAAAGAAGTACATTGGAATTCAATTTGTTTTAATGGTTTAATATGTCGCTAGCCAATTTTACATTAAGAGAAGCAAAGCATGCTGATCTACCTGTTCTTCTTCAATTTGAACAAGAGCTCATCAATGCAGAAAGACCCTTTGATATTACGATAAAGGAAGACCCTGTAAGTTATTATGATATTGAGCAAATGATTCCTGATGAAGACTCCAGTGTAGTTGTTGTTGAACATAATGGGGAAATTGTGGCATCTGGTTATGCACAATTACGAAGGGCAAGGCATTACCTGGACCATGAATATTATTCATATCTGGGTTTTATGTACACCCTCCCAGAATATAGGGGCAGGGGATTGAACTCCAAAATTATTCAGGCGCTTAAAGATTGGTCGGCAAAAAAAGGGCTAAATGAAATACGTCTTACGGTTTATGATGAAAATGACCCAGCTATAAAGGCCTATGAAAAAGTGGGCTTTAAAAAGCACATTATTGAAATGCGACTGGAATAATTAGACCAGAAGAAGTAGCTTTACCAACACTCATTAGAAACTGTTTTATATGACCTTTCAAAATTCTTTGGAATTTGCACAGCAGTTGGATGCAGATGACCCATTGTCTAAATATCGAGATGAATTTCACTATCCGCTAGTAGCAGGAAAAGAAGTTATCTATTTCACGGGAAATTCATTGGGATTGCAACCCAAGCGCACCCAAAAGTTTGTTGATGACGTGATGAAAGATTGGCGGGAACTCGCGGTCGAAGGTCATTTTTATGCCAAAAAACCCTGGTGGGATTATCACGAACGTCTTGCAAAGGGACTTTCAAAGGTTGTTGGTGCAAAACCAATGGAAATATCGGTTATGAATACGCTTACCGTTAATCTTCATTTGTTGATGGTATCGTTTTATCGACCTACCCAAAAAAGATTCAAGATTTTATGTGAAGAAAAGGCTTTTCCTTCCGATCAGTATATGCTTCAAAGCCAGGTAAGATTTCATGGATATGACCCAGAAGAAGCCATAGTGGAGGTAAGAAAACGAAAAGGAGAGCATTTTTGGAGGCAAGAAGATATCCTTCAAAAGATCGATGAAATTGGAGATGAACTGGCCTTGGTTTTAATAGGGGGCGTGAACTATTATAATGGGCAGGTATTTGATATGAAAGCCATAACAAGTGCTGGAAAATCCGTCGGAGCTGTTGTAGGTTGGGATTTGGCCCATGCAGCCGGAAATATAGCTTTGGAACTTCACGAATGGGAAGTGGATTTTGCTGCTTGGTGCAGTTATAAATATATGAACAGCGGACCCGGTAATGCTTCCGGTATTTTTGTTCATGAAAGACATTTAGGTAAAAAAGACCTACCTCGTTTTGAGGGTTGGTGGGGTACCAAAAAAGAAACTAGGTTTTTGATGAAACCCGAGTTCGACCCAATTGATACGGCAGATGCGTGGCAATTGAGCAACCCGCCGATACTTTCCATAGCACCCTATTTAGCCTCTTTGGAGTTGTTTGATGAGGTTGGAATGCGGACTTTGATTGAAAAACAGAAGAAAATTGTGGCTTACCTTGAATTTGTACTGCACGAAATTGATAAAGAAGTCACCAGTTCTTTTGAAATCATTACCCCGGAAGAAAGAGGTTGTCAACTTTCTGTCTTTTTGCATGGAGAGGGCAGGGCTTTGTTCGATTATTTAATGAAAAATGGTGTGATTACAGATTGGCGTGAGCCCAACGTAATTCGATTGGCTCCAGCACCTTTTTATTGCTCTTACTCGGATATGTACAATTTTGGACAGATTCTAAAGCGTGGTATTCTAAGCAAGTGATTGGCCATATTTTGATTTCAAATAGACACTGGGGGTTACTCCCTGGTATTTTTTAAACTGTTTTGTAAAATAAGAAGGGTCGTTAAACCCGGTAGTATACATCACCGAGGCAATCGTGGTGTTATTTTCGTTAAAGGTTTCAACCGCTTTCTCTATGCGATATGCGTTCACAAAATCCATAAACCTTCTCTTGGTCATTTTTTTAAAAAACCTACAAAAAGAATTGGCTGTATATCCCAATTGTCCAGAAATTTCGGATACAGAAATATCTTTGGCATAATTGGAGTTCACATACTCAAAAATCTCCTCAAGACGGTTGATCTCGTTTTTTTTGTACTTGTGGATTGGAGGGGAGTCAAAAAGATGCACAAAGTCACCATGTCTACTTAAATAATCCAAAATAGAGAGCAAATTGATTAATTTTCCTTGATTATCCAACTGCTCAAACCGTTCGAAGTTCTCCATCAATGCATCTTTGGTAATTGAACCGAAAACCATTACTTGTTTTGATTTTTGAATCAAATCCTTAATTCCTAAAAGTTCAGGGAATACTTTTAGTTTATCTACTAAAAACTCTTTTCTGAATTGGATGACCACTTCAAGATTGTCTTCATTATCCTTGTTTCCAAAATCCGCATGTGGAATATTTCCACCCAAAAAAACCAAAGTTCCGTTGGTGTAGTTCATTTTTTTGGAGCCAATATTCAAACATCCATTGCCATTTTTTACAAAAACCAGTTCAAATTCAGGATGAATATGCCATCCTGCCGATTCGCAATAGCTTTTATTGTTATAACTCTCAACCTTAAGTGAGCTATTTGTTTGCAGATTGATGGCTTCAAGTATAGGCTTCATATGGTAAAATTACCCTATTTACATGTTATATGGATTAAAATTGAATAAAATAGCCTATTTCTTGAATAAACTATCCTATGAATCATTGATCAATCCATAGTTATTTTGTGGAAACAATATGCTTTGTCAATGAAATCCTTACAATTGATTTTTTCCAATCCCAGATATTTTGCCCCGGCCTGGGTTTTCACAAGTCTGAACATTTGGTTTGGTACTTGGGCAATATACATTCCATCCGTAAAAGACAAATTGGATATTGACAAGGCGGACTTGGGAATCGCAATTTTCTGCCTTTCACTTGGCGTATTTACCATTTTTCCGATGGCATCCGCGATTATCAATAGGTTTGGGGTTGGCAGAACCAATTGGTATTGTGTATTGCTGTGTAGCCTTACAGCTATTTTCCCTTTGATGGCTCCCAATTATTATCTGCTCATGGTTTCATTGTTTGTTTTTGGGCTGGCCAACGGACTAACGGATATCGCTATGAACACTTTGGTTACGGAAATAGAAAAAGAGGACAAAAAGAATTTTATGTCAGCAGCTCACGGATTTTTCAGTTTGGGTGGTGTTATTGTTGGATTGGGTAGCTTTTTGATTCCGGTAATAGAAAATCCAGCATTACATATGGCGGTCACCGTGGTGGTTGTTTTGGTAATACATCTTTTTTATTACAAAAACTACATTCATATTGTTTCCCCAGTTGTTGACAAGGAACAGTTCTCCCTGAAGCTATTAAAACCCCTGTTTCTACTTGGAATAATTGCTTTTGTGACCATGGGTAGTGAAGGTGCAATTGTAGATTGGAGCGGTCTTTATCTAAAAGAGATAACATTAGCTCCAGAAGCACTGATAGGCTCGGGCTTTTTGGCATTTTCAATTGCCATGACCCTTGGCCGTTTTTTGGGAGATGGTATCAGCGAAAAAATAGGCTCGGTAAAAATTGTTATCCTTGGAACCGTTGTTGCAGCTTTGGGCTACGGGTTGGTGCTAACTGGAGATACCCTATTGGCCATTGCTGGCTTTGCCCTCAATGGACTTGGCTTTTCGGTCATCATCCCTGAACTTTTTCGCATTGGCGGAAATGTGAGGGGTGTAGATTCGGCCAAAGGGGTTTCCTTTATTGCAGGGACAGGCTATTTGGGATTTTTAATGGGTCCTGTTATTTTGGGTTTTGTTGCCGAGGAAGCTTCGCTAAAACATAGTTTTTATACGCTCACGGGTTGTGTGCTCTTGGTTTTGATGGTCACCATGGGATTAAAACGGAGCAAAGCCTGAAAAAAACAGCTTTAGTTAACTTTTAGGTTGGTAAAGTTTAAACTAAAGGAACCCTCAGCTTTCTTATGATCTTGGGCCAGTTGTAATCCGCCCATTTCCACATAATCTTCCCAAGTTGTTACCGTTGAAGGTTCAGGTTGATTTGCTTTTCTAAAAACCCATTCACGAATGATAAAGTCATCACCAAAATAAAAATCATACGCATCTCCAGGGGTATAACCACCTTGGTTGCCATAAACAATGGTCAATTTCTGCATAGGTTTTTGACTGATAGGGGAGCTAACCCCCACCGTATGCTCAAAAGTATAATTGTTGGCATCCCAAACGAGATTGAAAGGAGCCAAGATCCAATAACGGTCATTGATAAAACCAGCATTGACCTTGGTAGCTATGCTATCCATGGATTTTCTATTATAAGTCAGGGTGTCATTTTCGGAAATTGCGGTAATCTCATTGGTTTTTGGTTTCCATACCCAAGTGCGTTCAAAATGAGTGGTATCCCTATCAACATTGAAGGTAAAAGTGAATTCTTGTACGGATTTCCAATTTTTGAAGCCGTGGGCATGTGCAATTTTTTCCGGGATGGTTTGCTCTGGCACCCCTTCTTTTTCGACAGTTTTGGGTTGGTTTTTACAACTCCATAAAACAACAATAAACACGAAGATCAATAGAGGGGCGGTTCTCATTTTGGATTTTTTTTCAAATGTAATTTGATTTTAATTTATATTAAGTGATATTTCTGTTACATTTTCAACCAATTCAATAACCACAATCCAGTTAGAGTGACTTTTCTCAAAAGGCTGTTTCTAATTCTTATAAATAACCTTGATAAGAAATCATTGGAAGCAGACGACCCATATGCCCATCTATCGGATGAGGAGTTGGTGAAAAAGATTGTGGCCAACAACAATCCTTTGCTGTTTGGTAAACTGTACGACCGTTATGCAAGAATGGTGTATAACAAATGCTATGGATTTGCAAGATCTCAGGACGAAGCTGAGGATCTAACGCAAGATGTTTTCTTGCAATTGTTCATAAAACTGAAGATGTTTAAAGGTAAATCCAAGTTTTCAACTTGGCTTTACTCTTTTACCTATAACTTCTGCGTAAACTATGTAAATAGGAACAAGCAGCGGAAAATGAGCGATAAATCCATTCCTGTGGAAGACTCGGAGTACAAGCTAACCGCCGAAGTACCCGATGAAAGCCTTTTTGAGATGAAGACCAATAAGCTAAAACAGGCTTTGGAGCTTATTTCAGCAGAAGATAAATCCATCCTGTTACTGAAATATCAAGATGGAGCATCGATAAAAGACCTTGTAACCCTAATGGAAATAGGGGAAAGCGCAGTTAAGATGCGATTAAAGAGAGCAAAAGAAAAACTATTGGAAATCTATAATACCTTACCGTAGATGGCAAAGAAGAGAAGAAATCCATTTAGAGAGTTGGAGGCCTCCTTAAAAGAGGTTCCACCAGGAATGAAGAAAAAGGTAATGAACGACATTGCGGCCGCAAAGTTGATTCTTGATCTAGCATCATTGTTTTCTTTCAATGTTGGTTCCGCTCTGCGCAAACTCTTTAAAACTTTGGGAAACAATTAATCTGAATACTTAAAATACTACGAATATGGAAACTATAAATGAATGGAAAAACCTGACCTTCGATTCCCTGACCACCATGGGAAGGGATATCGCCATGGCCTTGCCAAAAATAATCGGGGCACTAATTGTGCTTTTAATAGGCTGGATTGTTACCAAGATCATACTTTTTATTCTTGGTAAGATTCTGAAATTGGCCAAAGCAGATGCATTGAGCGAGAAAATCAATGATATGGATTTGTTTGGCAAGGGAGATTTCAAAATAGATATAATAAAGGTTATTCTTGGATTTGCCAAGTGGTTTTTGCTCTTGGTGTTCTTGATCGTTGCCGCCGATATTTTAAGTTGGGAGATCATTTCCACAGAAATAGGAAACCTTTTGCGCTATTTACCAAGATTGTTCAGCGCATTGGCCTTAATGATGATAGGCCTTTATATTGGAAATTTTGTAAAGAAAACAGTGAAAAAACTGTTCGATTCCCTTGAGTTTGGAGGATCTAATTTGGTGAGCAATCTCCTGTTTTACATCATTGTAATTTTTATTTCAATCACCGCTTTGAACCAAGCCGGAATTGACACCTCCATTATTACAAACAACATTACCATGATTTTGGGAGCGTTCTTGCTGGCCTTTGCCTTAGGTCTTGGATTGGGTTCCAGGGATGTGATAACAGACCTTTTAAGATCGTTTTATACCCGGAGGACCTATGCCGTGGGCGACAAAGTTGTAATTGCTGGACATACGGGGACTATTGAAGCTATTGAAAATAATTCACTTACCTTGACCACAAAAGATGGAAAGTTTGTGATCCCTATTAAAGATGTGGTTTCAGAAAAGGTCGAGATAAAGTCCTGATTATTTTATTTCAACAAAGAGCAACACTTGTACCCAAAACTTCTTTGGAATTTGATTAATTTTGAAACTTTCAAAACCTAAAGAATGAGTTCAAAAAAAGGAAAGGTACAAGAGTTGGTCCAAGAAAAGTTGCTCGAAGAGCGCAAAGTGTTTTTATGGGGAATGGTGGATGATGATTCGGCAAAGCACGTTATAGACCGTTTGCTCTATTTGGATTTGCAAAATAACAAAGAAATTCAGCTGATCATCAATAGCCCGGGAGGGTATGTGACTTCTGGTTTTGCGATTTACGATACCATAAAACAAATAAAAAGCCCTGTTTCCACAGTTTGTTCTGGATTGGCGGCTTCAATGGGATCTATTCTGTTGTCCGTGGGTGAAAAAGGAAGACGTTTTATACAGCCGCACGCCCGTGTAATGATTCACCAGCCTAGCGGTGGAGCACGCGGACAGGCCAGTAATATTGAAATTCAAGCCAAGGAAATCATCAAGACAAAAGAACTAGGTGCGAAGATTTTGGCGGAAAATTGCGGACAGGATTATGACAAGGTGATGAAAGATTTTGATCGCGATTATTGGATGGGAGCAGAAGAGTCCATCGCCTATGGCATTGTCGATGGGATTCTAGAATAAAATAACCACATTGGTGTCATCCTGAGCTTGTCGAAGGATTGTCGAAGTGTACAAAAAGGGAAAAGGTCCTTCATAAATTTATGAAGGACCTTTTGCATATATATGGACGCCGAAGCGGAATATTTATAAGATATACGTCAATTTTGATACCAAAAGCCCTTTTTGAAATGTTAAAAAATGTGAAAAAGAATGACAATTCACTTTCCTGTTGGATTTACCACAAAAAAGAAGCTGGATTACCAAGCATTTGAACAATGAAGAACAAATTCAATCGCACATTATTCCTTATTTTTATCGCTTAACACCAATTGGGCCAAAGGCACTTATGATACAGACATCCAAAAATATAGCCATCATCGGTTCTGGATTGGTGGGGTCGCTTCTAGCCATTTATTTAAAGAAAAGAGGACATAAGGTAACGGTGTTTGATCGCAGACCCGATATTCGGACCGTTGAATTTTCGGGTCGTTCAATTAATCTGGCCATGAGCAATAGGGGATGGAGGTCACTACGTGAAGTCGGCTTGGAAAATAGTATCAAGGAAATCGCAATTCCCTTGGAGAAAAGGGCAATGCACGTAAATGATAAGCCTGTTTATTTTCAAAAATATGGTAAGGATGGAGAGGCAATTTGGTCCATCTCCAGAGGAATTTTAAATAGAAAAATGATTGATTTGGCTGAGGAAACAGGGGCTAAATTTCAATTCAATGAAAAAGTATGGGATATCAACCTTCCGGAAGCCAAGTTGTACACTGGTGAAACGGAGAAAAGCGAATGGAAGGAATATCAATACGATCTAATATTTGGTTGCGATGGTGCTTTTTCAAGGGTACGACACAAAATGCAGCGACGAAGTAGGTTCGATTACTCGCAAAGTTTCATAAATGTAGGCTATAAAGAACTCACCATTCCACCCAACGAGGATGGTTCCCATAAATTGGAGAAAAATTCCTTTCATATTTGGCCCAGAGGGAAATTTATGCTCATCGCAATGCCCAATATTGATGGAAGTTTTACTTGTACACTCTTTTTGCCTTTTGAAGGACCTGTGTCGTTTGAGAGCATTACCAATAAAAAAGAGGCCCAGGACTTCTTCAAGACTTATTTTCCAAATGTTAGGAAGGAAATTGAGAATCTAACCAAGGATTTTTTCAAAAATCCTACAAGCGCCATGGTTACCATGAAGTGCTACCCATGGACATATTGGAATAAAGTGGCACTCGTAGGTGATTCAGCGCACGCCATTGTTCCTTTTTATGGGCAAGGTATGAATGCAGGATTTGAAGATATTTTTGTGCTTAACCAGTTGATGGGACTGCATGGAGATGATTGGGAGACTATTTTTTCAGAATACCAAAAACAGCGCAAACCAAATGCGGATGCCATTGCTGAATTAAGCTATCGCAATTTTATTGAGATGAGCAGCAAAACTGCTGACCAGAAATTTTTACTTCAAAAGAAAATCGAAAAATGGTTTTCAAAGAAACATCCGAACAAATGGATTCCGGTATATAGCAGGGTCACTTTTTCAGATAAACCATATGCAGAAGCACTGGCGATAGGGGATATGCAGGAAAAGATCATGAAAGAGGTAATGCAAATTCCAGATATAGCCGAAAAATGGGATTCCATAGAAGTGGAAAAGAAAATTTTGGACATGTTATAAACATTAAAAGCGGCCATTGGCCGCTTCTAACGTTCTGAATAACAAACTCTATGCAGATAAGGCTATGCTATCTGAGTATTGGACGGAACTTCGCTTGTTACCCAAAAAATAAGTGGTAAACAATAGAGCAAGACAGATCACAGCTGGGGCACCGTTCCCATATTTGGAAACATAATGAGCGATAATGGCAAATACCAGGTTTAAAATAAACCCTCCGTAGGCCCATTCCAATAACCTTTTACTTTTATTGTAAATGATCAGGATTAGTCCAAAAAATTGAGCAATTGCCAAGGGCTTGATCAAATGCTCTGGATAGCCAAGTTGAGCATATTCCTGCACCATGGTTTCATAGAAAAACAGATGTTTGTACAAAGAGGCTAAGATCATGGATGAAAATAACCCCAAAAAAATGTAATAAGCTAAGTATTGTCTTTTCATGGCATTATTATTTAAGATTTATGTAAATCAATCTAGTATTTTAAAAAGAGACTATTTTGCTTTGGTAGATGGATTAAAAAAATCTGTAGGTGAATAAACCAGATGAGCAGTTGAGCCGAAAACTTGAAATTGTTTGCTCGGGTACTTTAACAAAAGGTCAAAAAAAAGCCACCTAAAAAAGGTGGCTTATATTTTTACAATTGAATTGAGGTCTAAATCTTGGAGAACAATTTTTGCATTTTGGTCTGTTCCTCCTCTGCAAGTAGCGGATCTACCAAGATTCTTCCACTGTGCTCATCAGTAATGATTTTTTTGCGCGAAGCAATTTCAACCTGAACCTGTGGCGGAATGGTAAAGAAAGAACCTCCGGATGCACCACGTTCTACAGCTACAACCGCCAAACCGTTTTTAACATTATGTCGAATTCGCTTGTATGCCTGAATCAATCGCTCTTCGATTTTATCCTCAAATTCTTCCGATTTCTTCAAAAGCGCTTTTTCTTCTTTTTCCGTTTCGGAAAGAATTGCATCCAACTCACTCTTTTTGTGTTTCAAATGCCCTTCGCGCTCAGATAATTTTTCTTTGGTTTCTGATATTACCTCTTTTTTCTGTTCTATCTGGGCTTTGAATTCCTTGATATTTTTCTCGGCCAATTGAATTTCAAGTTCTTGAAACTCAATTTCTTTGCTCAAGGAATTAAATTCACGGCTATTTCTAACATTCTTTTGTTGCTCGGCATATTTTTTCATCAATACCTTGGACTCCTCGATAAGGTTCTTTTTAGCAGCAATTTCAAAATTAACCGTTTCAACATCGGTCTTCAATTTATCCATACGGGTTTTAAGGCCAAGTACTTCATCTTCCAAATCTTGTACTTCCAATGGTAATTCACCTCTTACATTGCGTATTTCATCAACCCTGGAATCGATCAACTGCAAATCATAAAGTGCTCTTAGTTTATCTTCCACGGTGTTTTCTTTCTTGTTCGCCATAAATTTTTATAAATACTTGATGGGATTTGTTATACTTTCCGATAACGCGACTGCAAAATTAGGAATTTTTTTGATAAGATAATCAACCAATAACTCTTTTGTAAACTGCTCTGTTTCAAAGTGCCCGATATCGGCAATGACCAATTGCCCTTCTGCTTGGTAAAACTCATGGTATTTTATGTCGGAAGTAATAAAAACATCAACTTTTGCCTTCTTGGCGGCAGAGATTGCAAAAGCTCCACTTCCGCCCAAAACAGCCACTTTTTTTACTTTTTTGTGTCGTAATTGGGAATGTCGGACTACAGAAGCGTTCATTCGTTCTTTTATCATTTTAAGAAAGGATTCCTCCTCCATTGCGATTTCAAGTTCTCCGATCATCCCCATACCAATATTAATATTGGTATTGTCTAGGGTGGTAAGTTCATAAGCGATTTCCTCATAGGGATGGTTTTCAAAAAGCGCTTTCAATACACTTGCCTCCTTTTCAAAGGAAAAAATTATATTGATTTGCACTTCATTTTCATGATGTACCTTTCCTATTTCCCCCAAGGTCGGACTTGTGCCTTTATTGGGTTTGAAGCTACCGACACCCTCGGTACTAAAACTACAATTGCTATAATTGCCCACTTCGCCGGCTCCAGCTTGATGCAAAGCTGATTTGACCGACTCTGCCGACTCTAACGGAGCGTATGTAACCAACTTTTTTATAACGTTGGATTTGGGAATTAGAATTTTTGGGTTTTGAATCTCCAAAACCTCGCAAATTTTGGCATTTACACCATTAATGCTATTGTCCAAAGCCGTATGCATGCTATAAATGGCAATATTATGGGCAATGGCTTTCATGACCACGCGCTCAACATAGTTGGATCCAGTAAGTTTTTTAAGCCCTTTGAAAATTATGGGATGAAAGCTTACAATGAGGTTGCATTCTTTCTCAATGGCTTCATCAACCACTTCTTCCAAGGTGTCCAGGGTTACCAAAACCCCTTTAACCTCCATATTGTTGCTCCCAACCAATAGACCCACATTATCAAAACTCTCGGCATGTTGAAGTGGGGCGAGCTCTTCCAATAGATTTGTAATATCCTTTACCGTCATTTGCTATTTCTTAAGTTGGCTAAAGATAAAATATTATATTTTCGCTTTATGCTGCAACTGCTTCGCAAAATCGCATTTCCGTTTTCGTTGATCTATGCCCTGGTGGTTTTTACAAGAAACTTTTTGTACGATATAGGCTTTTTTAGATCCAAGGCGTACGAAACTCCCACTATTTGTATAGGGAACCTTAGTGTTGGGGGAACTGGAAAGACACCCATGATCGAGTATTTGATTCGTATATTGGAAGAAGGAAACATTGCTGTATTAAGTAGGGGCTATAAGAGAAAATCTAAAGGTTTTGTATTGGCAGGGCCTGAAAGTACTGTTGAAGATTTAGGCGATGAACCCTATCAACTTCATAGAAAGTTTCCCCAAATAACTGTTGCTGTTGATACGGATAGGCAAAATGGAATTGAGAAGCTCGAAACCAGCATAAAGCCAGAGGTAATTCTTTTGGACGATGCCTTTCAACATAGGCGTGTAAAGCCAAAATTTTCTATTTTGCTGACGGCCTATGGAAATCTGTTTATAAATGATTGGTACCTCCCTACTGGGGATTTAAGGGACAGTAAAAGAGAGGTGAAACGAGCCAATCTAATTGTAGTGACCAAATGTCCTATTGGATTAACCGACGAGGAAGAAGTTAGGATTTCATCCAAAATAAACCCTAAACCGTACCAAAAAGTACTTTTCTCCACCTTGGCTTATGCTGAAAAAATAAAAAACAATACCGAAGAAATTGAATTGATGGCTCTTGAAGGGAAACTGTTTGCTTTGGTAACGGGTATAGCATCCCCAAAACCTTTGGTTGATCATTTAAAAAAGCTGGGGCTACAATTTGAACATTTTGAGTATCCTGATCATCATTTCTTTTCAGATGATGAAATTCAGCGTTTTGAGAACTTTGAAATGATATTGACTACGGAAAAAGACTTTGTTCGATTGGATGGAAGGGTAGAAAACCTATACTATTTGGAAGTATCCCATAGTTTTGGGACTGAGGACAAAACTACTTTTAAACAAGCTGTTTTGGCTCAAGTTTAGACCAATCCTTCTTCTTTTTTCTGAAAGATATTTTCACCTATTTTTTGATAGAAAACTTCAGGCTTAAACGGTTTGGTCACTACATCATTACAACCAGCTTCATAGAAACTGTCCAAACTGTCATCCAAGGAAATTGCGGTCAAGGCAATAATTGGAATTTCTGGATCAAACTTACGTATTTGACGCGTTGCCTCCTCGCCGCTAATTCCCGGCATATGGATGTCCATTAATATGGCATTGTAAGCTTTTGTTTTAGCTAGATCAATAGCTTCGTTACCATTGTTGGCGATATCACAGGTAATTTCTTTTTTGGTGAGCATTTTTTTGGTGATGACCTGATTGATCTTATTGTCTTCGACCACCAAGAGGTGCAGGCCTTTAAAGTCAAACTCTTCCGGAACCAATTCAAATGAAACCTCCTCAAGAGCCCTGATATCACATTTTAAGTCCATTTCAAAAAAGAATGAACTTCCTTCGCCCAGTTCACTTTCCAGATTGATTTTACTATCAAATAATCCAAGCAAACTTTTCACAATGGTCAGTCCCAATCCAGTGCCGCCGTACTCACGGTTTATTTGGATTGAACCTTGTTCAAAACTGTCAAAAATATGCTGTTGTTGATCTTCGGATATTCCAATACCATTGTCCTTCACCTCAAAGTAAAGTTTTACCCGGTCTTCATCCTTTTTAAGCATTTTGGCAATTACCTCAACTTTTCCTTCCTTGGTGAATTTGAGGGCATTACCTACCAGGTTCATGAATATTTGCGAAATCTTAATCGGATCTCCCTGTAAATGCTGTGGAATGTTTGGATCATAATCAAGTACCAGACTTGTGCTATTTTCATTTGCATTCTGCTGTAATGAATCAACAACATCTTTAAGAACCTTGTGCAGCTTAAACTCAATATTCAGCGGTTCTAGTTTGTCAGCATCAATTTTATTGATTTGAAGAATGTCGTTGATGAAATTCAGTAGGTAATCACCGGAGAACTTTAAAGACTTTAAATGTTCTTTTTGATGCTCTTCGGGGTTTTCCTCCAACAATAAATGTGTGAGTCCGGTAACAGCGTATAACGGGGTTCGCAGTTCATGGGTGACCGTTGAAAGGAAGTTGGTTTTGGCTTCCATTGCCGACACTGCAGAATCCCTGGCCAACTCAAGCTCTTTGTTCTTGGTATACAGAAGATCGTTGGTTTTTAGTTTGATCTGGTTGTTTCTGAATAACGAAACAGCCAATAACGATATAATGGTCAAGAATGCTGAAGTTAAAATCAATGTGATTTCCGAACGGCTCTTCGACTCACTAAGCTCTTCATTTTTTGCGGTGAGCTTATTTATTTCGTTCATCTGGTGTTCAAAACGAATTTTATCGGCCGTTTTGGTCTCAAGTTTAGTCTTTTCAATATTAAAAATGGAATCTTTGATTTGAATCAAAGCCTTTTTATACTGAAGTGATTCCCCAAAATCACCATTCTTTTCATAAATTTCTGAAAGTCGCTCATTGGCAATCTTAATGTCCTTAAAATAGCCGTGTTTTTGTGCTAGCTCTAGAGCAGCTTTCGAATGTATGATTCCTTCTTCTAGATCATTTAGTTCAAGACTTATGCTGGCCAACTGCAGGTTTGCCTTTGTGGCAAGGTAGGCCCTTTCCTTATCATCTGAATTGACAATGAGGGCATGTAAATTTTTTATGGCATCATCATAACGTTCAATATTGGTGAAGATGTAGGCTTCGAGCAATAGAATGTTGTTGCCAAGATTTCTGTTGTTGCTCAACTTTCTGGATTCTTCCAAAAGTTTTAACGATTGAAAATTATTGCCTTCATCGAAACGCAGTGCCGCTTCAAGATAGTTATGGGAGGCTTGACCAAATGAATAGGAAAGGTCTTTTAAAAGAATACTTGCTCTATCTAAGTAAAAAATGGTGGTTTCGCGATCCCCTTCCTCTAAAAATATGCGGGCATATTGGTGATAGGTGTCCAGTAGAAGTTTAGCATCTTCATTGTTTTCGGCAATTTCGGCAGCCTTGTCCAAAGTTTCCAAGGCTTTATCCATCTTGTTTTGATGTCGGTATTCCGTAAACTTGTCAAAAATGGACTGGACATCCGCTGTAGAATTGACATCATTTTGACCAAAGGATAGCTGGGCACACATTAAAATGCACAGAACAACCCATTTTGCGCTGCAAATATGGTTATATATTGAGCTAGAGGTCAAACGTAGTTTTTCTTTATAAACAAAGCTATTAAATCAATAATTCTCGAGCAATATCCAGTTTCATTGTCGTACCACCCTATTATTTTCACCATTTTTCCAATAACGGATGTCATCAAAGAATCAAACGTACAAGAATAGCAACTATTGTTTATATCAATAGAAACTATAGGGTCTTCCGTATAAAAAAGTACGTTTTTTAACTGATTATTGGCGTAATGCTCAAAGGTATGGTTTATTTCAGCAATGGAAGTTTCCCGTTTTACATTGAACGTAATGTCGGTCAATGACCCATTGGGAACGGGAACGCGAATGCCGCAGCCCCCAATTACATTAGACAATTCGGGAAATATTTTGGTCAGGGCCTTTGCCGCTCCTGTTGTAGTTGGAATTATGGATTGACTGGCCGCCCGGGACCTTCGTAGATCGCGATGGGGCCTATCATGCAAGCTTTGGTCAGAAGTGTATGAATGTACCGTGGTAATGTAGGCTTGTTCTATTCCGCACAGCTCGTTGATTACCTTGATCATGGGCGCGGCATTATTGGTGGTACATGAGGCATTGGACACTATATGATCTTCTGGCCCAATGGCTTCTTCGTTCACGCCCATTACAACCATTTTAATATCATCTTCTTCTGCCGGTACAGAAAGAATCACCTTTTTGGCACCATTTTTTAAATGGAGCTGTAATTGTTCCTTCTTCTTAAACTTTCCCGAAGCTTCGACCACAAGATCTACATTATGTTCCGCCCAATTGATGTCTCTTGGGTGATCGTGATTTAGCACGGCAACTTCTTTACCATCTACAACAAGTCCTTTATGGTTATAATCTACCGTAGTTTGTAGCGCTCCGTGTATGCTATCGTATTTTAGAAGGTGAGCAAGGGTTCTGGCATCGGCCAAATCGTTGACAGCCGAAACTTTGATTTGGGGATGGTCTTGGAGTAACCTAAAAAGAGTTCTACCAATTCTTCCAAAGCCATTGATGCCAATAGTAAGTTGTTTCATGAAAAAATAGTAGGGATGGATTTATTGGATGTGTTTGTGCGCTTTGTACGACGAACGCACCAACGCACCACTTTCTACATGTCTGAAGCCCATTTTTAGACCAATTTCTTCGTACTTCTTAAATTGTTCCGGCAGAATGAACTCTTTTACAGGTAAATGTTTTTTTGAAGGCTGTAGGTATTGCCCAATGGTGACCACATCAACATCCACATTTCTAAGATCTTCCATGGTTTGGATCACTTCTTCTTCCATTTCACCCAAACCCAGCATGATGCCCGATTTGGTCCTGTTGGCCCCATTTTTCTTTAAATAGTCCAATACGCCTAAACTTCGTTCATATTTGGCCTGGATGCGCACTTCACGAGTAAGTCGCTTTACGGTTTCCATATTATGGGAGATAACCTCTGGAGCTACGGCAAGAATTCTATCCAAATGAGTTTCTATTCCCTGAAAATCGGGAATCAAGGTTTCTAAAGTGGTCTCGGGATTCATTCTTCTAATGGCCTTTACCGTCTCAGCCCAGATTATGGAACCCATGTCTTTCAAGTCATCCCTGTCAACAGAAGTGACAACCGCATGCTTAATGCTCATGATCTTTATGGATCTTGCCACTTTTTCAGGTTCGGCCCAGTCCACATTTTCTGGTCTACCGGTCTTAACACCACAAAATCCACAAGAACGGGTACATATATTGCCCAAAATCATAAATGTGGCTGTACCTTCCCCCCAGCATTCACCCATATTGGGGCAGCTACCAGAGGTGCATATGGTATGAAGATCGTACTTGTCGACCAATCCACGTAGTTGGGTGTATTTTTTCCCGGTGGGAAGCTTTACCCTGAGCCATTTTGGCTTTCCTTTTGGTGGTAGAACATTATCAACAGCGGCTGTGCCCATATCAAAAATTTGAAGTACAAAGATACGAAACTGGGAAGGAAACCCCGGTTCACTTTTTTGTGATGATTTCGGCCAAAAGCTTTTTGGCTCGAAGCAATTTCACCTTGATGTTATTGACAGGTTCATTAAGTTGTTTCGCTATTTCAGCATAGCTCAACTCATTGAAATAACGGAGATTGATGACTTTTTGATAGTGTGGCTTTAACTTTTTGATGTCCTGAAGCAAATTTGCCAGATTTTGCTCTGTTATAAGTTGATCCTCTACGGAAGGGGTTTCGTCCAATACTTTTTTTACTTCGTCCCCGTCGGTATCCATTTCATCTAAAAGACTTCTTTTTCTCTTGCGGATGAGGTCTACATGAAGGTTTTTGGAAATGGTGATAAGCCAGGTTTTGAACTCATAAGCCTCATCATAGGAGTTTATCTTGTCAAATGCTTTGGAAAATGTTCTTATCGTAATATCCTCCGCATCATTTTCATTTTTGGTACGTGCCATTTGAAAAGCATAGACATCATTCCAAAAGGTATCTAGAAGTATGCTAAAGGCAATTTGACTTCCATCTTTTGCCTTTTTAATATTTTCTTGGATAGATTGTTCGGCTTTGAGCAAAAAATCTGATTTTGTGGAATGTTCAGAAGGGATTATTGTGCCTCAAGAACTGAATCTTTCTTGCATTCTTGTTCATCGGGGAGTTTTCCGCAAAAACCACAGGCTTCCCCCTCTTGGTTAAGATAGGGATTTTGGCTTGCACATGTTCCGGCAAACTTCCCATCTTTTTTGGACCATATTTTAATGGCAATCCCTGCAAAAGCAAGCCCTAAAAGACCAATGGTCAACAATGCTAACTTCATATTCCAAATTTTACGCAAAGGTACAAAATACCTATATAAAGCGGTTTAATTTTGGCAATACTTTGACTGTGAATCAATAGGAAATATTGGCTACAATATTTTTGACCGTTGGAGAGGTGTTTCCACCTTTTGGTTCTATGGTGATATACCCAATTGCGTTTTCGGCATAAGGTAATGCCAAAAGTTTGTCTTTGTCATTAAACTCTTTAATCACACCTAAATTGACCAACTCCCCATTGACTTCTGCCCACATCTGGAAACATTTGTTTTCCGGAAGATTGGGAACATTGCTAACGTTGATGTAGGATAGTTTTTTAACTGGATTAACATATGCAATTGCCTTAAGCTCTTTGCCTTCACGTTTACCGTTAACCGCATATTTTCTTGTGGCAGGATTGTTTAAAACGATAAACTGGTTTCGGATGTCCTCCAGCTGATTTTGCATATTTTGTTGCAGATTATTCATCTGGTTGGTGACCATAGTGTTTTCTTCCTGCAAACTCTTGTTCTGTTCCCATTGGAAATATGAGAATCCTGCAAAAAGCATAATGGCCACACTGGCTGCCACGGCGTAGCGGTAAAATCTATTTTTTACAGCTTTTTCCTTTTTGGCAATATGTAGAATGATTTCTTTTAGGCCTTCTGGTGTTTTTCTGGCGTACATTTTGGCAAAAGCCTCCAGATTGTCCTGTAATTGGTCGTAGGTTTCCCTAACTTCAGGATACATGGCTATATAACGTTCTGCTTTAAGGGATTCTTCTTTGGTCGTATCTCCCAAAAGGTATTTTTCCAGTATATCGGAATCCAAAAATTGTTGTACTTTTTCTTTCATGACAATAAAATTATCAACAGGAGCTGTGTAATGCTCGTTCCATAAATTTTACCTAATTCCCTAAGTCCAATCTTAAGTCTAGACTTAACTGTTCCTAAAGGAATTTCCAATTCATCACTTGCTTCTTGCTGCGTCATTCCTTGAAAAAACAGGGCTTCCAGCACTATTTTATACTTGGGCTCTATCTTATCAAGATTCTCTTGGACATCCATAAATTCAGGCCGAATGTCATTTACTCCTAAGTTATATACGTCCGAAACGTCTATTTGGACTTCTTTATCGGATTTATTGCTGACGCTACGTAATTTGTCAATGGCTGTGTTTCTGGTAATTCGAAAGAGCCAAGTAAAGAGTTTTGCTTTGGAAGGGTCATAAGAATCTGCTTTTTTCCAAATCTTGATAAAACTTTCTTGTAAAATATCTTGAGCCAGTTCTTCATTCCGCACCACTTTATAAGCTACACCATAAAGGGTATCACCGTAATTTTCATACAAGAGCGATATGGCTTTGTCATCTTTCTCGGCAAGAAGTGAAACAATATGTCTTTCAATCAGTGTACTCATCCAAGGGTGGTTAAAGTAAAATTTTAGGGGGCTAAAATCTAAAATAATGTTTATCTCGTATATACTACAACGTTAAGTTGGAAAAAGGATTATTTGTTGGGATTGTAATCTTATATAATACCGGCAATTTTACTTCAAGTATATACAATTTTGGTTAGTTTGGTTTGGTATAACCCCTGTTATTGTTACAATGCGGGGGTTATTTTATTACATTCACCTCTGGATTGATTTGAATTTTGAATTGTTCATCCACTGTCTTTTGGATTAGTTCAGCCAATGCTAATAGTTCTTCACCGGTTGCAGTACCGTAATTTACCAACACCAACGCTTGTTTTGCATGTACACCCGCATCTCCAAACCGCTTTCCTTTAAAACCACACTGTTCAATGAGCCAACCCGCTGGAATTTTGAAGTGAGTTTCATCTATTTGATACGATGGTAATTCTGGATTTTCTTTTTTTAGTTTTTGGTATGTTTTTTTTGAAACAACTGGATTTTTAAAAAAACTACCGCTATTACCAATCTCTTCCGGATTTGGCAATTTACGCTGTCGGATTGCAATTACAGCCTTGGAAATATCCCGTATGGTAGGATATACGACCCCATTTTCTTTAAGCTCGCCCTCAATGGCACCATAACCGGTGCTCAGCACATGATTTTTTTTTGTGAGCTTTAGGGTAACAGAAGTAATGATGTAGTTTCCTTTCGCTTCGTTTTTAAAAATAGAGTCTCGATAACCAAATTTGCAGGCATCTTTGTCAAAAGAAATAAGCTCCCCAGTCGCAATTTCCATTGCAGCGCAACTCTCAAAGACATCTTTAAGCTCGACTCCATAAGCTCCAATGTTTTGAATAGGTGCGGTACCAACATTTCCTGGTATTAGTGAAAGGTTTTCTAAGCCGCCATATCCTTGTTCCAAGCTCCACTGAACCAACTCATGCCAATTTTCACCGGCCATCACCTTTAAAATGACTTCTTCGTCATTTTCTTCTATAATGGAAATACCTTTCAGGTTAATGTGCATTACAAGCGCATCAACATCTTTGGTGAGTAAAATATTGCTACCGCCACTTAGAATGAACTTCTCTGGATAGGCTTTTAGTTCCAATACTTTTTGAAGTTGTACCAAGCCGTTTATTTCAACAAAAGCTTTGGCCTTAACAGCTATACCGAAGGTGTTGTAATTTTTAAGTGATATGTTTTCTTGGATATTCACTAAGCGTTATACTTTGTTAAAGCTTCTCCCAAAATCTGTACCGCCTTTATAAGTAGTTCTTTTTCAAGCACATATGCAATTCTTATTTGATTCATTCCCAGACCTTTGGTGGCGTAAAATCCTGCCGCTGGGGCTACCATAACGGTTTTTCCATCCATTTCAAATTTTTCCAGTAGCCATTGCGCAAAATCGTCTGAATTGGAAACTGGAAGTTCTACAACACAATAGAACGCACCTTGGGGAACAGCAACGCGTACACCATCCAATTTTTGTAGTTCAGCAATAAGGATATTTCTTCTTTCCGCATACTCTTGGATGACATCATCGAAATAGGATTGTGGAGTTTCTAATGCTGCCTCACTGGCAATTTGTGCAAAAGTGGGTGGGGAAAGTCTAGCCTGGGCAAACTTTAGCGCTGTCTGTATTACGGTTTTGTTCTTGGAAACCAAACAACCTATGCGCGCACCACACATGCTATATCGTTTTGATACAGAATCGACAATTATCGCATGTTCCTCAAGACCCTTTTCTTGTAAAATTGAATAGTGGACCCTGCCTTCGTATGTAAACTCCCGGTAAACCTCGTCGGCCACCAAAAAAAGGTTATGTTTTTTTACCAATTCGGCCAATTGACGTATTTCTTCCTTACTGTAAAGATATCCTGTAGGGTTTCCAGGATTGCAGATTAATATGGCCTTGGTTTTTGGACCAATCAACTTCTCAAAATCGGAAATTGGAGGTAGTGCAAAATTATCTTCAATTCGCGATACTATGGGCACTACTTTTACGCCCAAAGCTGTTGCAAAACCATTGTAATTGGCATAAAAAGGCTCTGGAATGATAATTTCATCATCAGCATCCATGATGGTACCCATTACAAATGACAAAGCTTCAGAACCGCCAGTGGTGACAATAATATCATCGAAAGATACATTGATGTCATTTTTGGCGTAATATGCTGCTATTTTGGTTCGGTATTCTTCAGAACCTTCGGTCATGCTATAGGCAAGTACCTCGATATCATGATTTCTGACGGCATCAAGTGCCACTTTGGGTGTTTTTATATCAGGTTGTCCAATGTTCAAATGGATAACATGGGTACCCCGTTTCTTGGCTGCTTCCGCATAGGGTACCAATTTTCGGATGGGAGAAGCTGGCATTTGCTTCCCTTTTTTGGATATACCGGGCATGCATTAAATTTTAGCAAAAATGAGAAAACCAACACTCGAAAACAACACATTGCTGCATTATTTGAGTAGTAACAGAATGTTAAATTAGGGGCTGTTTCGGCCAATATTTTGTATCTTTAATAGGGATAACCTTTTAGAAGTAAGCAAATTGAAGAAAAGCCTACAATTTTTTGCGATTCTTTTTGTCATGCTTCCCATTTTGGTTTCAGCACAGGGATTTAAATTACCGAAGAACGAGAAGTACCAGAAAATTCGTTTTGAACTTATCAATAATCTGATAATTATTCCTGTAGAAATCAATGGGGCAGACCTCACTTTTGTTCTTGATTCAGGAGTGAGCAAACCCATACTGTTTAACCTTTCCGATAAAGATTCCATTCAAATCAATAATGTTTCCGAAGTTACAATTAAAGGATTGGGGGGTGGCGAACCCATGAAAGCGCTAAGTTCCGTTGGAAACAAATTCAAACTTGGAAAGGTTAGGAACTATAATCAAGACCTTTATGTGGTTTTGGATAAGGAAATCAATTTTTCAACTTCGCTTGGTATGCCCGTACATGGAATTTTGGGATATGATCTTTTTAGGGATTTTGTGGTTGAGATCAACTATGGTTCACAGCATATTAAGTTGCATAACCCCGACTTGTATAATTATGACACCCGTGGTAAATCACAAACCTTGCCCTTACATGTGGAGCGGAGAAAGGCTTATGTGGAAGGCACCGTGCTTATGAAGGATTCCGAAGATGTTCCGGTAAAATTGTTGGTGGACACTGGAAGTAGCGATGCTTTATGGCTCTTTCATCAGCCTGAACAAGGATTGGAAATCCCTGAAAAACATTATGAGGATTATTTGGGAAGAGGCCTTAGTGGGGATATTTTTGGAAAACGGACAAAGGTCAGCGGTATAAAAATTGGCGATTTTGAGTTGAAGAACGCAAAAGCGGCCTTTCCATACCGAGAGTCATACAGTTACCTTAAAAATTTGGGGGACCGAAATGGAAGCGTAGGGGGGGAGATTCTTAAGCGTTTCAATTTGATTTTTGATTATGCCAATGGGCATGTAACGCTCAAAAAGAACGGTAATTATAGGGCCCCGTTTCAATATAATCTTGCCGGGATAGCCTTACAACACAATGGGTTAAGGTACATTGCTGAAAGTATCGCGGATTTTAGGGGAGTGGTGACAAATGATGAAGATACCTTTGGTAATGTTCAAATCTTGCTGGAAAATAAGACTCGATTGAGTTTGGTGCCCGAGATTATTGTGTCAGGTATTCGAGCTGGAAGCCCAGCTGCTGAAGCTGGATTACAAGAAGGTGACGTAATATTGGCTGTGAATGGGAAAAAAATCCACAATTATAAACTTCAGGAAGTTTTAAAAATGCTAAATGAAAAAGAAGGAAAGCGTGTTCGGGTGCTTATTGAACGATACAATAAGGATTTGTTGTTTTCCTTTGTTTTGAAAAACGTATTTGAATAAAAAAAGCCTTTCCGATGTTTCGAAAAGGCCCTCTTCTATAGAAATATTTTCTACTATTTTGCTCCTTCAGCTTTAACGGTCCCTTTAATTTTTAGAACCTTTGTGGCCGTAGTCGCATTAGAAGTTACCGTAATGGCCTTTCTAATGGGGCCAACCCGGTTAGTATCGTATTTAACCTGAATTTGACCAGTTTTACCAGGTAAAATGGGGTCTTCAGGTTTTTTTGGAATTGTACATCCACAGCTAGACTTAACATTGCTGATTACCAAAGGTGCTGTGCCAGTATTGGTAAATTCAAATACACGGACACCATCGCTTCCTTTTGCAATTTCGCCATAATCAATGGTCTCACTTTTAAATTCAATTTTTGCTGTAGCTTCTTGGGCGTAGGTGCCTAAAGAAAGAAGCCCAACAAACAACATGAGTACAGATTTTTTCATCATTTCTAGTTTTGGGTGAACTTCAAATGTAAATGTTTTCACACCTGCATCCAAAATTCTTTTGTTATGTAATAACGTTACTTATTTTTGTTTCGTATTTCGGATTTGGCCTTTAGCCGAGGAATTACAATAAATTAATATTGCAAAACCCCATCCAGACACCAATCCGGGTCAAAAAAGACAAAAACTATACCGAAAAATGGAAATTCCATCAAAATATGAGCCCAATAGGGTAGAAGAGCACTGGTACAAGTACTGGACAAAGCATGATTTTTTTAGTTCAAAACCCGATGAAAGGGAGCCATACACCATTGTAATTCCACCGCCAAACGTTACAGGAGTGTTGCATATGGGCCATATGCTCAATAATACTTTACAAGATGTACTCATTAGAAGGGCCAGACTTTTAGGGAAAAATGCGTGCTGGGTTCCCGGTATGGATCATGCTTCCATAGCAACGGAGGCCAAAGTAGTCGCCAAATTAAAGGATGAGGGCATTGCCAAAGCCGATTTATCCCGGGAAGAGTTCCTAAAACACGCTTGGGACTGGACCGATGAATATGGCGGAGTTATTCTTCAACAACTTAAAAAGCTGGGCTGTTCCTGTGATTGGGAACGTACAAAGTTCACTATGGATGACGATATGTCAGCCTCTGTAATCAAAGTTTTTGTGGATTTGTACGAAAAAGGACTCATTTACCGTGGATATCGCATGGTAAATTGGGATCCCGAGGCAAAAACAACCCTTTCCGATGAAGAGGTAATTTATGAAGAGAAACAGGGTACATTGTATTATTTGGCCTATCAGATTGAAGGTTCAGAAGAAAAAGTCACCATTGCTACTACGCGTCCTGAGACCATTTTAGGCGATACAGCGGTCTGTATCAACCCAAATGATGAGCGATATCACCATTTACGCGGTAAAAAGGTCATTGTGCCTATTTGTAACCGGGTAATTCCCATTATCGAGGATGAATATGTGGACATTGAATTCGGTACAGGATGCTTAAAAGTGACACCAGCACATGATGAAAATGACAAAAACCTTGGAGAAAAGCACAATTTAGAGGTTATCGATATTTTCAATGAAGATGCCTCGCTAAACTCCTACGGATTGCATTACCAGGGTAAGGACAGGTTTGTTGTACGAAAAGAAATCTCCAAAGAGTTGGAAGAAAAGGGCTTTTTGGTCAAAACCGAACAACATACCAACAAAGTTGGTACTTCTGAACGTACCAAAGCGGTTATAGAACCTCGTTTGTCCGATCAGTGGTTTTTAAAGATGGAAAACTTGTCTAAACCAGCTCTTGAAGGGGTGTTAAAGACAAATGATGTTAAGTTGTATCCTAAAAAGTTCGAAAATACGTATCGCCATTGGATGGAAAACATCCGTGATTGGAACATTTCCCGTCAATTGTGGTGGGGGCAGCAGATTCCGGCTTACTATTTTGGAGATGGCCAAGAGGACTTTGTGGTTGCTGAAACCAAGGAAGAAGCCCTGAAAAAAGCACAATCCAAAAATCCAAGTATCCAAGAGTCCGATTTACGTCAAGATGCTGATGTTTTGGATACTTGGTTTTCTTCATGGTTGTGGCCAATTAGTGTCTTCGGGGGTATTTTGGAACCTGAGAATGAGGAAGTAAACTATTATTACCCTACCAGTGATTTGGTTACCGGACCGGATATATTATTTTTCTGGGTGGCACGGATGATCATTGCTGGTTACGAATATCGAGGGAAACGACCTTTTGAGAATGTGTATCTCACCGGGTTGGTTCGTGATAAGCAACGCAGAAAAATGTCCAAACAATTGGGAAATTCTCCTGATGCCCTCAAATTGATTGAGGATTTTGGCGCCGACGGGGTTCGCGTGGGACTTTTATTGAGCTCAGCCGCCGGTAATGACCTTATGTTCGACGAAGCCCTTTGTCAGCAAGGTAAGAACTTTGCCAATAAGATTTGGAATGCATTCAGATTGGTGAAAGGTTGGGAAGTAGCTGATTTACCACAACCAGAATCGGCTAAAATCGGTATTGAGTGGTATACGGCCAAATTCAATCAAACCTTGGCTGAAATCGAAGATCATTTCTCCAAATATCGAATCTCCGATGCCCTTATGGCCATTTACAAATTGGTTTGGGACGATTTCTGTTCTTGGTTGTTGGAAATTGTCAAACCCGCTTACCAAAAACCTATTGACAAGACCACACTTAATGCGGTTATTCATTTGTTTGAGCAAAATCTAAAGATTTTACATCCGTTTATGCCATTTTTATCAGAGGAAGTTTGGCAACATATAGCGGAACGAACTCCGGACCAAGCATTAATTGTATCGGAATGGCCAAAACAAGAAGAAATTAATACTTCCATTATTAGGGATTTCGACTTTGCTGCTGAGGTGATTTCAGGAATTAGAACCATTAGAAAGGAGAAAAACATTCCGCAAAAAGATGCTTTGGAACTGTCGGTATTAAAGAGTGAGAAAGGGAATGGTCAAATGGATGTGATTATCTCTAAACTGACCAATCTTTCAAAAATTCAAACTGTTGATGCCACATTGGATGGAGCATTAAGTTTTAGGGTAAAGAGTAATGAATATTTTATTCCGATAAGTGGTGCCATCGATATAGAGGCCGAAATCAAAAAAATCACGGAAGAATTAAACTATACCAGAGGGTTTTTACAATCGGTTCAAAAGAAATTGAGCAATGAACGATTTGTAAACAATGCTCCCGAAAAAGTTGTCGCCGTAGAAAAAAAGAAAGCTGCTGATGCCGAAGCCAAAATTGAGACTTTGGAAAAAAGTTTGGCGAGTTTGGGTTGATTTTTAGTCAGTAGTCAGTAGTCAGTAGTCAGTAGTCAGTAGTCAGTAGTCAGTAGTCAGTAGTCTGATTTCTGACGTCTTAAAGGGTTATGATTTTATCTCCTTCGCCCACCTGAGTATTGCATGGCTTCGCCTTTTCCAAAACCATAACTGAATCCAAAGGCCACAAAACGACCTCTTTGACGGCGATTGTACACCTCAAAATCAGCTTGGGCAATCTCACTCTCGCTGATTCGGGAGGCAAAAACATCTCGTACGCTTAAGTTTAGGATAGCTTTTCCTTTCATAAGTTTTTTGCGTAAACCCAAATTCATGAAGGCGTAGTCGTTTACCTTGCCTTGTACCGTTTGGTAGTTCGACCTGTAGTTTCCGGTAGCTTCAAGATCAATATCGGCTGGAAATTTCACTTTGGTCATAAGCTTTGATGACCATCTGTCTGCATTGAAATCAAATATTACATCCTCAAAAATACCTTCGCGATTAAATTGATTGTAATTGAAGTCCGCATTAAAGGTGAGCCATCGTGCTGGACTATATTTTGTATTGAACTCAATTCCTGTGATTTTGTTGGTGCCAATGTTTTCAGGTCTGGTTGTATTCACATTGTTTTCAAAGGTGGAGACTCGTTCAATAACATCCGTGGTATACCGATGATAAACACCCAAATTAAGGGCCGTCTTCCCAATAAAGAAAATACTGGTTAACTCATAAGAATCTGTAAACTGAGGAAGCAAATCAGGATTCCCTTGTCTAATGCTAAAGTTGTTTCGGATATTGAAAAATGGGTTCAAATCCCAAAGCCGTGGCCTATAAATACGTTTGGAATACCCAGCTTGCAATGAAACCCTTTCTGAGAATTTATACGAGGTATGCAAACTTGGAAAAAGATTGTTGTAATCCTGTGAATTGTCTTCCCCAGTGTTGGTCAAAAAAGTGTTCAAGTTGGTTTGCTCTAACCGTACCCCACCTTTTATTCCCCATTGCTTGCCCTCATAAGCCCCAGTGGTGTACATACCCAATACTTTTTGATCATATTCAAAAATATTTGTCAAACCAGGATCTATCACAAATGCACCATTGACCAAATTCTGAACCTCATAATCATTGCTTACATCATTCATTACGTATTGTGCCCCTGCTTCCCAGGTTAATTCTTCGGCAATGGGTTTGGTGTAATCCAATTTAAAGGTGAACACAGCTTCCTTAAAATCTGTTCTAGTAAGTTGGCTATTATCATTATTTGTTCCTGAAATGGTTACATCGGTGAACTCTGAAGACTGATCCTTACCAAAGAAGTTTCCAAGGGCACTGAACAAAAGGGTATGGTCTTCATTTCCCTTGAAATCCTTTTTGTACTGTAATTCATATTGGAACTTGGGGTTTGTAGCTTCGGTAATCTCGGTACGCTCCCATTGAGAGGTTGCAATGTCACCACCAAACAAGGATGCAAAATTGGTTGTCGAAGGTTGATCTTCGATTTCCAGGGCAAAGTTTCCGGATAGTGTCAAAACACTTGTTGGGTCAAAGTAGTAATCCGTACCCAAAACAAAATTATAATAAGCTTCGTTACGGAATTCTTCTCCAATAGATGCTATTGTGGTATTTGTGGTCAAGTCTGTGTTTCTGCTTTCCAAATCATTGGGCAACTCGCGATATCCAGCACCCAATTGGGTAAAAAGATTGAATTTTTCTGTTCTTCGATTTAAACTGATGCCTACACTGTGACTATCAGGCGCACCTGTATTTACCGAAACGGAGCCATTTAACCCTCGGCGTTCTTCTTTTTTGATCACAATGTTGATGATTCCCGAAGTACCTTCGGCATCGTACTTGGCGGAAGGATTGGTGATTACTTCTACGCGATCGATCATGTCCGCCGTTATGGTTCCCAACGCATTACTTTCATCACTAGCAATAATAGACGGTTTTCCGTTGATGAGTACTTGAACACCTTGACTTCCCCTTAAACTTATTTGACCTTCAATATTTACATTTACCGAAGGAACGTTATTAAGTACTTCTAAGGCACTGGCTCCTGCACTGCTTAAATCCTTCCCAACATTGAACACCCTTTTGTCCAGTTTAAACACGGTTTTTGAAACTTCACCTTCAACAACTACTTCTTCCAGTTTTTGTGTGTCCTCCGAGATTTTGATAACCCCTAGATCGATTTTGGGAGCATTTGAATCTGGCTGTCGGATTATTTTCTTTTCAAAACCAATAAAACTGATTTCAATATAATAGTTTGTTGCATCTGTCTTCAGGGTAAAAGAACCATCTTCTAAAGTGGTTGTGCCAACAATTGCTTTTTTGGTGCCGTTATCCGCGATCATAACTGTGGCGTACGCAACGGCCTGCCCAGTAGATGTGTCCACTACTTTTCCTTTGAATTCAACAGTTTTCACCTGTGCTTCCATGGTCAAAAATGAGCATAGCAGCATTGTCACAAATAAGAAACTATGTTTTGGCACTTTTAAAAATGTCATGCGTTTTTTGATTTCTTACCCAAAGATGGGATGGGTCAGCGAAAAATCAGGGGTAAATTCTGTGAACAACGTCCCTTTTGCCCCAATCGACATAGATTAAGAAAAATTAACATTTCAAATGTTGTTCGAGGTACTAAAAATGTTGTTTACAGTATTGCATTTCTTTTGTTACCTTTTGACAAATAGCTTTGTAGTTATATAAAACTAAAAAATTGATTAGCCGAAAAGAACTTGTTTTTCAAATCATATTGCACCTTCTGGTGCTTTTGTTCTATTCATATGACCGGAGGCACCCCGATATTGACCTTCCCGAGATGGTATTCTTTTTAAGTTATGCGGTTGCTTCAGGATTGATCGCTTACTATCTCATGCCCAATTTCCTGTATAAAAAGAAACCCTTGAAATTTTTTGGCAGTGTTTTGATGATAATAATTGGATTGATTCTGTTGGAAGAACTTGTGCTTGAGCAAATTTTTTACTCAGGAACAAGACGGGCCAAGGTTTTTCCAGGGGTTTATTACGCATTGTTTGATATTGTACCTGTTATTGCAATTTTATCTGGGTTTAAATTCGGATGGGATGCGCTACAAAAGCAAAAACAGATCGACCAACTAAAAAATACAGTTCAAGAAAGCGAACTTCAGTTTTTAAGATCACAGATCAATCCACACTTTTTGTTCAATAATTTGAACAATCTATATTCCTATGCTTTGGAGAATTCACCAAAAACACCAGAGATTATCTTAGAAATGAGTGGAGTGCTTCGTTACATGTTATATGAGTGCAAGGAGAAATTTGTGCCTTTGAAAAAGGAAGTGGAACAATTGGACAATTTTATAAAATTGTACAAATTACAGATAGAGGAAAGAGGTAATGTCAAATTTAGCGCAACCCAAATTACATCTGGATATAAAATAGCTCCCCTTATTTTAATTGTATTTATTGAAAATGCCTTTAAGCATAGTCAATCTGGGCAATCTTCAGATATTGAAATTGCTATTGAAGTAACACAAAAAGGAAGTCAATTGCAGTTTAATTGCGCCAATAATTTTGAGCTTGTCAATGGATTAGGTTCGGTGGCCAAGGGTATTGGATTGGAAAATGTGAAAAAACGCTTGAAATTGCTATATCCCAACAAGCACAAACTTTTGATTACAGAAGAAAACAACAAATTTTCGGTGTCTTTGACTATGGAATTGGAAAAATCGTAAGGGTATGAAATGTATCATCATTGAAGATCAGCCACCGGCACAACGCATTTTACAAAAGTTCATTGAAGATGTTAACACTTTAGAACTGAAAGGTACTTTTTCCGACGCCCTACTTGCTATGGAATTCTTAAAATCCGAACGAGTTGATTTGTTGTTTTTGGACATCCATTTACCTAAAATTTCAGGTCTCGATTTTTTAAAATCATTGCCAAATCCACCACATGTAATTTTGACAACAGCTTTTTCAGAATATGCTCTGGAAAGCTATGAACTCAACGTGGTAGACTACTTGTTAAAGCCGTTTTCGTTTCAAAGATTTTTAAAGGCAATTGCTAAGGTGCCCTTAAACCAAAAAATGGAAGCTGTCATGGATTCTGGTCAATTGCAAGAAGAACAAAGAGGGTACGTTTATATAAAATCGGGCCATGAACTTATTAAAGTGGACCTGGATGCCATTGAACATATTGATTCTGATTCTGATTATACAGAGGTTGTTACTGCTAAGAAAAAATATCTTTCCAATGAACCGTTGCGCTATTGGCTGGAATCACTGCCCAACCAAAAGTTCAAAAGGATTCATAAATCACATATCATTAATGTGGATAAAATTGAAAAACTGATTGGCAATCAGGTGAACCTTTTCGGAGGAGATAAAATCCCAATAGGAAGGGCATATAAGGAGGCTTTTTTAAAAGAAATCCTTAAATAAAGATGTTTACGACTGAAGACAATCGTATTTTAGTGATATGTCAAATTCCATAAAACGCAACATTTCTGTAACTGGAAATATTGATTTTTCAGATTTAAAAGTTACCCAACCTTCCGATTATGCAGCTGGCATATCTGGGATAAAGGCCGCTTTGGACCATGTGAGCAAGGAGTCAGGTTTGTTCCGTTCCCTGAAAACTCTTTCTAGAATGAATCAAAAAGAAGGATTTGATTGTCCCGGTTGTGCATGGCCCGATCCGGATACACCTTCCAAGCTGGGTGAATATTGTGAAAATGGGGCTAAAGCCATTGCAGAGGAATCTACTTTTGAACGTGTAGACAAAGCTTTTTTTGAGAAGTATTCAGTTGAAGAGATTTCCACCTGGACCGATTATCAAATTGGAAAAAGCGGAAGAATTACCGAGCCTTTTTTGCTTAGACCAGATGCTGTCCACTATGAGCCTATTTCATGGGGCAAGGCATTTAATATTATTGGGCAACATCTAAAATCTTTGGATAACCCAAACGAAGCTATATTTTATACTTCGGGAAGATCAAGCAATGAAGCAGCTTTTTTATATGGACTATTTGTCCGTGCTTTCGGAACCAATAATATGCCGGATTGTTCCAATATGTGCCATGAATCCAGCGGAGTAGCCCTTTCAGAAACCTTGGGCATTGGCAAAGGCTCTGTGGTTTTAGAAGACATGTATGAAGCAGAGGTAATCATGGTCATCGGCCAAAACCCAGGTACAAACCACCCTAGAATGTTGACCGCCTTGCAAAAATGCAAGGAAAATGGTGGAAAGATCATTACTGTTAATCCACTTTCCGAAAGCGGAATGAATCGATTTAAAAATCCACAGCAATTAGAAGGTATCCTCGGTAAGGGCATTCAATTGACCGACATCTTCCTTCAAGTAAAAATCAACCAAGACGTTCCATTGCTTAAGCTCATCATGAAACGATTGGCCAAAAGGGAAAAAAATGGCGAATCTGTTTTTGACCACGACTTTATTAGAGATAAAACCAATGGTTTTCAAGAGCTTTTGGATGATTTGGAACAATATAATGAAGACCAATTGCTGGAATTGTGCGGAGTGGATTCGGCACAAGTGGATTTAGCGGTTGATTTACTGGCCAAAAAATCAAAAATCATAATCTGCTGGGCCATGGGCCTTACGCAGCATAAAAATGGGGTGGAGAATATCAAGGAATGCGTGAATTTGTTGCTGGCCAAAGGAAGTATAGGAAAAAAGGGCGCCGGAACCTGCCCTGTTCGAGGTCATAGCAACGTTCAAGGAGATAGAAGTGTTGGGATTATGCATCACGTTTCTGAACCATTGAACAAAGCACTTAAAGACGCCTTTGATTTTGACCCTCCAAATAAAGAGGGATTGGACACCGTTAACGCGATTCAGGCTATGCATCAAGGCAAGGCTAAAGTATTTATTGCACTTGGAGGAAATTTTGTTTCTGCTGCATCCGATACTGTGTATACGGCCGAAGCTCTAGAAAACTGTGATTTAACGGTTTCCGTGAGTACCAAATTAAACCGAACACATCTTACCGTAGGTAAAACAGCTTTGATATTGCCAACTTTAGGAAGGACTGAGCAAGATAAAGAACGCTTTGTGACCGTCGAGAACAGTATGGGCAAGGTACATCAGAGCAAGGGTAGACTAAAACCGGCAAGTGATCAATTAAAAAGCGAACCGGAGATTGTCGCTGAAATAGCCAATGCGTACTTTGGTTCTTCATCCAAGATTGATTGGATAGCAATGGGAAATGATTATGAATTGGTTAGAAAAAAGATTTCTGAAGTTTTAAAAGGATATGAAAATTATTCAGGTCGTTCTAAAGGCTCAGGATTTTATTTGCCAAACAATGCAAGAGAAGCGGATTTTTCAAAGCTACCTGGCGGAAAAGCCCAGTTCTCCATATGCAAACTTCCTGAACACCAGCTTTCTGAAGAAGAATTTTTGTTGATGACGGTTCGTAGCCATGACCAATTCAATACAACAATTTATGGCATGCATGATAGATATCGGGGAATTTATGGGGAGCGACGGGTTGTTTTTATGAATCCAGGTGACATGGACGCAAAAGGATTGCAGCCACTTCAAATAGTGGATTTGATTAGCAATTATTCTGGAAAAATACGGAGGGCGGAAAACTTTAAGATAATACCGTACAACATCCCATCAAAAAACCTATGCGCATATTTTCCGGAAACCAATGTACTGGTGCCCATCGACCTTTATGCAGATAAAAGTAATACTCCGGCCAGTAAATCGGTAGTTGTTAGCATTGAGGCAAAATAAAATTGAAATTCAACACCTTTGCTAAGGTTAGAATATCAATTGCACCAATGCTCTCTATATGACCTTAAAAAAAGAGTTCAGTATTTTTCTTAAAGGAATACTTGTGGAACATAAAAATGGCGCGGTGTCTTTTTTTTTTATATTTTCGAAAACAGAATGTGTTAACGTTAACATTAAGTAATGGATACCAGCATGAAAAACATCAATCGACGTAATTTTATCAAAAAAACTTCATTGTCTGCTGCAGCGGTTTCAGTAATCCCCAGTTATTTGCAAGCGGGAATAGAAAGACCTTCTCAATCCGCCTATATGGGAGATTTTGCTGCACCAAAATTGAAAAATGTTAGGGCTGCGTTCATTGGGGTAGGTGCACGTGGAGGAGGTCATGTTAGATTCTTCGCTTCACTTCCCAATACAGAAGTGGTTGCCATATGCGATTTGTACGAAGATTTGGTAAAACAGAAGGTTGGTTGGGTAAAAGAGGTGTCCAAACCCAATAGACATAAAAATATAGCCCAATATTGGGGTGATGAGGATAAATGGAAACAAATGCTACAAGAGGTGAAACCGGATGTAGTGTTTATTGCTACCAATTGGGTGAACCATGCCCCAATGGCCATTGAATCAATGAATCAGGGCGCCCACGCATTTGTGGAGGTTCCAATTGCAGTTACTGTTCAAGAAATGTGGGATATTGTGGATGCCAGTGAGCGTACCCAAAAACACTGCATGATGCTGGAAAATGTCAATTACAGTCGTGATGAATTGATGTTCTTGAACATGTGCAGACAAAGAGTTATTGGAGAAGTTTTACATGGCGAAGCCGCATATATTCACGAGTTGAGAGGGCAAATGAATGAACAACAGAGAGGAACAGGTTCATGGCGTACCTATCACTACGCTCACCGAAACGGAAATTTATACCCAACACATGGTTTGGGGCCTGTTGCCCAATATATGAACTTAGGTAGAGGAGAAGACAATTTTGGAAGTATAGTTTCATTTTCGACCCCAGCTTTGGGAAGAGCGGACTATGCCAAAAAGAATTACCCAAGCGATCACAAGTGGAACAAGCTTGATTACAAAGGGGGGGATTTAAATACCAGTATCATCAAAACTTCATTGGGAAGGACAATTATGGTGCAATGGGATGAGACAAGCCCTCGGCCTTATACCAGATTAAATTTAATTCAAGGAACAAAAGGAACCTTGGCAGGTTTCCCAACACGCGTAGCCTTAGAAGGTGGAGTCGAAGGATTGACCAAAGATCACCATTCATGGGTACAAGGTGAACAGCTTGAAGCACTTTATGAAAAATATGACCACCCATTGTACAAAAGATTGAACCAAGCCGCCAAAGGCAGCGGACATGGCGGTATGGACGGAATTATGATGTATCGCGTTGTAGAATGTCTGCAAAAAGGACTTCCTTTGGACCAAAATGTATATGAAGGATGTTTTTGGAGTGCAGTTGCCCCATTGAGTGAACGTTCCGTTGCTAGCGGGGGCGCACCACAACCATTCCCAGACTTTACCCGTGGTAATTGGAAAGAAACAGTTCCGCTTGGTATTGTAGAATAAAAAGTGGCATAGTTTAGAAAATTAAACTAAATTAACCTCCAATCTCGCCCAATACTATTTAAAAATATGTGAGATATGGAGACCTACGCTACAGCTTTGTTATATGCCATACCATTCTTTGTGGGACTGGTTCTTTTGGAAGTGCTCTACGGGTATTTTGTCAAAAACCAGAAACACAATGTCATGGACACTGTGAGCAGTCTTAGCTCTGGTCTCACAAACATTATTAAGGATTCATTGGGATTGGCCGTTGTTTTGGTTACCTACCCCTATTTGGTTCAACATCTCGCTCTAATGCAAATAGAGGCAACTTGGGCTGTATGGTTAATAGCATTTATTGCCATTGATTTTGCTGGATACTGGAACCATAGACTAAGCCATCATATCAATATTTTTTGGAACCAACATGTGATCCACCATAGCAGTGAAGAATTTAATCTGGCCTGTGCATTGCGTCAGTCTATCTCAAATGTGGTAGGCTATTTTCCGTTAATGTTGCTTCCGGCGGCTTTCCTGGGAGTTCCTGGAGAAGTAATTGCCATTTTGGCCCCCGCACATTTGTTTGCCCAATTCTGGTACCACACTCAGCATATTGGAAAGATGGGCTGGTTGGAATACATTATTGTTACACCTTCCCAACATCGGGTGCACCATGCAATAAATCCAGAATATATTGACAAAAATTTAGGACAAATACTGTGTGTTTGGGACCGATGGTTCGGAACATTTCAGGAAGAAATGGATACTGTACCGCCCCAATATGGGGTCCTAAAACCTGCTGCTACTTGGAATCCCATAATAATCAATTTTCAACATTTTTGGCGATTGTGTCAAGATGCATGGCGAACCAAAAGTATATGGGACAAGTTTCGGATTTGGTTTATGCCAACTGGATGGCGACCGGCAGACGTGGCGCAAAAATATCCAATTTCCAAAATTGAAGACGTTTATAACTTTTCAAAATATAAACCACAGGCTTCGTTAAGATTAAAAGGATATGCCATTTTTCAACTTTTGTTTAATACTGCATTGTTGCTTTTCATGTTTTACAATTATTCGGAAATAGGTTTTAACAAGCTGTTGTTGTTTGGCGGGTTTGTTTTTTTGGGAATCTATGGCTATTCCAGTTTAATGGATAGAAAACATCATGCCGTTTGGATAGAAACAATTCGTGGTATCGCTGGATTAACATTGATTTTTTTAACCGAAGATTGGTTTGGCTTGAATCTCTATCTGCCGATGGGCGGTTATTTGATGGGGCTTTATTTTGTAATTTCCATGCTTGCAGGAGTATATTTCACTTATTTTGATGAAACCTATGAGAAAGGTTAGAGCGTTTTTTGAGACTTAAGGATTAAAATAATCCTTAATCCAAAGAACGAGCAACGCTGTGATTCACACTAACCAATCATATATTAAGCAGTGCTTTCCCATACTCGAGGAAAGACTTTATCAAGAAATCTTGGAATCGTGCAGTTACCATGAGTTCCCAAGCAGTACTTATGTGGTAAAACAAGGTGCATATCTGAACTTTTTACCGGTAGTATTAAAAGGCCAAATTAAAATGTATGCCGAAGAAGAAGATGTACAGTTTCTGCTGTACTATATCAATTCTGGAGAATCCTGCATTTTGAGCTTCAACCACCTGTTTGATCCCAAACCAGTTCAATTTTCCGCCATAACCGAAGAGGACACTGTAGTAATGACACTTCCGGTGAGTAAAGTGAAAGAATGGTTTGTAAAGTATCCAACGTTTGCCAGAATCATCATAAACGATTTTCAACGAAATTTTGAGGATCTGTTGCAGACCACTAAAGAGATTGTTTGCTTCAACATAGAAGATCGTTTGGTTAAATATTTAGAAAACAAAGCAAAAAGAGATAATAGCAACTTCATAAACCTTTCGCATAAGAAGATAGCCCTAGATTTGGGAACCTCCCGCGAAGTAATCTCAAGAATCACCAAAAAGCTTGAAAAGACTGGGGTTTTGGCACAGCATAAAAGATATATCGAACTACTGAACACCCAGAATATCACGAAAGTATAACGGCTTTTAATATAGTTTTAACAGAAAACGGTGATTTTGATCACCGTTTTTCAGTTGTAGTCGAAAGTAGTTTTGGACCATAATTAATCTAAAAAAAGAATTATGAGAAGAAATCTATTCAAAGTACTGCTGTTCGCAGCCATTTTAGCATCGTGTAGCGATGATGATAATGACATAGTTGGTGAAGTGCCAACTGAACCAGAACCGACTGCTGAGGTCAATGTGAGACTTAACGAAGTTCAATACCTCGGTAATTGGGTGGAAATTGTAAATAATGGTGATAGCTCCGTAGATTTGAGCGATTATTTTCTTTGCCTTGGCCCTGGAACTTATAGAAGAATAAGTGATTTGACGGTTGAAGGTAATTTACAGCTTGCAGCTGGAGGAATTTTATCCATTGCCTATGAGATGCCAAATGCTGAAGGAGGAATTGGGTTGTACAACAGCAACGCCGATTTTACAGATGCCTCAACCTTGGTTGATTTTGTACAATGGGGAGCGGGATCTTCCGCAAGAGAGAATGTAGCCGTAGCAGCTGGCATCTGGACCACTGGAGAATTTGTGCCGGTGCTTGGAAATGCTGATTACACCATAATTTTTGATGGAGAAGGCATTGGTGCCGCAAATTGGGCAGAAACTACCACCGTAACAATCGGAGAAGAAAACCAATTAACAGTTCCTGAAGAAATCAGATCTATTGTGTTCAATGAAGTGCAATACGGAAACAAGGATTTGGTTGAACTTTACAACAATGGAAATGTTGCTGTCGATTTGAGCCAATATTGGTTATGCCTAGGACCGGGAAGATACAGTCAAATTAATGAAATCACACCAGAAAGTGGTGACATTATGTTGGAGCCTGGAGCATTTTTGGTTTTACCTTTTACCATGGGAGAAAGTGAAGGATTGGGACTGTACTCAAATGACTCTTTCACAAATGCTGAAGCCATAATTGATTTCGTTCAATGGGGTGCTGCTGGTAGCGCACGTGAGAATATAGCTGTTGAAGCCGGCATATGGGCGGCTGGAGAATTTGTTCCAACCGTAAGCTTGAATAGTTACAGTATTGAATATGACGGGGAAGGGGATTCAGCTGCTGATTGGTCACAAGAAGTAAATCCATCTTTGGGATTGCCCAATGACACTGAAGTAGCAAAAACCACCTTCAATGTAACCATAAGTAACATAATCAATTACTTAAACGTACATACATTTACAACCCCAGTTGGAGCATCAGACCCTGGTCCATTGACAACCAATGGCGCCCAATATCAAATATCGTTTAAAGCGGTTCCTGGAACCAAGTTTACCCCGGTCACTATGATGGGAAACAGTAATGACTGGTTTTTGGCTCCAACTGATTTAAATGGAATTGACTTATTTCCAAATGGGCAGGCATTGAATGGTGTTGACATTGCTGGTCAACTTTCGCTGTATGATTTAGGTACCGAAGCAGATAATGACCCAGCCTCTTTTCCGCCCGCGGGTGCTGATGTGGGCCCTGTGGATGCAAATACACTTGTAAGATTGGTAGAAGGAAGAGATACAGGAGATATTTACATAACCGCAGTGCTGGATTACGCAAATGGGGATGGAAGTTCTGCAGGAACTTTCACATTGACTATAACTGCTATAAATACTCCTGATCCAGGGCAACCAGCAAGCTCTAGTAATGGATTTGTAGTTACACCAGGTATTGTTGTATTGCATGCACTTCCTGAGCCTTTGTTCACATTAGGAGAAGAAGATAGGGGAGTTGGTTTGGAAAGAATTGCTGAAGACGGTATGCCCGGCGAACTTTATGGATGGTTCACGGAAACAGGAAGTAATGGTTCACCATTGCGATTGGCCTCATCTTTTAGTGTTTTTTCACCTGGAATTGTATATGCCTTTAATACGGAAAGTGATCCTTTCTTTGTCCAAGGTGGTCAGGTTATAGAAGGAAGTGGACTGGAAGAACTATCTGAAGATGGTAACAATGCTGTCGCAGTATCTTATTTCAATAATCTTGGATTACCTGTTGCAGCCAGCAATGAAACAGCTCCTATTGGCCCTGGTGAATACCTGTCTTTCACAATCGATGTGCCTCAAGGTCAAGATTACAAATTGGGTATTAGTACGATGTTAGTTCAAACTAATGATTGGTTTATCAGTTACAACAATAACGGAGTAGCCTTGTTCGATGAAAGCGGGACTCCTTTCTCTGGAACTTCTGAAAGTGACGAATCCTATTTGTTTGATGCAGGTACAGAAGTAGATGAGCCGGTTGGTTTCGGAATCTATCAAGCACCTAGACAATCAGGGCCAAACGTAGGTCCAGCTGATGCCAATACTACAATTAGAAGAGTTAGTGAATTGGAAGATGTTCAATTTGGCAAAGGTGTTTATAACAATGGCCCGGGTGTTGTATATCTTCAAGACCCCCGAGGAGGATACAATTTGGTTAGAATTGACATTCAACCACAATAGACTGAGGTCGTTTTTGTTTTTTTAAATTGTGGAGAGCTGGAAATTTATTTCCAGCTTTTCTTGTTTTAAGAATTACTTTCTGATTTTCGCGTCTACAAGTTCGATATACTTGAGCATGGCCTCTTCAACACTAATATTTTTTGCCTGAAAAAGTGCATTGGCCTTGAAGGCATTTATCAATGGCGTTTTACTACCGGGATTATCGTAATTCTTATTGGCAATTTTAAAATAGGCGTACAACTTGAGTAATAAATCGGCGGGCATGGGTTCTGTATAGCTATTTACAAAAGCAACAGCTTCCCTAAACTGAATATTTAATTCCTCATCAGTCATCTTCTTTCCGAATTGAAGCAATGCAAGTTTTGGCACCAACCACTTTTTGGCCCAATTTAACGGCAATGTCACAATCCAAAGGTAATAGTAGATCTACTCTAGAACCAAATTTTATGAATCCAGCATCCTGCCCTTGGGTTACTTGCTCACCTTCCTCAGCGTAGTTGATTATGCGACGGGCCAAAGCCCCGGCAATTTGACGGTATCCAATCTCCCCGAATTTTGGTGTGTGCAGCACTACTGTGGTGCGTTCATTTTCGGTACTTGATTTGGGATGCCAGGCAACCAAATATTTGCCGGGATGGTATTTGGAGTAGGTCACGGTTCCGCTAGCGGCATATCTTGTTACATGAACATTTAAAGGAGACATAAAAATGGATACCTGTTTACGCTTGCCCTTGAAATATTCAGTTTCTTCAACTTCCTCAATGACCACGACCTTGCCATCTACCGGCGCCAAAATTTCATCAAAATTGGGAGTGACCAATCGTCTTGGGTTTCTAAAAAACTGTAAAATCAATATCAAAAAGATAAGTGCGGCAATTTGCACGGCTATCTTGATCCATTCAATATCGATATAAAAATGTGCGGAAAGGACAATGGCTACCACAATAAAAAACGTGATAATAATTATTTTTTGACCTTCTCTATGAAACATATGAAAATATATTAAGTACCAAATATGCAAATGGTGCGGCAAATACCAAGCTGTCCAATCGGTCCCAAATTCCGCCATGACCTGGCAAAATGGCCCCGCTGTCCTTGACACCAGCAACTCTTTTAAATTTAGATTCCAACAAATCGCCAAGGCTTCCAGCTACTACAATTGTAGTGGCTAAAACCATCCATTGGGAAAGTGTTAGACTGGTTTCGTACAAGGCTAAAACGTATGCCGCAACTAGTGCAAAAATAAGACCTCCTAGAGAACCTTCAACAGTTTTTTTTGGAGAAACTGAAGGAAATAATTTTGTTCTCCCCAAAGTTCGCCCCACCAGATAGGCAAATGTGTCGTTGACCCAGATTAAAATAAAAATCCCCATGATCAAAAATTGCGCAAAGGAGTTTTGCTTATAGGGTATCATGGTCAAGAAAATACAACCACCTCCGATGTAAAAAACCGCAATAATAAACTTTTGTAGGCCTGTAAAATTCCTGGCATTTCCAGAAAATAAAAACACTAACAAAGCTAGATCCACCGTTATGGTAAACAACATCAATATGGTAATAAGAACACTGTCCTGTATCAAGTAAATAAAGACCCACCAAAGCGCTAGGTAGGCGACAAAGATGTAATAGTGTTTTAACCGGACTATTTTTTTGAATTCATATAAACAGGCCAATCCGAATACCATAAAAAGAAAATCAAAGGCATCTGAACTCAAAAAAACTGTGCCCAAAAGGAGTACTGCATAGATTGCCCCTGTAATTGAGCGCCTTAGGATTTCTTTCATTTGGTTAGTAGTCTTCTAGCAGTAAAAGATATACATTTTTTGAGGCACTACCGTAGGAAAGAAAATCATTTTTGTTTTCGGGGGTGGGCTGAAAATGCTTTAAGGTGGTAATATTGTTGGGGATATTTTTCCCATATTTTTCTTTGATGACCTTGAGTCCTTCACTTATGGAATCCACCAACTGGCTTGTGGTAGCAAAAACAATAAGATTCGACGGAAGTTCATCCAATTTCTTTTCCTTAATCTGGTTGGAACAAACCAAAATTGACCCATTGTGTGCAATGAGGTGTTCACAGGTGGTAAAGAGAATATTGCTCTCTTTTCTGTTTTCAGTAAATTCGATTTTTTCGGAAGAAAAACGACTTTTTAGCCTTGGGTCCATCACATAGAAAAGATGATTTTGCCAATCGTTTTCGGAAATAATGTTCTGTATAGCTTCGGAAACTTCCCCGTCATCTTCACAGTAAATGAATTTTCCACCGTTTTTTTTAAAATAGATGGTGAATTTTTCATCTACGGGAATCTTTAGGTCGGGCATATGTTCCCCACGGGTTTCCAGGGTTTCCTTGGAAACCTTTTTGCCACCTCCAAAAAGTTTATCAAAAATACCCATTTATGGTATCAAGAACAGTTTGTCCATTGAAATGCTCCGATATGGAAATATGCTATTCTGCAGTTTCCTTTTCTTCCTCCAATTCCTCTTTTTCGAAAGGTCTTTTTCCGAAAATTTTCTCTAAATCATCCTTAAAGATAACTTCTTTTTCCAACAAGCGATCAGCCAACGCTTTCAATTTATCCTTATTGTCATCCAAAAGTTTTATGGCCCGCTTATATTGCTCTTCTATCATCTTGGAGATTTCCTTATCAATTTTCTGAGCAGTTTCTTCGCTATAGGGCTTGGTAAAGCCATATTCGTTGTTTCCGGAAGAATCATAATAGGTGATATTTCCAAGTTGATCGTTCAATCCGTAAATGGTGACCATGGCTCGTGCTTGTTTGGTCACCTTTTCCAAATCGCTCAAAGCACCAGTGGATATTTTGTTGAAAATCACCTTTTCGGCTGCCCTTCCACCCATGGTCGCACACATTTCGTCCAACATCTGTTCTGGTCGAACAATCAAGCGTTCTTCAGGTAAGTACCAAGCTGCACCCAACGATTGCCCTCTAGGGACTATGGTGACTTTGACCAAGGGAGCGGCATGCTCCAACATCCAGCTCACAGTGGCATGACCTGCTTCGTGATAGGCGATGGTCTTTTTCTCTTCAGGTGTAATGATTTTATTTTTCTTTTCAAGACCACCAACAATTCTGTCCACGGCATCGAGGAAATCTTGCTTGTTGACCGCTTTCTTTTCTTTACGGGCTGCAATAAGTGCTGCTTCATTACAAACATTGGCGATATCTGCTCCAGAAAAGCCGGGAGTTTGCTTTGCAAGAAAATCCAAGTCAAGTGTTTCGGCCGTTTTTATTGGACGAAGATGAACTTCAAAAATCTCTTTACGTTCTCTTATATCTGGAAGGTCTACATAAATTTGGCGATCAAAACGGCCAGCACGCATTAAAGCTTTGTCCAATACATCTGCACGGTTGGTGGCGGCCAATACAATTACGTTTGTATTTGTTCCAAATCCATCCATTTCAGTAAGCAGTTGATTCAGGGTATTTTCCCTTTCATCGTTAGAGCCTGTAAAATTGTTTTTACCTCTTGCTCTACCAATGGCATCAATTTCATCTATAAAAATGATGGCAGGAGACTTATCTTTTGCCTGTTTAAATAGATCTCGTACTCGGGATGCTCCAACACCTACAAACATTTCAACAAAGTCTGAACCAGATAATGAGAAAAATGGAACTTGAGCTTCTCCTGCAACCGCTTTGGCCAAAAGTGTCTTACCCGTTCCTGGAGGTCCTACCAAAAGAGCTCCCTTTGGTATTTTACCACCCAAAGAGGTGTACTTGTCTGGATTTTTTAGGAATTCCACAATTTCTTGTACTTCTTCCTTGGCACCTTCAAGTCCTGCAACATCTTTAAAAGATGTGCGCGTATCTGTTTTCTCGTCGAAAAGCTTTGCCTTCGATTTTCCAATATTGAAAATCTGTCCACCAGCACCACCTCCGGCACCACCCGACATTCTTCGCATCAGATAGATCCAAATTCCGATGATCAATGCAAACGGTAGTAAAGAAAGCAATAGTTCTCCTAAAACATTGGACTCCGTATCGAAATCAACAACGGTGTCAAGATTGTTCTCTTTTTTGATGCTTTTGATCTCGTCTTCAAAATTTTGAAGATCACCATAATCCAAAATGTACTGTGGAATTTTTCCAGTCGAGAAATTAAAAGGCTTATCGGCAACATTTCGATGGACATCTTTTTGCAGCGCTTCTTCTGTCAAGAACACCTTTGCCTGACGGGCATTGGTAATGATCAGTATTTCTTTAATATCTCCATTCCTTAAAAACTCCTGAAGTTCCGAGGTAGTGGTTTTTTCGGTGCTTGCCAAACTGCTTCCACCAAAGAATTGGAATCCTATGATCAAAGCAATGACCACGCCGTAGATCCACCAGGAACTGAAACGAGGTTTTTTAGGGGTATTTGAATTGTTTTCTTTTGCCATTTTGTTTAAGAATTGTAGCTGCTCTCCACCATGGTTACTTTGGCATCTCCCCAAAGTCCTTCAATGTCGTAGAATTCCCTAATATGTTTTTGAAATACATGTACAACAACATTTACATAATCCATTAAAACCCACTCTGCGTTTTCCGAACCCTCAACATGCCATGGTTTATCTTGAATGGCCTTGCTGACGGTTTTTTGGATGGATGAAACAATTGCGTTTACATGTGTGTTGGAAGTACCATTGCAGATTATAAAGTAGTCACAAACTGTATTTTCTATTTCCCTAAGATCCAGTAGATTTACATCTACTCCTTTAACTTCTTCTATTCCGTGTAAAATTAAGGCAATCAGTTCATCTGCGCTAGCTTTCGTTTTCTGCATTCAAAAATTTTAGTTTCTACAAAGTTATATTTTTTTTGTTTTCTTAGCCCTAGATTTTAACATATCATTGGACGCACCACTTTGGGAGAACTATCACAGATAATCAAACTTGATGCCACGGACTCCACGAATCTCTATTTAAAGGGTTTGTTGCGGACGGGAACACTGCCTAATTATACTGCTGTGGTAGCCAAATCTCAATTAAAAGGCAGGGGGCAAATGGGGGCTGCTTGGCAGTCTGAATCTGGTAAAAACTTGACTTTTAGTGTATTGAAGAACTTTGATGCCATGCAAACGACGCATCAGTTCAACTTAAATATTGTGGTTTCCTTGGCGGTACATGATGTTTTAAAGGCAATGGAAATACCTGATTTAAAGGTGAAATGGCCCAACGACATTATGTCAGGCGGGCACAAAATATGTGGCATTTTAATTGAAAACATTTTAAAGGGAAAGCAAATTCAAAGTTCGATTATTGGAATCGGGTTAAATGTGAATCAAACTTCTTGGGAAAACTTGGAAAAAGTAGCTTCGCTAAAATCGCAAACCGGAAGATTTTTTGACTTGGACGAACTTTTGTCAAAATTACTGACAAGGCTTAAGTTTTATCTGGATGATATAGAAACAAAAACAACATTGCAATTGCTGCCCTCCTATGATAAATTGTTGTTTCGAAAAGATAAACCTTCAACCTTCAAAGATGGGAATGACCAGGTTTTTATGGGATTTATCCGGCATGTTTCACCCGAGGGCAAACTGGTTGTGGAATTGGAGGATAATATTTTAAAGGAATTTGACCTTAAAGCGGTTTCGCTATTGTATTAAGGGATTCTATCCATATTTGAGGAAAGTGTCTCCATAAAATTCGTGATGGGCGATTTGATCATCATGGCCATCATTGCGTTAAATTCCCCTTCAAAACTTAGGGCAACTTCACTTTCATTTTCTCCCAAGGAGGTAATGTCTCCTGTAAGGGTAAATGGTAATTTATCGCTTGCAGCGCCCAGAACAACTTTACTGTTGGGAGTTTGTTCCTTTAAACGTAGTACTATTTCTGGCATCCCTTTTAGCGCAAACCTGAAAGTGATATCGTCCAAAACTTCAAATTTGTCAATATTGTCAGGCATCAGTGTTTCAAAATTTTTGATGTCAGTCAAGAATTCAAATACTTCTTTATCGCTTTTGGCTACGTTCTTTTTGGGAGTTTCTATATGCATAGTGTTCTATTGTTTCCATTGTTGCGGATTCGTTTTCCACTCCAACAAGGTTTTTTGATGTGATTCTTTAATATAATTGGTATCGGAAGCTTGCTCAATAAGGTGTTCGTAATCCGATAAGGTATTCAAAGTGACATCTTCAGCTTCAAAATTGGTGCCAGCAAGTGAAAATCCATACGTAAAAATTGCCACCATGCCTTTTACATTGGCTCCTTGGTCGCGCAATGCCTTTACCGCATTTAAACTACTCTTTCCGGTGCTGATCAAGTCTTCGATGACCACCACGGTCTGTCCTGCTTCCAGCTGGCCTTCAATTTGGTTTTGCCTGCCATGTGATTTTGGTTCGGGCCTTACATAAATAAATGGGAGCCCCAATGCTTCCGCAACCAAGATTCCAATACCAATGGCGCCTGTTGCCACACCGGCAATAACGTCCGGCTTCCCATAAAGGGCTTCAACTTGTTTTGCCATCTCTTCCCGAACAAAATTTCGTATTTCAGGATAGGAAAGCATGATTCTGTTGTCACAATAGATTGGGGATTTCCATCCAGAGGCCCATGTAAATGGATTTTCTGGTTCCAACTTAATTGCATTAATTTGCAGCAGAAGTTCGGCAGTTTTTCGTGCGGTATCTTTGTTTAAAACCATTGCGCAAATGTATAAAGTTTTTGTTAATGAGTCTCCACTCATCTTAACAAATGAGCGCCAAGATAATTCAAATGGAAATCTCTTTTTCTTGGATAGGGATTCTATTTTGATGGCTATTGATTCACTGGCAAAGGGAAGGTTGAAGGAAGCCTACATCTACCACCCTGATGAAGAGAAAATGCTTGATATTTTTAAGCACAAGCTTCCGGTTGTTGTTGCTGGGGGCGGATTTGTGACCAATCCCAAGGGTAAGGTGCTCTTTATTTATCGAAACAACAAATGGGATCTTCCGAAAGGTAAGGTGGACAAGGGAGAATCCATAGAAAAAGCCGCTATTAGGGAAGTAGAGGAGGAAACTGGGGTGAAGGATCTTGAGATAGATAAATTTTTACGTACTACGTATCACATTTTTAAACGGAACGGTGAGTATCGATTAAAGGTGGTGCATTGGTTTTCAATGTATACCAGCTATACGGGGAAATTAGTAGGAGAAAAAGAAGAGGGTATTGAAAAAGTAAAATGGAAAGGACCCAAGAAAATAAAGAAGGCCCTGAAAAACTCATACCACAATATTAGAATTCTTTTTGAGGGTTGGCTTATTCCTGAAGTATAGCAGCTGCGCTACTTCCTTTTGCAATGCGATAAACAGGATACCTTAAGTAAGAAGCTTCGCGAAATGGGGATCTTTGATAAATCCAGTCCAACTGCGCATACCAGTCTTGGGCGAAATTCTCATCCAACTCTTTTTTGAGTAAAAAGTTACCTCTTAGGGTGGAGTCTTTTTTAAGCAAATCCAGAGCAACATCCTCAAAAACATAGGGTGAAAACCCTTCTTTTTGCTGAAGCACCGTATCAAAAAAGTTCCAGTTAAAAAAAGAATCGGTCGCTTGTGGCTCTAGGGTTTCAAGCAAATATCGCACCCCAGGTTGATTGGTCGGAACAATATAATCACCTGCCTGGAACGCAAGTTTGACATTACTTTTTTTCACCTGTACATTGGAGTGCAGATAGTGCCCTTCATATGGATTTTCCCTGGTATCGTAATCCACAATTTGATATGATTCAACGGTTAATGAGGTGTCTTGCTCCAAAGCAAAGTAGTCAATATCATTGGCATCCAACCGCTCCATTATCTTACTCCAGCTTCCCTTTACCAAATATGCCGCAGGTACAGCTATCGTATCGGCAGGTACGTAATGGTTATAATAAGTTGTCTCTCGGGTAAAGGGCCTACTTTTATCATACTTTAATCGTGGTAAACCGGTTATTTCACTCGTGATTTGCTCAGCTTCAAAACCTTTAAAATCCAATGAAGAATGTCTAGATGTGTCCAGCTGCCAATTAAAGTAGTATTCCGAAAGCTCAAGATTTTCCTTGGCAGTTTGTTCACGCAGTTCCCGAATGGCATTAAATTCCTTTTCAACTACCCCGATTACACTTTCCATAAGTTCATAAGTGCCTTCAACCCTTTGTTTGTAAGGTTTTAACATATGGGTTTCCACCATCAATCCCAAGGTGTTCCATAAGGTGGTGTACCCGGTCGAATATCGGGGGTAGTCCATAAATTGACTAAATCCCAATTCAGGTGGTCGGTTAAAAACATTGACATATGGGGTGATGTCCCAATTTTTTTCGACCAGTGATTTTTCAATCCGGGGTCTAAATTCTTCTTCCAAATAGGTTCCTAAATGTCCTCCCATTTTATTGTGCTGGGTAAACAAATGGGTCAATGTATATTGATAATCAGCACCGTTGCTCACATGATTATCAATAAAGACATCGGGTTTTACCAAATGGAATATTTGGGAAAAGGTCTTAGCATTTTTGGTGTCCATTTTTAAAAAATCACGATTCAGGTCGTAATTCAGGGCATTGCCCCTGAAGCCATATGCCTTTGGTCCATTTTGATTGGCCCTTGTATTGGAATTTCGATATAAGGCCCCGCCAATATTATATATTGGAATGGTGACCAATACCATATTCTTTGGATGGGGTAATGTTTTTGTGGCCAAATCACGATAAAGTAGCATAGTGGCATCAATACCATCACTTTCCCCTGGATGAATGCCGTTATTTATTAAAACAACAGCTTTTTCTTGCCTAACATGCTCAAAGTTAAAATCCCCATCAGGATTAAAGGTGACCATATGCAAGGGATATCCACTGTCTGTTTCTCCTATGGTTTGAATATTTATTTCGGGGAAATCTTTGGCCAGCCGTATATAAAAGTCAATGGTCTCTGGATAGGTAGCTGTTTCGGTACCATCGGAAGTTTCGAAAAAGGTTTGGTACGATACGACCTCATCTTGCGTTTTGGGTTCACAGGATAATAAAAGTAACAGAACGGTGGGGTAGATAATGTACTTCAATGGTTGGCTTATCTTGTTAAGAATAAATGGGAAACAAAAATTCCTAAGGATAAAAATAGGAATATTATAAGAATGATGAGATATTCATTCTGTTAAGATCGGCCACTTCAATTTTGTAAATGGGTTTATTCCTGAAATTTAGGTAATGCCAGCATTTTAATCTGAAGTCGTTCCATTTTTGGTAATCCGATGGATCTATGGACGAGGTAATTACATTAATTATCACCCTTTCTTTCAACTCTAAGGTTACAAACTCCTCCAAAAACTCCCATCCATCCATAATGGGCATATTAATGTCCAAGAAAATCACCTCAGGTGCAGGAATTCCTGCTTCCATTCTCTCGCCCAGGCTTTCAAGAGCAAGTCTTCCATTTTCAAAAGCCTCAATGTCATTGCACTTCACAACGGTTTTCAGCATTTTTTTTATGCCAAAGACTGTAATATGATCATCATCAATAATATAAATGCTATTGATTTCCTTCATTAATTTTGTGTAGTTAATTGACTTTCTTCATTAAAGTAAACATGAAAGGTGGAGCCATTGCCAACTTCACTGTTTACGGTAATACTACCACCCATGGCTTCAATTTGGTTTTTGATGATATAAAGCCCAAGTCCTCTGGCATCCTTGTGGTTGTGAAAGGTTTTATACATGCCGAAGATCTTGTTGCCATACCTGTTTAGATCAATTCCCAATCCATTGTCCGATATACTGAAAATAACATTGTCTTCTTGTTTTTTGGCATTAAGCGAAATGATAGGACTAGCTTTGGGGCGGCGATATTTTACCGCGTTGGTGACCAAATTGAGAATAATACTCTCTAAATAGGCCGGGACGCTCATAACGGTAAGATTATCAGGTACAGAATTGATGAATTCCACTTTATTTCGTTCCAAAAAGGCGGCAAGATTCTGCTGGACCTTGATGATGTTCTCATTCAAATTCATGGATTTTTTGTCCATATTGATGTTGGTACTGATATCTACCACCTCGTTTAAATTCTCCAGAGTGTCCAATAAATTGTCGGAAGCATGTGAAAGCATGCCCATGATCCGTTCTTTTTCCGACTCTTCTTTTTCCTTTATAAGGAAATCGAGCAGCATCGAAAAATTGGCCGTATGTGATCGCAGGTTATGGGAGACGATATGGGCAAAGTTGATCAACTTCTTGTTTTGAACAGCGGTTACATTGATCAAGTTTCGTAACTGATCCTCTTTTTGTTTTATGTTGGTAATATCTATGCTCATGCCTATCAAACCATATGCCTTGCCCTCCAAATCAAGGAGGGGTATTTTAGAAGTAAGGAAGTTTGTTATGCTCCCATCTTTTCTAACATTGATGGTTTCAACACCTACCATTGGTTTTTGTGTGCGCATTACCTCCAGGTCTTCGTCCCTGGAAATTTGGGCCACATCCTTATCGTAAAGGTCAAAATCGGTTTTGCCTATAAGATCTTCTGGTTTTGCACCCAAGTATTCACATTCAGATTTGTTGACCAAAAGTTTTCTGGAATCCTTGTCCTTGATAAATACATTTAATGGAAGATTATCAATCAGGGTTGTTAACAGCTGCTCACTTTCTTTGGTTTTTGTTTCTGCCAACACTTGTTCGTGAACATCTTGAAAAGTACCAAAGAGTTTAATTACTTTTCCATCTTTTTTGATGGCCTTTCCACCTGCGGCCACCCATCGCTCATCGCCATTGTGCGTAACAATGACCAAACGCTCACTAAAAGGAACTCCTTTTTCCAGCAATTTATGGAAAAGCATGGAAATTCTGTTTCTACTATAACCTTGTTTGTAGAAGGAAATACCTTCTGCAACATTTGGCTCGTATGTGGCTGGAACCCCGTGAATTTTTTTGGTCATGGAACACCAGGTAATTTTGTCCTGGACAATGTCGTATTCCCAACTTCCTACCTTTGCAACTTCGGATTTAGCATTGAGCAGGGTGTTTATGCGCTTAAGTTCTGCTTCGGCCGTAACCTTTTGGTCAATATTGTCTGTTTGAACAATGATGCCGAGTGGATTTTCTTTTTCATCAAACCACGGGGTAAAAGTGCTTTCAAACCAACATAGGCCAGTATCAGTATCGTGTGCGTGGCGAAGAAGATAGGTTTTGTTCCCCTTGAGACATTGTTTTAACTCATTTGCCCCAAACCCTTGATGGGAAGCAAAGAGTTTGATTATTTGCGCATTTTCACAAGCATCAGGTTTCAAATTAAAAATGGAGCACCATGAATCGGAAGCAGCAATGAAATTGTGCTGACGATCTATTAAAACTGTGGGCTTGGGTAATTGTTTTATGAGATAGGTATGGGGGTAGGTTTCAATTGTTTTCAAAATGTAGGTTTAGATTCGGGTTAAGAAATTTCCTACTAAAATAATAGCATTAGCCTACACTCATAATTTATTGTTGTGAACAGACCAAATTATGTTGTTTTATCGACGAATGACATTTTTTTAAAGACCGATTCCCAAAAAATGAAGATGGTTATGATACATTTCGATATAAAACTTATGGTTTTACGACCACCGTATCGGGTACCAAACCTGTATAATCCCCGCCATTCCGAATTACATCTCTTACAATTGATGAACTTATATAAGACTTTCCTGAAGACGTCAATAAAAACACCGTTTCTATCTCAGAAAGTTTTCTATTGGTATGTGCAATGGCTTTTTCAAACTCGAAGTCAGCCGGATTCCGAAGCCCTCTTAATATGAAATCGGCATTTACTTTTTTGCAAAAATCCACGGTAAGGCCTTCATAGGTGACCACCTTAATTTTTGGCTCATTTTTAAATGCCTCGTTAATAAAGTGTGTGCGCTCTTCAAGTGAAAACATGTATTTTTTGTCAGCGTTGATTCCAATGGCGATCAATAGTTCATCAAACAGGGTGATCCCTCTTGTAATTATGTCATAATGACCTAATGTGAGGGGGTCAAATGAACCTGGAAAAATGGCACGTCTCATTGTTGTGTTGTTTTTCTAAAAATACTGAATTTCTATGGTATGGCTTCTTCAATTGCACTGCCAAACAGTTTGTCAAGTGAAATGCCGGCGGCATTTGCTTGCTGTGGCAAAATACTTTCTTCGGTGAGCCCCGGAGTTGTATTTACCTCCAACAAAAAGGGTTCGTTGCCAATAAAAATAAACTCACTTCTACTATATCCTTTCAAACCCAATATTTGGTATATCTTTTTTGCTAAAGCGGATACATTTTGCTGCTGCGTTTTGGAAATTCTGGCTGGGGTGATTTCCTGTGATTTGCCTTCGTATTTGGCTTCAAAATCAAAAAAATCGTTTTCTGAAACAATCTCGGTAATAGGTAACACCATAACTTCATTATGGTATGTTATTACACCAACGGATACCTCTGTGCCATCCAAAAAACTCTCGATAATAACTTCGTTATCCTCCGAAAAGGCATTGTCAAGGGCCGCTTTTAAATCCTCTTTTTTATAAACTTTGCTGATTCCGTAACTGCTGCCAGCCCTATTGGCTTTAACAAAGCAGGGCAAACCAACTTTTTGTATAATGGCTTCTTTGTCAATAACATCGCCCTTGTTTACATAAAAAGACGTGGCACATTGTACCTTATATGGTTTTAGCACACTTAATAAATCCCTTTTGTTAAAGGTGAGTGCAGCTTGGTACTGGCTGCAGGATGTTTGTGGCAGATTAAGGAGTTCAAAATAGGCCTGAAGCAATCCATCCTCCCCAGGTGTGCCATGAACCGCGTTAAAAACACAGTCGAAATGAATTTTTTCCTCGCTTAGCCCAATACTGAAATCCGATTTGTCCACCGGGAATTCCTGATTGTCTTCACTTAAATAAAACCACTTTTCTTTTTGAATAATAATACGGTAGGGATTGTATTTTTTCCGATCCAGATATTTATAGACCACATTCCCACTTTTAATGGAGATTTCATATTCGCTGGAATAACCACCCATGATGATGGCGATGTTTTTTTTCATCGGCTTGTCGAATCGCTATGTCAAAGTAAAGAAAAAAGGACTGGCTTTCCTATATTTGTTCCGATAAGGCATAGGCATGAAACATTTTTTTAATTTTCTACGAAGTAGGGTGTTCCTAATTCAACTGGGTCTGGCGCTGCTGGCTTCCATACTGATTGTTTTCCTGATTTTGAGATGGTTGAAAAGCACCACCAACCATGGTGAGTTTGTAGAAGTGCCGGATTTTTCCAAAATGTCGGTAATGGAAATGCGAGAGGCTGTTGAGGATGCCGGACTTCGATATCAAGTTTTGGACTCATCCAACTATAACCCAGAGTATCCGCGATTTTCAATTTTGGAACAAAACCCTCCAGCCGGAAATAAGGTCAAATCAAATAGGAAGATTTACTTTACGGTAAACCCTTCGGGATATAAAAAGGTGACCGTTCCCGATATAATACAAGTAACACAGCGAAACGCGACTTCAATGCTGCGCGCTGTGGGATTGGAAGTGCAACGGGTAACTTACATTGACGAATTGGGCAAGGATATGGTCTATCGGATGAAATTTAAAGGAAAGCATATTAAACCGGGAGATAAATTGCCAAAAACCTCTAAGGTTGAACTGATTTGTGGTAATGGCACCATTCCAGCTAGTGCACGGGTGCAAGCAGATTCCGAATAGTCATGGGTCCATTCGAAAACCCCGAGCTTTCCCAAGACGAACTTTTTGAGCACCATAAATTTGTTGCATCCAAGGGTCAGGAACCGTTGCGGGTGGATAAATTCTTGATGAACTTTATTGAAAATGCTACTCGGAATAAAATTCAACAAGCCGCCAAACAGGGCCATATTTGGGTTAATGATGCTATTGTAAAACAGAATTACAAAGTAAAGGCGGGTGATGAGGTCAAAGTGCTGTTTGAACACCCTCCCTACGAGTTTTTGCTAACCCCCGAGAACATTCCTTTGGATATTGTTTATGAAGATGAAACATTATTGGTGGTAAATAAACCAGCGGGAATGGTGGTCCACCCTGGTCACGGGAATTATTCGGGCACCTTGATTAACGCATTGGTCTACCATTTTGACAATTTACCCACAAATAGTTCAGAAAGACCAGGTTTGGTGCATCGGATAGATAAGGATACCTCTGGACTTTTGGTAATTGCCAAGACCGAAATGGCCATGACACATTTGGCAAAGCAGTTTTTTGAAAAAAGTAGTGAGCGTGAATATTTGGCATTGGTATGGGGCAATGTTGTTGAAGATGAAGGAACCATTGAAGGGCATATAGCCCGAAACCCAAAGAATCGTTTACAGATGATGGTTTTTCCTGAAGGTGATCAGGGAAAAGAAGCAGTTACCCATTATAAAGTGGTGGAGCGTTTGGGGTATGTTACCTTGGTATCGTGCAAACTTAAAACTGGCAGAACCCATCAGATCAGGGTGCACATGAAATATATTGGACATACACTTTTCAACGATGAGCGTTACGGTGGGGAAAAAATTCTGAAAGGAACAACCTTCACTAAATACAAACAATTTGTTGAAAATGCCTTTAAAATACTTCCGAGACAGGCCTTGCATGCCAAAACTTTGGGTTTTGAACATCCGGTAAGTGGAGAGTTTATGCGCTTTGATTCTGAACTTCCGGACGATATGGTGAATTGTATTGATAAATGGCGTTCCTATGCCAAACACAGCGACCAATAGATTTCCTCAATCTTTAGATTGAAAACACCTTTTGGCCCAATTGTCATAAATCCAATTACATCCTTATTTTTACTTAAAATTTGATTTATGAAAATTGTTATCTCACCAGCGAAATCCCTCAATTTTGAATCAGAATTGCCAACATCAAAATATAGTCAACCACAATTTTTGGAAGCTTCCAAAAAACTAAATGCTGTTCTGGCCAAGAAAAAACCAAAAGCCCTTTCCAAATTGATGTCGATATCTGATAATTTGGCGGAATTAAATTGGCAGCGGAATCAACAATTTTCAACTCCATTTACAATTGATAATGCCAGACCGGCCGTTTATTCCTTTAATGGTGATGTATACCAAGGCCTTGATGCGTATACCATTCCTGAAAACAAATTGGATGCATTACAGGATACTTTGCGGATTCTTTCCGGTTTGTATGGAATTCTTAAACCCCTCGATTTGATTCAGCCCTATCGGTTAGAGATGGGAACACAGTTAAAAGTGGCCCGCAAAAAGAACCTTTATGAGTTTTGGAAGAAACAACTGACCGATTATTTAAATGAAGAATTGGAAGACGGCGAGTTGTTCATCAACTTGGCAAGCAATGAGTATTTTGGAGCTATTGATGAAAAAGGATTGAAAGTTCCAGTTGTTACCCCAATCTTTAAAGATTGGAAAAATGACAAGCTCAAGGTCATCAGTTTCTTCGCTAAAAAGGCGCGCGGGTCTATGGTAAGATACATTTTAGATAAAAATGTGAAGACCATGGAAGAGTTAAAAGGATTCGACTATGATGGATATCTTTTCAGTGCAGAGCATACCTTAAAAGAAAATCAACCGGTTTTTGTACGGTAATAATTGCTATAAACCTTTTGATGTTAGGTTTGTGGACTTCATATCCTAAATTGTGATGTGCCTAAATAAGGTATGTGATGTTTGGCATTTATCACGATCTTTGAGGTTTCAAAAATTATAAACTAACCATACCGAGAAAACCATGCAGCAGTCAAGACGTTTAGAAGAGTTTAGAAAATCGGTCACCAACAAATTCAATATATACAACAGTCTATTTTTAAGCTTGCCTTATCAAAACATAGAAAATGTGGGGGTATTGATTCCACTTTTGTTTGATCAATGCGAAAAAGGACTTAAGGCAGGTGAAAATCCACAGGAAATATTGGAAACGTTCTTTACCAACTTTGTAGACATAAAAGACGAAAGGGAACGATTGGATTTTATGTTCAAGGTTATCCAATACGTTGAACGGCAAGTTGTTTTGTACGATAGCGTTGAAGATTCTGCCTTTCCAAAACTGCAAGAGTATACCAAATCCCTTTCCATAAAGGATTACTTTGCATTGGTAAATCGCACCAAAAATTGGGATGAAATATCCAATTCACTTTCAACCTTTAGTGCCCGTATTGTACTTACGGCCCACCCTACACAGTTTTATACCCCAGCGGTGTTGGACATCATTTCTGAATTACGTTCGCTAATTGATGAAAACAAGGTGGATGATATCGATTTGACTTTACAGCAGCTAGGGCTTACCTCTTTGGTGAACGCCAAAAAACCAACGCCCTTGGATGAAGCCAAAAATATTATTTATATCCTTCGAAACACCTATTATGATGCCGTGGGAGAGCTGTTTCAGTATGTGAAGGGAAAGATTCATAACGAGGAGTTCAATAATTATAATATCATTAAACTTGGCTTTTGGCCTGGAGGGGATAGAGATGGGAATCCATTTGTCACCGCAGAAATTACGAGGCAAGTAGCTGATGAGCTTCGACTTACATTGATGAAATGTTATTACAACGAACTTAAAGCACTTCGTAAAAAATTGACCTTTAAGGATATGCAGGACGATTTGATTGAACTTAGCAATAAGCTCTACAAATCCATGTTCGATGCCAAGGCTGTTATTTCATACGAAGAGATAATAGAACAGTTGTTGCAGACTCGCGAAAAATTGGAAGGTAAATACCACAGGTTGTATTTAAAGCATCTTGATCAGTTTATCAATAAGGTCCATATTTTCAAAACACATTTTGCTACCTTGGATATTAGACAAGACCATAGTAAGCATAAATTGGTCATTACCAGCATTCTGAAACAACAGGGTGCGATAAAGGATAATTTGGAAGAACTTTCGGATGTCGAATTGCAACACTGGCTGTTGCAGAAAGATTTACAATTGAATCCCGATGACTTTGATGAGGATATTGTAAAAGACACCATTACGAATATTGGACAATTGAAGGAGATTCAAAAGAACAATGGTGAAGATGGATGCAATAGGTATATCATCAGCAATTCAGAGGATATTTATTCCGTACTCTTTGTATTCGGATTATTTAGATGGTGTGGATGGAAAGAAAATGATATTACTTTTGATATTATCCCATTATTCGAAACCATGAAGGGGATGGCCGAGGCAGAAGGCGTTATGCAAACTTTGTTTGATATGCCGCAATATCGCCAACATTTAGAACGGCGAAAGCATACGCATACCATCATGTTGGGCTTTTCCGATGGAACAAAGGATGGTGGATACCTCAAAGCCAATTGGTCCATTTTAAAAACCAAGGAAACATTGAGCAAAGTATGCAAGAAAAATGGAATTAAGGCTATTTTCTTTGATGGTAGGGGAGGTCCACCGGCCCGTGGAGGTGGAAAAACCCATCGTTTCTATGCGGCACAGACCAAAGACGTGGCCAACCACGAAATACAGCTTACCATTCAGGGGCAGACCATAACCAGTACCTATGGCACCAAAGAGCAGTTTATGCACAACTCAGAGCAGTTGTTGACTGCTGGTTTGAGTAATAATCTTTATGGGGAAGAACATGTGATCTCAACAGAACACCGAAAATTGATTGAGGAACTTTCCGAATTAAGTTTTGAAAAATACGATGCGCTAAAACAGCATGAAAAATTTATTCCTTATTTAGAGCACAGGAGCACACTGAAATATTATACAAAGGCCAATATTGGAAGTCGACCCGGTAAACGTGGCAACAAAAAACAGTTGGAACTTTCCGATTTAAGGGCCATTTCATTTGTGGGCTCATGGAGTCAGCTAAAGCAAAACGTGCCGGGGTATTTTGGAATAGGAACTGCCATTCAAAAATTAAAGGATGAAGGGAAATTGACTCAAGTGAAGAAGTTGTATGATGAGGTGCCTTTCTTTAAGACCTTGATGCACAACAGTATGATGTCGTTGGCAAAAACCAATTTCGATTTAACCAGTTACATGAAGGAGGATGCGGAGTTTGGTGAATTTTGGAACATACTTCATGAGGAATATTTACTTTCTAAGAAAATGCTCTTACAAATATCGGGACTTAAGATTTTGATGGAGGATGAGGAAGTTTCCCGCGAATCTGTTAACATTCGGGAAAAAATTGTACTGCCGCTATTGGTCATTCAGCAGAATGCACTGTATCATATCACGAAGAATTCCGAATACAAGGATGTTTATGAAAAGATTGTTACCCGTTCCTTATACGGTAATATTAACGCAAGCAGGAATTCGGCTTAAGAGTTTATTTTTGAATTCAAATCAAATTTGAAGTATTGAGTTCAAAACCATTTCTTCATACCCACCCGTATGACCCGTTCCTTTTTCCGGAGGCAACAAAATTGATTGTCGGAACTTTACCTCCGCCTCGATTTACTACAGGAGAACTAAAAGATGATGATGTTGACTTTTGCTACGGAAGTCGAAATGGGATGTTATGGCCTATTTTGAATGAAATTTTTGGGCTGCAACTAAAATATGAGACTACCCAGGAAGCCACTGAACAACGAAAGAACTTTTTGTTGGAACAAAAAATTGGGGTCTGTGATATTGTTGCAAGCGCCGAACGTCAAAAAATTGATGCCTCCGATTTGGGTATGCAAAATGTAAAACTTCGCGACTTGGTGGGATATCTCAAAAAATACCCGAATATCGAGACGATTCTTTTTATGGGTGGCAATAGTAAAAATGGCCCAGAATATTTCTTCCGAAAACAATTAAAGACATATGGATTACAACTTGAGGTGATTGATGGGGAAGTACCTAGAATTCATGGTTTAAGACTTCCAATTACTACAAAAGAAGAGTCGATATATAGATTTGTAAAGACGGTTTCATTGACTGCACCCTCAGGCGCGGCCAATCGCGCCATTGGTAGCCTTCAATCCTATAAGGATTTAAAAACAACCAATCCTGAATTCAACACATTTGATTTTAGGGTGATGCAGTATCGAGCATTTTTTGAATAACTAGTTCTTGAAGCTCGGGAATCGCTTTAAGACGGTATAAGTTTTAACCGGCTTTATTCGTTTTAATTCTATTTCTTGAATAATCTTGGAGACAGCTTTCTCAAATCTTGTTTTACGCATTGGTTTCATTAAAAAATCGTTGATGCCATAATCAAAAGCTTTTTTGGCGAAACTGGCCCAAGTAGAATTCATGATAATTGCGGTGTTGATTTCGATACTGTCAAGGAGCTCAAAAGCGTTGACCTTATCCATCAACACATCCAGAAAAACCATATCGACCTTGTGGTCATAAATGGCTTTGATTCCTTCATATGGGCTTTCATAAGAACCGATTAACTCTAAATCGGAATGATTTTTAATCAGAATTGACGTTGCCAACCTCTGAATGGAGGAATCGTCGATAACTAGTGCGGTATACTTCATAGTAAGCGGTTTGGGTACTATAAAATTAACTTCGCTATAAGTTTGCCTGTAAAAATGAGGATGTATTGCTGTTTCTTTCGGATAAAAACATACTTCTTACTATTTCGGCCTGACAATCAATCTTTTGAACAGTCGATTAAAGTGCACTTTTATGGACGAATAGAAACTTATTCCACCATTTTTGAAGATAAAATGGCATATAGAGCTTTTATTCCATAGGCCAATTGCACAATTTTTAAATTTTCGTTGGGACTGTGCTGATTATTATCAGGGTTTACCATGGGAACAATAAAAGCTGGAACCTTTAATTCGTTTATAAAAGGTGAGATTGGAACCGTACCTCCCATAATCCGAATGCGAACCACATCCTTACCAAAGGAATTTTGCAAGGTTTCAATCAAGAATTTACCATAGGCATTGTCCAAATCGGTACGAAAAGCATCAGTCACACTCCCTTCCTGCACAGTTACGATTTTATCAAAGGACATGCGTTCTTCTTTTGATGGAACATGGTCCAATACATGATACCCCTGTTTGGTGATATGGTTTTTGACCAATTGTTTTAAACGATGGCCATCACTTTCCGGAACCAAACGTAAATCCAATTCGGCTGTCGCACTTTCCGGAACAATGGTTCTTCTTTTTGGGCCTATCCAGCCCGAACCTAAACCACGAATGTTCAACGAAGGAAATTGAAGTGCTTCTTGATAAAAACCCCCTACTTTTTCCGAGGATTTAAACTGTAGTTTTTCGGCAATTGCCTGGTCGCTATCCGGGACACTCTTGAGAACTTCGGTTATGGACTCATCAAATGAGATTCCGTCGTAATATCCTGGAATTGTTACCCGTCCATCGGAATCTTTCATGGTGGCCAAAAGCTGAGCCAATTGAAACCCTGGATTTGGAGCGTAATTACCATAATGACCACTATGTTGAGGTTTGATGGGACCATAGGTGGTCAATGTCATTGTTGTAATTCCTCTACACCCATACACCACCGTTGGATTTTCTGAAGGATGGACAGGCCCGTCAGCAATTACCAAAAAGTCAGCTTGGAGTAATTCACGATACTGTTTTACCGCCTTTGGAAGCGGCTTGCTACTTTTTTCCTCCTCACCGTCTAAAATCACTTTAATGTTGAACGGGATTTCCTTTCCATCTTTTTTCAAAAGATCAATCGCGTTTAGAAACATTACAATGGGACCTTTGTCGTCGGAGGTGGAGCGGCCAAATAATCGCCAATCGTAGTTAATGTCGTCACCTAACTCATCAAAAGAAATAGTTTTAAAACTATCACCCTCCGGAGCTTTTAAAACAGTTTGGTATGGATTGGGTTGATTCCATTTCGATGGATCTACTGACTGTCCATCAAAGTGCATGTAAATGAGCATGGTGGGTTTGGAATCTTCCATTGGTAATGCTGCGAAAAACAATGGCAAATTTTCCGTTTCCAATACGGCGGTGTTAAAGCCGCGCTCTCCGAACTTTCTTTTCAACCAAAGAATATTGTCATCAATATCGTCAGCTTTCAAAGCATCGTTTGGAATTGCGATAAAATCCCTTAACTCTTCAATGGCTTTGAACACTTGCGATTTTATAGCGATTGAATCCTGGGAATAACTGTAACTAAATGACCAGAAGATGAGTAGATAGAAAAACTTTTTCATTGAGAAGGTGTTTGGTCACCTCGAGTGCAAGTGGGAGGTTTCAAGTTCTCGACTGCGTTCGAACGGACAATTAATTTGAAATAGCTAAGCAATAAATTTAGCGAATTCCCTTTACAAAATGGGCTATTTTATCAGCTCCATGTTCAGTAAGGTGTTTTATAAAGGCCGAACCAATAATGGCTCCCTTTGTTTTTTCAGTAGCCTGATCAAAGGTTTGTGAATTACTGATTCCAAAACCAACGATTTGCGGGTTTTTAAGTTGCATCGATGCAATACGGTCAAAATAGGCTTTTTGTTCATTTCCAAAACCTGTTTTGGCTCCCGTTGTACTCGCAGAACTAACCATATAAATAAATCCATCGGAAGCTGCATCGATTGCTTTAATGCGCTCATCACTGGTTTGGGGGGTAATCAAAAACATGTTGATCAGTCCATATTTTTTGAAGATAGATTCGTATTCTTCCTGATACACATCCAATGGTAAATCTGGTAAAATCAAACCATCGATACCCACTTCTTGGCATTTTTTACAAAAAGCTTCTACGCCATACTGAAATATTGGATTGAAGTAACCCATAATGATCAAAGGAATGGAAACGGTCTTGCGAATATTTTTGAGTTGTTCAAACAGAAGTTCAGAATGCATCCCATTGTTCAGCGCTTTGGTGGAACTATCCTGAATGGTGGGTCCATCGGCAAGAGGGTCGCTAAATGGTAGGCCAATCTCGATTAGGTCGACCCCACTTTTTTCCAAATCTTGGATAACCTTAACCGTATCATTTAAATTGGGATACCCCGCCGTAAAGTATATGGATAGTAGTTTTTTGTTCTCCTGTAATTTTTGATTGATTCTGTTCATTCTTTATATAGTATTGAGATTTGAGTATGTAGTATTGAGAGTTGTGTTATTCCTAATTACTCAATACTGACATCTCACTTCTATAAATCAAAATAGTCAATGTAATTCTGTAAATCCTTATCACCCCGCCCAGACAAATTCATGACAACAATATCCGAAGGGTTGAATTTTTTCTGTTCTAAAATGGCAAAAGCATGGGACGATTCAATAGCTGGAATAATACCTTCCAATTTTGAAAGTTCCATTCCTGCTTTCATCGCATCATCGTCTGTAATTGAAATGAACTCTCCTCGTCCTGATTTAAATAAATGGGCATGCAAAGGTCCAACACCTGGATAATCCAACCCAGCTGAAATGGAATAGGGTTCGGTGATTTGTCCGTCATTGGTTTGCATCAACAAGGTTTTACTGCCGTGAATTATTCCGACTTTACCCAATGCCGAAGTAGCAGCACTTTCGCCTGAATGGATGCCTTTTCCAGCAGCTTCAACTGCAATGATTCCGACTTCTGGAGTATCCAAAAAGTGATAATAAGCACCTGCAGCGTTGCTTCCTCCCCCAACACAGGCTACCACATAATCGGGGTTTTCACGACCTTCTTTTTCCAACAATTGCGTTTTGATTTCTTTGGAAATCACAGATTGAAAACGAGCTACCATGTCGGGATAGGGATGTGGACCTACAACGGAGCCAATAATATAATGCGTATCCACAGGATTATTGATCCAATCTCGAATGGCTTCGTTGGTAGCATCTTTTAGCGTTTTGCTCCCGGAAAGCGCGGGACGAACTTCTGCACCCAACATTTTCATTCGGGCAACGTTTGGGGCTTGTCTGGCTATATCAATTTCACCCATATAGACTACACATTCAATACCCATCAAAGCACAAACTGTTGCTGTGGCAACCCCATGCTGACCTGCACCTGTCTCTGCAATAATCCTATTCTTGCCCAATCGCTTGGCCATCAGAATCTGTCCAATGGTATTGTTGACTTTATGTGCTCCGGTATGATTTAAATCTTCCCGCTTCAAGTAGATTTTGGTGTTGTATTTGTTGGATAATCTTTCAGCAAAATAGAGTGGGGAAGGACGCCCTACATAATCCTTCAGCAATTGGTGAAACTCTTGCTGAAAGGAAGGTTCTTCCATAATCTGGATGTAGCTTTGGCGCAATTCTTCGCAATTGGGATACAACATTTCTGGTATGAATGCTCCTCCAAATTCTCCGTAATATCCTTTTTCGTCAACGTGATAACTCATACTTTTTTGTCATTCCTGCGCGGGCAGGAATCTTTTTTGGTTTGACTTTAATTTATGATGGATTCCGCCCCGTGCTTCGACTTCGCTCAGCATCCGTGCGGAATGGCAATAAATTTTTAAATTCTTTTAATTTTTCAATATTCTTTAATCCCGGTTTTGTCTCAAACTTGCTGTTCACATCGATTACCTTACAATACTTTGATGCAGAACTTTTCATGAAAGACTTAAGGTTCTCTACACTTTCCGGTCCAATCCCCCCACTTAAAAAATAGGGTTTGGTAGAAGGGTAATTGTTCAAAACGGACCAATCAAAGGCATAACCATTTCCACCAGGGAGCTTTCCTTTGGTGTCAAATAAATAATAGTCGCATACTTCTTCATAATCTTTTAAGATGGAGAAATCAAAATCATCCTTGATGGAAAAGACTTTGATGGTTGTCAGGTCGAGCGCAGTCGAGACCTTTTTATTTTCAGGGTGTTTCTTGCTTCTCGACTGCGCTCGAAGTAACAGCGAATCGTCACCCTGAACTTGATTCAGGGCCTCATTCGAGTGAGATTCTGAAACGAGTTCGGAATGACTTTTTTTTAGCGTACTACAAAACTCTGGACTTTCATTTCCATGAAGTTGGACGGCGGCCAAATCATATTTTTGCACTTTTCCCAAAACTTCTTCAACAGTTGCATCTACAAATACACCCACTTTTTTGATGGATTTCGGTAATGCCGGAATTTCTCCTTTAAAATATCGTGAAGAAGGTTCCCAGAAGATAAAACCCATGTAGTCGGGTTGCAGTTGCGCAACCTCCTGGGAATTATGATTCATGCCGCAGACTTTCATCTTCATGATTCCAGGTTTTTTATAAAAGTTGCAGCGTGCTTTCCAGGGTTATCCGTTTTCATGAAATTTTCTCCAATCAAAAAACCTTGGTAACCATATTGCTTAAGCTCTTTTATGGCTTCAACGGAGCTGATGCCACTTTCGGAAACTTTTACAAAGTCGTCCGGAATTTGGGTCGAAAGAGACTTGCTGGTTTCGAGACTGACTTCGAAGGTCTTCAAATTTCTATTATTTACGCCCAGCATGTCCAAACTTGGCATGATGGACTTATGCAGTTCTTCTTCATTGTGAACTTCTAGAAGCACATCCAATCCCAAACTTTTTGCCACTTCTGAAAATGTTTTGATATCATCTCTTCTTAAGATGGCAGCTATTAACAGAATCACATCCGCTCCATGTGCTTTTGCTTCCAAAATCTGATAGGAATCAATGATGAACTCTTTACGAAGTAAAGGTATATTTGCTACCGACCTAGCGAGCAATAAATCGTCCAACGAACCTCCAAAGTATTTGCCATCTGTCAAAACCGACATGCCACATACTCCAGCCGTTTCATAACCTTTGGCCACATCCTGAACATTCAAGCTTTGATTGATGACGGATTTGGAGGGAGAACGTCGTTTGTGCTCGGCAATGATTCCGGTATTGCTCTGTCGCAGTGCCGTTGCTAAAGAGGGGCTTTTTCTTCCAAAAAGCACGGATTGTTCCAATTGGGAAATTGGAATCAATGATTTTCTCAAATCAACCTCCTTCCGTTTATCAATTACTATTTTGTCTAATATGTTCATTCTTTGGTTGATAGTTTATGGTTGATAGTTTATGGTTGATGGTGCAGTATTTGATTTTAACTATCAACCATCAACTAATGACGATCAACTATTTACTTAATTCTTGCAATTTCTTCAACGTTTCCAATCCTTTTCCACCCATTAGGGATTCTTTTGCTTTTTCAAATCCTTCTTTTGGACTGATGTCATTTACCGTTGCAATGGCCACACCGGCATTGGCACAGACCACATTGTTCTGGGCTTCGGTGCCTTTTCCATGTAAAATATCCAAGAATATCTGGGCGGATTGGGCGATATCATCTCCTCCAGTAATTTCTGCTTTGGTAATTCGATTCACTCCAAAATCGACAGGCGATAAAATGCCTTCGGAAGTATTGGAAATAGTTTTTGTATCCCCAGTCAATGAAATTTCATCATAACCATCCAAGGCATGGAGTACTGTAAAGTTTTTATCTGTGTTTTGATAGAGGTACCCATACATTCTGGCCAATTCCAGATTAAAGACCCCAACCATCTGATTTTTGGGAAAAGCTGGATTTACCATGGGTCCCAGCATATTAAAGAAGGTCTTTACTGCCAATTCCCTTCGGATGGGAGCCACATTTTTCATGGCTGGATGAAATAGAGGGGCGTGCAATACGCAAATTCCTGCTTGGTCAATGGATTTCTTTAAAAAATCAGCTTCATTACTGAATTTGATACCTAAAAATTCCATGACATTGCTGCTTCCACATTTAGAGGACACACCATAATTTCCATGTTTGGTCACCTTCACTCCGGCCCCAGCAGTAACAAAAGACGCCAAGGTGGAAATGTTGAAAGTATCCTTACCGTCACCTCCGGTTCCACATAAATCAATAGGGTTGAATTCGGCCAAATCAATGGCCAAGCATAGCTCCAAAAGGGCATCTCGGAAGCCTTCCAACTCCTCAATGGTGATGCTTCGCATCATGTATACGGTTAAAAAAGCCGCAATTTGAGATGTATTGTAATCTCCTTTGGCAATATTGACCAAGATTTGCTTGGCATCGCTTTTGGACAAAATTTCGTGATTTATGAGTCTGTTGAGTGTCTCTTTCATGTTTTTTTCCTTTGTCATTCCTGCGAAGGCAGGAATCTTTAATCGGTCATTTGAATTCCCACTTTCTTTGGAACGAAATTAAAATTAGCCTTTGAGCCAATTTTTTAGCATTTGTTTTCCTTCGGGTGTCAACACCGATTCAGGGTGAAATTGTACGGCTGTTACGTCGTATGTTTTATGTTTTAAAGACATAATTTGCCCATTTTCATCCACAGAAGTAGCTTCCAAGCTTTCCGGTAAATCAGGATGGACCACCCAAGAGTGGTATCGCCCTACCTCGATCTGTTTTGGTAAACCTTCAAAAATAGCATCTTCCTTGGTCACAGAGATTGTCGTCGCCACCCCGTGGTACACCTGATCTAAATTCACCAAGGTTCCACCAAACACTTCACCAATGGCCTGCTGTCCTAAACAAACCCCCAGAATACGTTTGGTGGGCGCATAGGTTTTGATGATTTCCTTTACCAAACCAGCTTCATCTGGGATTCCAGGTCCGGGCGACAGCACAATTTCATCGAAGGGTTCAACATCTTCCAAGGTGAGTTGATCGTTTCGTTTTACGGTAACATCACAATCCAAATCCTCTAAATAGTGCACCAAATTATAGGTGAAGCTGTCGTAGTTGTCTATCATTAAAATCTTTCTTCGCATTTTAGATGGTTTCTGCAATTTCCAGCGCTTTGGTTAAGGCGCCCAATTTATTATAGGTTTCTTGTAATTCAGCTTCGGGGTCGGAGGCGGCAACCAAACCTGCTCCAGCTTGATAGTGCAATTGGTGATTTTTACTCAAAAATGTTCGAATCATAATGGCGTGGTTGAAATTCCCTTTAAAATCCATAAATCCGATAGCACCACCGTAGTAGGCGCGACTGGTTTTTTCATATTTCTCTATTAACTGCATGGCCATATGTTTTGGAGCTCCGCTAAGGGTTCCAGCAGGAAAAGTGTCAGCGACCACTTTCATGGTAGGACTATCTTTTTTCTTGAGTCCAGTTACTTTGGATACCAAATGAATGACATGCGAGAAATATTGGACTTCGCGATAGGTTTCCACATTAACGGTATTCCCATTTCTACTGAGATCATTTCGGGCTAAATCAACCAACATCACGTGCTCGGCGTTTTCCTTATCATCCTGAGCCAGTTTTTTTGCCAATTCGGCATCCTGTTCATCGTTTCCGGTTCTTTTGTAGGTGCCGGCAATAGGATGTATTTCGGCTTTCCCGTCTTTTACAATTAATTGCGCTTCCGGCGAACTGCCAAAGATTTTAAAATCCCCGTAATCAAAATAGAACAAATATGGGGATGGATTGATGGAACGAAGCGCTCGGTACACATTGAACTCATCACCCTTAAATCCTTGCGAAAATCTTCGAGAAAGTACTAGTTGGAAAACATCACCTCGTTGACAATGTTTTTTAGCCAGTGCCACATGTTCTTTGTATTCCTCATCTTTTAAATTGGAGGTGGGTTTTCCATCTTTTGAAAAGTTATAGGAAGCAAAATTTCGTACAGTGAACAGCTGGGCAATCTCATCTACATTGCTTTCATTTTCATAACAGTGGGCAAAAAGATATGCTTCGTTTTTAAAATGGTTTATGGCAATGATGTTCTGGTACACCGCATAATAGATATCCGGAATTTGAACCGAATCTTCCTTTTTGGAAACCTCAACATCTTCAAAATAGCGAACGGCATCATAAGCCATATATCCGAAAAGTCCATTGTTGATGAACTTAAAGCCATTGCTGGGGACGGAAAATTTTTGTCCGAATTGATGAATCACCTCTGTGACGTCCACTTCGGGAGTGATAGGAAATTCTTCTTTGGAACCATCAGGGAATCTTTGCGTGATTACTTCATTCTCAACTTTAATGGAGGCAATCGGATTGCAGCAGATGTATGAGAAGCTATTGTCATTGGCATGATAGTCGCTACTTTCCAAAAGAATGCTATTGGGAAATTTGTCCCTTACCTTAAGATAAACACTGACCGGCGTAATGGTATCGGCAAGTATTTGTTTGTAGGTAGTTTTGAGCGAATATTTCATGAGCGAAAATTATTTTTTTCATTTCCGCGTAGGCGGAAATCTTTTTATTGCTATTTATTCAAAGAACCAAGTCAGGTCCTTCCAATTCGGGTTAAAGTCATTTATCAAATTTATTTTCCATAGCCGGTTCCATTTTTTCAATTGTTTTTCTCTTCTGATTGCAGGCATGGGAAACCTGAATTTTTCATAGTAAACCAACTTATCCAATTTGTATCGTTTTGCAAATTTGCTTCCGGTTCCACTTTTATGCTTTTTCATTCGTTTTCCTAAATTGTTGGAATAGCCTATATAAATAGTTCCATTTTTCTTGTTTGAAATGATATAGACATAAAAACTCATTTTAACATTTGTTCACCGTTGCTGATTGATTTCCGCCTTCGCGGAAATGAGAACTAAACTCATACAATTAAAAAAGGCTTGTCGTGATGACAAGCCTCTATATGATTACAATGGGGGACTAGCTCACGATATTCGACGTAAGTTGATCCACCACCAAGTATTTACTGTTCTTAAATTCATTGCTTCAAAGATAAAAAGGAAATTCTAACTTCCAAATATTGTTTTGTGAAATTAAAAATCCCGCCTAAAAAACAATCTAAGCGGGATTTCCAAACACTAAACTAAAGCTGATTACATCTGCAAATCAACCACAAGGTCAAATTCATCATAGATCAATTTGTCCTTGGCGGTCCCGATAATACCGGAACCATATTTTACGTCGTATTTTGTTCGGTCAACTTTCAAAGTAGCTGTCGCTTTACTTCCATAAATTGAGACATCAAATGTTACAGACTCGGTAATTCCTTTAATAGTAAGGTCACCCGTTACTTCATATGAGTTTTTTCCACTGGCTTTTACTTTTGTGAACACTAAAGAAGCTGTTGGATTGGAAGCTGTAGAGAAAAAATCATCGGAGCTTAGGTGTCCATCCAGTTTGTTTTTGTAATCTCCTTGCAAGTCGGTGACATTGATGGTTGTCATATCAACAACGAATTCTCCTCCAACCAATTTTTCACCATCAAATTCGAGTGCCCCAGATTTAAGGTTGATGGTTCCGGTATGCGATCCGGCAACTTTGTACGCTTTCCAAGTAACAGTACTTTCATCTGTTTTTACAGCTTTCTTTTCACCATCAATTGGATTTGCAATTGCAGAAAGTCCGAATACGACTGTTAAGGCTAGGCTTAAAATTGTTTTTTTCATGATTTGTGTGCTTAATTTTCGATTTAAATAATTAGGGTTTATATATGTGTAAATAATTCTTCTTTTGATTTACGTACTTTGGCGTAGTGCTGTGTCTCGTCCTCATCGGAACGATACCCAACTGCGAGAACAACCGATGCGTTAAGGTTTTTCTCTTCCAGGTCAAGGATTTTATTATAGGCTTCAGATTCAAAACCTTCCATTGGACAGGTATCTATTTTTAATTCAGCTGCGGCCTGCATCATATTACTGAATGCAATATATACTTGTCTAGATGTCCAAATCCCTTTCGTTTCCGTAGGAAGGTCCAACAATTTAGATTTCATAAAGTCACCATAACCTTTTAGACCTTCGGCAGGAATTTTTCTGGTAGTGCTTACGTTTTCTAGATAACCATCCATTAATTCTTCCCCAAAATCAGTCACGTTGGCAAACACAATAATATGCGAGGCATCTGTTAATTGTGATTGTCCCCAAGAAACCGGTTTGAGTTTCTCTTTGATCTCAGGGTCTGTGATTACATAAACATGATAGGGTTGAAGTCCGTAAGAAGATGCACTTAGACGGGTAGCTTCTAACAAAAGTTCCAGATCTGTATCCGACACTTTTTTGGTACTATCAAATTTTTTGGTGGCATAGCGCCATGTTCTATTTTCTAGGATATTGCTCATTTTAAAATTTATCTAATAGTATGTTTAATTCTTCAAGTTCTTTTTTTGAAAAGTTTTGAAGGAGCCTACTTTCGGTATCCTCCATTACCGTGTCAATTTTTTCCAAAATCGTTTGACCCTTTTCGGTGATCAATATTTCCACTTTACGGCGGTTGGCTTCGCAAACCCACCGTTGTACATAACCTTTGGTTATAAGCTTGTCCACCAATCGGGTGGTATTGCTCATTTTGGTTACCATACGTTCATTGATGGTCGTTAAATTAGCCGGTTTCCCTTTTTGCCCGCGCAGAATCCTCAACACGTTGAATTGTTGTTTCGAAATTCCATAGGGTTTTAGAGCTGCCCCAAATTGTTCATTGATTTTGTTGCTGACCAATGCAAAATGAATCATGGTCCTCATTTTAAGAGGAAGCTTTCTTTCGGTTCTTATGATTTGTTCAACATTCATGTCAATACAACAATTGTATATACAAATGTATATTGTTAATCCGATTTGACACTATTTTTAACAGATAAAATTTTGTTAAAAAGAAATTGGGGGAAATCACTTTATTTACTTTTAAGGTCCTAAAATGCAGATAATGAAACAGTTGTTGTTTTCTTTTATTTTTGTTGTTGCTCTAGTAACCGGATGTGGTGAAAAACCTAAAGGGAAAGAAAAGGCAGATACTTCAGAACAGGCTTATGCCGAGGTTGAAAAAGAGGCCAAAGACCCTGTAAAATTTCCAGTTTATGATTACGAGGGGCTAAAACCATTATTATATAAGGATGACGGAAAAACGTATATCATAAATTTTTGGGCCACTTGGTGCAAACCTTGTATTGAAGAACTTCCCTATTTCGAAAAGGTTTATGCCGAGCAAAAAGACAATAATGTAGAGATGGTGTTGGTCAGTCTTGATATGCCATCCATGTGGAAAACGCGATTGGAGCCCTTTGTGGAAAAGAAAGGGCTTAAAGGAAAAGTGGTAATTCTTGACGATCCAAAACAAAACGATTGGATTCCAAAAATTAATGAAACTTGGGGTGGGGGCATACCCGCTACCTTGATCTATAATAAGGATAAACGCAATTTTTACGAAAGTGGATTTACCTATGAGGAATTGAACAAAGAGTTGAACAAATTCATTAACTAGTGATATGAAACTATTCAAAATCTTAAGTCTATTGGCTCTGGTAGTACTGTTTGGAGCTTTTTCAGGAGAACTAACCTCGGTAGATGAGGGGTATGATATTGGAGATGTTGCAACAGATTTCGCTTTAAAAAATACAGATGGCAAAATGGTTTCGCTATCCCATTATAATGAAGCCAAGGGTTTTTTGGTAATTTTTACTTGCAACGGTTGCCCTTATTCAGTGGCATATGAGGATCGCATCAATGCGCTGGATGCAAAATACAAAGCCAAGGGCGTTCCGGTGATTGCCATTAATCCAAGTAATGCAACAAAAAAGCAGGGAGAAAGTTTGGCCAAAATGAAGATTCGTGCTGCAGAAAAAGGATTTACCTTTCCCTATTTATTGGATGAGGGACAGCAAATTTATCCGCAATATGGAGCAACAAAAACCCCACATGTGTTCCTATTGGAAAAAATGGCCGAAGGGAATATTGTGAGATATATAGGCGCAATTGATGATAATTACCAAAGTGCTTCACGAGTTGAGGAGAAATACGTTGAAAATGCAGTGGACGCCATGTTGGCCGGAAAAGAGATAAAAGTGACCAAAACTAGGGCCATTGGATGCACTATAAAAGCCTAAAAGGAAAATTACGCATGTTTCAATCCGGGGTTATGCTCCGGATTTTTATTTTTGCTAAACTTAAATTGTTAAAAATGTCAGATTTATCGCAACAAGAATGGGAAGAACAACTGGAAAACGATAACAACGCCTTTGTACTGGACGTCCGCACACCAGAAGAAGTGGAGGAAGGTTATATTCCCAATGCCACCAATATAGATATTTATTTGGGACAAGGTTTTTTGGATGAGCTCGAAAAGCTTGACAAATCCAAGAATTATTATGTGTATTGTAGATCTGGTAACAGAAGTTCCCAGGCTTGTGCCATCATGAACAGTATTGGCATCGAAAATACCTTCAATCTTGAAGGAGGATTTATGAACTGGGAAGGAGAGGTCGCCGAATAAAATTTATGGATGTTTCCAAAGTCATAAATCAACTTGAACAAAATAGGAAGGTTTTCTATGATATGCTGTCAGGATTACCTTCCGATTTTGTGACCTGGAAACCCAACCCTAAGGGTTGGTGCGCTTTGGAAATAGTATGCCATTTAATTGATGAAGAAAAGCAGGACTTTAGAACACGTGTACAGCATGCGCTGGAAAATCCGAAAAAACCTTTAGTTCCGATTGATCCTCCCAGATGGGCTATAACCAACAATTATCTAGGGCAGGATTTCGCTTCTAAGTTGGATGAGTTTTGTGTTGAAAGAAAAAAGTCCATCCATTGGCTACGCAACTTAAAAGGCCCTGATTGGGAAAATAAGGTTAATCATCCTGAGCTTGGTCAAATAACCGCTTTATCATTTTTGAACAACTGGTTGGCCCACGATTACCATCACCTTCGGCAAATAAATAATTTGAAATACTACTATCACAAAGAAAATTCGGGAGATCCATTGACCTATGCAGGTAAATGGTAATCATTTTCTTATTTTAGTCGAATGAAGGAAGACCTACTCCATTTTATATGGAGGTGCGATAAGCTTCAAGGACGACCACTTACCACATCAACCTCTGAGCATATTGTAATTAAGAATCCGGGAAGTTTAAATCTTCACGCAGGACCTGATTTTTTTAATGCGCAAATTGAGGTTGGTGGTCAGCTGTGGGCTGGCAATGTAGAAATGCACCTCAAATCTTCGGATTGGTATGCACACCATCACGAAGTGGATTCCAATTATGACAATGTGATTCTTCATGTGGTTTGGGAAGATGATATTCTGGTGTTTAGAAAAGACGGCACACAAATTCCAACCTTGGAATTGAAAAATCAAATCGCACCCACAATTTTGGCAAAATACCAAGAACTTTTTCAACATTTTAACCCGTTGTTTATCAACTGTGAAAAAGATTTTAACCAAATGGATTCCTTTTTGGTGAATAACTACCTAGATAGATTGTATATAGAGCGGTTGGAACAAAAATCCATACTTATCTCAAGCCTACTTCAAAAATCAAATAACGATTGGGAAAGAGTTCTTTTTGTGATGTTGATGAGAAATTTCGGTTCGAAGATCAATGGCGATGTTTTCATGAACAGGGCCATGCAGCTTGATTTTTCCATCATTAGAAAAACCAGTTCGGACATTCACCAAATTGAGAGCCTTCTTTTTGGCTATTTGGGATTACTTGCCGTTGAAGATTGCAATGATGTTTATTATATAGAACTCCAAAAGGAATATGAATACCTGGCTCATAAATATAAACTGGATGCCACCTTGACGAAACCGGGTTTCTTTGGTTTGCGTCCAGCCAACTTTCCCACCATTCGTATGTCACAATTAGCGCATTTGTATCATCAACAGCAGAATCTATTTTCAAAATTGCTTCATGCTAACAGACGGGAGGAGATATATTCGATTTTCAGAACTGAGTCCAGCTCCTATTGGGAAAGCCATTTCACCTTTGGAAAAGTCTCCAAACAAAGCAAAAAGAAACTTTCAAAAAGCTTTATTGATCTATTGATGATAAATACCATAGTGCCACTTCGGTTTTGTTATTCCAAAAAGGTTGGTATCGATTCCACAGAGAACCTATTAAGCCTAATTTCCCAACTTGCTCCTGAAAAAAATGCTATAATGGACGGATTTAAAAACTTGGGCTCAAACACTATGAATGCTTTGGAAAGTCAAGCTAAATTACAATTGTACAACAACTATTGTTCAAAAAATAAATGCCTTCATTGTACCTTAGGCGCTCATTTATTGAACAGAAATACATAATTTTAGAGCGAGCACTATCAGAGATATTGTTCAATGGGCACAGGAACTGTCACTTCGAGCGCAGTCGAGAAGTATTGATGATTCTAATTTGTTGAATAGGTCTCGACTCCGCTCGACCTGACACTGTAAAAATTATGAGCTTGTTTTACAATACCCTCTATTACTTTCAAAAAAGAGGCTTTGAGGTCTGTAGGCGTATCGCTGAACGACTGGGAATAAGGGCAAGAGTTGTTAGAACCACCTTTATTTATTTGACCTTTGCCACCTTGGGTTTTGGGTTTGCCCTTTATCTTTTTATTGCATTTTGGTTACGAATCAAAGATTTGGTGTATACCAAAAGAACTTCAGTTTTTGACCTCTGATTATGATAAGATTATTGCGTTCAAAAATAGTATGGGCCATTAGTTTAATGCTTCTGGTATTGCTCTTTGGAGTGATTGGCTACAAGTTGCTTTCAGATTTTACATGGGTAGAGGCCATTTATATGACCATAATCACAGTGACCACCGTGGGTTTCTCCGAGGTCAGGCCATTGGATCCCAACGCAAAGATTTTTACCGTATTTTTAATTGTTACCAGTGTTTTTATTTTTGGTTTTGCGTTATCGGTGATTACTGAATACTTATTGGGACGCAATTCACTCCAGATTTTAAAAAAGAAGAAAGTGAAGAAAAAAATTGACAGTTTGTCCAATCATGTTGTAGTCTGCGGGTATGGAAGAAATGGAATGCAAGCAGCAGAAAAATTGAAGGCTTATAAAAAACCTTTTGTTGTTATTGAAAAAGATAAGGAGATTATTGAGCGGTATGAAAATGAGTTGCTTTTTGTAGAAGGAGATGCAAATGAAGACGAAACCTTACGCTCTGCTGGAATTGAGCGAGCACAATACCTTATTACCGCGGTGCCAGACGATGCGGCCAATTTATTTATTGTACTCTCGGCGCGCCAGTTGAACAAAAAGTTGTTCATAATTACAAGAGCCTCACAAGTTACTTCTCAAACCAAACTCCAATTGGCAGGTGCGGATAAGGTAATAATGCCAGATAAAATTGGAGGCGATTATATGGCATCATTGGTTGTAATGCCGGATTTGGTGACGTTTATAAACAAATTATCAGTGGAAGGAGAGAATACCACCAACCTTGAAGAAGTCGAAATCGAAGATTTTACAGATCAGATTGAATGCAATTCGTTACGTGATTTGGACCTGCGCAAAAGAACAGGGTGCACCATTATAGGTTATATAGAACCCGGCGGAAATTACATTATAAACCCAGAGGCGGATTTGATTCTGGAACCCAAAGGAAAAGTGATTGTTTTGGGTAGGCCCGAACAGATAAAAAAGCTCAACCAAATGTTTCAGATAGGTTAGTTTTATAACTTTTAAATTTGATTCCGTTGAATTTTTTTAGGATATTGCCCGCTATTCATCAAATTAACATAACCAAATAACACATTATGAAGTACAGACTTCTTACGTTAATTACCCTTTTATTACCATTACTATCAAGTGCCCAAGAAAAAGGCTTGGATGAAAGAGTGAATGATGCATTTATGCCGTTTGCAACTTGGTGGGAAGGTTTTGTTTTGACACCAATTTCAATTGCGGGGTACAACCTTCCCGTAGTGTTGATTCTTTTGATAATAGGAGCTACATTTTTTACGATACGATTTAAGTTTCCAAATATTACCAAATTTGGACTGGCCATTAACACGGTTCGGGGCAAGTATGATGAATTGGATCACCATAGCGTGGAGAAGACAGAGCTGAATGTGGCAGACGGAGACCTTCCAGGTACAATAAAAGATGAGAGTAAAGAAGGAGAAGTAAGTCATTTTCAAGCATTGGCAACCGCAGTTTCAGGTACGGTTGGACTGGGTAATATAGCCGGTGTAGCAGTCGCGATTGCTTTGGGTGGTCCTGGTGCCACCTTTTGGATGATTGTTTGTGGTTTAATAGGAATGTCGACCAAGTTTGTAGAATGTACACTTGGAGTAAAGTATAGAGATGTAGGTCCGGATGGAACCGTTTACGGAGGACCTATGTACTACCTCTCCAAAGGCTTAAAGGAAAGAGGATTCAAAGGACTTGGAAAAGTCTTGGCTGTGATTTTTGCAGTTTTATGTGTGGGTGCTTCATTTGGAGGAGGTAATGCATTTCAATCCAATCAGGCAGCTGTTCAGCTTTCAACTATGTTGAGCCTCGAAGGTGGTGCCACAGGAGTTATCATCGGAGTTATTTTGGCCATATTGGTTGGAATCGTAATTATCGGTGGTATTAAAAAGATTGCCAGTGTAACAGAAAAAATAGTTCCGTTCATGGCAGGAGTTTATGTATTGGCTTCCTTGGTGATTATTTTTGCCAATATCGAATACATAGGCGATGCTTTTGGAATGATCATAGGAGGAGCATTTACACCTGCCGCTGGACTCGGAGGTATTGTTGGGGTGATTATTGTTGGCTTCCAAAGAGCGGCCTTTTCCAATGAAGCGGGAGCTGGCTCTGCGGCCATTGCGCACTCCGCTGTAAAGACTAAATATCCAGCAAGTGAAGGTGTTGTTGCGCTTTTGGAACCTTTTATTGATACTGTGGTGATTTGTACCATGACAGCTTTGGTAATCATCTTCTTTAATATGGATGTGGGAGCTTTTGACTATGGAAATGCTGTAGGAAGCACAGTATTGCTTAACGAATCAGGAACTTATGTCGGAGGTGTTGATTTAACTTCGATGGCATATGATTCAGTAATACCAGGGTTTAGATACGTGTTGACTATTGCAATAATTCTTTTCGCCTTTTCAACCATGATCTCTTGGTCATATTACGGATTGCAATCTTGGAAATATCTATTTGGAAGAGGAAAGACTGCTGATATTGTTTATAAGGTAATGTTTTTACTATTTGTGATTATTGGAGCAGGTGCTACATTGGATGCGGTAATTAAGTTTTCCGATGCCATGATATTGGCTTTGGTATTCCCGAATATGATAGGACTTCTGTTCTTATTCCCGAGGGTAAGGGAGGAAATGGATAAATACCTTACTGACATAAAGAATTTTGTCAAAAGCAAATAAATTAGGCTTTGACTAGAATAAAATCCCACTTTAAGTTCAACAAACAAGAACGAAGTGGGATTTTCTTTTTGTTGCTGCTCATAATAATACTTCAAGGAGTTTATTTTTACCTCCAAGCGAAACCTTCAGGTTTGGAAGCGAAGGTTGTCGTGAAAAGTACAATGCAATCCAAGTTGGACAGTCTTCGACTTTTGGCCCAGGAAAAAGTTACGCCAAAGATTTTTCCGTTCAATCCAAACTATATTACAGATTACAAGGGCTATTCGCTGGGAATGTCCACCCAAGAATTGGATAGATTGTTTGCTTTTAGGAAAACAGGAAGTTTTGTGAACTCTGCTGAACAATTTCAACAAGTGACCCAAGTGTCCGATTCCTTATTAAAACTCATGGCACCTTCATTCAAGTTTCCAGATTGGGTTCAAAAGAAAAAATACACAGATTCCGATATCAAAATTAAGCTGAGCAAAACTTTTAAAGTGACAGATCTTAATTTGGCCACGGCGGATGATTTAAAAACCGTTAGTGGTATTGGAGAAAAGTTATCAGTACGGATTGTCAAATTCAGGGATAGACTTGGCGGATTTTTGGTCAACGAACAATTGTATGATGTCTACGGACTGGAACCCGAAGTGGTTCAGCGTACGTTGATGAGATTTAAGGTTATAGATCCACCTAGGCTTAAAAAAATCAATATCAATAGGGCAACAGCTGAAGAGTTATCCCGTTTGATTTATATAAACAGGAATTTGGCCGAAAGAATAATCCATTATCGGGAACAGAATGAGGCATTCGATTCTTTGGATGAATTGTTGAATGTAGCCACCTTTCCTAAGGAAAGGATTGATAGAATTAAGCTATATTTGACCCTATAAATTTGAACTATGGTTACGGATACTTTGTCCACAATGAACTTCGATTATTCAGAGACCCAGAAGATGGTCGCTGAATCTGCAAAAGAGTTTGCACAGCAATATATTGCACCTCATGTAATGGAGTGGGATGAAACCCAAACTTTTCCAATAGAAGTATTTAAGAAAGCGGGTGAAATGGGATTTATGGGTGTTCTGGTCCCTGAAGAACTTGGTGGTTCTGGACTGGGATATCATGAGTATGTGGCCATATTGGAAGAAATTTCAAAAGTGGATCCGGCCATTGGACTTTCGGTAGCTGCACATAATTCATTGTGCACCAACCATATTTTATCTTTTGGGAATGATGAACAAAAGCAACGATGGATACCAAAGTTGGCAACCGCAGAGTGGTTGGGAGCCTGGGGGCTTACGGAGCATAACACAGGTTCTGATGCTGGTGGAATGAATACCACTGCTGTAAAAGATGGCGACCACTGGATTTTAAATGGAGCCAAAAATTTTATCACCCATGGTAAAAGCGGTGATATTGCTGTTGTGATTGCAAGAACGGGAGAAAAAGGCGATAGTCGTGGAATGACGGCCTTTGCCATTGAAAAAGGAACTCCCGGGTTTACAAGTGGAAAAAAAGAAGATAAATTGGGCATGCGGGCCAGTGAAACCGCCGAACTTATTTTTTCGGATTGCAGAATTTCAGATGAAAACAGATTAGGAGAAGTGGGTGAAGGTTTTATCCAGTCGATGAAGGTTTTGGATGGTGGCCGTATCTCAATTGGGGCATTATCCCTTGGTGTGGCAAAAGGTGCTTACGAAGCGGCTCTTAAATACTCCAAAGAACGTGTTCAATTTGGAAAGCCTATTAGTCAATTTCAGGGAATTTCATTCAAGTTGGCTGATATGGCAACGGAAATTGAAGCTTCCGAACTGCTATTGCACAAAGCGGCATTTCTGAAAAATTCAGGAAGACAAATGACCATGCACGGAGCCATGTCCAAGATGTACGCTTCCGAGGTTTGTGTCAAAGTTGCCAACGAAGCTGTACAGATTCATGGAGGATATGGGTATATTAAAGATTTTCCGGTAGAAAAGTTCTACAGAGATGCCAAGCTATGCACTATTGGTGAAGGAACCACGGAAATTCAAAAAGTAGTTATTTCAAGAAATATTCTAAAGTAATTTGTCCATTACTAATTAATACTTGTATATTTGCACTCCAAAATCTAAAAGAGAGGAGGTTGTAGCCCATGTTAATAATACCAGTAAAAGAAGGAGAAAACATCGATAGAGCTTTAAAGCGTTTCAAGCGTAAGTTTGATAAGACAGGTACAATGCGTCAATTGCGAAAAAGACAGCAGTTCACAAAGCCTTCTGTAAAACGTAGAGCTGAAGTTCAAAAAGCTCAATATATACAAGGACTTAGAGATCAGGAAGAAATTTAGATCTCTGCACCGAACATAATGAGAATCCCGTTCCAATTTGGAACGGGATTTTTTTGTTCCAATACTTGAGCTTATTTGGGTAACTTTGAATACATGGCTCTTGATGCGTTTATATCTTATCTAAAATTCGAGAAAAATTACTCTAAGCATACCATAAAGGCTTACGAAAAGGATTTAAGGGCGTTTTCCTATTATGTTACGGAAGTTTTTGAGCTTGGTTCCATTGATCATGTGGACTATACCATAATACGAAGTTGGATTGTTTCATTGGTGAACGGTGAAGTGTCCAACAGAACAGTCAATAGAAAGATTTCTTCACTAAGGGCATATTATAAGTTTTTGCAAAAAATTCAACAAATTACGATTTCACCTTTAGCAAAACACAAAGCCTTAAAAACCGAACAGAAAGTTGAGGTTCCGTTTTCCGAACAAGAAATGAAGACCATACTTTCAGAGATTCCTTTTGAGGAAGACTTTGAAGGTATTCGTGACAGGCTTATCATCGAATTATTGTATGCCACTGGAATGCGAAGGACCGAATTGGTGAATCTTAAGCTAACGGATTATAGCAATGCCAACCGAACACTAAAGGTTCTGGGGAAAAGGAACAAAGAGCGCATTCTTCCACTCCTTCCGTCAACAATTGAAATGCTTGAGAAGTATTTAGGCATGCGAAACGAATTGGAAAAGACCATGGATTCATCTTTTCTCTTTTTAACAAAAGGAGGACTTAAAATTTATGAAACGCTTGTATATCGAACTATAAATAAGTATTTTAGTTTGGTGTCCCCTAAGGTAAAAAAGAGTCCTCATATACTCAGACATACCTTTGCAACACATCTGCTTAATAGGGGAGCTGATTTAAACGCTGTGAAAGAGCTGTTGGGTCATTCCAGTTTGGCATCCACCCAAGTGTATACACACAATAGTATCGCCGAACTGAAAAAAGTTCACGCAAAGACCCATCCAAGAAGTAAGGAATAGCCAATTCCTTATATTGTATAACACGTCTGCCAAAAGGTAGTCCTAAAAACTAAATCTTATGAAGGTAAATGCACAATCGGTAAATTTTGTAGCTGATGGTAAGCTTATGGATTTTATCCAGAAGAGAATGGATAAATTGGAGACGTTCTATGATAAGGTCATCGGTTCGGATGTATATTTGAAGGTTGATAATACCAGTGCAAAAGAAAATAAGATGGTTGAAATAAAAGTACTTGTCCCAAGAGATAAGATCATCGTAAAGAAACAGTGTAAAACTTTTGAAGAGGCCATTGATTCAGCTTGTAGTTCCCTGGAGAGACAATTGGTAAAAAAGAAAGAAAAATTAAGGGCAAAAGCATGATTAAAATTTTTGAAAATTTATTTTGATTAAAAAAATAAATATATACATTTGCAGTCCGTTAGAAATAGCGGGCTTTTTTTATGGAAAAAAGGCCATAAATTGCCGATGTAGCTCAGCTGGCTAGAGCAGCTGATTTGTAATCAGCAGGTCGTGGGTTCGAGTCCCTCCATCGGCTCGTAACATATTGAAAATAAGGCGGGGAGATACTCAAGCGGCCAACGAGGACAGACTGTAAATCTGTTGGTTTTCACCTTCGCAGGTTCGAATCCTGCTCTCCCCACAAGCAAACTTTTGAGAAAAAGCTTGTTTTGAAGAGTTTTTTGAAATGTTGAAGTGTTTTTGGGTTTTTGCCCAAATTAAAAAATGCGGGAGTAGCTCAGTTGGTAGAGCGTCAGCCTTCCAAGCTGAATGTCGCCGGTTCGAACCCGGTCTCCCGCTCTATAGTCATCCTTGCGAAAGCAGGAATCTCTTCCAAATATATGGGAGAACTATTTATGAAGTAGTTGATTCAGCACTTTACGCCGGTGTAGCTCAGGGGTAGAGCGTTTCCTTGGTAAGGAAGAGGTCACGAGTTCAAATCTCGTCATTGGCTCAAAACGATTTGTACACTAATATAAACTAAGATTAAAATTATTTAAAATGGCAAAGGAAACTTTTGATCGTTCCAAACCGCACTTAAATATTGGTACTATTGGACACGTGGATCACGGTAAAACAACGTTGACCGCTGCTATTACTACTGTATTGGCCAATGCGGGTTTGTCAGAGCTTAGAAGCTTTGATTCTATCGATAACGCCCCTGAAGAAAAAGAAAGAGGTATTACTATCAACACGTCTCACGTAGAGTATCAAACAGAAAACCGTCACTACGCTCACGTTGACTGTCCAGGTCACGCGGATTACGTAAAGAACATGGTTACTGGTGCTGCTCAGATGGACGGTGCTATCTTGGTTGTTGCTGCAACTGATGGACCTATGCCACAAACTCGTGAGCACATCCTTCTTGGACGCCAGGTTGGTATTCCAAGAATCGTTGTTTTCTTGAACAAAGTTGACATGGTTGACGATGAGGAGCTTTTAGAGCTTGTTGAAATGGAAGTAAGAGAATTGCTTTCTTTCTACGAGTATGATGGTGACAACGGACCTGTTATCTCTGGTTCTGCTCTTGGTGCACTTAACGGTGAGCAAAAATGGGTAGATACTGTAATGGAGTTGATGGCAGCTGTTGATGAGTGGATTGAGCTTCCAAAAAGGGATGTTGATAAAGATTTCTTGATGCCTGTTGAAGACGTATTCACCATTACTGGTCGTGGTACTGTTGCAACTGGTCGTATCGAAACTGGTGTTGCCAACACAGGTGATGCTGTTGATATCATTGGTATGGGTGCTGAGAAATTAACCTCTACAATTACTGGTGTTGAGATGTTCCGTAAGATTTTGGATAGAGGTGAAGCTGGTGATAACGTAGGTATCCTTTTGAGAGGTATTGAAAAATCCGATATCAAAAGAGGTATGGTAATCTGTAAGCCAGGTTCCGTTAAGCCACACGCTAAATTCAAAGCTGAGGTTTATATCCTTAAAAAAGAAGAAGGTGGTCGTCACACACCATTCCACAACAACTACCGTCCACAGTTCTACGTAAGAACAACTGACGTAACAGGAAACATTGGTCTTCCTGATGGAGTTGAAATGGTTATGCCTGGTGATAACTTGACCATCAACGTTGATTTGATTCAGCCAATCGCATTGAGCGTAGGTCTACGTTTCGCTATCCGTGAAGGTGGTAGAACAGTAGGTGCTGGTCAGGTTACGGAGATTTTAGATTAATCATTTTACAATAAAGTATTGCACTAAAGGGTGTTCCGTATATGCGGAATACCTTTCAGTGTAAATATAAACGGGTGTGGTTCATCTCTGAAAATTTGAGGTGGGAAGGATACCAAATTTTACGGGCGTAGCTCAGTTGGTAGAGCACTGGTCTCCAAAACCAGGTGTCGGGAGTTCGAGCCTCTCCGCCCGTGCAAATTGAAATCATGAAAGTTATTGTGGCGAGAAGCCTGTCCTGAGCGAAGTCGAAGGAAGCCTCTCTGCCCGTGCAGGAAATACAATAATACTATGTTCACATACATAAAAGAATCATTTGAAGAATTAAAGAGCAATGTTACCTGGCTAAACAGGGAAAGAGCATCAAACCTTATGGTGGTTGTTGCGGTTTTCTCTATTCTGTTCGCCTTGGCAACCTGGGGTGTCGATTCCCTTTTCAGCAAATTGATTCGATTGTATTTTGATAACGTAATAGGATAGTTGATATGTCTGAGGTTCTGGAGAAAAAATGGTATGTGGTAAGGGCTGTTAGCGGTCAAGAAAACAAAATCAAAGGCTACATTGAAAGTGAAGTGGAGCGCAATGGTTTTGGTGATTATCTAGAAGAGGTTCTTGTTCCTACCGAAAAAGTTGTACAGATCCGTAACGGAAAGAAAATCAATAAAGAAAGGGTTTACTTTCCTGGATATATAATGATAAAAGCCAATTTGGGTGGAGAAATGGTGCACATCATCCGCTCCATTACAAATGTTATTGGCTTCTTAGGTGAGGTTAAAGGCGGTGATCCCGTTCCATTAAGGAAATCTGAGGTGAACCGTATGCTAGGAAAAGTGGATGAGCTTGCCGTTAATACGGACAATGTAGCTATACCATTTGTTTTAGGTGAAACCGTAAAAGTTATTGATGGTCCTTTCAACGGATTCAATGGAACTGTTGAGAAAATCAATGAAGAAAAGCGTAAGCTAGAGGTAATGGTGAAAATTTTCGGCAGAAAAACACCATTGGAACTTAGCTATATGCAAGTAGAAAAAGTTTAAAAAGAGCTGTTACATATATAAAGTTGTGTTGCTTCCAATTAACACACTTTCATTTTAATTAAAAACAATGGCAAAAGAAGTAGATAAGGTAGTTAAATTACAAGTTAGGGGAGGTGCCGCGAATCCGTCGCCACCGGTTGGACCCGCCTTAGGTGCTGCAGGTGTTAACATAATGGAGTTCTGTAAGCAGTTTAACGCTCGTACACAGGACAAGCCAGGTAAAGTATTACCTGTTGTTATCACCGTTTACAAAGACAAATCTTTCGAGTTTGTTGTAAAGACACCACCAGCGGCAGTTCAATTGATGGAAGCAGCTAAGATTAAAAAAGGATCTGGCGAGCCTAACAGAGTTAAAAATGGTTCTGTATCCTGGGATCAAGTAAAGCAAATCGCTGAAGACAAAATGGTCGATTTGAATGCTTTTACGGTAGAGTCTGCAATGAGTATGGTTGCAGGTACTGCTAGATCTATGGGTTTAAAAGTAGCAGGCAAAAGACCTTTTTAAAATCTTAAAGCAATTTATAATGGCAAGATTGACTAAAAAGCAGAAAGACGCTCACTCCAAAATAGACAAGAATAAATTGTACTCTTTGGACGAAGCATCAGCTTTAGTAAAAGAAATAACCAATGTAAAATTTGACGCTTCCATTGACCTTGCAGTTCGTTTGGGTGTAGATCCAAGAAAAGCAAATCAAATGGTACGTGGCGTAGTTACACTTCCACATGGAACAGGTAAAGACGTAAAGGTTTTAGCATTGGTGACCCCAGATAAAGAAGCAGAAGCTAAAGAAGCTGGTGCCGATTTTGTTGGGTTAGACGAATATTTGGAAAAAATAAAAGGCGGTTGGACAGATGTTGATGTTATCATCACTATGCCAAGCGTTATGGGTAAACTTGGTCCACTCGGTAGAGTTTTGGGACCTAGAGGTTTAATGCCCAATCCAAAGACCGGTACAGTAACCATGGATGTTGCAAAAGCGGTATCTGAAGTGAAAGCTGGTAAGATTGATTTTAAAGTGGACAAAACTGGAATTGTACATGCGGCAATAGGAAAAGCTTCCTTTTCTGCAGATAAAATTGCGGGTAATGCCAAGGAACTAATAGATACTTTGGTAAGAATGAAGCCAGCTGCGGCAAAAGGTGTTTATATGAAGAGCATCTATTTGTCAAGTACCATGAGTCCTAGTGTTCAACTAGATCCAAAAGCAGTTTCGTAACTGGTAGTTCAATATTTTAATTATGACAAGAGAAGAAAAAGCAATCGTAATAGAAGATTTGACTGCACAGTTGGCTGATAACGCTAATATTTATTTGGCAGATATATCAGGATTGGATGCTACAACCACTTCTAATCTTAGAAGAGCTTGTTTCAAAGCCAATATTAAACTTGCAGTTGTAAAGAACACCTTGCTTGCAAAAGCAATGGAAGCTTCTGATAAGGAATTCGGTGAACTACCTGATGTTTTAAAAGGAAATACATCTTTGATGTTTTCTGAAACGGGGAATGCACCTGCGAAACTTATCAAAAACTTTAGAAAGAAATCAGATAAACCATTACTTAAAGGAGCTTTTATTGCAGAGGCTATCTATTTAGGAGATGAAAACCTGGATGCACTTGTAAATATCAAGTCCAAAGAGGAAGTTATTGGGGATATTATCGGATTGTTGCAATCACCAGCCAAGAATGTTATTTCTGGACTTAAATCTGGTGGCGGTAAACTGGCCGGAATCCTTAAGACATTATCTGAGAAAGAATAATTCGCGCACAATAAACTAAGTATATTTTTAAAAATTTGATTAAACGATAGAAAAATGGCAGATTTAAAAGATTTTGCAGAACAGTTGGTAAACCTTACAGTAAAAGAGGTAAATGAGTTGGCCGACATATTAAAAGAAGAATACGGTATTGAGCCTGCTGCTGCTGCAGTAGCTGTTGCTGGCGGTGCTGCCGGTGGCGGTGAAGCTGAAGCTGCTGAGGAAAAATCAGAATTTGATGTAATCCTTACAGCTGCTGGTGGTTCTAAATTGGCAGTAGTAAAACTAGTTAAAGAATTGACTGGTCTTGGATTGAAAGATGCCAAGGACATCGTTGACAGCGCACCAAAAGCTGTTAAAGAAGGTGTTGCCAAAGATGAGGCAGAAGGTATCAAAAAATCATTGGAAGAAGCAGGAGCGGAAGTTGAGCTTAAATAATAGCTTTTACCATACAAATTTGGTTAAGGTCTTTCCATAAAAATGGTTAGGCCTTAGCCTATTTAATAGGAGTGTATAAAGTCGTACACCGCCCAAAGTAATATTTCACGATCAAAATTTGTCCATTGATGTTCACAAACACTACTGAAAGAGTAAATTTCGCATCCGCTAAGAACATACCGGAATACCCGGATTTCTTGGACATTCAGATTAAATCCTTTCAAGACTTTTTTCAGCTTGAAACCAAATCTGACGAAAGAGGAAATGAAGGTCTCTACAACACCTTCATGGAAAATTTTCCGATTACAGACACTAGAAATCAGTTTGTACTCGAATTTCTAGACTATTTTATAGATCCGCCAAGATATTCCATCCAAGAATGTATAGAGCGTGGACTTACTTATAGCGTTCCCTTAAAGGCGCGTTTAAAATTGTATTGTACCGATCCAGAACACGAAGATTTCGAGACCATAGTGCAAGATGTGTACCTAGGTACCATTCCGTACATGACTCCAAGTGGAACTTTCGTGATCAATGGTGCAGAAAGAGTTGTAGTTTCCCAATTGCACAGATCTCCTGGAGTTTTCTTCGGACAATCTTTTCACGCAAACGGAACAAAACTATACTCAGCAAGGGTAATTCCTTTTAAAGGGTCCTGGATTGAATTTGCTACAGATATCAATAGCGTGATGTACGCTTATATTGATAGAAAGAAAAAATTGCCTGTGACAACCCTTTTCCGCGCGATCGGATTTGAGCGTGACAAGGATATTTTGGAAATTTTCGACCTTTCAGAAGAAATAAAGGTTTCCAAAGCAGGATTGAAAAAAGTGTTGGGCCGAAAATTGGCCGCAAGGGTACTGAACACATGGCATGAGGATTTTGTGGATGAAGATACCGGGGAAGTGGTGTCCATTGAACGTAACGAGATTGTCCTTGATCGTGACACCGTATTGGAAAAAGAGCATATCGATGAAATTATCGATGCCGATGTAAAAACCATCCTGCTCCATAAAGAAAACAATACGCAGTCGGATTACGCGATTATCCACAATACCTTGCAAAAAGACCCTACCAACTCTGAAAAAGAAGCGGTAGAGCACATTTATAGACAATTACGTAATGCCGAACCGCCAGATGAAGAAACGGCCCGTGGTATTATAGATAAGTTGTTTTTCTCCGATCAGCGTTACAATTTAGGTGAAGTTGGTCGTTACAGAATGAACAAGAAATTGGGTCTTGATATTGGAATGGACAAACAGGTCTTGACTAAGGAAGATATCATTACCATTATCAAATATTTGATCGAGCTGATCAACTCCAAAGCAGAGATCGATGATATCGACCACTTGTCCAACCGTCGTGTTAGAACTGTGGGAGAGCAATTGTCATCCCAATTTGGTGTAGGTTTGGCCCGTATGGCCAGAACCATCCGTGAGCGTATGAACGTTCGTGACAACGAAGTATTTACCCCGATTGATTTGATCAACGCCAAGACCTTGTCTTCCGTGATCAACTCCTTTTTTGGTACAAACCAGTTGTCTCAGTTTATGGATCAAACCAATCCATTGGCGGAGATTACGCACAAAAGAAGGTTGTCAGCACTCGGGCCAGGAGGTCTTTCCCGTGAAAGAGCAGGTTTCGAGGTTCGGGACGTTCACTACACGCATTACGGAAGATTATGTCCGATAGAAACCCCTGAAGGACCAAACATTGGTTTGATTTCTTCACTTTCTGTATTTGCCAAGGTTAACCCTATGGGCTTCTTGGAAACACCTTACCGAAAAGTTGAAAATGGTGTTGTAAATACAAAGGAGTACACTTATTTAAGTGCAGAGGAAGAAGAGGGAATGAAGATTTCCCAAGCAAACATTCCTACTGATGAAAAAGGAAAAATTGAGGATGACAAGGTCATTGCCCGTGAAGAAGGTGATTTCCCGGTTGTGGATCCATCAGAAGTAAACTATACCGATGTTGCCCCTAACCAAATTGCTTCCATTTCAGCATCTTTGATTCCATTCTTGGAGCACGATGATGCAAACCGAGCTTTGATGGGGTCTAACATGATGCGTCAGGCAGTTCCATTATTGAAACCTGAATCCCCAATTGTAGGTACAGGTCTGGAAAGACAGGTGGCCACAGATTCCCGTGTATTGATCAATGCAGAAGGTGATGGTGTAGTTGAATACGTTGACGCTCAGAAAATCACCATTAAATACACAAGATCAGAGGAAGAACGATTGGTAAGCTTCGAAGAAGACTCCAAAACCTACGAATTGGTCAAGTTTAGAAAAACCAACCAAGGTACCAGTATCAACCTAAAACCAATTGTCCAAAAAGGAGATAAGGTTAAAAGAGGGCAGGTACTTTGTGAAGGATACGCTACCCAAAAAGGAGAATTGGCACTTGGTAGAAATATGAAGGTGGCCTTTATGCCTTGGAAAGGGTACAACTTTGAGGATGCTATCGTGATTTCTGAAAAAGTAGTACGCGAAGATATCTTTACCTCTATCCATATCGATGAATATGCATTGGAAGTACGAGATACCAAATTAGGTGCTGAGGAATTGACCAACGATATTCCTAACGTATCCGAAGAAGCTACGAAAGATTTGGATGAATACGGTATGATCCGAATCGGTGCTGAAGTAAAACCTGGTGATATTTTGATTGGTAAGATTACTCCAAAAGGAGAATCTGACCCAACTCCAGAAGAAAAGTTACTGCGTGCCATCTTTGGTGACAAAGCGGGTGACGTAAAAGATGCTTCGTTGAAAGCTTCACCTTCATTGAGAGGGGTGGTTATCGACAAAAAGTTATTCTCACGTTCCATCAAGGACAAGCGTAAGCGCTCAGAGGACAAAGAAGCCATCACTAGATTGGAGATGGATTATGAAGTGAAATTCCAGCAGTTGAAAGATGTTCTTATCGAGAAACTCTTTGGATTGATCAGTGGTAAAACGTCTCAAGGAGTTATCAACGATTTGGGTGAAGAAGTACTTCCAAAAGGAAAGAAATACACCATCAAAATGTTGAATGCTGTTGATGATTTTGCCCACTTGGTTGGCGGAAGCTGGACAACAGATGATAAAACCAATACTTTGGTTGCCGATTTGTTGCACAACTATAAGATTAAGTTGAACGACATTCAAGGAAACCTAAGAAGGGATAAGTTTACCATTTCGGTGGGAGATGAACTTCCTGCAGGTATCATGAAATTGGCCAAAGTATATATCGCCAAAAAGCGTAAGCTGAAAGTTGGTGATAAAATGGCTGGGCGTCACGGTAACAAAGGTATCGTTGCACGTATTGTTCGTCAGGAAGATATGCCGTTCTTGGAAGATGGAACACCTGTGGATATCGTATTGAATCCACTTGGGGTACCTTCCCGTATGAACATTGGTCAGATTTATGAAACTGTTCTTGGATGGGCAGGTCAGAAACTGGACAAAAAATACGGAACCCCAATTTTCGATGGTGCTACCTTGGAGCAAATCAATGAGTATACCGATGAGGCCGGAGTTCCAAGATTTGGACACACCCATTTATATGATGGTGGTACAGGACAACGATTTGATCAGGCCGCGACTGTAGGTGTTATCTACATGTTGAAATTAGGTCACATGGTCGACGATAAGATGCACGCTAGATCTATTGGACCATACTCGTTGATCACACAACAACCATTGGGTGGTAAAGCCCAGTTCGGTGGTCAGCGTTTTGGTGAGATGGAAGTTTGGGCATTAGAAGCTTATGGAGCTTCGTCTACCCTACGTGAAATCTTGACCGTTAAATCCGATGACGTTATCGGAAGGGCCAAGACCTATGAGTCCATTGTAAAAGGTGAGACCATGCCAGAACCTGGATTGCCAGAATCTTTCAATGTATTGATGCACGAACTTAAGGGATTAGGTTTGGATATCCGATTGGAAGAATAATAGAATATATAAGCATTTTTAATCATATCATCTCCATAGTATTATGGCTAGAATAAAAGATAATAACGCACCAAAAAGGTTTGATAAAATTTCCATCGGATTGGCTTCACCAGAGTCTATTTTGGCAGAGTCAAGAGGAGAAGTTTTAAAACCGGAGACCATTAATTACAGAACCCACAAGCCAGAGCGTGATGGGTTGTTCTGTGAGCGCATATTCGGCCCTGTAAAGGACTATGAATGTGCCTGTGGAAAATACAAACGTATCCGTTACCGCGGAATTGTTTGTGACCGTTGTGGTGTTGAAGTGACCGAGAAGAAGGTACGTAGAGATCGTGTAGGACACATTAATCTTGTGGTTCCTGTTGCGCACATCTGGTATTTCCGTTCACTTCCAAACAAAATAGGATACCTATTGGGATTGCCTTCCAAGAAATTGGATATGATCATTTATTATGAAAGATATGTGGTCATTCAACCAGGTGAGGCCAAAGGTCCTGAAGGTGAGGAAATCAACAAAATGGATTTCTTGACGGAAGAGGAGTATTTGAACATCTTGGAAACACTTCCACAGGAAAATCAATATTTGGAAGATTCTGACCCTAACAAGTTCATTGCTAAAATGGGTGCGGAGTGTTTAATTGATTTGTTGTCTCGAATTGATTTGGAAGAGCTTTCCTATCAACTAAGGCACAAAGCCAATACTGAAACTTCCAAGCAGCGTAAAACAGAGGCTTTAAAGCGTCTTCAGGTAGTTGAGGCCATTCGCGAATCGCAAAACAACAGAGAGAACAAACCTGAATGGATGATTATGAAGGTGGTTCCGGTAATTCCACCAGAATTACGTCCGTTGGTGCCATTGGATGGTGGTCGTTTTGCAACTTCCGATTTGAACGACCTATATCGCAGGGTAATTATCCGAAACAATCGTTTAAAGCGATTGATGGAAATCAAAGCTCCTGAGGTAATCTTGAGAAACGAGAAGCGTATGCTTCAAGAAGCAGTGGATTCACTTTTCGATAATACAAGAAAAGCTTCTGCTGTAAAAACAGAATCGAACAGACCATTGAAATCCCTTTCCGATTCCTTGAAAGGTAAACAAGGTCGTTTCCGTCAGAACCTATTGGGTAAACGTGTGGATTATTCTGCTCGTTCGGTAATTGTGGTTGGACCGGAAATGAAATTGTACGAATGTGGTCTTCCAAAAGATATGGCTGCTGAGCTATACAAGCCTTTTGTTATCAGAAAACTGATTGAAAGAGGTATTGTAAAGACGGTTAAGTCGGCCAAGAAGATTATAGACAAGAAAGAACCCGTAGTTTGGGATATCTTGGAGAATGTCCTTAAAGGACATCCGGTACTATTGAACCGGGCTCCCACACTGCACAGGTTGGGTATCCAGGCTTTCCAACCAAAACTGATTGAAGGTAAGGCGATTCGTCTCCACCCATTGGCATGTACCGCATTTAATGCGGATTTCGATGGTGACCAGATGGCAGTTCACTTACCATTAGGCCCAGAGGCCATTTTGGAAGCACAATTGTTAATGTTGGCTTCCCAAAACATCTTGAACCCGGCAAATGGTTCTCCAATTACCGTTCCTTCTCAGGATATGGTTTTGGGTCTGTATTATATGACCAAGGAGAAGAAGTCTACCAAAGAAGAGCCTGTAAAAGGTGAAGGGTTGACTTTCTATTCCGCGGAAGAGGTTGAAATTGCTTTCAATGAAGGTAAAGTAGAATTGAATGCAGGTATCAAGGTTAGAGCGAAAGACTTTAATGAAGAAGGAGAGCTTGTAAAGCAAATTATTGAAACTACTGTTGGTCGTGTATTGTTCAACAGTGTTGTACCGGAACAAGCCGGATACATCAATACCGTTTTGAACAAGAAATCCCTAAGAAACATTATTGGGGATATTTTAGCCGTTACCGATGTTCCTGCTACTGCAGAGTTCTTGGATAAGATCAAGACCATGGGTTACGAATTCGCCTTTAAAGGAGGTTTGTCCTTCAGTTTGGGAGATATTATAATTCCACCAGAGAAACATGATATGATCAATGACGCCAATGAGCAGGTTGATGGTATTATGATGAACTATAATATGGGATTGATTACCAATAATGAAAGATACAATCAGGTAATTGATGTTTGGACTTCTACCAATGCCATGTTGACCGAATTGGCCATGAAGCGTATTCGCGAAGACAAACAAGGGTTCAACTCTGTATATATGATGTTGGATTCTGGTGCAAGGGGTTCCAAAGAGCAGATTCGTCAGTTGACAGGTATGCGTGGTCTGATGGCCAAGCCGAAAAAATCGACCGCCGGTGGTGGAGAGATTATCGAAAACCCGATCCTGTCCAACTTTAAGGAAGGACTATCGATTTTGGAATACTTTATCTCAACCCACGGTGCTCGTAAAGGTCTAGCGGATACCGCTTTGAAAACTGCGGATGCTGGGTACTTGACAAGACGTTTGGTAGATGTTTCCCAAGATGTGATCATTAATATTGATGATTGTGGTACGTTGAGGGGTATCGAAGTTTCCGCATTGAAGAAAAATGAAGAAGTGGTGGAAACGCTAGGAGAAAGAATCCTAGGTCGAGTTTCATTGCACGATGTATACAATCCTTTGAATGAGGAATTACTTTTGGAAGCTGGACAACAGATTTCAGAAGCTGATGTGAAAAGAGTAGAAGCAGCTCCGGTCGAGAAGATTGAAGTGCGTTCTGCATTGACATGCGAAGCGCCAAAAGGAATCTGTGCAAAATGCTACGGTAGAAACTTGGCGACCAATAAAATGGTTCAACGAGGTGAGGCTGTTGGTGTTGTTGCAGCGCAGTCCATTGGTGAGCCTGGAACACAGTTAACCTTGCGTACCTTCCACGTGGGCGGTATTGCTGGTAACATTTCTGAGGACAATAAACTTCAAGCTAAATTTGAAGGTATTGCAGAAATCGAAGATCTTAGAACAGTAGTTGGAGAAAACAGTGAAGGCGAAAAAGCCAATATTGTTATTTCCAGAACTTCCGAGATCAAGGTAGTTGATGCCAATACTGGAATCACCCTAAGTACCAATAACATTCCTTATGGTTCGCAATTGTTTGTGAAGAACGGTGCCAAAATTAAACCGGGTACTGTAATTTGTCAGTGGGATCCATATAACGGTGTTATTGTTTCTGAATTTACTGGGCAGATTGCCTATGAAAACATTGAGCAGGGAGTTACCTATCAAGTGGAAATTGACGAACAAACCGGTTTCCAAGAAAAGGTAATCTCTGAATCTCGAAATAAGAAGCTGATTCCAACCTTGTTGATCAAGGACGGTAAAGGAGAAACTTTACGTTCGTATAACTTACCTGTTGGTTCACATATTATGGTGGACGACGGTGATAAGATTAAGGAAGGTAAGATTTTGGTGAAGATTCCACGTAAATCTGCTAAAGCAGGGGATATTACAGGAGGTCTTCCAAGGGTAACCGAGCTTTTTGAAGCACGTAACCCTTCTAACCCAGCAGTTGTTTCTGAGATTGATGGTGTAGTTTCCTTCGGAAAAATCAAACGAGGTAACCGCGAGATTATCATCGAATCCAAAACAGGAGAGATCAAGAAGTACTTGGTGAAATTGTCCAACCAGATTTTGGTACAGGAGAACGATTACGTTCGTGCTGGTATGCCATTATCCGATGGGTCTATTACTCCAGAAGACATCTTGGCCATTAAAGGGCCATCTGCAGTACAGCAATACTTGGTGAACGAAGTTCAAGAAGTATACCGTCTGCAAGGTGTGAAAATTAATGACAAGCACTTTGAGGTTGTTGTACGTCAGATGATGCGTAAGGTACGTATCGAGGATTCTGGTGACACTACCTTCTTGGAGAACCAATTGGTGCACAAAGATGATTTCATCCGTGAGAACGATGAGATTTTCGGACAAAAAGTTGTTGAAGATGCTGGTGATTCTGAAAACCTGAAGCCTGGTCAGATAATTTCTGCAAGAGCGCTTCGAGATGAGAATTCAATTTTGCGTAGAGAAGACAAAACTTTGGTGACCGCACGAGATGCCGTTGCAGCAACTGCGACTCCAATCTTGCAAGGTATTACCAGGGCTTCGCTTCAGACAAAATCGTTCATCTCTGCAGCATCGTTCCAGGAAACCACTAAAGTATTGAACGAAGCCGCTGTAAGTGGTAAAGTTGATACTTTGGAAGGATTGAAGGAGAATGTAATTGTTGGACACAAGATTCCTGCCGGTACCGGTATGAGGGATTATGATAGTATCATTGTAGGATCAAAAGAAGAATACGATGAAATCATGGCTCGAAAAGAGGAATTCAAATTCTAATAAACAAACCCTGGCAATTGTCAGGGTTTTCTTTTTAATATAACAGATATATTGCGTCACCCTGAATTTATTTCAGGGTCTCATAATAAAAGTTTGATGATAGGGATTTGAGATTCTGAAACAAGTTCAGAATGATGTTCTCTTAAAATTCAAGATTATTTTAAATCCAAATACAAAATGGCTGAAAACGATAAAAATCAAAAGCAAATCAACATAGAATTGGATGAAAAAACGGCCGAAGGCATTTATTCCAATCTGGCAATAATAAACCACTCTGTATCCGAATTTGTGGTGGATTTTATTAGCATGATGCCTGGAGCACCCAAAGCCAAGGTGAAAAGCCGAATTGTTTTAACGCCTCAACATGCCAAGAAGTTTTTAAAAGCACTAAGTGACAATGTCGCAAGGTTTGAAAAAGCACATGGTACAATAAAAGATTACGAGCAACCTCCCATCCCCATGAATTTTGGGCCCACGGGAGAAGCTTAAAAAATAAAACCTGACTCTAAAAAGTCAGGTTTTTTTATTTTAAATGTCATTTGGATTAGGACAACCAACCTTTTTGGATGCCCTTTTTGGCCAAAAGTATAAGCAAAACACCAATAACTATAACCAGAATCGGCATATAAATGGCCTGATTTCCGTAGACCTCAATGGTGTTGCTCAGAAAAAGCCCATAGATAAACTGGCCCAGTATGCCCAAAAGGGAGATGAAAAAAACGGGTTTGGCCCATTTTTTACGAAGTAAAAGAGCAATACAGCCCAAAGTACCTCCAAAAACGGCTATCGCGAATGCCGCTGTCACCCATGCTGGTTGAGCCTCAAAAAGCTCTCGTTGGGCCTGGGTCATCTGTTCCAATTGCTCAACGCTGGTATAAGCCTGGCCCAAATACGCCATTACTCCCATAATGTTCCACAAAAGAGCTGCAACGCTCACTATCCAGAACCAAACTGGTGGTTTGTTCGAATCGGTCATAAGAATGTTTTTTAATGGTTACAGCCAATAAAGTACAAAAAAAGTAGAAGATGGGTCTTATCTTCAGCTGTTTGAACCTAAGAAACCTCTTCGGTGACTTCCGAAGTAAAACGAAGTTTTACCGACGGGTATTTCTGCTGTGTCATTTGAAGCGAGAATGCGGAGTCGGCCAAAAATACCAATTGCCCTTGCTTGTCAGTAGCCAAAAATTTCTGTTTTACCCGCTTAAATTCCTTGAATTCGTCACCATTTGGGTCTTCAGCATCAACCCAACACGCCTTATAAACGGGAAAATTCTCATAGGTGCATTTAGCTCCATATTCATGTTCTAATCGGTATTGGATAACTTCATATTGGAGTGCACCTACAGTTCCAATAATTTTTCTACCGTTCAATTCCAGAGTAAACAATTGCGCTACACCTTCGTCCATAAGCTGATCAATACCTTTATAAAGCTGTTTGGCTTTCATGGGGTCGGCATTGTTGATATATCTAAAATGTTCCGGAGAGAAACTTGGAATACCTCGGTAATGCAATTTTTCACCATTGGTCAAGGTATCACCGATTTTAAAGTTTCCGGTATCATGCAATCCAACAATATCACCGGGATAGGAGATGTCAACAATCTCCTTTTTCTCGGCAAAAAAGGCATTGGGACTGGAAAACTTGAGTTTTTTGCCCTGCCTCACATGTAGGTAAGGTTTATTTCGTTCAAATGTACCCGACACTATTTTAATAAAAGCCAAACGGTCCCGATGTTTGGGATCCATATTTGCATGGATTTTAAACACAAAGCCTGAAAAATCCTTTTCATCCGCTTCAACCACACGTTCTTCGGCCTTTTTGGCTCGGGGTGATGGAGCAATATCCACAAAGCAATCCAATAACTCCCGCACTCCAAAATTATTCAGTGCAGACCCAAAAAATACCGGTTGTTGAGTTCCGTTTAAATAAGCTTCCTTATCAAATTCAGGATAGACCCCCGCAACCAATTCCAAATTGTCGCGAAGCTCAGTTGCCGCAGCCTCGCCAATGATGTTTTCCAATTCGGGATTTTCAATATCATCAAAAGCAATTGTATCCTCAATATTCTGCTTGCTGTTACCACTGAACAGATTGATATTCTTTTCGTAAATGTTATAGATTCCCTTGAAATCATATCCCATTCCAATAGGAAAACTCAATGGTGTTACCGATAGCCCCAGCTTTTGTTCTACCTCGTCCAACAAATCAAACGCATCCTTCCCTTCGCGATCCAATTTGTTGATAAAAACGATCATGGGAATATTTCGCATGCGACAGACCTCTACCAATTTCTCGGTCTGTTCTTCTACACCTTTAGCTACATCTATCACCACAATGACACTGTCGACCGCGGTTAAGGTCCTAAACGTATCCTCTGCAAAATCTTTGTGCCCCGGAGTATCTAGAATATTGATTTTCTTATCATTATAAATAAAAGCCAAGACAGACGTAGCAACCGAAATACCACGCTGGCGCTCTATTTCCATAAAGTCACTGGTGGCCGATTTTTTGATTTTGTTGTTTTTAACAGCGCCTGCTTCCTGAATGGCACCTCCAAACAACAATAGCTTTTCGGTCAGTGTTGTTTTTCCAGCATCCGGGTGAGAGATAATACCAAAAGTTCTTCGTCTAGCTATTTCCTTGTCAAAATCCATCTACAAAATTTCGGCAAAAATAGCGTAATTATCTCTTTTTGAATGCAAATAGGACATTCTAAACAATTGTTGATAGTATGGGGACAAAAAATAGGAAAATACTTGCCCTAAAAACAAAAAAGTAGAGTAATTTTCGCACAGTGATTTTTTGCCGTTTTACCGCGTTGTAATCCTTTTTATAAACTTGCTCGTATAAATAATAGTGGCAAGTAATGACGAAGAATATGCTTTTTGTCGATTAAAATAGGTGTTGCACCCCGAATGCACTAACTATGTGCACAAAAGGTGGCCTGGTTGAAATACAGAAACCACTAAAAGTTAAGAAAAGCCCCATTTTCTTACAAGTTCGAGAATACTTCTGCCATGGTGATTAGTTGACCAAAACTATCATTATGGAAAAAATTACTTTCTTAAATTTTAAGAAAAAGGTTTTATATAGTCTTTTTTCATTGATATGCTTTGCATTTTGTCTAAGCCTTTCAACCACCGCCCACGCAAATAATTTTGAGGAGGATACGGGCTATTATACCGATACTGATGGAGATGGCGTGCCAGACAATACCGATATTGATTCAGACAATGACGGGATAATCGATACCGTTGAGGATGAGAACTTGGACGGCGATGATTGTTATTGGACCAATCCTACCGACACTGATGGTGATACAATTCCTGATTATCTAGATGTTGATTCAGATGATGACGGCATAATTGACAATATTGAGGCACAACCTACAAATGGGTACGTACCTCCTTCCGGTAAAGATACCGATGGCAACGGTTTGGATGATGCTTATGAAGAAACGCCAGGTAGCTGTGGAGGATTAATTCCCGTAGATACCGATTACGACCATATACCGGATTATAAGGATATTGATTCGGACAACGATGGGATTTTGGATAACGTTGAAGCCCAAACTACTTCGGGTTACGTTCCACCATCAGGTACGGATACAGATGGCAATGGTTTGGATGATGCCTACGAAGAGACTCCCGGTAGCTGCGGAGGTTTGACTCCAATTGATACAGATGGTGACTATATCAAAGATTTCCGAGACATTGATTCAGACAACGATGGGATCTTGGATAATATTGAAGCCCAAGATCCAAATCATATTCAAACCCCTTGTGGAGTGGATTCAGATGGAAATGGATTGGATGATCATTATGAATCTTATCCTGGAGCAGGAGAGGGCATTACGCCAATCAATAGCGATGATGACCCGCTGCCAAATTTCAGGGATATTGATTCCGATAACGACGGAATCCCAGATAACGTAGAAGGACAAACCACAGCTGGATATGTCCCACCAAGTGGAATGGATGATGATAATGATGGTTTGGACAATGCATACGAAGGAAATGGAGATGAAGGAATTACTCCCGAGAACACGGATGGTGAAGATAATCCCGATTACCTTGACAACGACTCCGACAATGATCTTGTGGCGGACAACAACGAGGGGAACGACTTTAACTTTGACGGTGTCCCCGATCAGACCTTTACCGGCACCGATACGGACAACGATGGCCTTGACGACGGCTACGAGGGCAGTGATGTCAATGATGGCTACGATGTCAATGATGAGATCGATGATCCGGCCAATGACCTTCCCGATACCGATGGCACTGAGGATGTGAACTACCGCGACTTCGACGACGATGGTGATGGCATCGACACCCCGGACGAGGATGATGACGGTGACGGTGACCCTACCAATGATGATACTGATGATGACGGGACCCCGGACTATCTGGACCCTGATAGCCCCGGAGAAGATACGGATGATGACGGGGTACCTGACAGCGTTGACCTTGATGATGATAATGATGGAATCCTCGATACAACAGAGGACCACAATTTGGATGGTGACGACGACCCCTTGACCGATCCTTTGGACAGTGATGGTGACGGCCGCCCGGACCATTTGGACATAGACAGTGATAATGATGGTATCCCTGACAATGTCGAGGCGCAGCCCACGGCCACGTACATCGCCCCTAGCGATGACGATGAGGCGACCTATGAGGCGAACCAAGGTGTGAACTCGGCCTATATTGGTGGATTGACCCCTGAGAACACCGATAGCACTGACGCTCCGGACTATTTGGACGATGACTCGGACAACGACCTTGTTGCGGACAACAACGAAGGGAACGACTTCAACTTTGACGGTGTTCCTGATCAGACCTTTACCGGCACCGATACGGACAACGATGGCCTTGACGATGGTTATGAGGGAAGCGATGTCAACGATGGCTACGATGTGAACGACGAGATCGATGATCCGGCCAATGACCTTCCCGATACTGATGGCACTGAGGATGTGAACTACCGCGACTTCGACGACGATGGTGATGGCATCGACACCCCGGATGAGGACGATGACGGTGACGGTGACCCGACCAATGACGATACCGATGATGACGGGACCCCAGACTACCTTGATCCCGACAGTCCTGGAGAAGATACAGATGATGACGGGGTGCCGGACAGCGTTGACCTAGACGATGACAACGATGGTATCCTCGATACAACAGAGGACCACAATTTGGATCGTGACAACGACCCCTTGACCGATCCTTTGGACAGTGACGGCGATGGTCGACCGGACCATTTGGACATCGACAGTGATAATGATGGCATTCCGGACAATGTTGAGGCCCAGCCCACGGCGAGCTATATCGCCCCTAACGATGACGATGAGGCGACCTATGAGGCCAACCAGGGTGTGAACTCGGCCTATATCGGTGGATTGACCCCTGAGAACACCGATGGCACTGACGCTCCGGACTATTTGGATGATGACTCGGACAACGACCTTGTTGCGGACAACAACGAGGGGAACGACTTCAATTTTGATGGTGTGCCCGACCAGAACTTTACGGGAACCGATACGGACAACGATGGCCTTGACGACGGCTACGAGGGCAGTGATGTCAATGATGGTTACGATGTCAATGATGAGATCGATGATCCGGCCAATGACCTTCCCGATACTGATGGCACTGAGGATGTGAACTACCGCGACTTCGACGACGATGGAGATGGTATAGACACCCCGGACGAGGACGATGACGGCGACGGTGACCCGACCAATGACGATACCGATGATGACGGGACCCCGGACTATCTGGACCCATTCGTTCCCAATGTTATTGATGCTGTGGACGACAACTATACTTCGGATGGTGAAGGTGGTGTAATGCCGGATGTTGATGTACTTGCCAATGACACCCTAAACGGAAACCCAGTTACCTTAGCGAATGTAATCTTAACTTCGACACCTACGGAAGTGCTTACCATCAATGAGGATGGAAGTGTCAGTGTAGCACCTGGAACTCCAGAAGGTACATACACTATCGAATACACCATTTGTGAGATTGCCGATACCGATAACTGTGATACCGGAACCGTTACCGTTGAAGTTGGTCCAAGTACGGGCAATGTAATTGATGCAGTGGAAGACTCCTTTACTTTTGATGGTTCTGGAGAGATTCCTGACAGCAATGTGCTGTCTAACGATACCTTGGATGGAGAGCCAGTAACGCTTTCTGATGTGATTCTGACTTCGACACCCACGGAAGTACTGACCATCAATGAGGATGGAAGCGTGAGTGTTGCCGAAGGAACACCGGCAGGCACCTACACGATTGAATATACCATTTGTGAAATTGCCGATACCGACAATTGCGATACGGGAACTGTAACCGTGGAAATTGATCCGGGAATGGGCATTGTAATTGATGCTGTCGATGATGACTATGTTTCTGATGGTTCGGGTGGGGAAATTCCTGATAGCAATGTGCTTTCCAACGACACCTTGGACGGGGAACCAGTGACTTTATCCGATGTGATCCTGACCTCGACACCTACGGAAGTATTGACCATCAATGAAGATGGAAGTGTCAGTGTTGCTGAAGGAACCCCAGATGGAACGTATACCATTGAATATACCATTTGTGAAATTGCGGATGTGGACAACTGTGATACAGGAACTGTAACTGTAGTTGTTGATTCAAGTATGGCAAACATTATTGATGCTATGGATGATGGGTATAGCACGGATGGAGCAGATGGTGAAATCCCTGATAGCAATGTACTTTCAAACGATACCCTTAATGGTGAACCAGTCACGCTTTCCGATGTAATATTGACTTCAACCAATACCGATGAGCTTACCATTAATGAAGATGGAAGTGTCAGTGTTGCCGAAGGAACCCCTGAGGGTACCTATACCATCGAATACACCATCTGTGAAATTGCAGATGTTGATAACTGTGATACAGGTACTGTGACGGTTGAAGTAGGTCCTGGAATGGTGAATGTAATTGATGCTGTGGATGATGCCTATAGCACCGATGGCACAGATGGGGTTATTCCAGATAGTAATGTACTTTCCAATGACACCCTGAATGGGGAACCAATTGGCTTGATAGATGTAATACTCTCCTCAACTCCCACCAGTGAACTCACGGTAAACGAGAACGGAACTGTGAGCGTTTCTCCAGGAACACCTGAGGGTACCTATACAATTGAATATACTATTTGTGAGGCTTCAAACTCTGAAAACTGCGATACCGCCACGGTAACCGTTACTGTTTCGATTGAAGATATTGCTGTTAATCAGATGTTGACCCCAAATGGGGATTTAAAGAACGATTTCCTTTTCATAAGAGGAGTTAAAAGTATCAGAACCAGTACACTTAGAATTTTTAACCGTTGGGGCGTTGCTGTATATGAAGGAAAAGACTACGATAATGTGAACAATGTTTTTGATGGACGTTCACGTGGTAGGTCGACCTTGAGCGTCAACGATTACCTTCCGGCGGGAGTATATTTTTATATATTTGACTACGAAACGGATGAAGGAAGTTTTACCGACTCCGAATACATTTACATAAGTAGGTAACATATTGAATCAGAATGATTAAAAAACACTTTTTAATTCCGTTTTTGTTCGTTGTTGTAACGTTTCAAGGCCTTGTTGCGCAACAAGATGCGCAGTATACCCAATATATGTACAACACACTTAGTGTAAACCCAGCATATGCAGGATCTAGAGGACAATTGACATTTGCTGGTCTGTACCGTTCACAATGGATAGGTCTTGCTGGAGCCCCAGAGACCTTTACCATTAATCTCCATTCCCCTATCAGAAACAGTAGATTAGGATATGGGGTCTCTATTGTAAATGACAACATTGGTGATGGGGTGGTTCAGGAAACCTATCTTGATGTAGTTCTTTCATATACCATTGAGTTTGCTCAGGAAAACAAATTATCATTTGGACTAAAAGCAGGCGGAAATATGTTGAACCTCGATTTTAATGGCTTGAGGAACTTTGATCAAGAAGTGGTTCAGCAAGATAATATTGACAATCAGTTTAACCCAAATTTTGGTCTGGGCCTATATTTTCATAACGATAGGTTTTATGCTGGCCTTTCAGCTCCCAATGTTTTGGAAACGGAGTATTTTGACAATGGAGATTCCGATTCAGTTAATTTTTTGGCTGCAGAACGAATCAATTTCTATTTTATAACAGGATATGTTTTCGATTTGAATGCCGATTGGAAGTTTAAACCAGCACTTTTGACCAAAGCGGTGGGAGGTGCCCCATTACAGGTAGATCTTTCAGCAACTTTTCTGTTTGCTGAAAAGTTCAGTTTTGGAGCGGCATACAGATTGGACGCGGCAGTGAGTGCATTGGCCGGATTCCAAATTACCGATCAGGTTATGCTTGGACTCGCCTATGATCGTGAAACAACAGAACTTGGAGGCACCCAATTCAATGATGGTTCTTTCGAGGTATTTTTAAGATGGGAGCTTTTAAAGGCATTTCAAAAAACCGTATCACCTAGATTCTTTTAATACAGGGTTATGCTAAAAAGAATACTTTTACTTCTTGTTTTTTTAGGATGTGTGTTTCAAGCCGTGGCCCAAGACAATGACAAGGTCAATGAAAAACAACAGGCCAAGGTCAAAGCAAAGGCCGATGAACGTTACAATGAATATTCTTTTAGCCCGGCTATAGACATTTATAAAAAGGTGTTGGACAAGGGCTATGTATCACCGGATCTTTTAAAAAGGTTGGCCAACTCGTACTACTTTAATGCCAAATATGAGGAAGCTGCTAAAGTGTATCAGCGATTGGCAGAATCCTATCCAGAAGAAATTGAACCTGATTATTATTTTCGATATGCCCAAAGTTTGAAAACGTTGGGAGAATATGATGAATCTGCTAAAATAATGTCAAAATTCAAGGAGATTACAGCAACATCTGCAGAAGATATCTATGATGAGGATTATCTGGAGAAAATAGAGAAAAACTCGGGGAGATATAACATCCAACCCTTTCCATATAATACCAAATATGCCGATTTTGCCGCATCTTATTATGAAAAAGGCTTGATTTTTTCTTCGGACAGGGATACAGGAAACTTGGCCCGTTATAGGCATACATGGAATTCTAAAGATTTCTTGGATTTGTATAAAGTAAATGTGGACAGTGTTTCCAATGACAATGTGGTCAAATTGCCCGGCGATGTAAATACCCGACTGCACGAATCCACATCCGCCATTTCCAAGGATGGAACCACCATGTATTTTACCAGAAACAATTTCTTGGATGGCAAAAAATACAAAGACGAAAAAGGGGTAATTCGACTAAAAATATACAGCGCAGAATTGATAGATGGCGAGTGGACCAATGTAGTTGAACTTCCATTCAATAATGATTCCTATTCTGTAGCCCATCCAGTGCTGAGTCCAGATGGAAAAAGGCTCTATTTTGTTTCCGATATGCCTGGCACCCAAGGCGAATCTGACATTTTTGTAACGGAGATTATTGGTGATGGTTCGTATGGGCCTATACAGAATTTAGGTAACAATATCAACACCAGGGCCCGAGAAACCTTTCCTTATATTACCAAAGATGGAGTGTTGTACTTTTCATCTGACGGGCACCAAGGATTGGGGGGATTGGATGTATTTGCCACCAAAATAGCCTTTGGAAACTTTAATGAACCCGTAGTCAATGTCGGAAAACCAATTAATGGAAATTACGATGATTTTGCCTTTATCATGGACAATGAGGCCAAGACCGGATATTTTTCTTCCAATAGAACGGGTGGATTGGGAGAGGACGATATCTATGAATTTGTAGAAAACCAACCCCTGGTACTGGATTGCATCCAAGATGTGACGGGAACGGTAAGGGATAGAATTTCCAATGAAGTTTTGGTAGGTGCAACGGTCAAAATAATTGATGAGGAGAACAACGAAGTTTCATCGACCCTTACAGATTCAAAAGGAAATTATGTGCTGGACCTGGATTGCGCAAAAGGAAATTTTGTAAGAGCTTCTAGAGATGGTTATGTTCCTGCAGAAGAGTATTTGAACAAATCTTACGGCAAACCCAGAATTGTTGATTTCTATCTGGAAAGAGACGTAGTAACCGGAGGCTTTGGCGATGATTTGGCCAAATTACTGCAATTGAGCACCATTTACTTTGACCTAAATAAGTACGATATTCGCAGAGATGCTGAAATTGAGATTCAGAAAGTAATCGTTGCCATGGAGAAATATCCTAGCCTTAAAATTAAAGTCAATTCCCATACCGATAGCCGTGGCAATGATGCCTATAACCTTTGGTTATCACAAAAACGTGCAGCATCTACGGTAAACTATATGATTTCCAAGGGTATATCTGCTGACAGATTAAAAGGTGAAGGTTTTGGAGAAACTCGTTTAGTAAACGATTGTCTTAATGGCGTTCCATGCTCCAAAGACAAGCACCAGTTAAACAGGCGGTCGGAGTTTATCATTTTTGAATAAGAATTGAAGTCATTTTCAAGTCATAGGAAAAGCTTAGGATTGACCACTTTCTTACGTTGTTGACTGTATAATAATTGAGATTCACTTTATCGATTAACCCTTTCACAACAAATATTTAGAGCGCAACAGCTAGGAGGTTACATTTGGATGTAACACAATGGCCTCATCTATGGGAGATTTAAAATTGGGAAAAGGAAAAGTACTTTTTCCATTCATTCTATGTCTAGTTTTTTTTGGAAAAACAAATGCCCAAGAAACCTTTAGGGATGAATTTAGTTCAGTTGCATATAACAATAATGATGGGACAGTTAATTGGGCAACCAATTGGACAGAAATAGATGATACTGACTTAGGGCCAACAACGGAGTTTATATATATTACGGGCAACCAGCTTAGAATGGAATATATTTGGAGCGAATCCATTTACCGTACTGCTAATCTTACTGGAGCCACAGTTGCAACTTTAAGTTTTGATTATACCACTAATAGTCTTGGGGGACAGCGTCAGTTGGGCGTTTTAGTTTCTAATAATGGAGGTGCGAGTTATACGCAAATTGCCACTATAAGTGGTAACGGTAGCTTCACACAAGATATATCTGCCTATATCTCAAGCAACACCACAATTTCTTTTGCCAAATCCAATCAAGATTGGCAAAGTGATGATTGGGCCCAACTTGATAATGTTCAGATTAGTGCCAACATTGGTTCAAGCGTAACCATAGAAGATGTGGCTGTAAACGAAAATGCAGGTAGTGCTGTTTTTACGGTTACCCATAGCGGTGCTGATGCCTCCGGAGCCTTTAGTGTTGACTACTCCATTACTGCCGTCAGCGCAACAGAGGGGACTGATTACACAACTGGTTCAGGTTTATACACTGGCACATTAAATTTCAATGGTACAGCTGGAGATACGGAAACAATTACTGTCAATATAACCAACGACACAGAATATGAAATTGCTGAAACCTATACCATGAGTTTTACGTCAACCAGTGACCCTTCAGTAAATATTACGGATACCGCAATTGGCACCATTAATGACGATGAGATAATTTTGGATGATGTTGCCTTAAGTTTGTATGACGATTTTCAAGGTAATTTTGACTATGTGCTCACTGGAGGCACATTGAGGACAAATGATGATGCTACTGACCCTTGTAGCATAACAACAACCTCTTCAGGTAATTTGACGACAATTTTACCCCCTACGGGTAAAACCATTAAGAAAGCCTATCTATATTGGGCACATTCCAGCACTGTTCTTGACCAAAATGTAACATTGGAAGGCCAGGCTGTAAACGCCGATTTGGTATATGGTGCACTCACTCTTGGTGTTCAATTCTATGGATATATAGCCGATGTGACCAATATTGTCACGGATTTAACTGATCCATGGGGGGAAACGTATGACTTTACTGACTTGACTGTTGACAATACAGGTACATATTGCTCCAGTACTGTAGTTTTAGGAGCATGGTCCCTAATGATATTTTACGAAGATTTCAGTTTGCCGACATCTACTATTAACCTCTATTATGGTTTTGATGCCACTCAAAACAGTGGTACCTCATTTACCTTGGATAATTTTTATGCCATAAGCCCTATCGGAAGTAAGGCCACTTTTTTATCATACGAAGGTGATGCATCTTTAGATGGAACTGTTGGTACCAATAAGGAGGAACTTTCAATCTTACCACAAGGAGGTGGAGCTCCCAACATCCTTACCGGTGATGGTGGGCAAACAGGTAACAATCCTTTTAACTCTACCATATTTGATAATACCTCTGGAGTGAACACTTCCGGTATTTATGGATTGGATTTGGACACTTATGATATTTCGTCATTTATTAACATAACCGATACCCAAGTAACAGCAAATGTTGATATGGGTCAAGATTTGGTCATTTCCAGCGCAGTGGTATTAAAAGTGCCTTCCAATATTATCTCAGGAACCGTCTTTGAAGATATAAATTACCCGGGAGGAGTTGGAAGGGACATGGCAACCGCTTCAGGCATCGCAATTCCCAATGTCACAGTGGAATTATATGATAATTTGGGTGCTTTGGTAGATACTGAGGTAACTGATACGGATGGAGAATACGCCTTTGGAGGAATATCGGATGGTACCTATACGGTAAGAATTCTCAATTCAAGTATAAATTCTACCCGTGTAGGAGGCACAAGCTGCGGTACGTGCTATGCTGTACAAACATTTAGATCCGATTATGATGGAACTACTTTGAACAATATAACAACCGAGATAGGGGGTAATTTTCCAAGCAATGAAGATGTGGCGGTGGGAATATTGACAGGCGCCCAGACCACAAGCACGGTTGTAGTTTTAGCTGGAGGAACAGGTGGTATTGATTTTGGTTTTAATTTCAATACAATAGTAAATACAAATGAAGATGGACAGGGATCTTTGGAACAGTTCATTGTGAATTCCAATAATTTGGATGAAACAGGATTGGATATAGAGGCAAACACGATTTTTGATCCAGCAGCAGGAGAAGACACTTCCATTTTTATGATTCCACCAACTTCTGACCCTTTTGGGCGAACAGCGGATTCAAATTTCAGCGGGGGATTTTTTGATATATTGTTATCAGGTGGGAATCCATTATCGAGCGTTACTTCAGATAATACACAGATTGATGGAAGAACACAAACGGCTTACTCAGGAGACACTAATGCTGGAACGGCAGGTTCTGGAGGTACAACTGTAGGTACATCGGCAATTTCACTACCAAATTATGATCTACCTGAAATACAGGTACACAGGGATTTGGGAGATGTTTTTGTAACACAGGGTAGCAATATCACTATAAGAAATTTAGCTGTATACGCCAATATCAATGCTGGAATTCGAATAGATGCCGGTACTTTGTTTGTAACCCAAAACTTGTTGGGTGTAAACGCTTCTGGAATAAATGCTGGAAATATAAGTATTGGAATAGAAAATGTGGGTGGTGACCTTAATGCCGACGGTAATTATATTGCAACAACCACGGAGAGCGGTATTCTAATAAATGGAGGAGCCACAAATACGGTACAGAACAATCATTTTGAAAATAATGGTGACAGCGCTTGCGACGATGCAATTACGTTAACAGGAGGTAGTGGTATTACCATTCAACAAAACTTGATAAATGGATCAGCTTCCACGGCAATCGATGGGGCATCGTTTTCTGGAGGTGCGACTATAGCTGAAAACTCAATTACCACTTCTGGTCAAAATGGAACCAACTGTGGTGGTGGAATAGAAAATATGGGAATCAAAATTGACGGAAACAACTCCCAAATGACCAATAATGTGATTTTTAGCAATGGCGGAGCCGGAATTGTAGTGTTGGGAGGAACTGGAAATCTGATTAGTCAGAATTCAATATATGCCAATGGTACTTCGGGCAACGCTTTGGGAATAGACTTGGATGCTTCAGCCGGTTTTGGAGATGACATCACCCTAAATGACAATGGTGATAGTGATTCAGGACCAAATAATCTCATAAATTTTCCCATTCTCAACACAATATTCATTTCAGGCTCAGACTTAATAGTAACCGGTTGGTCACGCCCCGGTGCGACCATAGAATTTTTCCTTACGGATATTAGTGAGGGAAGTGCAACCGCTGGCGACAACCAATTAGGGCTTTCAACTGACTATGGCGAAGGTCAAACCTTTATAGCATCCGCTGTTGAAGGAAGCGTTTCCGACTCGGACGCTACCTCTACTGCTTATTCAGATGCAGATGGAAATGCAGACACGACAAATAGGTTTAAGTTTACAATTCCATTGCCAACGGCAAGCCTAAGCGATATGATTACCGCTACGGCAACATTGGGCAATTCCACCTCAGAGTTTTCACCCATTAGTTCTATAAAAGTTTCAACCGTAATTACCAACCGAAGAATTACATATCGTGTAAATAGGAACTAAAACTTCCTAGGTATTTCAACTTGGTTTTTGATTTCTGATGAAAATTTAGCTTATCAAGGCGTTAAAAGAACTCTTGTTATGGGTTGTTTTTCTGTTGATTACAATTGAAATACGTCAAAATATCTTGTGATTGTTGAGGTTCACTTCATCGATTAGCGCTTTCACAACAAATATTTAGATACAGTAATACCAACTGTTACATTTGACAAAAGCATATTCCCCAAAAACTATGCTTGCTAAAGTTTTCGGTATGAAAAAAGGGTTGCTATTTTTTGCAATTGCGCTACTATGTTCTTGGTTTTCGGTAACAGGGCAAGAAACATTTCGTGATAATTTTAGCTCAGTTTCCTATGCCAATAATGATGGATCGCAGAGTTTTTCCAATGATTGGACTGAAAGTAATGACGATGGAAGCCCAAGTGGGGGAAGAATCGAAATCGTATCCAATCAACTTGAGTTCAATAATTTGGATAGCAGCAGTATTATCAGGGACCTAAACCTAACAGGAGCTACTTCCGCCGTACTTACATTAGATTATAACAGAACAAGTGGAAATGAGAGCATTCTGGTTCAACTTTTTAACGGTTCAACCTATAATACAATTGCAACTTTGGCCGGCACAGGATCGGTAAATTACAACTTAGCTGCCAACGAAATGACCGCTTCATCCTCCATTCGCTTCATAACAGGAAGTGGGGGATGGGGTACTTCGGAAACCATTTATGTGGACAATGTGCTTATAACTGCAACATTTAGCCCTTTTATTACAATTGACGATGTAGTCGTTGATGAAGATGCAGGGACGGTCTCGCTAACGGCAACACATTCAGGGCCGGATGCCTCCGGTGCATTTACCGTTGATTATCAAACCAATAACGGGTCTGCTTTGGCTGGTTCTGATTACACAACAAATACGGGCACCCTCAGCTTTAATGGTACCTCAGGGGATACTGAACAGATTATTATCACCATTTTGGATGATCTGATTTTTGAGTCCAGTGAAGACTTTACCGTTTCCTTCACCACAACCTCAGACCCGTCGGTCGTAATAACAGATACGGCAACAATTACCATCAACGATGACGATAATGACCCAAACTCAACTCGACCTTATGAGGAAAGAGTGGCGGTAAACCTCATGGGTAACTTTAAAATGCTAGGGAATACCAATTTATTGTGTACTTCAGGATGTCCAGCTACACCGGTAACCAATAACCCTTCAGTTGTAATGGGATACGCTGATGTAGATAGTGATGGCTCAACAGTAAATTCCAGTAGCAGTAACCTTAATTTGCCTGCAGGGTCCACGGTAGAATGGGCAGGATTGTACTGGGGGGGAGTTTATAATAGTACAAATGGGGGCATCACTAACCCAGCAGGGACATTGAATATAGATCAAGTCAAATTTATGGATCCCGCTTCGGGGTTGTATAGTACAATAAACTCAGATGTTAGAAATATTGAAACAACCACTTTTGGGGGGTGGAATACATTTATGTCTTACGCAGATGTTACTTCCGTTGTACAATCAGGAGGAAATGGAAATTATTTTGTGGCTGATATAGCCCTGGTTACAGGAAGCTCTTTTACAGGACCTCATGGTGGATGGACACTAGTGGTTGTTTACAATGACCCTGCAGATACTTCAAGAAATGTTAGTGTTTGGGACGGATTTGACTTCTTTGGCTTTGGTGCCAACGATACTTTTACCGTTACCGGACTTTTAACCCCTTCAATAGGAGCTTTCGAAACCCATGTAGGGTATTATGGAATGGACGGAGAAGCAAGTAATACAGGTGATTTTGTAAGTGTGGAAGGAACATCGCTGTCCAATGCGCTGAACCCTGCAAACAATACATTAAATGGTACAATTTCAGAATTCGGCGTGGATTTGGGAACAAGAAACCCCAATTTTACTTACAGCTGGGGTGTCGATATTGATGTATTTGATGCCTCTGGATTGGTTCCTAATAATGCTACCGACATGGATGTTGTTTTAGGAAGTAGTAGCGAAGGTATATGGGGAGGGGTATTCGTTACCTCAAATGAAATTGCCTTTCCAACGGTCGCCACATCATCGTTCAATCCCACCAGTATTTATACCGGAGAGGAATCCACAGTGACCATTACTATAGAAAATCCATCAAATGGGGTGTCTTTGACTAATTTGGCCCTCACCAACAACCTTCCTACCAATATGGTAATAGCTCCCACGCCAGATGCTTCATCTACCTGTGGAGGTACAATCTCGGCAATTTCTGGAGCTACTAGTTTTTCCATTACAGGCGTTAGTTTGCCTGCGGGAACCACATGTACCTTTACTTTTGATGTGACTGCATCCACTGCCGGGGTGTTTACAAACACAATTTCCCCGTCAGATATAACAAATGATCAGAACATCCCACTTTCAGGTACTACAACCTCAGATTTGACGGTTCTGGCAAGACCAGCAACACTCATCACAAATCGTCAAATTACTTACAGGGTAAATAAGGATTGAAAATTGAGTCAAAAATAAAATGCCTTGTATCATATCCCTATAAAAAATGGACATTTTTTCGGTTTAAATCATCATAATAAAAAAAGGTCTGACGATACATCAACCTATCACATTTAAAATAAAAAAATGTGGTCGTCAAAGCATGGAAAACCACTCGGTATCCCGAGGACTAAAGCCTGAAAACCGTTTAAACTACTGGTTTTATCGATGAACTGTTTTTGTGGTTTTTTAAAGTTGAAACCTCAAAATTTAACAACTAGACAGTGCTAATTAACACTTACACAACAAATATTTTCTCCCCCTATAAGTAAAAGTAATTTTGTAAAGTGTAGTAGTGTTCAACAAGCTTATTAAGCGGAATTTACACACGAAAGCATAGTAGATTACAATAAACACATACCAACAATGTCATTTAACAATAACCCCATGAAAAAGAGCATTATAGTTGTTGCATTACTGTTTTTCTCTGGATTTGCCTATTCTCAGACTACGGTAACATTGCAAGATCAATGTAACTGTGAAGTTTTGAGCGGTACAGCAGTGTCCAGCCCTGGAGTAACCACTCCTAGTGGCGCAGACGCAGGAGATATATATGTAAATACCAATACCGGTACCATTTACTTTTGGGACGGTGATTCTTGGGAATTGACTGCTACAGATGATCAGCAATTAACCGGTTTTACCTTCAACGGTGCTACAAACGAATTGACATTGACCTTGGAAAATGGGGGGAGTGTAAATGTCGATTTAAGTAGCCTCAGCGATACCTTAACAGATACAAATACGACCATCACGTCTTTTGGTATAGATGGCACGAACACGAATTTGGTAATTACAGATTCCGATACCAACACCTATGCAGTTGCCTTGGCCGATATAGCTGCTTTAGTAAATACCGACGACCAGACCGCTGCTGAGGTCACCTATGACAACGCAACATCCGGCCTTACGGCCACCGACACCCAGGCCGCCATCGACGAGGTCGCTTCGGGAAGCACGGACGACCAGAACATCGAGAGCCTTGGCGTTGACCTTGGCACCAACGTATTGACGGTCGGGATAGAGAACGGCACCAGCCAGACAGTCGACCTGTCCCATCTGGACGATGCCGGTACCGACGACCAGACAGCATCCGAGGTGAACATTACCGATGCGGGCGGCAACTTTACCGCTACGGAGGTCGAGGGGGCACTTGCGGAACTAGCGGCTGGGAGCACCGATGACCAGAACATTGAGAGCCTTGGTGTTGACACGGGTACAAATATATTGACAGTCGGTATAGAGAATGGTACCAGCCAGACAGTCGACCTGTCACATCTTGACGATGCCGGGACTGACGACCAGACAGCATCCGAGGTTAACATCACCGACGCGGGCGGCAACTTTACCGCCACGGAGGTCGAGGGGGCACTTGCGGAACTAGCCGCTGGCAGCACGGACGACCAGAACATCGAGAGCCTTGGCGTTGACCTTGGCACGAACGTATTGACGGTCGGGATAGAGAATGGCACCAGCCAGACAGTTGACCTGTCCCATCTGGACGACGCCGGGACTGACGACCAGACCGCTGCGGAGGTCACCTATGACAACACAACATCCGGCCTAACAGCCACCGACACCCAAGCAGCCATCGACCAGGTCGCTGCGGGTAGCACCGATGACCAGAACATCGAGAGTTTGGGAGTTGACCTTGGCACCAACGTATTGACAGTTGGTATCGAAAACGGCACCAGCCAGACAGTCGACCTATCACATTTGGACGATGCCGGTACCGACGACCAGACCGCTGCGGAGGTCACCTATGACAACACAACATCCGGCCTTACGGCCACCGACACCCAGGCCGCCATCGACGAGGTCGCCGCTGGCAGCACCGATGACCAGAACATCGAGAGCCTTGGCGTAGATGTAGGAACCAATGTATTGACAGTTGGTATCGAGAACGGCACCAGCCAGACAGTCGACCTGTCGCATTTGGACGATGCCGGAACGGACGACCAAACAGCATCCGAGGTGAACATCACGGACGCAGGTGGCAACTTTACCGCCACCGAGGTGGAAGGTGCACTTGCGGAACTTGCCGCTGGCAGCACGGACGACCAGAACATCGAGAGCCTTGGCGTTGACCTTGGCACGAACGTATTGACAGTTGGTATCGAGAACGGCACCAGCCAGACAGTCGACCTGTCGCATTTAGACGATGCCGGGACCGACGACCAGACCGCTGCTGAGGTCACCTATGACAACACAACATCAGGCCTAACTGCCACCGATACCCAAGCAGCCATCGACGAGGTCGCTGCGGGTAGCACCGATGACCAGAACATTGAGAGTTTGGGAGTTGACCTTGGCACGAACGTATTGACGGTGGGCATCGAGAACGGCACCAGCCAGACAGTTGACCTGTCACATTTGGACGATGCGGGCACGGACGACCAGACAGCATCCGAGGTGAACATCACCGATGCGGGCGGAAACTTTACCGCCACCGAGGTGGAGGGAGCACTTGCGGAACTAGCCGCTGGCAGCACCGATGACCAGAACATTGAAAGTTTGGGAGTTGACCTTGGCACGAACATATTGACGGTCGGTATCGAGAACGGAACGAGCCAGACAGTTGACTTATCACATTTGGACGATGCCGGAACGGACGACCAGAACATCGAGAGCCTTGGCGTAGATGTGGGAACCAACGTATTGACAGTGGGCATCGAAAATGGCACCAGCCAGACTGTGGACCTATCACATTTGGACGATGCGGGGACGGACGACCAGACTGCTAGCGAGGTGAACATTACCGATGCCGGTGGCAACTTTACCGCCACGGAAGTGGAAGGGGCACTTGCGGAACTTGCAGCTGGCAGCACCGATGACCAGAATATCGAGAGCCTTGGTGTTGACACAGGTACAAATATATTGACAGTGGGTATCGAGGACGGTACCAGCCAGACAGTAGACCTGTCACATCTTGACGATGCGGGGACCGATGACCAGAACATCGAGAGCCTTGGTGTGGACGTTGGAACCAACGTATTGACCGTCGGGATAGAGAACGGAACGAGCCAGACAGTTGACCTGTCGCATCTGGACGATGCCGGAACGGACGACCAGAACATTGAAAGTTTAGGAGTTGATCTTGGCACGAACGTATTGACAGTTGGTATCGAGAACGGCACCAGCCAGACAGTTGACCTGTCACATTTGGACGATGCGGGCACGGACGACCAGACAGCATCCGAGGTGAACATCACCGATGCAGGAGGCAACTTTACCGCCACCGAGGTGGAAGGGGCACTTGCAGAACTTGCCGCTGGAAGCACTGATGACCAGAACATCGAGAGCCTTGGAGTTGACCTTGGCACCAACGTATTGACGGTGGGTATCGAGAACGGCACCAGCCAGACAGTCGACCTGTCGCATCTGGACGATGCCGGAACGGACGACCAGAATATCGAGAGTTTGGGAGTTGACCTTGGCACGAACGTATTGACGGTGGGTATCGAGAACGGCACCAGCCAGACAGTCGACCTATCGCATTTGGACGATGCGGGCACGGACGACCAGACAGCATCCGAGGTGAACATCACCGATGCGGGCGGAAACTTTACCGCCACCGAGGTGGAAGGGGCACTTGCAGAACTTGCCGCTGGAAGCACTGATGACCAGAACATTGAAAGTTTAGGAGTTGACCTTGGCACGAACATATTGACGGTCGGGATAGAGAACGGAACGAGCCAGACAGTCGATCTATCGCATCTGGACGATGCCGGTACCGACGACCAGACCATAGACAACTTTTCTATAGTAGGGGGTGAGTTGAACATTTCATTGGAAGATGATGGTGTTGCACCATCCACTGTTGACTTGATAAGCGCCAATGCTAATAACGATATTTCATCAGGTACGGATGGAGGACTTTACCTGAATGTTGCATCCGTGAGCATTTCGGAAACTATAACGACTTTGGCCGATAACCTTGATGGGACATACACCTACACAAGTGAGAATGGTACACCAACCACATTTACAGGAACGGACGATCAGATAGCATCCGAGGTGAACATCACCGATGCAGGAGGCAACTTTACCGCCACCGAGGTGGAAGGTGCACTTGCGGAACTAGCCGCTGGCAGCACGGACGACCAGAACATCGAGAGTTTGGGAGTTGATGTTGGCACGAACGTATTGACGGTGGGCATCGAGAACGGCACCAGCCAGACAGTCGACCTATCACATTTGGACGATGCCGGAACGGACGACCAGACCGCTGCGGAGGTCACCTATGACAACACAACATCCGGTCTAACGGCCACCGACACCCAAGCGGCCATCGACGAGGTCGCTGCGGGAAGCACGGACGACCAGAACATCGAGAACCTTGGCGTTGATCTTGGCACGAACGTATTGACCGTTGGTATAGAGAACGGCACCAGCCAGACAGTTGACCTGTCACATCTTGACGATGCAGGTACTGATGACCAGACCGCTGCTGAGGTGAACATCACCGATGCGGGTGGCAACTTTACCGCTACAGAAGTAGAAGGTGCACTTGCAGAGCTTGCAGCTGGCAGCACGGATGACCAGAACATCGAGAGCCTTGGTGTGGACGTTGGCACGAACATATTGACGGTAGGTATAGAGGACGGTACCAGCCAGACAGTCGACCTGTCACATCTTGACGATGCGGGGACCGATGACCAGACCGCTGCGGAGGTCACCTATGACAACACAACATCCGGTCTTACGGCCACCGACACCCAGGCCGCCATCGACGAGGTCGCTGCGGGTAGCACCGATGACCAGAACATCGAGAGCCTTGGTGTGGACGTTGGCACAAACGTATTGACGGTAGGTATCGAAAACGGCACCAGCCAGACAGTCGACCTATCACATTTGGACGATGCCGGAACGGACGACCAGACAGCATCAGAGGTGAACATCACCGATGCAGGTGGCAACTTTACCGCCACCGAGGTGGAAGGTGCACTTGCGGAACTAGCCGCTGGCATCACCGATGACCAGAACATCGAGAGCCTTGGCGTAGATGTAGGAACCAACGTATTGACCGTCGGGATAGAGAACGGAACGAGCCAGACAGTCGACCTATCGCATCTGGACGATGCCGGAACGGACGACCAGACCGCTGCGGAGGTCACCTATGATAACACAACATCGGGCCTTACGGCCACCGACACCCAAGCGGCCATCGACGAGGTCGCCGCTGGCAGCACGGACGACCAGAACATTGAGAGCCTTGGCGTAGATGTAGGAACCAACGTATTGACCGTTGGAATAGAGAACGGCACCAGTCAGACAGTTGACCTGTCGCATTTGGACGATGCCGGGACCGACGACCAGACCGCTGCGGAGGTCACCTATGACAACACAACATCGGGCCTTACGGCCACCGATACCCAAGCGGCCATCGACGAGGTCGCTGCGGGAAGCACGGACAACCAGAACATTGAGAGCCTTGGCGTAGATGTAGGAACCAACGTATTGACCGTTGGAATAGAGAACGGCACCAGTCAGACAGTTGACCTGTCGCATTTGGACGATGCCGGGACCGACGACCAGACCGCTGCGGAGGTCACCTATGACAACACAACATCCGGTCTTACGGCCACCGATACCCAAGCGGCCATCGACGAGGTCGCTGCGGGTAGCACCGATGACCAGAACATTGAAAGTTTAGGTGTTGACCTTGGCACGAACGTATTGACCGTTGGTATCGAGGACGGTACCAGCCAGACAGTAGACCTATCGCATTTGGACGATGCCGGAACAGACGACCAGAACATTGAAAGTTTAGGAGTTGATCTTGGCACGAACGTATTGACGGTCGGGATAGAGAACGGCACCAGCCAGACAGTTGACCTGTCACATCTTGACGATGCAGGTACTGATGACCAGACCGCTGCTGAGGTGAACATCACCGATGCGGGTGGCAACTTTACCGCTACAGAAGTAGAAGGTGCACTTGCAGAGCTTGCAGCTGGCAGCACGGATGACCAGAACATCGAGAGCCTTGGTGTTGACACAGGTACAAATATATTGACAGTTGGTATCGAGAACGGCACCAGCCAGACAGTGGACCTATCACATTTGGACGATGCCGGTACCGACGACCAGACCGCTGCGGAGGTCACCTATGACAACACAACATCGGGCCTTACCGCCACCGATACCCAAGCGGCCATCGATGAGGTCGCTGCGGGAAGCACGGACGACCAGAACATCGAGAGCCTTGGCGTGGATGTAGGAACCAATGTATTGACAGTTGGCATCGAGAACGGCACCAGCCAGACAGTCGACCTCTCACATTTGGACGATGCGGGAACGGACGACCAGAACATCGAGAGCCTTGGTGTGGACGTTGGCACGAACATATTGACGGTAGGTATCGAGGACGGTACCAGCCAGACAGTTGACCTGTCACATCTTGACGATGCGGGCACTGACGACCAGAACATCGAGAGCCTTGGTGTGGACGTTGGCACGAACATATTGACAGTTGGCATCGAGGATGGTACCAGCCAGACAGTAGACCTATCACATTTGGACGATGCCGGTACCGACGACCAGAACATTGAAAGTTTAGGAGTTGACCTTGGCACGAACGTATTGACCGTTGGGATAGAGAACGGAACGAGCCAGACAGTGGACCTATCACATTTGGACGATGCTGGAACGGACGACCAGACAGCATCCGAGGTGAACATCACCGATGCCGGTGGCAACTTTACCGCCACGGAAGTCGAGGGTGCCTTGGCCGAATTGGCCGCTGGCAGCACGGACGACCAGAACATCGAGAGCCTTGGCGTGGATGTAGGAACCAATGTATTGACAGTTGGCATCGAGAACGGCACCAGCCAGACAGTCGACCTCTCACATTTGGACGATGCGGGAACGGACGACCAGACCGCTTCTGAGGTTAACATCACCGATGCCGGAGGCAACTTTACCGCCACGGAGGTCGAGGGCGCACTTGCGGAACTTGCAGCGGGCAGCACCGATGACCAGAACATCGAGAGCCTTGGTGTGGACGTTGGCACGAATATATTGACGGTAGGTATCGAGGACGGTACCAGCCAGACAGTTGACCTGTCACATCTTGACGATGCGGGCACTGACGACCAGAACATCGAGAGCTTGGGAGTTGATGTGGGCACTAACGTATTGACGGTCGGTATAGAGAATGGTACCAGCCAGACAGTGGACCTATCGCATTTGGACGATGCAGGTACTGACGACCAGACAGCATCAGAGGTTAACATCACCGATGCGGGCGGAAATTTTACCGCCACGGAAGTCGAGGGCGCCTTGGCCGAATTGGCCGCTGGCAGCACGGACGACCAGAACATTGAGAGTTTGGGAGTTGACCTTGGCACGAACGTATTGACCGTCGGGATAGAGAACGGCACCAGCCAGACAGTCGACCTATCACATTTGGACGATGCCGGTACTGACGACCAGACAGCATCCGAGGTGAACATCACCGATGCAGGTGGCAACTTTACCGCCACCGAGGTGGAAGGTGCACTTGCGGAACTAGCCGCTGGCAGCACCGATGACCAGAACATCGAGAGCCTTGGCGTAGATGTAGGAACCAACGTATTGACCGTCGGGATAGAGAACGGAACGAGCCAGACAGTCGACCTATCGCATCTGGACGATGCCGGAACGGACGACCAGACCGCTGCGGAGGTCACCTATGACAACACAACATCGGGCCTTACGGCCACCGACACCCAAGCAGCCATCGACGAGGTCGCTGCGGGTAGCACCGATGACCAGAACATCGAGAGTTTGGGAGTTGATGTGGGAACGAACATATTGACTGTGGGTATCGAGAACGGTACCAGCCAAACGGTCGACCTGTCCCATTTGGACGATGCAGGGACCGACGACCAGACCGCTGCTGAAGTGAACATCACCGATGCAGGTGGCAACTTTACCGCTACGGAGGTAGAGGGCGCGCTTGCAGAATTGGCAGCTGGCAGCACCGATGACCAGAACATTGAGAGTCTAGGCGTAGATGTTGGCACGAACATATTGACGGTGGGTATCGAGGACGGTACCAGCCAGACAGTAGACCTATCGCATTTGGACGATGTCGGAACAGACGACCAGAACATTGAAAGTTTAGGAGTTGATCTTGGCACGAACGTATTGACCGTCGGGATAGAGAACGGCACCAGCCAGACAGTTGACCTGTCACATCTTGACGATGCAGGTACTGATGACCAGACCGCTGCTGAGGTGAACATCACCGATGCGGGTGGCAACTTTACCGCTACAGAAGTAGAAGGTGCACTTGCAGAGCTTGCAGCTGGCAGCACGGATGACCAGAACATCGAGAGCCTTGGTGTTGACACAGGTACAAATATATTGACAGTTGGTATCGAGAACGGAACGAGCCAGACAGTTGACCTGTCGCATCTGGACGATGCCGGTACCGACGACCAGACAGCATCCGAGGTGAACATCACCGATGCCGGTGGAAACTTTACCGCCACGGAGGTCGAGGGCGCACTTGCGGAACTTGCAGCGGGCAGCACCGATGACCAGAACATCGAGAGCCTTGGTGTGGACGTTGGCACGAACATATTGACGGTAGGTATCGAGGACGGTACCAGCCAGACAGTTGACCTGTCACATCTTGACGATGCGGGCACTGACGACCAGACCGCTGCGGAGGTCACCTATGACAACACAACATCCGGTCTTACGGCCACCGACACCCAGGCCGCCATCGACGAGGTCGCTGCGGGCAGCACCGATGACCAGAACATTGAAAGTTTAGGTGTTGACCTTGGCACGAACGTATTGACCGTTGGTATCGAGGACGGCACCAGCCAGACAGTCGACCTGTCGCATCTGGACGATGCCGGGACCGACGACCAGACCGCTGCGGAGGTCACCTATGACAACACAACATCCGGTCTTACGGCCACCGACACCCAGGCCGCCATCGACGAGGTCGCTGCGGGTAGCACCGATGACCAGAACATTGAGAGTTTGGGAGTTGATGTGGGAACGAACGTATTGACAGTTGGTATCGAGAACGGTACCAGCCAAACGGTCGACCTGTCACATCTTGACGATGCGGGAACGGACGACCAGAACATTGAAAGTTTAGGAGTTGATCTTGGCACGAACGTATTGACAGTTGGTATCGAAAACGGTACCAGCCAGACGGTGGACCTATCGCATCTGGACGATGCCGGGACCGACGACCAGACCGCTGCGGAGGTCACCTATGACAACACAACATCCGGTCTTACGGCCACCGACACCCAGGCCGCCATCGACGAGGTCGCTGCGGGTAGCACCGATGACCAGAACATTGAAAGTTTAGGTGTTGACCTTGGCACGAACGTATTGACCGTTGGTATCGAGGACGGTATCAGCCAGACAGTCGACCTGTCACATCTTGACGATGCGGGAACGGACGACCAGAACATTGAGAGCCTTGGCGTTGACCTTGGCACGAACGTATTGACGGTCGGGATAGAGAACGGGACCAGCCAGACAGTCGACCTATCACATTTGGACGACCCCGGTACGGATGACCAGACCGCTGCGGAGGTCACCTATGACAACACAACATCCGGCCTTACGGCCACCGACACCCAGGCCGCCATCGACGAGGTCGCTGCGGGTAGCACCGATGACCAGAACATTGAAAGTTTAGGTGTTGACCTTGGCACGAACGTATTGACCGTTGGTATCGAGGACGGTACCAGCCAAACGGTCGACCTGTCACATCTTGACGATGCGGGAACGGACGACCAGAACATTGAAAGTTTAGGAGTTGATCTTGGCACCAACGTATTGACCGTTGGGATAGAGAACGGCACCAGCCAGACAGTCGACCTGTCGCATCTGGACGATGCCGGAACGGACGACCAGACAGCATCCGAGGTGAACATCACCGATGCCGGTGGCAACTTTACCGCCACGGAGGTCGAGGGCGCACTTGCGGAACTTGCAGCGGGCAGCACCGATGACCAGAACATCGAGAGCCTTGGTGTGGACGTTGGCACGAATATATTGACGGTAGGTATCGAGGACGGTACCAGCCAGACAGTTGACCTGTCACATCTTGACGATGCGGGCACGGACGACCAGAACATTGAGAGTTTGGGAGTTGACCTTGGCACGAACGTATTGACCGTCGGGATAGAGAACGGAACGAGCCAGACAGTCGACCTGTCACATCTGGACGATGCCGGAACGGACGACCAGACGGCTTCGGAGGTGAACATCATCGATGCAGGTGGTAATTTCACTGCCACCGAGGTGGAGGGCGCTCTTGCTGAGCTTGCTTCACAGACAGATGACGATGTAAGTGTGACCAATACGGTGACAGGAAATAGAATTGCAAGCATTTCAGAGCCCGGAATTGTATCAGTAGATATCAATGAAACAGTAACATCCTTGTCTCAAAATACAACAACGGGTGTAATTAGTTATACCGACGAAGATGGTGGGGCTGCCGAGACAGCCAATGTGGTAAGCACAGATGCAAACAATGAACTAACTGTTGGTGCGGATGGTGGAGCCTCTTTTGAAATGACAGATATTGATGTGGATGGGGATGGCGCAGCAGAAACTACTGTTGATGAAGCCATGGCGGATATTGCCAAAATAACTGCTACCGCTGGAAGAATCTTCTATCCTCCTTCAATCGCAGTAGATGCATCAACAACAGGAATAAAGAATATCGATTTATATCAAGAATATCTAGATCAATTTGGAACGCCGACCGCAGGAAGCTCAGGAGCTCCTGTAGCAATCCCGACGTACGCTCGAACAGATTTGTATTATTATGTTACCTATGCAGATCCTACAGTTTTCGAAACGGACTCAGGTGACCCTAATTTCATGACAATTGATGCAAACGGTAACTTGACCATTGAAGTTGAGAATTTACCAACGGATTACAATTCACTTATCAACGTGGTATTTGTAGTTAAGTAATAACAATAAAGACTAGCTAAAAGTTGAAATCAAATATTCTACATAAGTCTTTATTTATAGGGTTGTTCACGCTTCTCTTAGGAATGAATACCATAGATGCCCAGTTTTTACTTCAAGCACCAAGTGGTGGAGATGAGAGTAATTATCAATGGTTTGAGGCGTCGGATTTAGGAACTGTGCTAGGTACCAATTCCTTCTATGAGGCTACACAACCAGGGGTATATTTTGCAACCTATGACGGGACACTTTGTGGGTCCAATGCAACCGGTTATTTTATTTTAACGGATTGTAGGGCTCCAGATAACGAGGTGACCCTGGATATTTCGGCAAGTATTCCAGCAGGGGCAACAGTCAGTTGGAATCCACCACTAGCAGGAGATCAAACCCAACCAACTGTTATCAGTACAGAAACGGTTGCTAGATATACCGCAACAATCACAAAAGCCGGGAATTCTAGCGAACTTCCGCGGTTTACCGTTGTTTGTATGACTGAGGCAGCGACCCTTGTGGATGACCTTGTTTCAGTGGACGAAGATAGTTCTGTAGTAGTGCCAATCTATGCAAATGACACAGATTTGCCTTCCGCAGGCACTTTAACGACCACTAATCCACCAAATGGGTCAATTAGTATTAATGACAACGGTACGCCAAATGACCCATCTGATGATATAGTGACCTATACTCCTGATCCAGATTATAATGGAACAGATACATTCGATTATACCGTATGTACATCAACCGGAGCGTGCAGCACAGCTACTGTGACGGTCGATGTGATTCCAATTGTTGATGCTTTGGATGATTCGGTCGCAACGGACCAGGATGTAGCTTTGGATATTGATGTCCTGGCCAATGACAATGACCTTCCAACTAGCGGAACGTTAACTTCAACAGTTCCAACAAATGGAACATTGGTAATAAATGATGGTGGTACGCCAACCGATCCATCCGATGATTTCATTACCTATACACCCAATGCAGGGTATTTGGGTCCAGATACTTTTGATTATACCATTTGTGATTCACTTGGCAACTGTAGCACGGCCACAGTTACCATATTGGTGAACGTTCCTGCAGTCAATTTGGATGCGGACAACGATGGTATTGTGGACAGTTTTGAAGATTTGAATACCGATAACGATAATGATCCAAGTACTAATCCAACCGATACTGATGTTGATGGCATACCGGATTATTTGGATATTGATAGCGATAATGACGGTATTCCCGATAATGTGGAAGCTCAGACTACTCTTGGATATATTGCCCCAAGTTTGGTAGATGCCAATGATAATGGACTAGACGATGCTTATGAAAATGGCGGAAATATAGGATTGATTCCCGTAGATACCGAAGGTGATGGTATTCCTGATTATGTAGATCTAGACAGTGATGATGATAACATTCCTGATAATGTTGAAGCACATGATCAAGATCAAGATGGAATTGCCGACGTAACTTTTATTGGCTCCGATAAGGATAATGATGGTCTTGACGATGCCTACGAAGGAAGCACAGTAATAGATATTGATGTCAATGATGAAATTGATGATCCAAGTACCAATTTAATGGACACGGATTCCGACGGTGAATTGGATTATAGAGACTCGGACGACGACGATGACGGTATTGAAACTATTGATGAAGACATAGATCTTGATGGAAACTATGCCAACGATGATTCAGACGGAGATGGAATACCAAATTATTTAGATCCAGATCTTGGACCAACGCAAGTAGATCCAATAGATGTCATAAACGTAATTACGCCAAATGGTGATGGCATACACGATGTGCTTACCATTAGAAACTTAGAAGATTATCCAAACAACACAGTAAAAATTTATAACAGGTGGGGTGTGCAGGTCTATATGACCAAAGCATATAACACCAACGGAAATGTCTTTGATGGCACTTCCGAAGGAAGGGTAACTGTGGATAAAGACAACAAACTTCCGGTGGGTACATATTTCTACATTATAGATTATGAGGACCCCAGCGGAAACATGAAACAATTATCAGGTTACCTATACATTAACAGGTAAAAGAATAGCGTACTGTGGAAGGAAAGGACATGGCAAAGAAAATAAGATTACTGATTTGGATATTGGCATTAAGTTTTGGAACAGTGGTCCATGCGCAACAAGATGCCCAATATACCCAGTATATGTATAATACGGTAAGTGTAAATCCGGCTTATGCAGGATCAAGAGGTCATTTGAGCATAGCCGGGTTATATAGAAATCAATGGTTGGGATTGGATGGAGCTCCAGAAACCCAAACCTTGAATATTCATACTCCATTGGGATACCGAGGTGTCGGTTTAGGGGTTTCTGTGGTCAATGATAAAATTGGACCAACATCGGAGACCTACTTTGATGTAGATTTCTCCTATACCATTCGTACCTCGGTTGATGGGAAGTTGAGTTTCGGGTTAAAAGGAAGCGCCCATATGCTGGATATTCGATATTCCGAACTGGACGAATTTGATATTGACCCCCAACTACAATCACAACAAGACATACAAAACAAATTTTCGCCAAATATTGGAGCTGGAGTATATTACCATACCGAACGATTCTATACAGGAATTTCAGCACCAAGATTATTGGAGACCACTCATTTTGACGAAGCTTCAATCTCGGAAGCAAAAGAGCAAATGAACTGGTATTTTATTACCGGATACGTATGGGATTTGAATCCTTTCCTGAAATTCAAGCCCACCCTTTTGACCAAAGTGGTTCAAGGGGCTCCACTGCAGGCGGATATATCGGCCAATTTTATGCTGAATGAAAAATTTATTGGAGGAATTGCATACCGATGGGATGCAGCATTCAGTGGTTTGGTCGGATTTCGGTTATCTGACGAAATGTTCATAGGCCTTGCCTATGACCGAGAAATAACCGACTTGGGTGCAGCTACCTTTAACGATGGGTCTTTTGAGATCATAGTGCGGTACGATTTCTTAAAGAATGTTGGCAACCTTAAATCCCCACGATTCTTCTAACAGGCCAACTTTAAGAACATTTTAGCCCAAACATCTGAATATTTCCTGACAAACGTCATATTTTTACTCCATGAAAGAGGAAAATGTGATTTTGGTGAACGAGGCCGATGAACCTATTGGCCTGATGCCCAAAATGGAAGCCCATGAAAAAGCAGTTTTGCATCGGGCTTTTTCGGTATTTGTAATGAACCATAAAGGTCAGACCATGTTGCAACAAAGAGCCAAGGATAAATACCATTCTCCTTTGTTATGGACCAATACCTGTTGCAGCCATCAAAGGGAAGGAGAGAGCAATGTTGAGGCTGGAAAAAGGAGGTTGCAGGAAGAAATGGGATTTCAAACCGAACTTGAAGAACTATTTTCCTTTATTTATAAAGCACCTTTTGACAACGGTCTTACCGAACACGAATTAGATCATGTAATGATAGGTAGCTATGAGGATGCTCCTGCCATTAATCCAGAAGAGGTAGAAAACTGGAAATGGATGTATCCATCGGAAATCAAAACTGATATTGCTAAGAGCCCTGACCAATATACAGCCTGGTTCAAAATTATTTTTGAACGCTTTTATGATCATATTATCAACAACAATTCAAAAAAATGAGCGTAAAAGTTAGTAGAAAAGCAAGTTTCAATGCTGCACATCGGTTGTTTCGTAAAGACTGGACCCAAGATAAGAACCGAGAAGTATTTGGAAAATGCAGTTACCCAAACTACCATGGCCATAACTATGACCTCATTGTAAGTGTTGAAGGCGAAATTGATGAGGAAACCGGCTTCGTAATGGATTTGAAAGTACTTAAAGATTTGATTAGGGAACATGTTGAGGAGGCATTGGATCACAAAAATCTGAACACCGATGTTCCTGAATTTAAAAATTTAAATCCTACTGCCGAAAACATCGCTGTAGTGATTTGGAACAAACTCAGACCCCACATAAAACAGACCAATAAATTGGAGGTGGTCCTTTATGAAACACCTCGTAACTTTGTAACCTATTCCGGCTAAAAAAATGAACTTGTACCCGTTAAAATTCAAACCCATCCTAAAAGAACGTCTTTGGGGTGGAACCAAACTCAATGATGTTCTTAAAAAACCGATTGAAAGTGATATCACAGGGGAAAGTTGGGAGCTTTCAGGGGTGAGTGGAGACATTTCTGAAGTTTCCGAAGGAGAATTGCAGGGAACTTCCCTAGCAACACTGATCCAGGATTTTGGTGGAGAACTACTTGGTAAAAGCGTAGTAGAACGATTTGGCAATGATTTTCCAATTCTTATCAAGTTTATTGACGCTAAGCAGGACCTATCCATACAACTGCATCCAAATGATAAACTGGCCAAAGAGCGCCACAATTCCTTCGGAAAAACCGAAATGTGGTACGTAATGGATGCAGATCCCGGCGCTAGACTCATAGTTGGATTCAATAATGATGTTGAAAAAAGGGAATATATAGAGAGCTTGGAGAATGACACTTTGCTTGATCTTTTGAATTATGAAGAAGTTACCGAAGGCGACACTTTCTTTATCAATACCGGTAAGATTCATGCCATTGGAGCTGGAGTTTTATTGGCGGAGATCCAACAGACTTCCGACATTACTTACAGAGTGTTCGATTTTAACCGTAGGGATAAGGATGGAAATTTAAGGGAATTGCATACCCAACTGGCCATAGATGCCATAGATTATTCCAAAAAGGAAGATTTTAAGGTCAATTATTCCAAAGCGGAAGATCAGGTAAATACTATGGTGGATTGCCCATATTTTAAGACCAATATCCTTGATCTTACAAAATCAATATCCCAAGAAGTTGAACAGCGAGATTCATTCACAATTTATATGTGTGTTGGCGGAGAAGCCAAAATTAAAAACGACTGGGGTGAAACTTCAATTAAAAAAGGGCAAACAGTTTTGGTTGCTGCTTCAAGCACCTTTATCGAAATAAGCACCGATGGTGCAAAACTTTTAGAAGTTACCATTTAATAGTACATTTGAAAAAAATATTAGCATGGCAAGCATTCGTGACTTAAAGAAAGATGTCAATTTTGTTTTGGGAGATATTATTGAAGCGGTTTATCTATGGGAAGCCGGTTCTAACAATGTTGATTCAAAAGAAGGTACTGCTATAATAGACAAGGCTATTTCAGTTTTTGATGAGCTTATGTCCAAAATTCACACTAAGGATGTGGATAACCATAAGGCCCATTTTAAAGATATTCGGGTTCAACTGGAAGACAGGGCTACCAAACTTATTGAAGAGTTGAACAAACTGTCCAGCTAAACCAGTTTTATTTTCCCAAATACGATTTTAAGGCTTTTCCATATTTGGAAGCGGCCACTTCTTCGGATAATGTTCCAAAAATCGAATCCAAGTATTTCGGATTTGCATCGTTAGCCTGTGTCAATAACACATAAGGGGTAACATGGGAATCACCATTGTTCAAACCGAAATTTAGAATGTACCGATATCTAGCAATGATATTGCGGTCAATTAATTGTTGCAATGAATCCAATGAAATGGGAGGGTTTTCTTCATTTTCTTCGGGTTGGGCCTTTTGAACCAGCTCTAGTTCGCGAATATTGAAATTGGAAATCATGGAGTTGAATTCCTCGAATTTCTCATGACTTTCTGAACCTAGAATTTCGGGCTCAATATCAAAAGTGTTCCAAGAGGTGTTTATGGTAATTTCACCAGATTCCCCGAAAAAGATAATGCGGTCATTAATATCGTTGTTATCTTGTTTTTTAAGGTAGAGGTAAAATATTTCTGGACTTTCAACTTCTTGTGAAAAGGCAAAGTTTCCATCACCTTCAATCTCGAGTGAATCTAAAGCTACCAAACTAGAGTCCTTAAAATGTTGCAAAAACAAGGTTCCTTTTTTTAGCCCTTTGATATTGCCTGATACCCTCATGGTATTCGCGGTATTCGAATCACATGAAGCAATTAAAATGGTAAGTCCCAATAAATATAAAATCCTCCTCATTCTTAAAATTTTAGCGAGGCAAATATCAAAATATTTATCGAATTAGTTCAAATCAAATGCACTGAATCCTAAGGAATGCATTTAAAAAAGAAAAGTATATTGAAAAATTCAATGGTAGGCCATGGCCTCATTCGAATAATCTTCCAGTTTTGCAAGGCTTTGCTGTGTTGACTGTAGTTCCGGATTTAGGTTCAAGCCTGTTTTTAGAATTTTAATTGCTTTTTGCGATTCTCCAAGTTTGGCATAAGCCAAGCCCAAAAGTAATCTTGCTCCAGAAAGGTCATTTTGCATTTGAACCGCTAAATTGGCGTGATGTAAAGACTGTGCGAACCTTTTCTTTGCATACAGTTCTTTGCTAAGTATTAGATGGTTGAGTGGCGAAGGGTCATTTTTTACTGTTTCCTTCATGACATCAATTACAGTTGTTCTTTTTCTGGCGATCTTCAGATATTTTATCGCATCTGAAATGTCGGTTTTGGTTCCTGTCAATTCCGTAGATAACTTTTGGAGTTGTGTCCAATTTTCAGACCTGTGATACACGTCCATCAGTAAAAGTTCAGATTCACCGAAGGAAGGGGATAAAGCAATGGCTTTTATCAAATGTTTTTCGGCCTCAGCATATTTTCCTTTGGCAAGCAGGAATCTTGCATGGTTATGTAGATGTTTTGGGTTTTCAGGTCGTTGTTTGCACGAAACAGTAAGTTGCTGTTCCACGGCTTTGGTTGTGTGGTGTAGTTTTTGAAACGTCTCCAAATTAGATTGTAGATGTGCATTAAAAGGATTCTGCACAAGGGCGGATTCCAATAAATCGTTTGCACTGGAAAAGGCAACAGAATCTAGAAGGGCTAATTTGGATGTGTTAATGCCATCATCTGTGAGTTGGTCATCAATTGTGGAAAACTGCCAATAGAGTAAACATGCAAAAACATATAGAATAAAATAAAAAATGCTAGTTGCCTTGTTTTTATTTGAAATGAATTTGGACCGGGCCATGGCGCAATATTGGAACTGCAAAACCCAAGAAATGGGAGTCGCAATTTGTCATATTGACCAAGGTAAATTAGGAACTAGTCATTAAGGATAACCAATTTATGGATGCATAGTTTGAATTGACGAATCGACTAAAAAAGTATGTTTGCTCCAGCAAACTACATTGTGGAGGCTACTTCCATCAACAAGGCACAGAGATACGCTCCCGCCGTTCCGACCACATAGCCAAAAACAGCCAACAGGATTCCAACAGAAGTCAACGATGGGTGAAATTCTGCTGCAACAACAGGTGCTGAAGCGGCACCACCCACGTTGGCTTGACTTCCCACGGCAAGGAAGAAATAAGGAGCTTTAATTAACTTGGCCACTAAAATTAAAAGGCCTGCATGTATCGTAATCCATATAAATCCAACCAAGATCAAACCTGGATTTTCCAATACACGACCCAAATCCATTTTCATTCCAATGGTGGCAACAAGTATATAAATGAACATCCCACCAATTTTACTGGCCCCGGCTCCTTCATAATTTTTGGCCTTGGTAAATGAGAGTCCAATACCAATGGTTGCGGCAAAAACAACCATCCAAAGAAATTTAGAACCTAGGGAAGAAAGTATTTTTTCTTTATTTCTGATGACTTCAAAATTGTTTTCCAGAAATTCCGCAAAGTGATGCCCCAAAAAATGCGCAATCCCCACTCCTGCAAAAGCATATAAAAGCATCATCATAAAATCATGTAGCGAAGTTACCCTTGCAATTTTTGCGGTATGGGTTGAAACTTTTTCTTTAAGTTCCTCGATGGAGGAAGTGTCGGCCTTAAGCCATTTATCAATCTTTTTGGTTTTTCCAATACCCAACAGAAGTATTGCCATCCAAAGATTGGCCATTACAATATCGACCAATACCATTTTTGAGAATTCTTTAGGATTGTATTGAAAAACTTCGAGCATTGCCGCCTGGTTTGCACCACCCCCGATCCAACTTCCAGCAATGGTGGAAAGTCCGCGCCAAACCGCATCAAAGCCATTTCCTCCGACAGTTTCGGGTGAAAAAATGGAAACTATCAATATGGCAACTGGCCCTCCTATGATTATTCCGGCAGTTCCTGTCAGGAACATGATTAGTGCCTTGGAACCTAAATTGGCAATGGCTTTGAGATCAATACTGAGTGTCATTAGAATTAATGCCGCAGGTAATAAATAGCGACTTGCAATATAATAGGTTTGGGATTTGGTTTCATCCACGATTCCTGTACTTGCAAGAATTGCAGGTAGTAAATAACACATAAGAACGGTGGGGACGATGGTATAAAACTTTTTCCAAAAACCTTTTTTTATAGCGGAGGTGTAAAAGACAAAACCTAAACAGAGACAAAGAAGTCCGAAGATTACAGTGTCTTCGGTAAATGGTAGTTGGTTCATAGAATTTTAATAGTGGTATGCTCAAATATAGGAAAATCAAAGATGGTCTTTGATAAATTGTGCCACTCCGTGGTCTTTGTTGCTCAATGTTACTTTATTTGCTGCTTCTTTAGTTTCTTGTCTGCCGTTGGCGACGGCAACCCCAAATCCGACTTGTTCCAACATTTCAACATCGTTGTAATTATCGCCAAACGCTATAACATCTTGCAAGGACTCTCCAGTTTTTAAAATAGACTGTATGCCCTTAAGTTTGGAGGACGATTTTGGAGCGATTTCGATAAGGGTGTCATTGGACCGGTAGCAGTTCATGGATGCTAAAAAATGCCGTTCCAAAAGTGGACTTATATGATCCATATTTTCCTTGTTGCCCATAAGCATGATCTTGTGCGCCCCAAAATTTTCTTTTTGCCACCTTTGCAGTGTAGCTGCGGTAGATTCAAAACTGGGATTTGCTTTGGTATTGAAAATTTCCTTTTCAACCCTTTCTGAGGTTTCCGAAACCAACCACTCATCATTCTGGTATAGCCCAAAACGAATATTTTGTTCTTGGCAGATTTTATAAAGTGCCAATGTGTTGGCCATGGGAATGGTTTCACTGTGCAAAATTTTACCTTTCTCCATGATCAGCGCTCCGTTATAGGCAATTATGGGATGTTGCTCGATGCCCATTCGGTTTTGGAGATAGGTAATGGATTTTGGCATTCGGGCAGAAACCAATACAATTCGAGTGCGATGCTTAATACGATTGATTTGCGAAATGGTAAATTCGGAAACGTCATTTTTTGTGGATAGTAAGGTTCCATCCAAATCCGAACATAGTATTTTAAAATTCATCCTAGATGTTTAGCCAATAGGTCAGCTTTAAATTGATGGACCTATTTCTGGGCATAAAGGTATTCACAAAATAATTGTCGTTATAGACCAAAAACAAATCCGAAAGTGGAGCGAAACGCCATTGTAAACGGGAATTAAAGCCCAAATTATCACGCTGGTTGCTATACTGTACCAGGGTAGACCAAAATATGGACTTGCTAAACGTAATGTCAACTCGAGGGGCTACCAACCAAATATCTGCTTGCGAATGTGGGGCAGGCAAATCCAAATTGTCATAGTTGAGATTCATGGATACATTTACCTTGGGTTGAAGTCTAAGGTTTAAAAACGCTTCCAAAGAATATCTTTTTCCATTAAAAAAATCTCCAATTGAGGGTTCAAAGCCATAAGAAAATACTTTTCGATGGTCTGATCGGAATTCCAGTCCAAACGAATTAAAGTAATAGCCTGTATTTCCAGGTAAAGCTACTGCTCCATCTTTTCCAGTGGGCTCAAATTCATCGGTTAAAAAGACAAACCGATTGGTATAGGAGGTTTCAAGCATTGAAAGATTATTGAACTCAGCACGCCAGCTCATGTCAATCATATGATCTGTATTCTGATAATCCAGGTTGGGCCTCCATGTAAAAATAGAGAACACCTCAAAACCATGGTTGTTTATGGCACCTTGTTGTTTGGGCCAAAAGCTGCGTCTTATGTTTCCTGCGAGCTTAAAAATGTCTTTTCTTGGGATAAAACCAAGGTCGGATTGGAATTCTTCATCAATATAGACCACATCCAAAAATGAGCCATAATTCCGAGTGTTGAACCCTAAAGTTGCACCTCCTGAAAAATTTCCTTGGCTATCCCCGGGTTGAAAGGATTTATGACCATAAGCCTTCCCCTGCCAAACATTATTGGCAGATGATAAATTATAATCGATTCCCACCACACGATTGTATTCTTCACTTTCATCCAAAAATTCAGGAGCGTTGAAAGATTGTCGGTTGATAAAGAACATTCCAATATTTGACCTTGAAAACACCTTCTGTTGCAGTGAGAACATCATATTATTGTTCGATGCAATTTCGTTGGCGGCGTCTTCTTCGGTTTGAATGTTTAAAAATCCAAGTCGAAGGTTATTGTTGAGTTTACCACTTAACCTAACCCCTCCTATTATCCTGTTCTCAATGGTATTGTCTGCCGTGTCCCTTGCGATTCCTATTCGTCGCGAAAAGAAGGGATTGGCATCCCTTCGGCCCCCAAAATTTCCAAAAAGATCATTGTTATCGATGAAAAATTGACGACGCTCGGGTAGGGAAACCTCAAAACGGGTTAGATTGGTGATGAAATTGTCGACCTCTACTTGCGAAAAATCAGGATTAAGGGTAATGTCCAAGTTCATTCCGTTGCCTATGGCAATTTTGGCATCCCCACCTACCTTTACATTGTTTTCGGAGATATCGTTTTCAAAATCCCTCCCGGAAATTCCATTTACATAAGGTATTATGGCCAAGGGTGTTCGCGATTTGCCCAAAGGCTTCTCAAAAACCATGTCGCCCATAAAGGCAAGGCTGACAATGAATTGGTTTTGAGGTATTCTAATCCACGTACTACGCTCATTGGTCTGCATGTCGAATCGATAGCTGTTGAATCTCCATTTGGTCTCGCCTTCGCGAAATTTAAAGGAGGTCAACGGAATAGCTAGTTCAGAGATATAATAATTGTCATGAATTTTGGATTCGCCCCGCCATTTAACATCCCAAGAGGTCACAAAGCCACTAATGTCGTTTCCACCTCCCGAAATGAGTGCTTCTCGGCGAACCCCAAGTGGGTTTATTCCAAATAGAAACGCATTTGTTCCGTCGTTGAAGGTATCAAAAAGTAAGCTTATGTTGTCACTATTACCTGCGCGGTAATCCCTGCGTAAAGAAGGAGTTAGATAATCCCTTCCTTCCGCATCTTGTCGAATACCAATGTAGAGGGTGGTATCATCAAAAAGCATTTTGATTTCCGTTTTTTGCGTGGCCAAAATGGAATCGGACGGAAAGTTTTGCTGAAAGTCATGGGCGCTATCTGCAGTTTCCCAGACAGACTCATCCAGTATACCATCTACTACGATAGGTTGGTCTATATATTTGACTGTGAACGACTTTTTGGGTGATTGGGCAAAAAATAAGATGGGAAATAGTGATGCAGCGAGTACAAAACGGATTTTCGACATAGGTCAATTTGAGTTAGCTGCCCAAATTTAAGCTTAAGGTTCGTTAAAAAAATCCCAAAAGATGCTAATAAATTCATGAAATTTTTTCTAGGGTTTGCTGATGTATTTTGAGCTATTTTTTGTGCTGTAATTAAGGTCAGTTTTCTACTTTTGAACAAATCCTGAATTATGAGAAAAACCCTTTTACTATTTTTGCTTCTACCCATTATGGTTTCGGCAAATTATTGGGGAAAAACGGGACACAGAGTGACCGGACATATTGCCCAGAACCACTTGACCGGAAAGGCAAAACGGGCTTTAAACGATCTACTGGATGGGCACAGTCTTGCGTTTGTATCCACATTTGCGGATGAGATAAAGGCAGATAGGTCGTTTTCTAAGTTTTTTGCATGGCATTTTGTGAATTATCCTTTGGATGTTCGATATGAAGATTCAGAGAAGAGCAAACATGGAGATTTAATCACGGGCATTGAAGAATGCACCCGAATTGTGAAAGACAAAAATAGGTCGAGGGAAGACCGGGTTTTTTATCTTAAAATGTTAATTCATTTAATTGGTGATCTACATCAACCGATGCATGCCAGTAGGGCCGAGGACAAAGGAGGCAACGATATCCAAGTGCAATGGTTTGGAGAAGGAACAAATTTACATAGGGTATGGGACAAAAATTTAATTGTTTCCTACGGAATGACCTATACGGAGCTGGCCGACGAACTCGACCAGGTCTCCCGAAAAGAACGTAAAAAAATTCAAGAAGGGACAATCTACGATTGGGTACAGGAATCGCATGAAATTTGTGGAGAGATATACGGGTCGGCAAAGGTTGGCGAAAAATTGGGCTACCAATACAGCTACAAATACAATAAAGTACTTTTTAGCCAATTACAAAAAGGGGGATTACGGTTGGCAAAAGTACTGAACGACCTTTTTGGTTGATTATTTAAGGATTCGAAAAGTGAGGTTGATTCGGCCTCCAATGGGTTTTGAGGTCTTGGGAATTTGATGCTGCCAATGGTGCTGTGTTGCTCCCTTCATAAGCAACAAACTTCCATTTTCCAGCAAAATCTTATGTTTATTGGTTTTATCCATTTTATTCCTCAAATGGAAAAAACGAGGAGCGCCAAAAGATACAGATGCTATTATTGGATTGGTTCCAAGCTCTTTTTCATCATCAGAATGCCAACCGTTACTGTCTTTGCCATGACGATAATAGTTGAGCAAGCAGCTAGTGAAATTAGCGTTTGAGGCCTTTTCAACCTGGTTTTTAATTTGGGTCAGCTCCGGTGTAAAAACTTGGGGATACATGGTGATACCCGAATAAGAATAGGATTTTAGATTATCCCCAAATAAAGCGGTAAGTCGAGGTTGATCATGAATTTTACCAAATACTTTGATTTTGTCCTGTTGCCAGGGAATGGAATCTTTTAGGGATTGAAAGTAATTGTTTGATAATTCTTTGGAAAAGAAATTTGGAAAATACGTGACATCACCATCGTCAAGATCCAAAATGACTTTTTCATTGAATAGCCCCATTTTATTGAAGAACGGTTTTTAACTGGTTTCGGTATTCGGAGGGGTTTTGACCCGTGAATGCTTTAAAGGATTTATTGAAATGGGAAAAATTGTTGAATCCACTGTCGTAACAAACTTGGGTTATGCTCATGGGTTGCTCGGCCAACAATTTGGATGCATGCACCAATCGATATTCATTTACAAATTGGGTAAAGGTCTTGTTGGTGATCTTCTTAAAATATCTGCAGAACGATGGTACTGTCATGCTAACCATATCTGAAATCTCCGCCAAACTGATTTCCTCCTTGAAATTGGTCTTAATATGATTGAATACCACATTTATGCGGTCGTTGTCCTTTACTTCGGTCTCCATGGAAAACCCTTCGGCATTCAGTACATTTATATCCTTGGAGCTGGCCAATAGGTTTAGAATATTTAAAATGGACAATAAACGTTGAAAATCGGTTTGATATTCCAAAACCTCCATCTTTTCGCCAACTTTTGTTTTGGTTTTTCCGGAAAATGCAATACCCCCTTTGGCCATTTCAAATAAGGTTTGAATGTTTTTCATTTCTGGGATTCTGAAAAAATCATTGCCCAAAAAGTCGGCCTTCATATGAATTAAGGTCTCGCTCTTGTTTCCTGTTAGCTTATCGGTAAACCCGCAATGGGGAAGATTGGAACCGATCAAGATAAGATCACCTTCAGTGAAATAGGAAACATGGCTCCCTATCTGCCTTTTACCTGAACCACCGTTGATATATACCAACTCCATTTCTGGGTGATAATGCCAGCTTCGGCCCTTGTTTTCACTACTTGAACTAAATCTTTGATAAGTGAACGAGTTGCCAAAATCTGGTGCGATTGCTTCAAACGCTGGTTTTTGAGCCATCCTGATCTGTTTATTCATTTCAAAACAAAGTTAGCTATGCAAACACTGCAATATCTATGCAAAATTACCTATAATCTATGGTATATTAACATTTATTTGATTTTTATGGATAATATCAGTTAATATTCCATATATATTGGAAAAGATGGTGGTGTTTTTGCCCTTATTTCCAACATACATTTGTCCTGTAATCTTAAAAACGAAATGTTATGAAATCAGTTTTAAATTATGTTACAGTAGCGGCACTTTTATTGGGAACAATGGGATTTGCCAACGGACCTGCAAAAAACGAGGTAGAACGCAAGATGATCAATATTGAACTTGATCCAGTCTTTGTGAAGAAAGGAGATAAACTTTTAATTAACCTTTTGAATATTTCACAAGGAAAGGTGATTTTAAAAATATACGATAGTCAGAAAAGATTGGTTTACAATGAATCCATTAATGGAGAACTTGTGGTTGAAAAAGCCTTCAATTTTGAAAAAGCGTTCAAAGATGATTATACCCTTGTTGTTACCGATGAGACGGGTACCTATAAAACAACAATGGAGGTAAAATAGTTGGTTTAGTTAATTTAAATGTTGATTCGATGGGCCCCAGAAATGGGGCCTTTTTTATATAAATCGTTTAAGTCGTTCCCTTTTGTGGGGAGGCAAGGCTTCATTTTTAATGGCCATCTCCACAATGGCTTTATCTTTTTTTCTTGAAAACAATAGTTGGTAAAATTGTTGGGTTGTTAGTGTATTTTCTGATTCTTCCATCAGTTCAAGAACATCACCGACCTTAACCTGACCAACTTCGAGCACTTTTACATAGGTACCTGGGAAACCATGGTCAATGAATTCCTTTAAGATATCTTGATCGTCAAACCTGATTCCAAGTTTAAAACAGGGTTCTCTTGGCTGTGTAATTTGCACCAGAGCTGTACCAAGTTTATAAATATTCCCAATTCTTAGTTTAGTTTCATCCAATCCTTCTACCGTCAAATTTTCACCGAACATACCCCAATCCCAATCCAAATTCGAATATTTTTTCTTCCAGTATGGATATTGGTCAGCCGAAAAAAGATAACATGCCTTATAAATGCCACCATGTACTTTGCGGTCGCTAATGTTATCGTTGGAAACGCTTTCTGTTTCCAAAATAATTGGTTGGTTGACAGGATATTTGAAAATCCCCGTAGTGCTCTCTTGTCCGTTCCAGGTAATAGGTGTTGGCTTGCCAATGTTGGTGCTTATAACTTTCATGGTATGAAAATAAAAAAACCATCGCAAAGGACGATGGTTTTCTTAATTCAGTTTAGTTGCGTATTACCTTTCCTCATCATACATCTTTTTGGTAATGAAGAACCCTATCAAAAGGCCTGTTCCTGCCAAAAGAAAAATGGAACCTGGCATTGCAACGTCCGCATTAAGGTCAAGGTTTTTCCGGAGTATCCCGCCAATAACAATTCCTGCACCGATTCCCATGAGCAATAGAGCAAGGTTAAGGATGATGATCTTCCACACAGGAAATGCCCTATCTCTTCCCTTAACAAAAATACTTGCATCGGCCCCCTTTTCAATCAAAGCCAATCGCTCTTTGTTCCTTGTGGAATAATGGAGGTATGCAATTGCAAATACTGCCCCAAAAATGATTGGTAAAATAATAACTTCTGATCCCATGATTGTTCGTTTTAATGATTTTTGGTTTTTTACTTTTTAAACTATGACGACCTTTTTTGAGTTGAGGTTACATTTTTTCAAAAAAAAAGTAAAAAATAGTGTAACCCTAGTGGACTATTTAACGTCAAACGGTCAATGACCGCCAGCAACGAAGCATCACTGATTAGGGAAATACGTCTTGGAAACTCCAAGGCCTTTGCGCAATTGGTAGAGGAGTATAAACAATTGGTATACACATTGGCCTATAGAATGATAAAGGATAGGGAGGAGGCTGAAGAGGTTTCGCAAGATGCTTTTGTGAAGGTGTATAGATCCATCGACAGCTTTAAAGGGGATTGTAAAATTTCCACTTGGATTTATAGGATAACCTACAATACCTGTTTGGATAAAATTGGACAAAACAAGAAAAACAGGGCTTTTGTTAATTTGGAAGATCAGGCCAATGTTTCGGTAGCAAATGTTGATAATGCATTGGACCAACTCATTGCGGAAGAAAGGGGACAGGTGATAAAGAGGTGTTTGGATAAACTTCCTTCAAAAGATGCTGCTTTGCTCACGCTTTTTTATCTTGAGGAGAAAAATTTACAGGAAATTGAGGGAACACTAAATGTGTCAATAGATGTTTTAAAAGTGAGATTGTTTAGGGCTAGAAAAAAATTGGCCAAGATATTTGAAAATCATTTGGTTAAAGAAAAACTCCAGGATTATGGATAAGAATCAGGAAAAGGAATTGATGGATTTTGTAGATAAAGTTATGAGGGAAACACCAGCGGAATCTCCTTCACCGAACTTCACAGATCAGGTGATGCTTAAGATTGCCCATGAGGCAGAGCTGCAAGCAACTTCATACAGGCCACTTATCCCAACAAATGTACTTGTGGCCATTGGTGTTGCCCTTATCATAGTTTTGGGGTATGCCGTAGGGTTTTATAAAGGCGAGGGAGGAGGTTGGTTTGCCCACGAAGCAATAAGTTCAGTTTTTACAAAATTTCAGGGATGGGGTGAGCTATTGCCATTTTCCAGAACTAGCTTGTATGCCATTGTTTTGTTTGGAATTTTATTTTTCATCCAGATTCCTCTTTTAAAAAGATATTTGGACCGCAACTGGATGGTCCATTGAAAGGAAGCGTTTTATCAATAAAAAAGGCAGACTCTAAAAGTCTGCCTTTTCTTTGTTTCCTATCAACCTTTATTTGATCATCTCATAGCTTCGGGCTATAAAGCTGGTCAGTTCCTCTCCTTTTAGCAATCCTTTGGACAATCGGGCCAAATCGAGTGATTGATTGATCAATCGTTCACGTTTTTTAGCTGTTTTTGTATTTAAGATTTCACCTACCAACTCATGATTGGTATTAACAATGAGGTTATACATTTCCGGCATATTTCCCATTCCGAACATACCTCCACCTCCGGTCTGCTGCATTTCTTTCATTCTTCGCATAAACTCCGGTTCAGTAATGATAAATGGAGAAGCGCTGCTGTCCATAGCTTCCATTTGAATGGTATATCCTTTTTCTTTGATTACCTCTTCGATTTCGACTTTTAGCTTTTCCCTCTCCTCATCGGATAATTTTGAAATGGCATCATCCTCTTTTTTAATAAGATTATCAACATGGTCGGCATCTACACGGGCAAAGGACAATTTTTCCTTGGAAGTCTCCAATTTTTGCATCAAGTGGGACACAATTGGAGAATCTAGCAACAATACTTCATAACCTTTGGTTTTGGCAGCTTCAATATAACTGTGCTGGGCTTCTTTGTCCGAAGCATAAAGCACCACCAGTTTATCGTCCTTGTCGGTTTGGTTCTCCTTTATCTGCTTTTCAAGTTCTTCGAAAGTGTAAAACTTACCATCAACCGTAGGGTAAAGCGCAAATTTGTCAGCCTTTTCAAAGAATTTTTCATCAGAAAGCATTCCGTATTCAATTACCACTTTGATGTCGTTCCATTTTTGCTCAAAATCTTCACGATTATTTTTAAACAAGGAATTCAATTTATCGGCAACCTTTCTTGAGATGTAAGAAGATATCTTTTTTACGGCACCGTCAGCCTGCAGGTAAGACCTTGAAACATTCAATGGAATGTCAGGAGAATCGATGACTCCACGGAGCATGGTCAAAAACTCAGGAACAATACCTTCGACATTGTCGGTGACAAAAACTTGGTTTTGGTAGAGTTGGATCCTGTCTTTTTGAATGTTAAGGTCGTTGGTCAACTTTGGAAAGTAAAGGATTCCTGTTAGGTTGAACGGATAGTCCACGTTCAAGTGAATGTTGAACAACGGCTCCTCAAACTGCATTGGGTATAACTCTCGATAAAACGACTTATAATCTTCATCCTTTAGGTCCGCTGGTTGCTTGGTCCAAGCCGGATTTGGATTGTTTATGATGTCATCGACTTCTTGGGTTGGAGCAGGGTCATCCTCTTTTGCATCCTCTGGCTTTGGAAGTGTTTCTGTTTTGGTACCAAATTTAATGGGGATTGGCATAAACTTGTTATACTTGGTCAAAAGCTCCCTGATTTTGGCATCTTCCAAAAATTCAGTGGAATCATCAGCCACATGAAGTATGATTTCCGTACCTCTATCTTTTTTCTTTGATTTTTTTAGATCGAACTCGGGAGAACCATCACAAGACCAGTGAACCGCAGGCTCATCTTTAAAACTCTTCGTAATAATTTCTACCTTATCCGCAACCATAAATGCAGAATAGAACCCAAGACCAAAGTGACCTATGATTCCCGCATCCTTACCAGAATCCTTATACTTATCCAAGAATTCCTCTGCACCTGAAAAAGCAACTTCGTTGATATATTTTTTGACCTCATCCTCGGTCATCCCAATACCCTGGTCAATGATTTGGATACGTTTTTTGTCCTTATCCACCTTTACCTCAATCATCGGATTTCCATACTCAACTTTAGCTTCACCTATCGAGGTAAGATGTTTTAGTTTTAAAGTTGCATCGGTTGCATTGGAAATTAGTTCGCGCAAAAAGATTTCGTGATCACTATATAGAAATTTTTTGATCAAAGGAAATATGTTCTCTACAGAAACATTGATTTTACCTGTTGCCATGTTTTTAGTTTTCTTTTGTTTTTTTCAGTGTGACAAAAAAAATACCAGACTTACGTATATGACAAACTGACATTTTGTGGCATTTTGAGGGGAAATTAAAACTTTAACATTATTTTGTTTAATAAAAATGTATAAATATTAAACAAAAATATTATATTTGAAGTGTTGTAGAAATTGCTATGAAATTGAATCATGCTACAACAAGTTTGTTTATTTATTGGTTAGGTTGTTGAAAACGCATTTTCGCCAGGAGATGCGTTTTCTTTTGTTGTGAATAATTGTTTTACTATAAAATAGTATAAATGAACAAATGTTTGGTTAAAAAATTGAGATTCGTTAATGTTGACGTTATTAGAGTACCTTATTTTGTGTTTTCTTAAACTAAAATTGGCAAGGAAGATGAACTATTTTTATGCTATCTTCATACTACCTTGGATATATTTTTTACTTTTCCATTGAATAGCCAAGAGCTTTGTAAGTAATTACCTAAAGTATATTATATGTACAATTCAAAAATAGCAGGCCTCGGTTTTTATGTGCCTGAAAATGTGGTGACCAATGAGGATCTATCAAAATTGATGGAGACCAGCGATGAATGGATTCAGGAGCGAACCGGTATAAAAGAGCGAAGACATGTTGTTAAGGGAACCGATACCACCACATCTATGGGGGTTAAGGCGGCAAAAATCGCCATTGACCGGGCTGGAATTGACAAAGATGACATTGATTTTATTGTTTTTGCCACACTTAGTCCAGACTATTACTTTCCAGGGCCTGGTGTTTTGGTTCAGCGTGATTTGGGACTAAAAACTGTCGGCGCATTGGATGTTCGAAACCAGTGTTCGGGCTTTGTTTATGGCGTTTCCGTGGCGGACCAATATATTAAAAGTGGAATGTACAAAAACGTTTTGGTAATTGGTTCTGAGCTGCATTCACATGGGTTGGACATGACCACAAGAGGTAGAGGAGTATCGGTTATTTTTGGTGATGGCGCCGGAGCTGCTGTGTTGACCAGGGAAGAAGATACCTCAAAAGGAATTTTATCCTCCCACTTACATTCCGAAGGGCAGCATGCCGAGGAGCTTTCATTGATCGCACCAGGAATGGGCAAAAGATGGGTGACCGATATTATCAATGATGAAAATCCTGAGGATACTTCCTACTATCCCTATATGAATGGTCAATTTGTGTTTAAAAATGCGGTGGTACGTTTCAGTGAAGTGATTATGGAAGGCCTGCAGAAGAACAATTTGGGCCCGCAAGATATTGATATGCTGATTCCACATCAGGCCAATTTACGTATATCCCAATTTGTGCAGAAGAAATTCGGACTTTCCGATGACCAGGTGTTCAACAACATCATGAACTATGGAAACACTACGGCAGCTTCAATCCCAATTGCTTTGACGGAAGCTTGGGAGTCGGGGAAAATCAAGGAAGGAGATGTTGTGGTATTGGCTGCTTTTGGAAGTGGATTCACATGGGGGAGTGTCATCATAAAATGGTAGGGTTTTATGGCCAGAAAACTTGATAAACTCAATCAACCCCTTATCGATTTCATACAACAGCAAAGAATCTTTTTTGTGGCCACGGCCATGGAAGAAGGTTCCATCAATCTTTCTCCGAAAGGACTGGATTCCTTAAGGATTATTAATGAAAATAAAGTGGTTTGGTTGAATCTGACCGGCAGTGGCAATGAAACAGCGGCTCATTTAGGCCATAATGACCGAATTACCATCATGTTTTGTGCCTTTGATGGTGACCCCATGATTCTAAGGTTGTATGGCGCAGCCAAAACACACACCCATGCATCCAAGTTTTATAAAGACAATATTCATATGTTTCCACCGATAAAGGGAGGCAGACAGCTTGTTGATATCCATATCGAAATGGTTCAGATTTCTTGCGGAATGGGTGTACCTCTAATGGAGTATAAACGGGAACGCCAAGGTTTAGTGGACTGGGCTGAAAAACAAGGCGATGATGGACTAAAAAAATACTGGAAGACTAGAAATAGCACAAGTTTGGACGGGCATTCCATAGAAAATTAGTATCAAAGTAAAACCCCGATCCGTAGGATCGGGGTTTTTAAATGATAAACCTTGAAAAGACTAACCAACCAACATGCTATTCAAGGAATACCAAATACATTTTATAAGATTCCACCACCGGATTGCTTGGTGTTATTATCTCTTCGCTTACGTTGTTTGGCCCTGTATTTGCCACCGCCAAATCGGTAGTTGAGCCCCACATAAACATTGTTGCTTTCCCAGTTGAACCCACCTTCTTGCAGGTACGGGCGTTGACCGTCAAATCCAAATCGCATCGTATTGAAAATGTCGTTGTAGTTAAAGCTCAATGTACCTTTGCCCTTAGCGAAACTATATCTGGCCCCAAGGTTTACAAAATACATGGGTCTTATCTCGAACTGAAGGGTCCTGTTCTGTCCTCGGTAAAAACCAAAGGCCTGCAGTGTAAGCTTTTTATTTACTGTGAAGCTGTTGTTCATTCGTAGATTCCAAGCGGTGTTGTCCACTTCTACATTCTCTACGGTAATGTCCGCTTCCGTAGGATTGGGGACATCCGGATTTAAACTTTCCGTTATACCACGTTGGGTTTGGGAATAAAAGTCAAAGCTTCCATTGATGTTCCACCATTTTGTGGGTTTATAGTTTGATGAAAATTCAAAACCATAGGCCGAGGTGTTGTCAAAATTGTCAAATGTCAATATCAATTTGTTGAAATCCAATCTGTCCACATAAACCGCTCTATTGATTTCATCTGATATGGATCTATAAAAAACTCCAGTAGTAATACTTCCATTTTTGATTCTTCGCGTATAGTTGGCCTCATACGAATTTGTAAATTGAGGCTCCAAGCTTGGATTTCCAAAGGAAGAAATCAAAGGAGTGGCCCATTCTCGAATAGGATTTACCTGTCCCAGACCTGGTCTGTCTACCCGTTTGCTGTAACTCACTTGCCATTGGTCTTTTTCATTGGGGTTATACGTTAAGAAGGCAGACGGATAAACCTGAGTGTATTTATCGGTAAACGCTCTCACCGTATTAGTATCCGCTTTAACTTCAACATCCTCAATTCGTACTCCTACCTGATAGGACCATTTGTCTCTTTTTTGACTAAAGGTAGCATAGGCCGAATAAATATCCATATTGTACACAAAGTCGGTACTTGGTGTTGGAATCAAATCTCCATCGGAATTAAATGATAGGCCAGTTGAGGAGTAATCCACATCGGTCTCAAAGTTTCTGGATTCCAGTCCCACTTCGATTTTGGAAATGCTATCAAGCGGATTTACATAATCCAAATTGGCAATGGTCTGTGTTCTTTCTGTGTCCACAAAGTCCATGTAGTTAGGGAACAATGATGCTCCTGATGTTCTGAAATCGGCATCCTGTCCACTTTCAAACTGGTTATGGTCCACTTCCAGTTCTATATTATGACCCTCTTTTTCAAAATCGAGCTTATAGTCAAAGTTGTATTGCTCACTTCTGTTGTCGCTCACATCGCTGAAGAATTGGGTCACATTTCTAGGCAGGTCATTAAAATATGTTACTCCCGTGATACCCGTTCCTGTTCCATCAAATATGTTCTGATTGGTAAATACTGAAATGGTGTTCTTGTCATTCAAATAAAAATCCACCCCTACTTTATACAAATGGGATTTATTGTTGTTGAAGAAATCAAATTTCTGCAATGAGTTTTCGTCCAACCTCAATATGGTCCCGTCGTTTACGTATTTACCAATATTGTTACCATAATTCCCATAAAAATTGAATTTTCCATTGCGGTAGTTCATGTCGATTGAAGAATTGAATTTGGCCTCGATACCTTTGGTAAGCCCTGTTGTAATACTTCCATTGAAACCAATATTGGCATTTTTGTGCAAAACTATATTGATGATTCCGCTCATGCCTTCAGGATTGTACTTGGCAGAAGGATTGGTGATCAATTCAATCGATTTAATGGATGTTGAAGGTATTTGTCTCAATAATTGAGCTACGGGGACATTGGATAACTTTCCATCGACCATAACCCTTACGTTGGAATTACCGCGCATGGTGATGTCACCAGTTTGCGAATCCACATTAACCGAAGGAATGTTGTTCATAATATCCGATGCAGTGGCGCCTGCAGTGGTCAAATCTTTGCCTACATTGATTACTTTACGATCTACGCGTTGTTCAATCGTGGTACGTTCCGCAACCACCTCAACCTCGTCAAGTTCGGAGGTTTCTTCCATTAGAGTGATGGTGCCGACATTGACTTTCCGATTTCGTTTATCAATGACCAATTTCTGGGAATGTGTCTTATAACCAATAAATTGAACTTCAAGAACAAAAGAGCCCTCAGGCAATTTTTTGATTTCAAAGGTACCGTCATCGGCAGTAATTCCACCGGTAATGGTCTCGGAACCATCTTCAGATTTTATTACAATTGCCGCATAGGCTACGGGTTGATTTAATGCATTGTCCAAAACAACCCCAGAAATGCTACCGATAGGAGGTTCATTGTTGTTTGTTGTTGCCCAAAGATTAGAATGTGCGCCATACAAAAACAGCGCGAAAAGTAGAAATACTCTTTTCATGAGTTCGTTTTTTTGATTGATTGATGTTGTCTACAAGACGAGGATATTTCTAAAATGTTACATCAGAAATACGCTTTAACATTTTTTAACAGAACACCTCAGAACTTTGATGTGTAAGATAGTTGGGGAAAACCCTACAAAAGATAACCCTGACTCCCGATATTAATCAGAACGCCAGGGTTTTTACATTGATAAGCTATACTAAACACTAACCATTAACTATAAAAAATACAGACTTACCAATGATTAAATTTATACGTACAATAGACGGTTTTTTTTTGGAATAGTTACACGGTTTCGTTTAGTTTAACACATAAATTAACAAATGGATAACACACTTGTTTTCGGAGCATCATTAAATCCAAGTAGATACAGTAATTTGGCAATCCATAGATTGGTTGCAAACCAAAAGGAAACTGTCGCGTTTGGGGTGCGCAAGGGAACTGTTTCCGGTATACAAATTACGGACAACCTTGATGATTTACAAAATATCCACACCATTACTTTGTATTTGAATCCGCAAAGACAAAAAGAATACTACGATAAAATACTTGATCTTAAGCCCAAAAGAGTGATTTTTAATCCCGGTACCGAAAACTCTGAGTTTGCCCAAATGCTTTCAAATGCAGGTATTAAGGTCGAAAATGCTTGCACCTTGGTTTTATTGGCTACGGGGCAGTATTAGGATTAGGATTCTTGGTGCGTATCAGCCAAAGTCCTATAAATGTGAGAATCCCATTTAAAGGCAACAGTTCATAACCCATTATATATCCTCCCAAATGTTCTGAAGGAATGTTGGCAATGGCCCAAATGATCAAGACAGAGAATAAACCAACCAACCAAACATATTTGTCCCTAATTTGGTGTTTGGTAAAGATTCCGAACGCAAAAAGTCCTAAAAGTGGGCCATAGGTGTATCCTGCAACGGTTAGAAGGCTATCAATTACATTGCTGTTTAAAATGTATTTAAAAGAGATAATGACCAAAATGAGCATCAGGCTCATGACAATATGCGTACGTTTTCTTGTTTTCTTCTGGTTTTCTTCAGCTTGTTGTTCCACATTTAAAAAATCCACACAAAAGGAAGTTGTCAAAGAAGTTAATGCGCTATCGGCACTGCTATAGGCTGCTGCGATGAGTCCTAACATAAAAGTAATTGCCAAAGTCAATCCCAAACCACTGTTTAGGGCAATTTCAGGGAATAAAAGGTCAGATTTTGGTTTTTCGTCCATTAATGGGATGGAAATCCCATTTTGATTTGCATAAATAAAAAGTAAAGCTCCCAATAACATAAAAAGGAAGGTCACACCCACTAGCACCAAACTAAAGGAGACCATATTTTTTTGTGCATCTTTTAAGGTTTTACAAGTGAGGTTTTTTTGCATCATGTCTTGATCCAATCCTGTCATGCATATGGTCACAAACATTCCCCCAATAAAAGATTTGATAAAATGATTCCTATCTAACAAGCTATCGGTGAAAAGAAATTTGTTGTAGGTCTTTAATTCTTCAGAAGCTAAAAATTCACCAAAACTCCAATCGAGTTCTCGATTAATGAATATTATTGACAATATAACGGCCAGAATCATAAACAAAGTTTGCAGCGTATCGGTCCAAACAATGGTTTTAATTCCTCCTCTATTTGTATAAACCCAGATTAGGGCAATTGAAATAATAACGGTGAACTCGAACCGAATACCCAAATCGTCAAAAACAAACTGCTGCAGTACTATCGCGACCAAGTATAACCGAAATGCTGCACCCAAAACTCTGGATATAAAAAAGAAAAAAGCCCCTGTTTTATGGCTTACAGTACCGAATCTGTCCAGCAAATATTCATATATGGAAGTGAGGTTATATTTATAATATAAAGGCAAGAGCACATATGCCACTACAAAGTATCCAAAAAGATAGCCAAGCACTACCTGCATATACCCAAACTGGGAAGCTTCGACCCATCCCGGTACTGAAATGAAAGTGACCCCAGAAAGTGAGGCTCCCACCATTCCGAAGGCTACCAAATACCAGGGTGATTGTTTTCCTGCCTTAAAAAAATCTGAATTGGAATCATTCTTTCCCGTGAAATAGGAAATGATCATCAACACTAAAAAATAGGCGCCGATGAGCAAAAGAATCTGAGTGGCCGACATAGATTGTATTTGATTTGCAAAATACAAAAGTAAATCGGTAACTCTAAAATTGTAATTTTGCCAAACAATAGGAGGTATGGAGTTTTCATCGAAAATCTTGGAAAATGCAGTTTACGAAATGTCGCAATTGCCCGGTATTGGTAAACGCACTGCATTGAGACTGGTGTTACATCTGCTCAAACAGCCTGAAGAACGCACAAATCTACTGGCCAATGCCTTGGTGAAATTGAGAAGTGAAATCAATTTTTGCAAGACCTGCTCCAATATTTCCGATACGGAAGTATGTGAAATCTGTTCCAATAGTAAAAGAGATAGGACACTGGTATGCGTTGTGGAGGATATCAGGGATGTAATGGCCATTGAGAATACCTCACAATATAATGGTCTTTATCACGTACTTGGTGGTAAAATATCGCCAATGGAAGGCGTAGGTCCACAAGATTTGAATATTATTTCCCTAGTGAAAAGGGTTAAGGAAGAAGAGGTGAAAGAGCTTATTTTTGCGTTGAGCTCTACCATGGAAGGGGATACCACCAATTTTTATATTTACAAACAGCTTGAGGGAATGGATGTTGTAACATCTACCATTGCCAGAGGGATTTCGGTTGGTGATGAATTGGAGTATGCAGATGAGGTTACTTTAGGAAGAAGCATATTGAACCGGGTTCCCTTCGAAAACTCGATTAAGGCGAGTTAAATTTGAACGAAATAATACACATAAATTAAAAATATGAGGATTTCTTTAGTATTTTTGCAAAATATAAGTCGATATTACCTCGTTAAATAAGAATATGTCAAAGTTTGAGTTGAAATTACCGCAGATGGGAGAAAGTGTTGCCGAAGCAACATTGACCACTTGGTTGAAAGAAGTTGGAGATACCATTGAATTGGACGAAGCTGTATTTGAAATTGCAACGGATAAGGTTGATTCTGAAGTGCCCAGCGAGGTAGAAGGAGTGTTGTTGGAGAAACGATTTAATATCGATGATGTCATCAAAGTAGGTGAGGTAGTAGCCGTAATCCAAATAGAAGGAGATGCTCCTGAGGTAAGTAGCAATGGTACCGACATGGTTGAGGAAATAGAAGATGTGGAAGAACCGGTTGCCGTGTTGGAAACCCAAATGGCCCAGGTTCAAGAAACCGTTTCTAGTACTACTCAAGATTTTTCCAGCTCTGAGCGTTTTTATTCCCCATTAGTGAAGAACATTGCCAAAGAAGAAGGAGTTTCAATGGAAGAGTTGGAATCCATTATTGGCACAGGAAAAGAAGGCAGGGTCACTAAAAATGATATAAAGGCATTCCTTAAAGATAGGTCTGCCAATGGTAGTGCTCCTGTTGAGGCTGCACCTACTGTGGATAAAGTGGTTCAGGCTCCAACGGCGATGGAAACAACTAAAACCACTCAAACAGCGCCTAAGGTTGCAGCTGTTACAGTTGCTGAAGGCGATGAAATTATTCCATTGACAAGAATGGGCAAACTTATTGCCCAACATATGGTTGATAGCGTATCCACATCGGCCCATGTCCAAAGTTTTGTGGAAGTTGATGTGACCAATGTGGTCAATTGGAGGAACAAGGTCAAAAAAGAATTTGAGCAAAGAGAAGGAGAAAAACTAACCTTCACTCCAATATTTATGGAAGCTGTTGCAGTGGCTTTGAAGAAATACCCGATGATGAATATTTCCTTGGATGGCGATAATGTCGTAAAAAAGAAAAATATCAATTTGGGGATGGCAGCAGCACTTCCCGATGGCAATTTGATTGTTCCTGTAATTAAAAATGCCGATCAGCTCAATTTGGTGGGAATGGCTAAAACCGTGAACGATTTGGCAAATAGGTCACGTAACAACCAATTAAAGCCCGATGAGATTAAGGGAGGTACCTATACGGTGACCAATGTTGGTTCCTTCGGAAGTGTTTTTGGTACGCCCATTATCAATCAACCCCAGGTTGGAATTTTGGCTCTGGGAGCCATTCGAAAAATACCATCGGTCATAGAAACCGATCAGGGAGAGTATATTGGTATACGAAGCAAAATGTTCCTTTCCCATAGCTACGATCACAGAGTGGTAAATGGAGCTTTGGGTGGAATGTTTGTAAAGACCGTGGCCGATTATCTCGAAGCTTGGGATATAAATAGGGAAATCTAAATCGAAAAAGCAACTTTTTTCTTTCCACTATTATTAACTTAGAGGCGTAATTCAATGCATTTGTCAATGAAATATTTTGCCTCTATAAATTTGGCCTTACTTTTTTTATTTAGCGGTTCAATGTTGGCTCAGGACCATTCCGACTATCAGAAAAAAACCTTTGAAAAGGATGGTGAATCCATCCCCTATCGGATACTTTTTCCTAAAGATTACAATCCTGCCGAAAAATATCCATTAATTCTGTTCTTGCATGGTTCAGGAGAGCGGGGAAGCGATAATGAGGCCCAATTAGTTCATGGTTCCAAATTGTTTTTAAAAAACGAAGTAAGAGATAACTATAAAGCGATTGTGGTTTTTCCACAATGCAAGGCCCAGAGCTCTTGGGCAAAAGTGGACTCAGAAGGAGAATTTCCCAATAGAGAGTTCATTTTCTATAAAAATGGTGAAGCCACCAATGATATGATATTATTGGAAGGGCTGCTAAAGCATCTGAAAAAGACCTATAAACTGGATAAAAATAGAATGTATGTCGGTGGACTTTCCATGGGGGGAATGGGCACTTTCGAATTGGTAAAAAGAAATCCAAAGGTTTTTGCCGCTGCATTCCCGATTTGCGGGGGAGCCAACCCTGAAATTTCCAAGAAACTTAAAAAACCACATTGGTGGGTCTTTCATGGAAGTGCTGATCAGGTGGTACCTGAAAAGTATTCGTCCCAAATGGTAGATGCCATGAAAAGAAAAGGAATCAATGTCAAGTATTCCGTCTACGAAGGGGTGGGGCATAATAGCTGGGACAACGCCTTTGCCGAACCCGAATTGTTATCATGGTTATTCTCTAAATCCAAATAAATACATGGAATTACAACTTACAAAACCAATTTGTTTTTTCGATTTGGAAACAACAGGTACCAATGTTGCAAAAGATAGGATTGTTGAGATTTCAATTTTAAAGATTTTTCCCAACGGCAATAAAGAAAGTAAAACGTGGTTGGTGAACCCGGAAATGCCCATTCCGCCAGAAGTGATTGCCGTGCACGGAATTTCGAACGAAAAAGTGGCCAATGAGCCTACTTTCAAACAACTGTCCAAGGAAATCTATAAAATGGTCAAGGACAGTGATTTGGCTGGATTTAACTCCGACAGATTTGATATACCCTTGTTGGCCGAGGAAATGTTAAGAGCTGAGGTGGATTTTGATATGAAAAATATGATGTCCGTAGATGTGCAGACAATCTTCCATAAAATGGAAAAGCGCACCTTGGGCGCTGCCTATAAATTCTATTGCAATAAAGAGCTCGAAGATGCCCATAGCGCAGAAGCAGATACAAATGCTACCTACGAGGTGCTAAAGTCGCAGTTAGATCGATACCCTGAATTGGAAAACAATGTTAAGAAACTGTCCCAATTCACGACTCGCAAACAATCATTGGATTTTGCCGGATTTATAGGCATAGATGAAAATGAACAGCCCATTTTTGCCTTTGGAAAGCACAAAGGAAAGACCGTAGATGAGGTCATGGAATCGGAACCGGGCTATTTTGGATGGATTTTAAATGCCGATTTCCCATTGTATACTAAAAAAGTACTTACCCAAATCAAGCTAAGCAAGCTGAATAATAAACTGTCTTAATAATAATTAAATTGATTGGTGATGAAGCTGATATGTATCGGTAGAAACTATGCTGCCCATATTGAAGAATTGGAAAATGAACGACCCAAGGAACCCGTGGTTTTTATAAAACCGGATTCCGCCATTTTACCAAAAGAACAGGATTTTTATATCCCGGAATTTTCAAACGACATACATTATGAGGTCGAAGTTTTGGTAAAAATAAAAAAAGTGGGAAAGCATATTGCGAAGCAATTTGCCCATACCTATTATGATGAAATAGGACTGGGAATTGACTTCACGGCAAGGGATGTTCAAACTGAGTTAAAAGCCAAAGGTTTGCCTTGGGAAAAAGCTAAAGGATTTGATGGGTCAGCCGTTGTTGGTAAGTGGTTGCCAAAGAATAAGTACGAAAATATGGACAAACTGGGGTTTTCCTTGTTAAAAAATGGGGAAAATGTGCAAAAAGGCAATACATCCTTGATGCTGTGGAAGATAGATGAACTTATTGCCTATGTATCCACCTATTTTATGCTCAAAAAGGGCGATATTTTGTTTACTGGCACTCCAGCAGGTGTTGGTAAAGTAAGTCCAAATGATTACCTTTCAGGTACACTTGAAGGAGAGCAAATGTTTGAAATTACTGTGAGATAATGATTTACAACCTTGACAAAGTAAATGAAATGGCAGAAGGGGACCAGGACTTTATAACCTCTGTTATTTCTGTATTTTTGGAAGAAGTCCCGGCCGATTTGGAAAGCTTGGAAAAAGCAATAGAAGAAAGAGACTTTGAAAACATGTACAAGCTTGCCCATAAGATAAAACCCAATGTGGATTTATTGGGAATGGAGCAAACCAGGGCCACTGCACTTGAAATAGAGACCCTTGGAAAAAATACTACCAGCATCGATGAAATTGAGAAGAAATTTCCTTTGCTAAAAAAAGATGTACTTCAGGTAGTGTCCGAGCTAAAAAAAGATTTTAATCTGTAAATGCAGGCCGAGATCATCACCATTGGGGATGAGATTCTCATTGGTCAGATAGTGGACACCAATTCTGCTTTTATTTCTAAAGAATTAAACAAGATTGGCGTTTCGGTCTATCAGATCACCTCTGTGCAAGACAGTCGGGATCATATTTTGGAAGCGATGGCCACTGCGGGAGCACGTTCGCAATTGGTGATTATCACTGGGGGCCTTGGTCCTACAAAAGATGATGTGACCAAGCATACCCTATCTGAGTTTTTCCAAGATGAATTGGTAATGAATCAAACTGTGCTGGAGCACATTGAATTATTGTTCGAAAAGTATATTTCTACACCAATCTCTGATTTAAACAGAAAACAGGCGTTGGTTCCCTCAAAGGCAACCGTTTTAAAAAATTCCTACGGAACCGCTCCTGGATTGTGGATGAAGAAGGAAAGTACAGTCTATGTATCGTTGCCCGGAGTGCCCTTGGAGATGAAATATCTGATCAAAGATGTAGTGGTCCCAAAAATTGTAAAAGAATATGAGCGACCCCATATTTTACATAAGACCATACTTACACACGGGCTTGGAGAAAGTGCCATTGCGGAAAAAATTGAAACATGGGAAGATAATCTTCCTGACTTTATAAGTTTGGCCTATCTTCCAAATTTGGGCCGTGTAAGACTTCGATTGACTGCAAAAGGGAACGACAAGGAAGTATTGGACATAGCCGTTAAGACTGAGGTTGAAAAATTGTATCCTTTAATAGGGGATATTATTTATGGTGAAGATGATGAAGATACCATTGAAGGTCAAATTGGGAAATTGTTGACCCAAAAAGCAATGACTTTGGGAACCGCCGAAAGTTTTACCGGAGGTAAATTGGCAGAGCGAATAACCTCTGTCCCAGGTGCTTCAGCCTATTTTAAAGGAACTGTGGTAAGTTATGCGACAGAAGCCAAAATCCATCTTTTGAATGTTCCAGAAGAAGTGATAGACCAACATTCCGTTGTCAGTGAGGAAGTGGCCATTTGTATGGCGGAAAATGTTCGCAAAATCCTTAAAACGGATTTTTCTATTGCGACCACTGGTAATGCCGGACCTACCAAAGGAGATTCAGACGCGGAAGTAGGTACCGTGTTTATCGCCATTAGCTCACCAAAGCATACTTTTGCAAAACAATTCACCATGGGAAATGAGCGAAAACGCATTGTTCAAAAGTCTGTAAACAAAGCATTTGAATTGCTGGCGAAAGAAATTTTAAATTTCTAAAAAAGAATTTTGTGCATCCGATTAAATTGCCATAAATTTGCAGCCTCAATAAAATCACTCAAAAGTTAGGGAGATGTCTAAGATTTGTGAAGTAACAGGTAAAAAGGTGATGTTTGGAAACAACGTTTCCTTCTCTATCAATAAAACCAAAAGAAGATTCGATGTAAATATTTCCAAAAAGAGATTTTACATTCCAGAGGAAGACCGTTGGGTTACCCTTAACGTTTCATCAAGAGGTTTAAAGATCATCAACAAAAAAGGAATCGCTGCTGTTTTAAAGGAAATCAATTCCAAGAAATAAGTAGATAAGATTTTAAGTACGATACAATGGCAAAGAAAGGAAATAGAATTCAGGTTATTTTAGAGTGCACAGAGCATAAAGACTCTGGTATGCCCGGTACTTCAAGGTACATCACCACAAAGAACAAAAAGAACACGCCAGACAGGATGGAAATTAAGAAATTTAATCCAATCCTTAAGCGTATGACCATTCATAAAGAAATTAAGTAATTAGGTTTTTTACGAAGTAAAAGCCAAATCATAAAAAGTAAGCCATGGCAAAGAAAACAGTAGCAACACTTCAGTCATCATCAAAAAGATTGACCAAGGCCATCAAAATGGTAAAGTCTCCAAAAACGGGCGCTTATACATTTGTAGAATCGGTTATGGCACCAGAATTGGTCAACGACTGGTTGAACAAGAAATAATTCAATACAACATAAAGATTTCAAAGCCGCTTTAATAGCGGCTTTTTTCGTTTTAAAGCTTATTTTTTATCTGGAAAACTGAAATTGGCTTTAACAAAAACTCCCCTTACTTTCCTATCTTTGGCGATTGATGATGAATGCATATGAGCTTGTTTAAAAAAATATTCTCTTCAGATAAAAAGGAGACCTTGGACAAAGGTCTGGAAAAGTCAAAGACCAGCTTTTTTGGTAAACTGAGCAAAGCTGTGGCCGGCAAATCCAAGGTTGATGATGAGGTGTTGGACAATCTGGAAGAAGTTTTGGTCACTTCCGATGTTGGTGTGGATACGACCCTGAAGATAATTGAACGTATTGAAGAACGTGTTTCCAAGGATAAGTACATGGGGACGGAAGAACTCAATACCATTCTTCGAGAAGAAATTGCCGGTTTGCTTTCTGAAACCCATGTTGGTGAGGATACGGAGTTTACTGTTCCGTCCGATAAAAAGCCCTATGTAATTATGGTGGTCGGCGTAAATGGTGTAGGGAAGACCACTACCATAGGTAAATTGGCGCATCAACTCAAAAACCAAGGTTTAAAGGTTGTGTTGGGCGCTGGAGATACGTTTAGAGCAGCGGCCATAGATCAGCTGGAAGTTTGGGCCAAACGGGTGGATGTCCCAATCGTGAAACAAAAAATGGGAAGTGACCCCGCTTCCGTCGCCTTTGATACATTAAGCTCAGCAGTGGCAGATAATACCGATGTGGTTTTAATCGATACCGCAGGACGATTGCATAATAAGGTGAATTTAATGAACGAACTTTCCAAAGTAAAACGGGTGATGCAGAAAGTGGTTCCCGATGCTCCGCATGAGGTTTTGTTGGTTTTGGATGGTTCCACTGGACAAAATGCCTTTGAACAAGCAAAACAATTTACAAAGGCCACCGAAGTTACCAGTCTGGCCGTCACCAAATTGGATGGTACTGCAAAAGGCGGGGTGGTCATCGGAATTTCAGACCAATTTCAAATTCCTGTAAAATATATTGGGGTAGGTGAAGGGATAGAGGATCTTCAGGTCTTCAATAAATACGAATTTGTAGATTCCTTTTTCAAAATCTAGCAATTGGCCTTCTTACTTAAATAGGCAAATATTCCCTAAATTTAGTCGGCATAGCACTAAACCATGGGAAGAGTACATTTGTTCGAATTTGAGGATCAAAAATGGTTCCCAAATTTTCTACGCGATTACGGTACTGATTTCCTTCAGTTTTTATCCAATAAAACCAAGCTTTACAAACCAATTATCCCTGTAATCGAAAAGGGATTAAAGGCCTCAGGAACTAATAAAATAGTGGATTTGGGCTCAGGAGGTGGAGGTGGATTACTTTGGTTAAATTCAGAACTTAAAAAGACACATCCAAACCTAAAAATTGTACTCACCGATTATTACCCGAATATCAAAGCTTTTGAATATACCAAAAAGCAGGCGGAAAATTTTGAATATATCACCACTTCGATTGATGCTAGAAATGTTCCGGAAAGTTTGATGGGGTTTCGAACCCAGTTCCTATCCTTACATCACTTTAAACCTAAGGATGCCAGACAAATATTACAGAATGCGATGGACTCCAAAAGCGCAATTGGCGTTTTTGAAGCCCAAGAGCGAAGCGTTCCCAGTATTTTGGCCATGCTTTTCTCACCCATTTCTGTTTTATTGACGACTCCATTTATAAGGCCTTTTAAGATTGGTAGGCTGATTTTTACATACTTAATTCCCATTGTTCCGCTGTTTGTACTTTGGGACGGTGTGGTTTCCTCCTTACGAACGTATTCTGTTGAAGAAATGAAGACTTTGGTAGATGGTTTGAAAAACATGGAAAGCTACAACTGGGAAATTGAAAGGATAAAATCTGGCCCAGGAGTGTTGCTGTACCTTTTAGGAACCCCAAACCCAACAAGTTGATGATAAAAAAATATGGCTTACTCTTTCTTCTTGCCTTTAGTATTTGTAGTTGCACAAAAAGTAAGAGAAATCCAACTTCAGATTCAAAGGTCATCAAAATTGCCTGTGTAGGTAATAGCATTACATATGGAGCAGGAATGGCCAATCGCGAAAACAATGCCTATCCGGTGCAATTGCAACATATGTTGGAGAACACGTACGAAGTAAGAAATTTTGGAATCAGTGGCAGAACATTACTTAAAAAAGGAGATTTCCCCTATTGGGAGACCAAGGAATACCAACAAGCATTGGATTATGACCCCGACATCGTGTTGATTAAATTGGGCACGAATGACTCCAAATTGCAAAATAGAGTTCATTTGGAAGAATTTGAAATAGACTACAAATCGCTAGTGGACGCTTTCAAAAGTCGAAACAAAAAAACAAGGGTAATTTTGATGTTACCGTTGCCCTCACATGCAAATGACAGCGCTGGAATTTGGAACCCAATAATCAAGGATGAAATTATTCCAAAAACCCAAAAAGTAGCTTATGATTTGGGATTGGAAACTATTGACTTTTATCAACTGTTCGCAGGTAACCCAGGTTTAATGCCCGATAAAATACATCCTTCCTCGCTTGGAGCAACCATAATGGCCAAAAGAACTTATGAAGTGGTAAAACAGGAATCCAAAACTTTTGAGTTGATTCAGGAATTACCGATTGAAAACCCCAAAAAATCAAATTTTTATGGTTTTGATCAATATGATTTTGAACTAGAAGGACTCCAGCTTAAGGTTGTTCAACCTAAAAATGCGTTAAAAGATAAACCTTGGGTTTGGAGGGCGCGTTTCTTTGGACACGAACCCCAAACCGACATTGCGTTATTGGAAAGAGGGTTTCATGTAGTCTATTGTGAGGTGGGCACCTATTTTGGCAATTTGGAAGCTGTGGAACGATGGAACAAATGTTACAATATCATGATAAAGGCTGGCTTGAATCCAAGGCCCGCTTTGGAAGGAATGAGTCGAGGAGGTTTGATCATCTATAATTGGGCTGCACAAAATTTGGATAAAGTTACATGTGTTTATGCCGATGCCCCCGTTTTGGATGCACAAAGTTGGCCTGGGGGTTTTGGAGAAGGAAAGAGTAGCCCTTCTGATTGGGAACAGGTCAAAATAAGATACGGATTGACTTCCGACACCTTGCCATCTAATTTTGATGGTTGGCCGATGTACAAAGCAGAACTTTTTGCTCAATCGGGTATTCCAATGCTACATGTGTGCGGGGACGTAGATGAGGTGGTTCCTGTTAAGGAAAATACACTTCCTTTTGAAAAGAAAATTGATTCACTAGGCGGTAATATCACAACTATTTACAAAAAAGGAGTGGGTCATCATCCCCATAGTTTGGAGAACCCGACTCCTATTGTCGATTTTATTCTACGTTCAACCGGCCATAAAACCAACTTTGCTGTCATTCCCGCTCCGGGCTCGGAATATAGGTCGGCTGCAGGATGGGCCGAAGGCAAGGGTTGGTGGTCTCAGGCGAGACAAATTGATTCGCTCTGCCAAGTATCAAAAGATGTTGATTTATTATTGATTGGCAACTCCATTACCCAAGGTTGGGGAGGACCACGAAGCTACGTTACCTACAAGCCGGGACAGGCCGCGGCCGATTCAATTTTTAAAAACCTGAAATGGATAGGTGCTGGTATTTCGGGAGACCGAACACAACATATTGCTTGGCGCCTTCAAAATGGAAAATACGAAGCTTGTAAGCCAAAAATGGTAAGTTTGGCTATTGGGGTTAACAATTTTCCAGATGATTCGGTGGATGAGATTGTTGAAGGACTTAAAAGTACATTGAAAATCGCAGAAGAAAAATTTCCCAAAGCGACCATTCTTTTCTTTGGACCCCTTCCAACAGGTTTGGACCCGATATCGGATAGAAGGAAGAAATACAGAGCAATTCATACCAAGCTTGCAACTTTGGATTATTCAGAAAATGTGAAATACCATAATTTGGAGGAATATTTCAGCAATGCGGATGGCACCTTAAATGGCAATGATTTTAGCTTGGATGGAATTCACCTTCAACCCAAAGGATACGAAACTTGGGCAACCTATATTCAGAAACAGATAGATGAAATTAACCAACAATAAAACCTTATAAGATGAAAAAATTACTCTTTTTGATTTTTGTATTACTGGCCAATGTCAGTTTTGGCAAGATATGGACCCCTACGATTCTATCCGATAATATGGTACTGCAACAGCAATCTGAAGCTACCATATGGGGTTGGACAACAGCAACCAGTGAAACCATTACGATTATAGGTTCCTGGAACAATATGGAAGTCACAGCCAAGGCGCATCAAGGCGTTTGGTCTGCGCAATTGCCAACTCCGATAGCTGGAGGGCCTTACACATTGACTATCAAGGGCCATGAAGAACTTGTATTTTCAAACGTAATGATCGGCGAAGTGTGGATTGCCTCCGGGCAGTCCAATATGCAGTGGACGCCCAATATGGGGTTGGATAATTCTGAAGAAGAAATACAAAAGGCAAACTATCCCAATATACGCTTCTTTCAAGTGCCGCAACGGAAATCAACCACGCCCCAAGATGATACTCCGGGAGAATGGGTTTCTTGCTCACCTGAGACTATGCAGAACTTTAGTTCCGTGGCTTACTTCTTGGGAAGAAAACTTCATAAAAATATGTCGGTGCCCATTGGTTTGATCAGTTCCAATTGGGGAGGTACACCCGTGGAGGTCTGGATTCCCGAAGAGCGAATTGCAGCGGATAAAGAACTAAATGATGCGGCCAAGCAAATTTCCGAGTTCGAATGGTGGCCGCACCTTCCGGGAACAGCTTATAATGCTATGATTCATCCCTTGCTAAAATTCAATATAGCCGGAGCTATTTGGTATCAAGGCGAATCGAACCGTGCAAATTCAAAATCCTATTATAAATCATTCCCATTTTTAATTGAATCTTGGAGAGACCTTTGGAAAAACGATTTTCCATTCTACTTCGCCCAGATTGCTCCGTTTGATTATGACAAGGATAAAAAGGACATTAAGGCAGCGGTAGTCAGAGATGCACAGTTACAAACTATGCTTACTGTTCCAAACACGGGAATGGCCGTTACCAACGACATTGGAAACTTAAAGGATATTCATCCTACAAACAAACAAGAAGTGGGAAGACGATTGGCGCTTTGGGCCTTGGCCAAAACCTATGGCGTCAAAGATGTGCCGTATAGCGGACCTGTTTATAAAAGCATGGAAGTCAAAAAGAATAAAATCATATTGACTTTTGACCATGCCGATGGTTTAAAAATGAAAGGAAAGGCATTAAAAGAATTCTATATAGCTGGTTCGGACAAGCAGTTCCATGAAGCAAAGGCTAGAATCAAAGGAAGCACCGTAGAGGTATCCTCCTCAAAAGTAAAAAAGCCAATGGCGGTCCGATTTGCCTTTTATGACAAGGCCTTGCCAAATCTGTATAACGCTGCAGGATTACCAGCCTCCGCCTTCCGGACAGATGATTGGGAAATTAATATTGATTGATGAAAAACATGGCTCTAAGACTTTTGACCTTGGTTCTTTTTTCTTGTTTTCTGCATAGCAATGCTCAGATCAGGCATCCAAAGGCAAGTCCTTTTTCAATGGTGGAACAAGAAATTGGCTTATCAAAAATAACCGTCAAATATTCCCGTCCCGCTGTAAAAGGCCGCCAAATATTTGGTGGACTCGTTCCTTATGGTAGAATTTGGAGGGTGGGAGCCAATGAAAGCACCAAAATTACGGTAAATGCCAATATGACCATTTTGGGCAATACCTTACCAAAAGGCACATACGCTTTGTACGCTTTCCCAGAATTGGATACCTGGGAGATAGCGTTTCATGCCAATACCACACATTGGGGTGACGGTAGAAAAAATTACAACCCAGAAGAAGATGTATTTCGTATTTCCGTTAAACCTCAAAAAATACCCTATCACCAGGAGAATTTCTTGATTTCTTTTGATTCTATCACTCATAATTCCGCCCAAATGTACTTGGTATGGGCCAATGCTAAAGTCGCCATTCCCTTTGAAGTGGATACGCACGCCCAAATGCAGTTGGAAATTGTTAAGCAGATTGTGGAAAATCCGACTGCGCAAACCTATTATGAAGCTGCCCGATATCTTCAGGAACAGGACATGGATTACCAAAGAGCTTTGAATTATTTGAGCAAGGCGCTGGAATTGGGCGGCGACACCTATTATTTCCATCGCGTTAAATCTTTGGTAGAGGCCAAATTGGGAGATTACAGGTCTGCAATTAAATCGGCCAAAAAATCATTAAAAATTGCAGATGGATTGGGCAAGGACGAATTTGTTCGGATGAATCAAAAAAATATTGATGTCTGGAAAAAACAATTAAAATAGCAATGCTTTTTAAAAAGAAAACATATCGATTCACGTGGGCTGTCACCCTACTTTTTTTTACGCTTCAATCCTGTCAATTCTTGGAAAAGAAGGATGAGAAGGTCAAAGAAGAGACTGTTACACCTGTTGAGGTAAAAGAAATAGAAGAAGTTACAGAAGAAAAACCACTCTGGATTCCTTACAATGATTCGACTGAGGTCGCTCAAAATGCCAATCATGAAAAGGAACGAATGCGTTATAAATTCATTCAATCCAGGGTATTGGATAAAAATGAGGTTTTTACCCCATTGCATGTCAAAGTTTCTGGGTTCTCCATGGAGAAATATGAAACGATGAAGCCTTTGGTCTTGGAACAAAATATACCGACTATCCAAAAACACATTTCCGAAGAAAAGTTTAGTTATGAGGATTTGGTTCTCTTTTATCTACATCGCATTTATACTTACGAATTACCCAATGAAACTACCTTGAACACTATCATCGCCCTGAATAGAAATGTTTTGGAGGACGCCAGAGCTCTTGATAAGAATTCGGAGGGCCACCATCCCATTTATGGCATGCCAATTTTGTTGAAAGATAACATCGGGGCGGATGGCATGAATACTACCGCTGGGTCCCTTGCTTTGCAACACAACCGAACGGATGATGCATTTATAGTAAAACGACTCAAAGAAAATGGTGCCCTGATATTGGGCAAAGTCAACCTAAGTGAGTGGGCCAACTTTATTTGTGAATGTCCGAATGGGCAGAGTGCCGTCGGTGGTCAAACCTTGAACCCATATGGACGACGGGTTTTTGATACTGGAGGCTCAAGCGCGGGAAGCGGAACTTCAATTGCTGCAAACTATGCCGTTGCGGCTGTGGGTACCGAAACATCCGGATCCATTTTATCTCCATCCGGCCAAAATTCTGTTGTTGGGATGAAACCAACCGTTGGCCTTCTGAGTCGAACGGGAATAGTTCCAATTTCGAGTACGCTGGACACCCCTGGTCCAATGACTAAAAATGTGATTGATAATGGAATTTTATTGGACGCCATGCGCGGGTTTGATATCAGCGATGACAAATCCGTTCAAGCTGCCTGGCCCGAACAATGGTACGCAGAAAAAACTATCCTTAAGGGTAGGCGATTTGGGGTTTTTAAAAACTATATGGAAAATGACTCCACCTATCGTGCAACAATGGAGAAGTTGAAAGCAGCAGGAGCGACCATCATTGAATTTGAGCCACCAGAGGTGAAATTTGACGATTTTCTTTCCATTTTGAATATTGATATGAAGAACGACCTACCGGCATATATTGAAACCCAAATAAAGAATAGGGATTCCATTGCCATAGCAAATGTGCAGGATGCTGTGGAATTTAACAAACAAGATAGTACGGTTCGAATACCTTATGGACAGGCTCGTTTTAATGGAATTTTAGCCGACACCACTTCTGCAGAGGGACTTATGGAGATAAAAAAAAGATTGAGAACCAATGGCCGCACCTACTTTAATGTTCCCATGAACGAACACGGATTGGATGCCATTTTATCTATCAATAATTATGATGCGGGAGCAGCGGCTGTAGCTGAATATCCAGCGTTGACCATTCCTATGGGATATAAGAATTCTGGCGAGCCCGTTAATCTTACGTTTATCGGAAAGCAATATCAAGAAGGAAAACTCTATAGTATGGGAGCCGCATTTGAGTCATTGATCCAAGCCCGAAAAATTCCTGATGGGTATAAGGAATGACCTCATGGTTTCAATGGGATTAACTTTTGTACTTTTGCACCCCATTTATAGGAATTATGCGAACAAAATCCCTTAAAAAGAACAAAATCAATGTGGTTACCCTGGGTTGTAGCAAAAATGTCTACGATTCTGAGGTGCTTATGGGCCAATTAAAGGCCAATAACAAAGATGTGGCACATGAAGAAGAGGGCAATGTGGTGGTCATCAATACCTGTGGGTTCATCGACAATGCCAAAGAAGAGAGTGTCAACACCATTTTGGAATATGTTCAAAAAAAGGAAGCAGGGGATGTCGACAAGGTTTTTGTAACCGGATGTCTAAGTGAGCGCTATAAACCAGATTTGGAAAAAGAAATCCCCAATGTGGATGAATATTTTGGAACCAGTGACCTTCCAAACTTACTAAAGGCGCTTGGAGCGGACTATAAACATGAGTTAATCGGGGAACGATTGACCACAACCCCCAAGAACTACGCCTATTTAAAAATTGCGGAGGGTTGTGACAGGCCATGCTCGTTTTGTGCCATTCCCTTGATGCGGGGAAAGCACAAAAGCAAGCCCATTGAAAAACTAGTGGAAGAATCGGAAAAACTGGCTGCTAAAGGAGTTAAAGAATTGGTTCTAATTGCCCAGGATCTAACTTATTATGGGTTAGACCTTTATAAAAAGAGAAATCTTGCCGAATTGCTTCAGGCATTGGTCAAAGTCGATGGCATCGAATGGATTCGTTTACATTATGCATTTCCCACTGGTTTTCCGATGGATGTGCTGGAGGTCATGAAAAATGAACCAAAGATTTGTAATTATATCGATATCCCCCTTCAACACATTTCAGACTCCATCTTGAAAAGCATGCGAAGGGGAACCACCAAGGCAAAAACAACAAAGTTGTTACAGGATTTTAGGGAGGCCGTCCCTGAAATGACAATACGTACCACTTTGATTGTTGGATATCCTGGGGAAACCGAGGAGGACTTTCAAACCTTAAAAAATTGGGTAAAGGAAATGCGTTTTGAGCGATTGGGATGTTTTACCTATAGTCATGAGGAAAATACACATGCCTATTCTCTTGTCGATGATGTCCCTGAGGAAACAAAACAACAACGGGCCAATGAAATTATGGAACTACAATCGCAGATTTCTTGGGAGTTGAATCAAGAAAAAGTGGGAAAAACGTTCCGTTGTATTATCGACAGAAAAGAAGGTAACCATTTTGTTGGGCGAACAGAGTTTGATTCTCCCGATGTGGATAACGAAGTATTGATCGATGCAACAAAGCACTATGCGCAAATTGGTTCTTTTATCAACATTGAAATCATTGAAGCTTCGGATTTTGATTTGGTTGGCGTTCCAGTCGGTCAATAATCGATAAATTTTTTGATAAATATCATAATTGGTTTTTTGAGTTTATTGTAGATTTGGTAGGTTCAATTCTAATCAAAAACACCAAATTATGGTCACCACAGCCAACGACCGTAGGGTCAAAATTAGCATTACACTTTTACGAATTTTAATCGGATGGCACTTTTTGTATGAGGGCATCGTAAAATTGTACAATCCAGAATGGACTTCATTTGGGTACCTCGCCTCTGCGCAAGGGCCTTTTAAATCGATTTTTCATTCCTTGACCGCACCTTCATTGATAGATTGGGTGGATACCATGAATGTTACAGCACTTTTGGTCGTGGGAATTACATTCCTTCTTGGAATTTTTGAAAAGAAAGGGGCTTTGGTCGCTATTGCCCTTTTGAGTTTATACTATCTGGCCCATCCATCTTTTCCTGGGATCCAGCAAATCAATGTGGAAGGTAATTATTGGTGGGTAAACAAAAATTTGATTGAACTAGTGGCCTGCGTTGTTATTTACAACTATCCGACCGCCCGTTTTTTTGGGCTTGGGCATTTTAAAAAGGACAATTAACCAAAACACAATAGCTATGAACTGGACACGAAGAGATTTATTGAAAGGTTTGGGTGGACTTCCCATTTTGGGCGCTGTCTGGTGGGCAGGTGCCGCATCTGTGGTCAACCGTAAAAAGAAACGGTCTGAAATTCTGAATCAATTGAACATTAGTCCATCCTTACCACCTGCCGTGCCAGGAATAGGAGGTAATCCTGTCAAAATTGGTATCATTGGCTTTGGAATCAGAGGGGAACAACTTTGTAGGTCTTTGGGATTTGCCACGGAGGAATGGAAAGAAGAAATGAGATTGGCGGCGGAAGAAGACCCCAATAACAAAGCATTGGAAGACTTTCTGGCACAAGACAAACTCAATGTAAAATTGGCAGGAATATGTGATGTTTTTGATGTTAGGGCCGAGAAGGCCATAAGATCATTTTCAACATCAGAAAATAAGATTAAAAGGTACTCCAACTATAAAGAAATGATACATAGTGAAGACATAGATGCAGTTGTAATTGCTACACCGGACCATTGGCATGCCCCGATGGCCATTGAAGCATTGAACAACAACGTTCATGTTTATGTGGAAAAGCCCATGACCCATACCGTTGAAGAAACCTATCAATTGCGCGATGCTGCCAAAAAATCTGATGCGATTCTACAAATAGGACATCAACACAGACAAACCTTAAGTTTTAGAACGGCAAGAGATATTGTTGAAAAAGGAACATTGGGTCATATTTCCCTGATCCAAACCAATACCAACAGAAATGATGATAATGGAGCATGGAACTACGATATCCATGATCAGGCCAATACCAATACCATTGATTGGGACCAGTTTTTGGGGTCCGCTCCCAAGGTTCCCTTCAACAAAAACCATTTTTTCAGATGGCGTAAATGGTGGGCCTATGGTTCAGGGCTTTCTGGCGATTTGTTGACCCATGATTACGACCGTTTGAACTGTGTGCTCAATATGGGTATTCCAGAATCTGTTTCAGCATCTGGCGGTATATATACTCATAACGATGGCAGAAACGTGCCTGATGTACTTCAGGTAAATATGGAATTCCCCAATTTTTCAACAGGAAGTAGTCAGGCAAAGGGCAAAGAAAAGGGAATGACTTTTTGTTATAGTGCTTCGCTCGGAAATTCATTTGGTAGACCAACAATTTTAATGGGGCATGATGCCACTATGGAGCTAGGCAACAAACTTACCATTTGGCCTGATATTGCTTCTACCAGGTATGCTGAAATGTTAGAGACTGAGAAAATGAAGCCGCAAATTCCAATTTATCAATACAATCCAGCTGCAAATGTGCCCGATGCCATATCCTCTGCCACATCCCAATATTTTGCAGACAAAGGCCTTATGTGGACCTATATTGATGGGGTTCGGGTTGATTCGACCTTTCTTCACATGAGAGAGTGGCTGAGTGTCATTAAAAATGGTGGAAAGGTTAGCTGTGGAATCAAAGAAGGCTTTGAAGAGGCAATAGCGGCCCACATGGCAGGATTATCGTGGAAATTAGGAAGAAAAATTGAATGGGATTCTGAAAATCAAACACTCAAACACATAGAAGGAATTGATTTTGATGAGGTTTTGTTGTACAATGGAAGATGGGAAATGAAACCTGAGGATGCGACCTTGGGTTGATATCTTTTTCAAGATCGTTGATTGAAAGGGCAAATGTGGGTTTTGGCCTTATGGGTTAACTTGTCTAATCGATGGTGTTGCGGGTTTCAATAAAAAAGGTGTTGGTTTCTTTATTTCCCCTGGCAATGGACAACTTTTTTTGGGATACTAAATAATCTAAATCACCAAAATAACCTCCTCCAGAGGCCATTTCTTTTACCTCAAGGTTTTCATTTATGTACCAGAGGGCACTATTTTCCACAGTAGTTGCATATAGTCCTCCTATTCCATCGGAAACTATCCCATCAAAGTCTGCTATGGAAGGTTTTAGTATCAATACGTCAATTTTCTTTGATGCAATGTCAATTTTTACCAGATTCGTGCCGCCCACTATCAAATCTTTCCCAACAAACGTAATGCCGTTGGCCCATTTTAATTTTTCGTCATCTTCGATGAAAATTTCTAAATGCTCCTGTTCTAATTTAAAGATGGAGTGCACAAATGAAGCAGTTATGAATAGGTCACCTTTATGATTGACAGCTACATCATTCAACCCGGAATTCGGAATTGGTTCTGGGATACTTTCCATGACTTGGCCTTTAGCGATGTCAATAATTAAAAGTCGATTGATATCCGCTACATATAGTATATTGTCCCTGATTGCCATTCCCGTGGGACGATTAAGGTTTTTTATCCATGTTGCTTCCAATAATTCCCCTGTCGATGATATTTTGGAAATGTATCCATTCGTCCCCAGTTTGTAGTCCTTTCCGCAAGATGCATAGTAAACATGGTTCACGGGGTCGTAGGCAACACTTTCCACATTTTGCAAAAGGTCACCCGTAACCCATTGAACTACAGCAGGATTTGTGCTTCCCTTGGCTTCATCCAAATCCGTTGCTTGCGATCCCTTTTCATTGGGATTCAATTTGCAAGAGCAAACGATAAAATATACAGCAATTATAGATAGTAGAACCTTCATAGAATCTTATTGCCCAAATGTGATTGTTATTACATATTTACGAACTCAAAACCGGAGAGGGGGATATTCCTTAAATCAAATTCGGTTTCGTTCAGCAATATTCCGTGCTCCAAATAGGCCTTAAGATTGGCCAACCAAAAGGTCCAACCATTACTACATCCATGATGGATATTAAGCTTGCTCTGGTCGTCTGTGGGGATATCGAATTGTTTTAATGTAAGCAGCACCGCTTTGTCATGATCTTCCAGAGCTACCGAGACATTGCTGTCGGCAAAGGAAATTTCCAAAAAATCAACACCATTGGCTTTGAGCACTTTGCCTGTTTCGGTCCCATCCCAGTTGTGCCATTTCCAAGTATAAGTGTCCCCTGCTTGGATTTTTTCATCATCAGCTCTTTTTTCTCCAGAAGCCGAAATGTAGTCCGCATTGCTCAAAAACCATGAAGTTATTCCAGCGGAAGTTCCCCAACACCAATACAATTTTTCCATTGAGGCTTTAATAAAGATTTTCTTGGTGAAACAATCAAAAGTCAATTTGTTCATGGCTTACGATTTAATTCATATTGATACAATTCTCGACCTAACTGAGCTAAAAAAGGTATTCCAACAGCGTCATATTCATACACATTATCATTAAAGATACCATCTTTATTGACCAAAATGGTAGCGGTTACCATAAAATCAAGATTGTTCTTTTCGTCTTTGATGTAAGCGCTATCTGTTAAGGTGCCATAGGCATAACCCACTTTGTTATATATTTTGATATGCTCCGGCATGGGTTCGGAAGAATCCCCGAACATAAAAAATTTTACATAGCTGTCATAGTAAACCTGTGTGTCGTAGCCGAGGTCTTTTGGCAAGGTATGCATTGCTTCCAGAAGAAATTCACGTTGCAGGTTGCTTAAGTTAAATTGCTGTTCCTGGGGAAAGACATCTGGAAAAATAATGCGTTTTAGCAAAGCGTGCTGCGCTTCAATCGGATAATAATTCTTTTTTGAAAAGTCAAAGGGTCCCTCTTGCAATGAGTCATCGGAATAAAAAGCATTTCCTTTTTTGATTTTGTTCAGCTGAAGTTGTGTCGGATAGGTATTTATAATGGGTGTACTACTTGCAGTGGTTGAATCGTTTAAATAAATGATCAAAGGTTTGGTCGTCACATTATCAGCATCGGATGTAGATAGACGATGAGCTATCCGAATAGGTCCAACACCTTTGTCCAACATTCTTGTATTAAGCTCATCCTGACCTAAAAATTCGAGCAATCGGTTATTTGCAGCATTGTCCGATACTGCAAATATTTCAGAAATGGCCTTTTTGAAAGTTGTTTCCACAGAATCCCCTTCAATATAGAAACGGGTGTCCATTGTTAGTGAATCGATAGCATTCAATTTTTCCAAAGCAGCAACAGCAGCCGGAAACTTAACGGTACTCGCAGGATAGAAATAATTGTTCTTGTCAACCTGAAAATCAAAATCCTTGAATCGGATGTTATCCTTTTCCCTGTGAATCTGGGTGTACCGAATTTGAACCTCAAAATGCGCAATGCTGTCCATTACCTTTGCTATAGAAACATGCTCAGATGCAAGTACTTGTTCCAAAGGATTTGTGGATTGCTCTTTTTGACATGAGATAAAAAACATGCCAAAAAATGTAAACAAAACAAGCTTGTATTTGGATGTTTCTTTATTGAGAACCATCAAAAGTCATTCAAGTAGACCTCACCCCTATGTGGTTTCAAGATTTCACGCGCTTCATCCATTTCAAATTCGGCGACCACCAAATAGGCAATACTATGGGTGTCGCTAAAATGATTTACGCCTGTAATGTCAAACTTCAATTCTTCTATTATAATAAACTCTTCAAGGTGCTTTCTATAGTGTTCTGCAGTTTTGGCAGCTCCTGGTCCGCGAAAATCCCATATCAGTTTAATTTTTCTATCCAAGACTTTTTCCATCCTAGTTTAGTTTGTGGTTGTACTAATGTAATAAATTCCGCGGTTTAAATATCGTACTAAAAATCTGTTAATGAGAATGGAACCTGCTTGCGTGGGATGCAGTAATTGTTATTTTTGCGGAATGCTTATGCTCCAAAAAAATATAAGGCCTCTTTTGGGCTTGATTATTCTTGTATTTCTAGGTTCTTGCGGTTCCATTTTTAGGGAAAAAGCAGAAAAAGAACCGCTGGCCCGGGTAGGGGATATTTACCTTTATAAAGATGATGTAGCTTCACTCATACGAGACGATATGTCTCCACAGGATAGTGCTCTGTTTGTAACTAACTACATCAACAACTGGGCTTCAAAACAATTGTTGCTATCCAAGTCTAAAATAAACCTTCCGGAGGAGGAATTAACTGCGTTTGACCGTTTGGTCGAGGATTACCGGGCAGATTTGTATACACGGGCCTACATCGAAGCTTTGGTATTGCAGGCACAAGATACTGCGGTAACAACAGCACAACTGAGGTCATATTACGAAAGGGAAAAAGAGAACTTTAAATTGAATGAGAAGTTGGTCCAGTTGCGTTTTGTGACCTTGCCCCCTCAATTTTTGGACAAAGATCAGGTAATCGCAAAAATGAAAAACTGGGAGGAAGAGGACAAAAAATACCTCGACTCCATAGCTGTACAATTCAAAAAGTTACATTTTAACGACTCTGTTTGGGTGAGTGCATCAAGGGTAATGGAGGAAATACCTGCACTAACCTCTGTAAATGAAGCCAACTACTTAAAAAAATCACAATTTTTTGAGTTGGAAGACTCCTTAGGGGTATATTTGGGTAGGGTGAGAGAGGTTTTGGAAGTCAACGACACGGCGCCTTTTGAATATATATCTCCAGATATTAAACAGCTGATTCTAAATCGACGTAGGTTGGATTATGTACGAAAGCTGGAAACAGAAATTATTGACGAAGCAACAAAGAAGAATGAATTTGAGGTCTATGAAAAAAATGAATAAGAAACTGCTCGCACTGGCATTATTTGTCACTTTTGGATTTATTAATGCCCAGGAAAGCGATCAGGCGACGTTGGAAAAAAAGGATACCACAGTGGTTACCAAAAAAGTAAAATTGGATGGTATTGCAGCGGTGATTGGGGACTACGTAATTCTCGAATCAGATATTGAGAAAACGTTCATCGACCTAAAAAGCCAGGGAGCTTCAACTGCTGATTTTACGCGATGCAGTGTCCTTGGAAAGTTGATGGAAGATCGTTTGTATGCCCATCAGGCCGTGCAAGACAGTCTTTTGGTGTCGGATGATCAAGTAAATGCACAGAGCGATAGACAAATTCAGCAACTTACCGCTCAGGTTGGATCTATTGAAAAAGTGTTGAAGTTTTATAAGAAACCAGATATTGAAAGTTTCAGAACAGAACTGTTCGAAATTAACAAGCTTCGAATGCTTTCAGAGAAAATGCAGGGTAAGATTGTAGAGGAAATTGAGGTTACTCCAGAAGAGGTACGTCAGTTTTTCAATAAGATTCCTGAAAGTGAGAGACCCGTTTTCGGAGCGGAACTGGAGATTGCCCAAATTGTAAAACAACCTACGGCACCTGAAGAAGAGAAGCAAAAGGTAATTGACAGATTGAAACAAATAAAACAGGATGTTGAAGATAACGATGCCAGTTTTAATGTAAAGGCCATTCTATATTCACAAGATCCAGGCTCAAAATCTAAAGGAGGATTTTATAGCATGACACGAGAGACACCTTTTGTCAAGGAATTTAAAGACGTTGCCTTTAGTTTGCAGGAAGGGGAGATTTCTGAACCCTTTGAAACCGATTTTGGGTATCACATCATTTATATTGAGAAAATCAGGGGACAGGAATTAGATCTAAGACATATTCTTCTTATACCTGAAATACCCCAAAGTGCCATGGAGGCAGCCGTTAAGGAACTAGATAGTATCCGTCAACAGATTTTGGATGGTAAGTATACATTTGCCGATGCCGCATTGAACTTTTCTGAAGAAAAAGAAACCAAATTTGATGGCGGGCTGCTTCGTAACCCGATTAATTTTGACTCAAGATTTGAGTTGACAAAAATGGACCCGACTTTGTACAATCAAGTCAGAAACCTTAAAGATCAAGAAATTTCCAAGCCAATACGCGAGGATGACCAAAGAGGAGGGGCGCCCAAGTTCAAGATTATGAAGATTTCAAACCGCTACGATGAGCATCAGGCTGATTTTGCGCAAGATTATATCAAAATTCAAGAACTGGCGCTAAGGGAAAAGCAGTTTAATGCTATCAAAGAATGGATGAACGAGCATATAGATGATACGTATATCCACGTAAACACCGAAAATAGAGGTTGCGATTTTGCAAATAACTGGGTAAAGGACTAAATGCATGTCAGACGTTATTGCGGTTGAAAACCTTGTAAAAAAACATCAAACCCTAAAAAATGAAATCGCCAAGGTCATTGTTGGCCAAGATTCGGTAATTGAGCAAATTCTACTTTCAATTTATACCGGCGGACATTCCCTATTGATCGGTGTTCCTGGTTTGGCCAAAACTTTGATGGTAAATACTATTGCACAAACATTGGGGCTCGATTTTAAAAGGATTCAGTTCACCCCTGACTTAATGCCAAGTGATATTCTAGGGAGCGAGGTGCTGGACCAAAACAGAAATTTTAAATTCATCAAAGGTCCTGTATTTGGTAATATTATACTTGCTGATGAAATCAACCGAACACCACCAAAGACGCAAGCTGCACTTCTGGAGGCCATGCAGGAAAAGGCAGTGACCATCGCAGGACAACAGTATAAATTGGATATGCCCTATTTTGTATTGGCAACACAAAACCCTATTGAACAAGAAGGGACCTATCCTTTGCCCGAAGCTCAATTGGATCGTTTTATGTTCGCAATTGAGTTAAAATACCCTTCTATTGCAGAGGAGATTCAAGTGGTTAAATCCACCACCACTGATGAAGAAGTTCAACTTGATACCCTTTTTAGCGCCGAAGAAATAATTGAAGTCCAACATTTGGTGCGCAGAATACCTGTTCCTGACAATGTAATTGATTATGCGGTGAGATTGGTAAATAGGACCAGACCGGGCATGGAAGAGTCTTTGGATTTTGTAAACAATTATGTGGATTGGGGGGCCGGACCTCGAGCATCCCAAAATTTAATATTGGGCGCAAAGGCACATGCAGCAATCCATGGGAAGTTTTCTCCAGACATTGAAGATGTTAAGGCAATCGCTATGGGAATCTTAAGACATAGGATACTAAAAAACTACAAAGCGGAGGCCGAAGGCATTTCTGAAGAAAAAATTGTTTCAGAATTGTTATAAATACAAAATCCTACCGACTTATTTGCCATATTCTAATTCCTAAATCGTAGGTATTTTAGTAAATTAGCCGAATTGTAAAAATCTTAAATCCAATCTAAAATGGCATTTGACATTGACATGATCAAGGGTGTCTACGCTTCTATGGGGGAGCGCATAGAAAAAGCACGCGAACTAGTGGGGCGACCTTTGACACTTGCAGAAAAAATATTGTATTCGCATCTATGGGAAGGAACACCTTCCAATCAATTTACCAGAGGTAAGGACTATGTGGATTTTGCCCCGGATAGGGTAGCATGTCAAGATGCAACCGCTCAAATGGCATTATTGCAATTTATGCATGCTGGAAAGCCAAAAGTAGCAGTTCCCACCACGGTACACTGTGATCACCTTATACAAGCAAAAGTTGGTGCAAGTGCCGATTTAAAAAGAGCAAATGAAACCAGTAACGAGGTTTTTGATTTTCTAGAATCAGTTTCCAATAAATATGGAATTGGATTCTGGAAGCCGGGAGCTGGAATTATTCACCAAGTTGTACTTGAAAACTACGCGTTTCCAGGCGGGATGATGATTGGAACCGATTCCCATACCGTGAACGCTGGCGGATTGGGTATGGTGGCAATAGGAGTTGGAGGCGCGGATGCCGTTGATGTTATGGCCGGAATGCCTTGGGAACTTAAATTTCCCAAGTTGATTGGGGTTAAATTGACCGGGAAACTGTCTGGTTGGACGGCACCCAAAGATGTAATTCTAAAAGTAGCCGATATTCTTACGGCTAAAGGAGGAACAGGTGCTATTATCGAATATTTTGGAGAAGGCGCGATTTCAATGTCATGTACCGGTAAGGGAACCATTTGTAATATGGGAGCTGAGGTTGGTGCAACCACTTCTACTTTTGGATATGATGAATCTATGGATCGATATCTTCGAGCTACAGATAGAGCGGATGTTGCTGATGCTGCCTTGGAGGTGAAAGAGCATTTAACCGCCGATGCCGAAGTATATGCAAATCCTGAGCAATACTTTGATCAGTTGATTGAAATCAATTTAAATGATTTAGAACCGCACTTAAATGGACCTTTTACACCAGATTTGGCAACTCCAATCTCAAAAATGAGTGAAGCTGCAAAAGCTAACGACTGGCCATTGAATGTTGAAGTAGGATTAATAGGATCTTGCACCAACTCATCCTATGAGGATATTTCTAGAGCTGCATCTTTGGCAAAGCAGGTTTCGGACAAAAACTTAAAAACAAAATCAAAATTTACCATAACCCCAGGATCTGAGCAGGTCAGATTCACAATTGAAAGGGACGGGTTTATTGACACTTTTGATTCCATTGGAGCCACAGTATTCGCAAATGCGTGTGGACCATGCATAGGAATGTGGGACCGTTATGGAGATAAAGCTGCTGAAGGACCAAGAAATACCATCGTACATTCCTTCAATAGGAATTTTGCAAAACGTGCAGATGGTAACCCGAATACACTAGCATTTGTTGGTTCACCAGAATTGGTGACCGCTATTGCAATTGCCGGCAGATTGGATTTTAATCCTGTCACCGACAAATTGATTAATGAAGATGGTGAAGAAGTAATGTTGGATGAACCAAGAGGGTATGAGCTGCCCCCGGAAGGCTTTGCTGTAGAAGATGCTGGTTTTATAGCCCCTATGGAAGATGGAAGCGGAGTACAGGTTGTGGTTTCGCCAACTTCAGAGCGACTTCAATTGCTAGAACCATTTGTTCCAATCTCTTCGGACAGTCTTCAAGGAGTAAAGCTGTTGATTAAGGCTTTTGGGAAATGTACTACCGACCATATTTCAATGGCAGGACCATGGTTGAGATACCGTGGACATTTGGATAATATAGCAAATAACACCTTGATCGGTGCCGTCAACGCCTATAACAAGCAAACAAACTTTGTAAAGAATCAATTGACTGGGGAATACGGTGCTGTGCCGGATGCCCAGCGTGCTTATAAAAAAGAAGGAATAAGAACCATTGTTGTTGGTGACCACAATTATGGAGAAGGCTCTTCAAGAGAGCATGCTGCAATGCAGCCACGCCATTTAGGTGTTGCTGCAGTTTTGGTCAAGTCTTTTGCAAGGATTCATGAGACCAACTTGAAAAAACAAGGAATGTTGGCCTTGACCTTTGCTAATGAAAGCGATTATGATTTGATACAAGAGGACGATACCTTCAACTTTGTTGACATTAAGGAGTTTTCACCGGGCAAACCTTTGACTTTAGAGGTTGTTCATGCTGATGGAAGCAAGGATACCATTGTCACAAACCATTCTTACAACGAATCACAAATTCATTGGTTTAATGAAGGTTCCGCCTTAAATGTGATTAAAAAAGAGAATGCATAAAATACCTTTCGGATAATTCAAAGAAACTCCTGATATTGCATCAGGAGTTTTTTAGTTTTAACCAAACCCTAACCGAATGAAAATCAGTAAAAGGACCATTTTTAATATTGCCATTATTCTTTTTGTGCTTTCCTTTTTTGTGACTCCGATGGGTCATTATGGCAAAATTCTATTAAATCGGGTCTTTTCTTCATCACCTCCCATTATAGAAGAATCAAAGCGTGAAAAAATCACGGACTATGATTGGAAACTCAAAGATGCGGAATGGAATTTTTTCAATTTTGAGAAATCGAAAGGCAATGTAATTTTCATAAACCTTTGGGCTTCATGGCGCTTGCCTAGCGAAGCGGAATTGGCCAGTATTCAAGAAATGTACGATACCTACAAGGGCAAAATGGACTTTTACATCATTACCAATGAAAACAGACCACCTGTTGAGGAGTTTATGGCCAAACACGGATTTACTTTCCCTGTCACTTATTTAATTATTGGCGAAAAAAATCCTATCAATCCAAATGAGGTGCCTTCTTCCTACCTCATTGATAAAAAAGGCAATATTGTAATCTATAAAAGAAAGATTGCAGATTGGAGTACGACCAAGGTGTATAACCTATTGGATAAATTGATTGCCGAATAATATAATGAAACTTGCTAAAGAACATTTGGGCAATGTCTTTTGGATATTGGCCATTGTTTTAATTGTGTTTACTCCGGTTGGATTTCATGCCCGTGTTTTTGTAGGAAAGATTTTTGCAACGAGCGCCGATGTGGTCAAAACTGATAGGCAAAAGACTTTGAACAATTATAATTGGCGATTAGCTGATTTGGAAGGAAACCAAATAAACCTTGAATCAAATAAAGGACAGGTGATTCTGGTGAATCTTTGGGCTACTTGGTGTCCACCCTGCGTAGCCGAACTTCCAAGTATTGAAAAATTGTACCAAGATTATGGTAAAAAAGTGAAATTTGTACTGGTCACAAGCGAGTCCCATGAAAAGGTGATGAAGTTTCTTCAAAAAAAGAACTATGATTTACCTGTCTATTTAGAGCGCTCGCAAATTCCATACGAGTTGATGTCTGGAAGTATTCCGGCGACCTATATCATAAATAAATCTGGAAAAATTGTGGTGGACGAAAAAGGCGCCGCCAATTGGAACTCGGAAAGTATCAGGGTTCTGTTAGATCAGCTCCTTTTGGAAAAATAAACCTTGATGTCTCCTCGAGCGTAGTTGAGAGGTGAATAATTAGGTCTCGACTGCGCTCGACCCGACAGTGCGTTTTTTTAGAGAGCGGGTTAAGATTTACTTCCTAAAGTATTTAAAGGGAACCATCAACATACCAAAACATTCCCCATCCTTTTTGCCTAAATGTTTGTGATGCATTTTATGCGCCCTTCGGACTCCTTTGGCGTACCAATTGTTGGCATTTCGGAACAACTTAAACCGTTGGTGGATAAAAATATCGTGCACAAAAAAATATGCAATACCATAGGCCAATATTCCAAACCCCAGAGGCCAGCCATACCAGAAATCAGTTTCCGCACCCAAATAGAAGCAAATCATACTGACAATTGCATAAAAAATGAAAAAAGCATCATTCCGTTCAAACCACGAATCATGGTCCTTTTTGTGATGATCTTTATGCAAACTCCACAAAAATCCATGCATTACATACTTATGGGTAAACCAGGCCATAAATTCCATAACGGAAAAGGTGGCAAAAAAAATGGATATCCAAAAGAGAGTTTTCATCTAGAGCAGTTGTAATTTATAGTTTACATAAGACTCCGCCAAAAGTCCGAATTTTTGATAATTAGGCACTCGGATTCGGGTATTTTTTATTTCCAAAGGAGGTGTGCTCTGTAATTTCTGAAGCAACTTTTTATAATACCGATAGGCAGTATATACTCCAAACTTGGCCTGTTCGGGAAGTTTAAGAATGCCCGAATACCCAATTTCGAAATCTGCTTTGATCTCATCCACGATGCTCTTTTTAGACACTTCATCCAACTCCATTAAATTGGTGTTCGGGAAATAGGAACGGTCCAAATCTTCAAAATCGGCCTTTAAATCTCGTAAGAAATTCACTTTCTGAAAAGCAGAACCTAAAGCCATGGCTGATTCCTTTAGTTCTTCATACTTTTCTTTGTCACCATCCACAAAAACACAAAGACACATCAAACCCACCACATCGGCTGATCCGTAGATGTATTCTTTATATTCTTTATAAGAGGTATACTTCTTTTTTGTCAAGTCCATACGCATGCTTTTCATAAAAGCCTCAACCAGATGAATGGGGATATCATATTTGTGATAGGTATGCTGAAAAGAGTTTAAAATGGGATTTAAACTGATTTTATTTTGAATGGCAGCTTCAAATGAAGCTTCAAAATCCTCGAACAATTCTTTTTTGTTATAGTCATGAAAGCTGTCCACAATTTCGTCTGCAAAGCGAACAAAACCATAAATATTGTAAATATCTTTTCGAATTGAGGTTGATAGCATTTTTGTGGCCAAGGCAAAGGAAGTGCTGTAGGTTTCGGTCACAATTTTGCTGCAATCATAGGATACACGATCAAAAATAGTTTTCATTGCTTACGTTTTTTTAATTATCAGGTCAGCAACTAATTTTCCAGAAATTAAGGCTGGCGGAACGCCAGGACCTGGTACAGTAAGTTGACCAGTAAAAAACAAATTTTCTACTTTGCTACTTTTGAGGTTAGGTCTTAAAAAGGCAGTTTGGCGCAATGTGTTGGCTAAACCGTAGGCGTTGCCTTTATAAGAATTGTATTGTTCTATGAAGTCATTTACACAGAAGCTCTCTTTAAAGATAATGGATTTTTTGGCATCTTGACCTGTATGCTGGCTAAATCTATCCATGATAATATCAAAATATTGCTGTCTTAATTGCGGGGTATCTTGTAAATCAGGTGCTATCGGAACTAGGAAAAATCCTGTCTCACAACCCTCCGGGGCCATGGAAGCATCTGTTACCGACGGAAAATTAGCATAGAACAGAGGTTTACTAGGCCATTGTGGATTGTCATAAATTTCTATGGCATGCTGATCAAAATCGGTGTCGAAGAACAGATTATGGTGCTCGATATGATTTAATTTTTTGTCGAAACCAATGTAGAATAGCAGGGAGGAGGGAGCATAAGTTTTTTTGTTCCAGTACGTTTCGGAATATTGACGATATTTTTTGGGTAACAAACTTTCAGAATGATGATAGTCAGCTCCACTTACAACTAAATCAGCATTATGATTTTGTTCTTTACATCTGACACCTTTCACTTTTCCGGTATCGACCAAAATTTCATCGATAGCGCTGTCCGTTTGGATTTCTACGCCAAGCTCCAATGCCAAGGTTTCCATGGCTTTTATTACTTGATACATTCCACCTTTAGGGTGCCAAGTACCTAGACCAAAGTCGGCAAAGTTCATAAAACTGTAAAAGGAAGGTGTTTTACTGGGTTTCGCACCTAGGAAAAGCACCGGAAACTCTAAAACAGAAATCAACTTCGGGTTTTTGAATCGCCTTCGGACTTCGTGACTGATGGTTTTGAAAAATTGATCAACCCGAAGCACTGTTTCTTTTGTTACGAGTTCCATAGGTGACAAACCCGGACGGAGTACAACCTTGTTAATGGCGATATCATAATTGTCTTGCGCTTTGTTGATGAAGTTTTTCAATTTGATAGCACTTCCAGACTCAATACGTTCGAACTCTTCGCAAATTTTTTCCATACAATCACCTATGGTGATGGTATCGTCCTTAAAAAAAATCTTGTAGGCGGGGTCTAACTTGTCAAGCTGATAATAATCTGACGTTTTTTTACCAAAGTCTGCAAAGAAGTTATCAAAAACATCAGGCATCCAATACCAGCTGGGGCCCATATCAAAAGTGAACCCGTCTTTTTTGAATTGTCTGGCCCTTCCACCTAAGGTGGAATTTTTTTCGAACAATTCAACTGAAAACCCAGCTTGTGCCAAATAACAGGCTACAGAGAGTGAGGAAAAACCGGAACCGATAACAATTACCTTTTTCATTTTTTGATTTGGGATGTCATTACAAGATACCTATAACTTTTTCTATGGAATCAAAGATTCTGATATTCTTGGGTAAACTGTTTTCATCCACATATTGTATTTGGTGTCCCAGCACGTACAAATTTGAATTTCCAGCGTTCAAGGTCTTGGAGAATTTATCAAAATATGAAGCCAAATCATCTTTGGTGGGTGAAACCGTGAAATATGAAAGAAAAGTGAGGTTGTCGTAATACTTCGATAGGTCTTCCAAACTTTCAATGGGCATGGTCTGTCCCAAATAAATGGATTTGTAGCCCCTAAGCGTTATTTCATAATTGATATAAAGCAATCCCAGTTCATGTATTTCATTTTCGGGTAGAAAAAGCGCAAAAACCCTATCTTTTTTAATAGGCTCTACCATTTGTAACTTTTCCGTATTGATGTACAGTTTTTGTTTGATCAAATGGGTGATAAAATGCTCATGCGCGGGACTGATAGTATCCGTTTGCCACAGAAGGCCAAGCTCATTCAATAAGGGAATGAACACGTCCGAGAAAATCTCCCTGAATGATTTTTCGGAGAGCAAACTGCTATACGTATTTAGAAAAAGAGTTTGGTCAAAATTGACCATGGCTAGTTTGAATGCATTTATGGCATGACTTTTTGCGCTGTTGTTGGAAACAATTTCCCTTACCATTACCGGTATCTGGGCTTCTTCTATCTTGGCTATTTTGGAAATTTTATAGCCATTGTTGTACAGTAGCGTTACGTTTAAAAGTTTTTGAAGACTACCAATGCTATACGTTCTTATGTTCGTATCTGTTCTTTCAGGGGTAAACAGATTGTATCTTTTTTCCCAAATCCGGATGGTGTGTGCCTTGATTCCGGACAGATTTTCCATGTCACGGATACTGAAGGAAGCTTTTACATTGTTCATCTTTTATTAATAAACATTAAACAAATTTACAATTTAATTGGAGTTGGCCTAATTTAATGCCATTAAATTTGTGAAGATGGAATCAAAATGTTTTATTGTTTTAACGCAAAAGGGTAGTGTGATTGGGATTTTTGCATCCCTAAGTCTATAAATTGACTATTTTGGGTTGACCAATTTTAGTTCAAAGCGATCATCTACTCAAACCTTGGTTTATGAAGGAAAAATTAAAGACTATCAAAACAATCCATATTGGTTTTTGCTTGGGAATTGCCTTGGCTTATTTTATTCTAGGCGATTTGTATACGCTTGATTTTATCAAAATCCAAACGATTGATTCGTCTACCTTGGTTTATCTGCTCATTCCGATATCGGCCATTTTTCTTGGAAACGTGCTGTACAAGCAACAATTAAAAAATGTGGATAGGGGATTAAATATGGAAGACAAAATAGGGACTTATCAAACCGCGTCTTTAATTCGCTGGGCGTTACTAGAGGGAGCGGCATTTCTAATTTTGTTCCTAAAAAAGGAATTGCTCTTGATAGGGGTATTTTTGATACTTTATATGATTTTTCTAAAGCCTTCGGAAGAGGGAATAAAAAGAGACTTTGAGAATGTTGGAAAATAAAGTAAGAGGTTAATCCGTACTGCTATGATTGTTCTGCCCAGATTTTATAAAGTACAAATAATACGGTAAGTAATACTATGCCAATAGAGCCATAGATTTGGTTCTTTAGATGCTTATTCATGAGGTTGATTTGAGCCACTAAAATAACTTTTTTGTAAATAAAATCAATGATATGGAATCAAAAATTCTTACTTTTTTGTTAGGAATTAAAAATGATAGAGGATTTTTCTTCTTTTATAGGAATCAAGACAAGTCAATAGCAATACAATCTTGTTATTCTAAATAAAAAAGGGGATAAAACAGCCATTTTCGCCGATTTTCCCCCTTGAATTCGGAAACCCAAAACAAAACTTGGATTTTGTGCCCACGACTGGAGTCGAACCAGCACGTCCTTTCGAACACTACCCCCTCAAGGTAGCGTGTCTACCAATTCCACCACGTGGGCATTTTGAATTTGCGGGCAAATATCGATAAAATTTAACTTGTTCCAATGGGCTTTTCAAACTATTTGAACGAATGAAAGACTTATGTCAGTAGATTTCCGTTTTCATCCCATTCGGCAATTACTGCCCGCTTACTTTGATCTACACATTTGGCAAGCCATTCCTCGTCATAAGAGACATCATGTTTGGCAAGTACCTCGTCCGGAACGCCGTTCCAAACATTGGGCATATTACCTTTATAGCCCAGTTCTTCAATGCCCATTTTTGTGGTATAGTATCCAGATACGGTCAGGTTGCGCATTGTTGAGAAAAATTGGATTTCCAAGGGTTGTTCCTGCTCGGAAATTTCCGGGTCGGGGAAGGCAATTGTATCCAAAATGGCTTTTTGTTGTTCCCTTGTTGCTGATTTAAATACAACATTGTTATCTGTATTACATTTATGGTCGAGCCACATAAGTCCGCCACGTAATGGGGTTTGTAATTCTGGGATATCTTTCACCATAAACTCTATAAAATCGGGTACTTCCGCTTCAGTTGCACTACCGTATTCGTTTGTGGCGGGTAGAATCAAATCACAGAGTACAGCTATGGTATCCATTTCGTGTTCATTAAAAAACACTTCTTCCAAAAGTTCTTGGTCGCGCTCTTCCTCTTTAGGTGTTCTACCATAGGTATAGCTTTTGAACGGAACTATTTCCTCAGCTACTGATTCAGATTTTGGCTTACATCCATGAACTGCCAGTCCACTGGCCACACCTCCCAACAAAATCGATTTTAGACTTTTCCTTCTATCCATGACTAAATGTTTTGCTTTTTAAGTTCTTCAACAATATAATCCGACGCCCTCCATGCCAACGCTAAAATGGTCCATGTTGGATTTTTATCTGCTTGGGATACAAAAGGTCCAGCATCAACAATAAATACATTGTCCACATCGTGCATTTGTTGGAACTTGTTTACTACTGAAGTTTTCTTATCGTTGCCCATACGTGTGGTTCCCACTTCGTGAATGATTTCACCGGGAGCCAAAATACCATAATTTTGATCTTTCCCAGCTTTTTCACCTATCACTTGGCCACCCATATTGTGGATAATTTCCTCAAAGGTATCCTGCATATGTTTAACCTGTTTTATTTCATGATCAGTCCACTTATAATTGAATTTTAACACCGGAATCCCATATTCGTCCACTTTGGTATTATCTATTTCGCAATAATTGCTTTCTTGGGGGACTGATTCGCCTCGGCCGGCCATACCAATAGTGGAGCCATAGTATTTTTTGACATCTTTTCTAAGGCTATCGCCATAACCTCCAACTGGTAATCCAAAAAATTGGTTCAGGGCATTTGGATTAAAACCGAAGCCGTAACTGGGCATTCCTAGACCACCCCACATTTCAATATGGTACCCTCTGGGGAAATCGAGTTTCGCATTTTCCAGCCACCAAGGGGTATATACATGCATTCCTCCAACACCATCTTCATTATAGGTTTCCCGGTTCATCAAATCTGGGATGAAGCCCATAAGGTTGCTTCCTGTGGAATCGTGCAAATATTTTCCCATTACATTGCTACTATTACCAAGTCCGTTGGGGTGTTGTTTACTTTTTGAATTCAGCAATATCCTGGCAGAACTACAGGCAGAGGCGGCCAAAACAACTACTTTGCCCTTTAATTTATATTCTTTTCTGTCTTCTTTGTTGATGTAGGATACGCCTGTGGCTTTACCTTCATCATTAGTCGTCACTTCGCGAACCATACAATTGACAAAAAGATCTATTTGTCCCCCGCTTTTCTGCGCCGGGAAGATAAGACAGGTTCCCGCTGAAAAATCGGCATACACTTGGCACGCTCTTGAACATTGACCGCAATAAAAACATACGCCTCTTTCATTATTTATCCTTTTGGTAAGCATGGACATCCTGGAAGGATAGACAGGGACATTGGATTTTCTGGCTCCTTTTATATAATAAAGCTCGTGCAGTCTAGGTTTTGGAGGTGGAAGGAAAAAACCATCTGGATCATTGGGGAGGCCTTCGTTGGTACCAAAAACCCCAATTAGTTTATCCACTTTATCGTAGTATGGTTTTACATCTTCATAACCAATTGGCCAGTTATCACCCAAACCATCCTGATCTTTTCTTTTAAAATCTTTTGGTCCAAAACGCAATGAGATTCTTCCCCAGTGATTGGTTCGTCCACCTAACATGCGCGAACGAAACCACTTAAAATCGGTTCCTTCGGAATGGGAGTAAGGCTCACCTTCAATATCCCACCCGCCGTAGGCAGAATCAAAATCTCCAAAGGGTCTTGTGGTACTTGCTCCCCGTCTTGGTGATTCATAGGGCCATTTAAGCTGGGTCATCTGCTCTGGTTTTGCAGGATCAAAAAAAGGCCCTGCCTCTACAACAGCGACCTTAAGTCCAGCTTCTGAAAGAATTTTGGTGGCCATTCCACCACCTGCACCTGATCCCACAATGATTACATCGTATTCTTGGGAAGATTCGATTATTTGCATTTGCTCTGAATTACTTCAGCAAAATATAAAATATAATAGGAAATAAATCGAACTTCTAGACCAATAACTTTGGAACAAAGACAGTCAACCTCAATTTTTACATTAAAAAGGGGATTGTTTTAGAAATCTTTAGCCCTTGCTTTTCGAACCAACCACCAAACCGGAAGTACGGTCCAAAGCATCAACATAAGAAGAGAAATAATGAGACCTTGATTAGTGCCAAAAAAATCCTTGAAAACTGCGCCGGTGTATCCCAGGAGTGCTGAAATATCAAGTTTTAGCAGAATCAGGGTTCGGGATAAATCAATTGGGTTCAACATAGTTGCGACCAACGAAAAAGTGTCCAACGGATACTCCTCGAATACAATAAGCGACATTAAAAACAAGCCGTCATAAATCACGGCCATAAAGAGCCAAAGGAGTACGGCATATCCAAAACCCTTGATCTTGTTTTCGTTGGATAGGGCGATGTTGAATGAAAGCGCGGTAAAAATCAAGGTTAGAAAACCTCCAGTTACCAGCAATAAAGTAAAGTCAAAAATGGCATCACTTCGAAACAGACCATAAAAAACGAACGGAATTCCCAAACCAAGAATGAGACTAAGTGCAAGAGAGCCGGCCACGCCAAGATATTGTCCTAGAAATATTGAGCTTCGTCTTATGGGTTGCGCCAATAGCAGTTCTGTGAATTCCCTTGAGTTATAATAGTACATGACACCGAAAATGGTGCCAATCAACGGAACCAAAACAATTATAATGTTCATTAGGGTGATAACCGCTTTTGATACATCGTTGTTCAAAAAAAGCAATACAAATCCAAGCGCCAGATAGAACAGAAAATAAACGTAGCTCCATCTACTTCGTATGAGGTCGTAAAAGCTATATTTTAAAATTTTAAGCATGGATATTTTCGGAAGCTATAGCCGCAATGGCATGTTCAACATTGGTTTGCTTGGTCATGTTCTTGAGTTCTTCAATATTTCCCTTAAAATAGATTTTTCCTTCAAGTAAATAAACGATTTCATCGGCAACTTCTTCAACAAATTGCATAATGTGGGATGTGACCAAGATGGTTTTTCCGTTTGATTTTTCTTCCTGAATCAATTGTTTAAGTTGAATTAAGGCCGCAGGGTCCAATCCAGTAGTGGGTTCATCAAGAATTATCAACGGACCGTCAAACATAAAGGTCATGACAATATTTACCTTTTGCTTGGTGCCTCCTGAGAGGGTGGATAATTTTTTGTTTAAAAAGGGTTCTAGACCAAAAAGGGAAATCAATTGTTCTTCTTTGGATGGTTGTTGGTGCAAATCTTTGATCATTCGTATAAGTTCCTTGACCTTGAGGTTGCTCGGAAAGTTTGCAATTTGGGGCAGGTATTCAATATCCTGAAGATATTTCCATTTGTTTCGGATGTTTTCACCAGAGATGGTAATGGTCCCTTCATTGGGTATTACCATGCCCAAGATTGATTTGATCAAAGTGGTTTTTCCGGAACCATTTGGCCCTAAAATGGCAACAATGCCTTTCTGTTCTATGGTCAAGTTTAAGTTACGGAGCACTTGGTTTTTTCCAAATCGTTTGCAGAGGTTGTCTATCTGTATCATTGTATTTTTTTCATTAAAGGGGTTGCATCCAAAAGTTTGTCGGGTGTGAAAACAGGCGAAACTTTTTCTGAAAAATCGATAATGTCCATAAACAAGCTTCTTAACAGAACGATTGTCTCCGGGGTACGGTTTACGATGTAGGAAAAGAGTTTGACCGGTCGGTAGGGGACATCTCCTGTTCCATCCTTATCAAGATCATAACCGGTATACTTGCTCCAGTAATTTCCCTTAAAAATATTGTCGTTAAGCTTGCTATTGTAGGAAACATCAAAGGAATTATGTAGAAAGTTGTTGGCCGAAAAGGTATTGCCATAGCAGGCTCCCCTTACCTTTAGGGCCCAACCGTTGTTGGCAAAGGTGTTATTCAAATATTTGATTCGGTTGGATCCCTCTATACTGATGCCCACGGTGTTTTCTTCAAAAGAATTTCCCATTATTTCGGCATCGTTGATTTCTTTCAGCAACATTCCAAAGGAAGCTGCACCCCAATTTTTTCGAAATGTATTGTTCCGCATTATTATTTCCTTGGAGAACATGACTGCCACGCCGGAGCCATTGTTCTCAAAAATGTTGTTTTCGTATATATCGTTGTTGGAAAACATGAAGTGCAAGCCATAACGGACATTATTGGTGCTGCTATTGTTTTTAATAAGAATGTCATCAGAAAATTCCAAGTAGATACCATCACGTACGTGCTGCACAATGTTTTGTTCTACCTCAATATTCTTACTGTACCAAAGCTGAATTCCGTTGCCGGAGTTGAATTCTTCAACAGCGTCTCCAATTATTTTATTGTGATAAACTCTTCCATTGCTGGATTTTTCAAGATAAATACCGAAAAATAGCTTTTCCAAAACCACATTCTGAATGAGGAAGTTTTTACTTTTTATGACCCGTATTGCTGCATAATCTTCGGTATAGCTGGTGCCCACATTTATAATGAATAGTCCATCTATGGTAACATTGTCGGAAACCACGGTAATGATTTCACCTTGATCTCTCCCGTCGATAACTGGGTAGTTTTCACCCAAAAGAGTCAAGGGTTTGTCCACCCTAATATTGAATTCGTTGTAGGTGCCTTTCTTTATTAAAATTGTATCAAAATCAGTGGCAAGTGCAATTCCATTTTTTATACTCTTGACCTTACAGGAGGAGCATACTTCGATGGTCTTGGCATAGACAATTGAAGTCATACCCAAAAGGATGGAGAGAATTGCGCAAAAGAGCGCAGTTGGAATTGTTTTTAGAGGTTTCATCGTTATTTATCGTACAATCAAAAATTTGGAATTTCGGTTTGCTTTTACCCAGTGTTCCTCCTCCGCGGGGAAGTTAAAATGATGGTAAGCAGTAAGATTGTACTTTACTTTATTTATATGAAAGTCAATATCCCCTTCCAAAACAATCAACTGCGCATCTTTGGGTGACGTGTGTCTGGGGAATGTTGCTTCCTTTTCCAAACTGATGGTCAATATTTCCAATCCATCTGTTTTGACAAGTGAAGCCACCTGCAAGCCTTTGGTTTCTTGCTCTTTTATTTGCTCGTTTATGGTATACATTAAATGGATTATTGGTTTAATTCGATTAAAAGTTCATCCCAGGAATATAGTTTGCCCCCATGTTTGTTTTTTTCAGATTCGGCACTTGCTGGTATATCAAATGCGGTTAAAAATTCACCCATTGGACTTGGAATCCCTTCGCTTATGAGAAATGTGGCTTCAGTGACATCGATTAGTTTTCCTGGTTCGGTGTAGTAATTGCAGAGATACATTGCTATGCTATTGGAATCTACCTCCTTTAAATGGTTTACCATGCATTCAATAGCGTCAAACTTAAATGCTTTTCCTTTTGTAGTCACTATTTGTGCAGCGTGTTGTTGGTCCACAATCGTCATTCTGCAAAAGTGACATCCATCTGTTCCGTAGATAATGGGCTGTGGCTTTACACTGCAACTGCCCAAAACCAGGATCAAAAGAAAGGAAAGCAAATAAGTTCCGCCAAGGTTTTTCATATTACTGATTTTTCTGTTCTTTTTTTCCTTGCATATAGGCAACAAAGGAAAGTGCCATGCCCAATCCAAGACCGAACGCTCCAAGTTGCGGGTAGGAGTGCGCCCTAAAATTCAAAATATCCTTAGATCCAAATAATGGAGGCTGAAAGCCCATTACAGAACCATCGGGATTGGTAAACTTCATAATAGCTTTTGGATCTAGGTCATGCCCATAATCATGTTCCCATAAATAAAAATCATAAAGTCCGGCAGCACTTAACACCATCATTAAAATAAACCAATATAAATACCAACGATAGTTTGCCTTAAAAGCAATTAGCAATCCTAGAATTGTTGTGGAAATGATACCTATGGGGAATATCTTAAATTCTGGAATGGCATCTGGAATGTATTTCATGCCCACATAATGGTTCATCAGGTTGATGTTTTTGATGTCATGCGGATTTGCATCTGAAAAATCATTGATATGGATATACATTCCCAAGGGAGTTGGATATTGCGGAGCTTCCAGCGTTATTTTCCAAAGGGGAAAAACAAACAGAAGCAGTGGCAATAACACAGCAATAAACATTACGATTTTTGAGTTCTTTTTCATTTTTTAAGCACTAAGGTTTAAAAAGCGGGAGGGGACGTCCTCCCGCTTATCTAAATTAGAATCCAACAATTTGGATTATTGTGTTAGTCTTCACCCAATGACCAAGTCAGGTCAATATCTGAACTGGCAGGAGAAACCCTAACATAACCTTGCATTTCTTGGTGCAATGCTGAACAGAAATCGGTACAATAGAATGGCCAAACACCAACTTGTTTAGGTTCCCAAACAAAAGTTTCAGTTTGTCCGGGCATAATTAATAACTCTGAGGTATTTGCACCAATCATACTTACACCGTGAGGCACATCGTAGTCTTGCTCAAGGTTGGTCACATGGAAGTAAACCTTATCGCCAACTTTGATTCCTTCAATATTGTCTGGATTAAAATGGCTCCTGATCATAGTCATATAGACATGTACTTCTTTTCCGTCACGTTCTACCCTTACATTGGCATCTGAGGTTGTGGCATATTTGTGCTTGTTCTCAGTTAGGTTGTAGATTTTTCTGGAACGTGGTTTCACCAGTTCAGCCGGAATACCAGCTGCATAGTGCGGCTCACCCACTGTTGGGAAATCCAGTAGCAACTCCATTTTTTCACCGGAAATGTCATACAGTTGCGCAGATTGAGTCACCTCAGGTCCCGTTGGTAAGTAACGGTCTTTGGTAATTTTGTTCATGGCCACTACATACTTTCCATACGGCTTTCGGGAATTACCTCCAGGAATCATCAGGTGACCAACCGAATAGTAACAAGGCTGTCTGTCAACTACTTCCCAGGTCCCAACTTTCCATTTTACCACTTCGGATGAAATAAAGAAGGTGGTATATCCATTTCCTTTACCATCAAATTCTGTGTGCAATGGACCTAACCCAGCTTGTTTAACCGTTCCGGCCAATACATCTTCAAAGCTAAGAATCGGAATTCCGTAGGCTTCTCCTTCAAATTTTTCATTCTCAATGGCATCGATCATTTTAGTAAAGGAATGTACCGTTAAATCTGATGAAAGTTTTCCGTTACCCACAATGTATTCACCCGTTGGGTTCACATCGCATCCATGGGGAGATTTTGGTGTTGGTAAAAGATAAACCAAGCCTGGTAGTGCGGAAGCATCTAGTATACGAACTTCCTTTTTCATTGTAGATGTAGCTGTATGGGTGTGTTCATCATAGACGTTGTGCGCATAGTTGGCGGGCATGGTGGTAAACTTACCTTCCTTAATGTACTCCTCTGCTTTTTTCCAGTTAACAGCTGCTATAAAATCCTTATCATTTTGGGAGGCATTGACTTCCATCAAAGTGTGTGATTCTTCGGAATTATATGTTGAGAAGAACATCCAACCATGGGAAGCACCTCTACCCGGGTGAGCCAAATCGTAGTCGAAACCTGGCATCAGTATTTGGAAGGATAGATCCATCCCACCATCTTCAGGATCAACACTTATAAAAGAAAGCGACCCTTTAAAATTACCCTTGTATTCTTTAATGGAAATATCTTGCTGCGGAATCGGAACTGAAAAACGCGTTCCGGCCACAACGTACTCCGTATTTTCTGTTACAAAAGCGGAGCTGTGGTTACCAGCACTGTTTGGAATTTCAATAATCTCCGTAGTTTCAAAGACACTAAGGTCTACTTTGGCAATTCGTGGTGTATTGTTTCCATTGATGAAAACGTATCGACCGTCAATTTCACCATTGGTCTGGGAAATATCGGGGTGGTGGGCATCATCCCAAGGTACAAATCCGTGGGAAGTGTTTAGCATGGGCTTCGTTTCTTCATTATATCCCCAAGCTTTTTCAGCATCTTGGGAAAAAACAGGGATAACTTTGAACAATCGACCTGAAGGGAGTCCATAAACGGACATTTGTCCACTGAAACCTCCAGAAATAAAGGCGTAGAAATCGTCGTGCTCTCCTGGGGCCACATATACCTTTTCGGCTGCGCTCGATGACAATGCACCATTTGAGCTTTTGCTCTGCTGATTGCAACTCGTAAACAGTAGCGAAACGCTTGCAAGTGCAAATATTAAATAATGGATTTTTTTCATTGTTATTATTTTTAGTTGTTCTTAATTATTGACTGGGTGGTAACATTACTTTGTCGACCACATGCACAATTCCATTTCCACAGGGAACACTGGCAATTATTTTTGCTCCTCCAACAAAAACATCATCCCCTTTTACTTCGACCTGAACATTTTGATTGTTTGCCTGTCCCAGTTTTTTGAATTTTTTGAGGAATTCCTTAGAGTATTTCCCGGGAGTTACGTGGTATTGAAGAATACCAGCCAAATCGGCTTTGTTCTCGGGTTTGAGCAGATTTTCCACAGTGCCTTCGGGTAAAGCGTCAAAAGCAGCATTGGTAGGGGCAAAGACCATTAAGGGCCCAGCATTTACTAGAGCATTTTCCAATTCGGCAGCTTGCACCGCGGCCACAAGGGTAGTGTGGTCCTTGGAGCCAATGGCGATATCCAACACATTGGGTTGGGCTTCATCATCCTTGAGGAAGGCCTGTCCCTGCTTTTTGTCACTTTCTTTAGCCTCCACATTGGTCGTGGTAGTAGTTTCGGTTTTGGCTTCGTTCTTGCAGCTGTTCATAATAAACAGCACCAAGAGCGAACCTAGAAATACTTTGATTTTGGTGATTACTTGCATAGTTAATTGTTATAAGGTTCTAAAATATTCAAGGACGGCCCTTGCCTGTTCCTCGGTAAGACCTTGATTGGCCATAGGAGATCCGTTGAATTCCATAAGAAGTTCTTTGGCCAAAGGGTCTTCTTTTACCATGACCTCTGGATTTAAGATCATGTTCATGACCCACTCGGGTGAGCGTCGTTCCAAAATGCCGTTCGGTGCTGGGCCAATGAACTTTTTTCCAACCCTGTGGCATGCTAGGCACATCTGTTCAAATATGACTTTGCCCTCTTCGGACATAGCCGTATCAATGTCATCGTTTAAAGTCAATGATTTTATCGGGCCAACTCCCTTGTTGGCAAGATCGACCCTTTCAGAGGGTTTTACAGAATTTGTTTCTGGTTGTGAATCAACTTTCTCGGTAGTGGATTTCTGTCGTTGTACCTGAAAACCTTCTTTTTTCTTTTCCTCTTTTCCTCCACAACTTATAAGGAAGACCAGAAGAAGGAATGCACTGCTTTTTACAATAATTTTCATTGGATTACAATTGTTAGATTTTAAGGCCAAAAATATCGCCTCAAAAGAAGGTAGAATATGATAAATGTCAGATTTCAGACAAAAACATCTTTTTTATATTTGTGGCTTACTATCAAATAGTTATGCTTACAACCTCTTCAAAGTATGCCATTAAAGCTGTGTTATTTTTGGCTCTGCATTCCAGTGAGAACCATAAATTGATGGTCAAGGATATTTTTGATAGAATCAATGTTCCAAAGGAGTATTTGGCCAAGATTTTACAGGTACTTTCCAGGCAAGGGATTATTTCTTCATCAAGAGGGCCAAAGGGAGGTTTTTACCTCAGTGATGCAAATAAAGAGCTTCCATTGATTTCAATTGTTGATGTTATTGAAGGGAGACAACGATTGGTTTCATGCATGCTCAGTATAAGAGAATGTGATAGTGAAAACCCATGTGCCTTGCATGATCTGGTTGGAAATGCCAACAGTTACTTATTAAAAAATCTTGAGGAGACCACTATTGCGAAACTTCTAAAGGACATACAGGAAGGCAAAGCAGTTCTACCACTATAACTCCTAAGATTCATTGCCAAATGGGGGTATTTCCTCTCCTTTAACAATATTCAATACTTTTTTTGCTTTTTATGTGAAAAAACATTAAAAATGGTATGTTTAACGGAGGAAATTGCTTAATTTGAGATCATAACCACCAAGCATGAAGCTACATTTATTAAATAGGACTAGTCCCAATAATAGTTCTTTTATGGTAAGCCATAATTTATACCCACATTTTTTAAAGATTTGGCACTACCATCCGGAACTCGAGTTGATTTTGGTTGAAAAAAGCTCAGGAACCCAGTTTATTGGGGATAGCATTGAAAAATTTGACGAAGGTGAGGTAATTCTTATTGGTAAAAACCTACCCCATATGTTACTTAATGATGATATCTATTTTGAGCCTTCATCACAAAGAATGGCAGAATCTGTGGTGGTGCATTTTAAAAAGGAGTTTTTGGGAATGGGTTTTTTATCTGTTGCGGAAACAAAACCAATAACCGATCTGTTGGAGCGCGCCAATCGAGGAGTGAAATTTACGGAAGTTGACAAAGATACCCTTGATGATATCAGAAGTTTGTTGAATCTTGAACCATTTGAAAGATTATTGAAGTTTATTGAAATTCTGAATATTCTTGCCAAACAAAGACCCTACAAGCTGCTTTCCAGTATGGGATATATCAATTCCTTTTTAAAAACGGAGAACAAAAGACTTCACAAAATCTATGAATACGTGTTCAAGAATTTTAAAAATTCCATTGGAGCGAGTGATGTTGCTTCCGTTATCGGAATGAATTCTTCCGCATTTAGTAGGTTTTTCAAACAAGTACATCGCAAGACCTTCACTCGGTACCTTAATGAGATACGAATTGGGTATGCTTGCAAGCTACTTCTGGAAGATAAATTGAATATTACTGCAATAGCATATGAGTCGGGATTCAATAATATCTCCAACTTTAACCGTCAGTTTAAAATGATAATCGGTAAATCGCCAAGTGCCTATATTCAATATCATACCGATAAGATGGAATATGCCTAATACCGGGCAAAAATAGTATTGCCCTTAGTAGTTTATTAGGTAGCTAAAGCTTTGGTCAGCGGTTAGCTTTGTCTTAAACAAATGTAATAATGTCCCATTCAATATTGATTACTGACATCGAAGCACGGGATATCCGATTTCCTACGAGCAAGAACATGGATGGGTCGGATGCAATGAATCCCGACCCGGATTATTCGGCCGCGTATGTGGTTTTGAAAACCAATCATCCAGAAGGAATAGAAGGACATGGTTTAACCTTTACCATAGGTAGGGGCAATGAACTTTGTGTGGCAGCCATAGAATCCCTATCCCCTTTGTTGCTGGGGAAATCCCTTGAAAGCTTTACCCAAAACATGGGAGCTTTTTGGAAAATGATAACCGGCGACAGTCAATTAAGATGGCTGGGACCCGAAAAGGGTGTCATTCATTTGGCAACAGGAGCCTTGGTCAATGCCGTTTGGGATTTGTATGCCAAGGTGGAAAAGAAGCCCTTATGGAGATTGTTGGCAGACATGTCCCCGGAAGAACTCGTAAACTGCATTGATTTTACGTACATTACCGATGCGGTTACCCCGAAGGAAGCCTTGGAAATCTTTAAAAAACAGGAAAGTACAAAACAAGAACGTATTAATAAGTTGTTGCAATCGGGCTACCCGGCGTATACTACATCAGCGGGATGGTTGGGGTATTCTGATGAAAAAATGAGACGACTGTGCAGGGAAGCGAAGGAGGCTGGATTCAAACATATGAAAATCAAAGTGGGAGCCGACTTGGAAGATGATATCAGGAGAGCTGGGCTCATTCGTGAAGAAATGGGTCCGGATCTGCAACTGATGATGGATGCCAATCAGAAATGGGATGTGGATGAGGCCATTTCCAATATGGCCGAGCTAAAAAAATTCAATCCATGGTGGATTGAGGAACCAACCAGTCCTGACGATATTCTTGGGCATGCAAAGGTGGCCAGGGCCGTTCATCCTATAAAAGTTGCTACCGGGGAACACTGTCAGAATCGGGTAATGTTCAAACAGTTAATGCAAGCTGATGCCATCGGCATATGTCAAATAGATAGTTGCAGGGTAGGAGGGGTAAACGAGAATTTGGCAATTCTGCTAATGGCCGCAAAATTTAATATTCCGGTGTGTCCACATGCCGGTGGAGTGGGCTTATGTGAATATGTTCAACATCTTTCCATGTTCGATTATATTTCCGTCAGTGGAACTATGGAGAATAGGATCATAGAATATGTGGATCATTTGCATGAACATTTTTATGACCCCGTGGTCATTAAGAACGGAGCATATATGCCACCAACCATGCCAGGGTTCAGCATTCAAATGAAAAATGAATCACTGGATCAACACCAGTTTCCCAATGGGGTGGTTTGGCAGGAAGAATTGGAAAAGGTGAATTAATAGATTGATTTTCAAACAATAATGCTATGGAGCTGTTTAGTCTAGAAGGGAAAAATGCGGTGATAACAGGAGGAGGCAGTGGAATTGGAGAAGCAATTTCAAAAACCTTTGCAAAGCAAGGAGCTGTAGTGCATATTTTGGAATTGGATTCAGACAGAGCTAAATCTATTGAAGAAGAAATTAAAAATTCCGGAGGAAAAGCAGTTGGACATAAATGCGATGTTTCAAATCAAGAAGAAACAAAAAGAGTAATAAATTCCATCTCAGAAAAGTCTAAGATTGATATTCTCATCAACAACGCAGGCATAGCCCATGTAGGAAACATTGAAGGTACCACCGAAGCGGATTTGGATAGGCTTTATCAAGTCAATATAAAAGGAGTTTATAATTGTATCCTTTCCTGTATTGAGACCATGAAAAATCACGGAGGGACTATTTTGAACATGGCTTCCATTGCATCAACAGTTGGAATATCCGACCGTTTTGGCTATTCCATGACCAAGGGTGCTGTGCTGACAATGACTTATTCCGTGGCCAAAGATTATCTGGATTATGGAATCCGATGCAACAGTATCTCCCCAGCAAGAGTGCACACTCCTTTTGTGGATAATTTCATTAAGAAAAACTATCCTGGGGAAGAAAATGAAGTGTTTCAAAAACTCTCGAAGACACAACCTATTGGTCGTATGGGAAAACCAGAGGAGGTGGCCCATTTGGCGCTGTACTTATGCTCGAACGAAGCATCCTTTATTACAGGAACAGATTTTCCCATAGATGGCGGATATATAAAATTGAACGGATAAATGAAATTAATACGATTCGGTAGCCCAGGAAACGAAAAACCGGGCGTGGAACTTGAAAATGGAACTCGAATAGATGTTTCCGCTTTTGGGCAGGACTACAATGAGAACTTTTTTGCAAATAATGGGGTAGAACAACTCCAGAATTGGTTGAGCAAGAACATTTCAAATTGTCCTGCTATAAAAACGGATGTGCGCTTGGGCCCACCATTGTGCCGTCCCTCAAAAATTGTCTGCGTTGGACTTAATTATGCAAAGCATGCAGCGGAAAGTGGTATGGCTATTCCTTCCGAGCCTGTGCTATTCTTTAAGGCCACTTCGGCTATAGTAGGACCGAATGATGATCTGGTCATACCAAAGGGAAGCAAAAAAACCGATTGGGAAGTGGAGCTTGGTGTGGTCATTGGTAAAAAGGCTTCCTATGTAAGTCAAAATGAGTCCATGGACCATGTTGCCGGGTATGTGCTGCATAACGATTACAGTGAACGGGAATTCCAGTTGGAGCGCGAAGGTCAGTGGGTAAAGGGAAAGAGCAATGATACATTTGCCCCGTTGGGTCCGTTTATTGCCACCAAAGATGAAATTGAAGATCCCCATAACCTTAACCTTTGGTTAAAACTCAATGGTGAGACCATGCAGAATAGCAACACTTCCGATTTTGTGTTCAACATTCCGCATCTTGTAAGTTACATTAGCCAGTTTATGACACTTTTACCGGGAGATATTATTTCCACGGGGACACCTTTTGGAGTGGGATTGGGGCTAAATCCACCAAAATACCTTAAACCTGGCGATATCGTGGAGTTGGGTATCGATGGATTGGGAAGCTCAAAACAACATGCAAAGGCTTATAACGGAGAATGATCATAGACAGCCACCAACATTTTTGGAAATATGATCCGATCAGGGATGATTGGATAGATGATTCCATGGCTGTTATCAGAAGAGATTTCCTTCCGGCTGATTTAAAACCCATTTTTGAAGCCAATGGAGTGGATGGATGCGTAGCAGTTCAGGCAGACCAATCCGATGAAGAAACCCAATTTTTGTTGAATCTGGCTAAAACTCACAATTTTATAAAAGGGGTTGTAGGTTGGGTAGATTTTTTGGATGCCAAAGTGGAGGAACGATTGGAGTATTTTGCTTCCCACAATTTAATCAAAGGATTTAGGCATATTGTCCAAGCAGAACCTGACCCAAATTTTATGCTAAGGGAAGATTTTTTATCAGGGATAGGTTGCCTGTCCAGTTTTGGATTTACCTACGATATTTTGGTGTATCCACATCAACTACCTGCAGCGATTGAAATGGTAAGGAAGTTTCCAAACCAGAAATTTGTTGTAGACCATATTGCCAAACCCGAGATTTCCAAAGGAATGGACAAGAAGTGGGAACAACAGATAAAAACCTTGGGGGAAGCTCCCAATGTGTTCTGTAAACTATCAGGAATGGTAACCGAAACCGAAAGTTTTAAGTGGAAGGAAACCGAGTTTTACCCCTTTATGGAAGCTGTGCTGGATGCATTTGGAACCGATAGGATTCTATTTGGTTCCGATTGGCCGGTTTGTCTGGTTGCGGGAACATACGAAAACGTTGTTTCCATTGTGGCCAATTTTGTCCAGCAATTATCACCCTCGGAACAGCAGAACATTATGGGATTGAATGCCGTTCGTTTTTATAATCTTTAACTATGTGTATGACCATGAATAACAACCTTTTATTACTGTTCTGTTTGATCGTGTTTGCAAGTTGCCAACCGACAAAAAAACCAGAACCAACCCCAACGCCGAACATTGTTTTGTTCTTTGTGGATGATATGGGTTGGCAGGACACTTCCGTTCCCTTTTGGAACAAAAAGACCGCTTTCAATGAACTTTATATAACACCCAACATGGAGCGTTTGGCCAAAGAGGGGATGAAATTTACCCAAGCATATTCCACTGCGGTTTGCTCACCAACTAGAGTTAGTTTAATGACAGGAATGAATGCGGCCAGACACCGGGTTACCAATTGGACCTTAAAAAAGGATATGTTGCAACCCATGGAAGTCAACCATAAAACCCTTCAATTCCCGGAATGGAATGTAAATGGAATGAGCCCTGTAGCCGGGGATAGCAAAGCGGTACATGCAACCCCATTGCCACAAGTATTAAAAAATGCGGGATATTTTACCATTCATTCAGGGAAAGCCCATTTTGGGGCCATAGGCACCCCTGGCGAAGACCCATTGAATCTTGGTTTTGACGTTAACATTGCAGGACATGCCGCTGGAGCACCCGAAAGTTATTTAGGCACTGAAAACTTCGGAAATGGAAAAGAAGGAAAAGAAATTTGGGCAGTACCCGGTCTGGAACAATACCACGGAAAGGATATTTACTTAACAGAGGCAATTACGCAGGAAGCATTAAAATCTTTGGACACTGCAGTGGAAAAAGAACAACCATTTTTCTTGTATATGGCCCATTACGCAGTTCATACCCCGATTATGGGTGATGACAGATACCTGCAAAAATATTTCGAAAATGGCATGGATTCCACCGAGGCCAAATACGCTTCCATGGTTGAGGGGATGGACAAAAGTTTGGGAGACATTATGGATTATTTGGAGGCCAAAAGTTTGGAAGAAAATACCATTATTCTATTTATGTCTGACAACGGAGGTCTTAGTGCAGTTGCCCGTGGAGGTGAAAAGCACACCCATAACAAGCCTCTGGCCAGTGGAAAGGGATCAGCCTATGAAGGCGGTATTCGTGAACCCATGTTGGTAAAATGGCCAGGAAAAGTGGAACCTAGTTCTGTTTCTGCTAGCTATCTCATTATTGAGGATTTTTATCCTACAATCCTCGAGATGGCAGGAGTTGAAAATCCAAAATTGGTGCAGGCCATGGATGGACAAAGTTTTATGCCAATGCTCACCAAAAAAGAATCAAATAGCTCCGAACGGCCATTATTTTGGCATTACCCCAACGAATGGGGACCTGACGGACCTGGTATAGGCGCATCGAGCACGGTAAGAAAAGGTGATTGGAAGCTCATTTACTTTCATGAGGACCAACATTTTGAATTGTTCAACCTAAAAACGGATATAGGAGAAACCAAGAATTTGACATCGGAACACCCTGAGAAAGTGGGAGCATTGGCTAAAACGCTTTCGGACCATCTTAGAAAAGTAGATGCGCAAATGCCTTCATTCAAAGACTCAGGAGAACCCGTCCCATTTCCAGATGAAATAACATTATAAATGAAAAAAATCAACATTCTATTTTCCGCTTTTATAGTATTTGTCGGCCTCTTTTCCTGCTCAAAGGTTGACCCTCCTGCGCCTGTGGGGCCAACACCTTCTGAAAGACAATTGGAATGGCATAAAATGCAATACTATGCTTTCATCCACTTCAATATGAACACCTTTACCAATATGGAATGGGGTTTGGGTGGAGAATCTCCAGAACAATTTAATCCTACAGAATTGGATACCCGCCAATGGGCGCGTGTTGCAAAAGAAGCCGGGATGGAAGGAATAATAATTACCGCCAAACACCACGATGGGTTCTGTTTATGGCCAACCAAAACCACCGAACATTCCGTTAAGAATTCACCATGGAGAGATGGCAATGGAGATTTAATTCAAGAGCTTTCCGAAGCTTGTAAGGAATTTGGACTCAAATTTGGGGTCTATCTCTCCCCTTGGGATAGAAACCATGAAGATTACGGCCGACCAGAATATGTAGCCGATTTCCATGAACAACTTCGAGAGCTTTTGACCAATTATGGCGACATTTTTGAAGTTTGGTTCGATGGTGCCAATGGAGGGTCAGGTTATTACGGAGGGGCCAATGAAACCCGGAAAATTGATAACAAAACCTATTATGAATGGGATAAAGTAACCAATATAGTCCGAGAATTACAGCCTGATGCTGTAATCTTTAGTGACGGAGGCCCTGATATTCGTTGGGTCGGCAACGAAGAAGGATGGGCCAACGAAACCCATTGGAGTATTATGCGTCGAGATGAGATTCATCCGGGGTGGCCCAGATATGTAGAGTTGAGAACAGGACATGAAGATGGTACCCACTGGCTTCCTTCGGAAGTTGATGTTTCCATTCGACCTGGATGGTATTACCACCCATCGGAGAATCATCAGGTGAAATCCCTGGAACATCTGGTTAAAATTTATTACGAGTCCGTAGGAAGAAACAGTAACCTGTTGTTGAACCTTCCCGTAGACGATAGGGGATTGGTACATGAAAAAGACGTGGAACAACTCCTACGACTTCGAGAACAATTGGACAAGGATTTTGCGATTGACTTGGCTAAAGGTCAGAAAGCGACAGCAACGGAAGTTAGAGGAAACAGCGCGGATTTCAAAGCAAGTAATGTTACAGATGGAGATGATAAAACATATTGGGCCATCAATGATGGTAGCACTACTGCCTCAATCACTCTTGAGTTTGACAAGCCAGAAGAAATAAACCGAATTTTGCTTCAGGAGTACATTCCTTTGGGACAACGAGTTCAAAAATTCACTGTCGAAGCTCAGGTAAATGGAGATTGGGTGGAACTGGCCAATCAAACTACCATTGGAAATAAACGCATCTTACGGTTTGATAAAGTAAGAACATCAAAATTAAAGGTGAACATTACGGCAGCCAAAGGACCACCCACCCTATCCAATATTTCTTGCTACAATGCGCCCAATTTATTGACCGAACCTATTATCAAAAGAAATAAAGATGGAATGGTAAGGTTGGGGTTGGCAGATAAGAATATTGAGGCATTTTATACCATTGATGGGTCTGACCCTTCTACATCCTCCCAGAAATATAATGGACCGTTTTTAATTAATCAACCTACAACAATCAAAGCTATAGCTGTTGACCCTGCCGACGGCAGGACAACAAGTGTGGGTTCCAAGTATTTTGATGCTTCCAAAAAAGATTGGAATGTGGTTAAGGTATCATCAGGAAATAGTGGTGAGGCAGCCAAACTTATCGATGACAATCCAGAGACCTTCTGGGCTACTGATGCAGAAGGAAAACAACCAAGCGAAGTGATTGTAGATTTGGGAAAAGCGCATGAATTAAGTGGATTTACCTATTGGCCCATACAAGAACGTTGGTCTTTTGGGATAATTATGGAGTATGAGTTTTTTGTGAGTACAGACAATCGCAGCTGGAAAAGGGTTTCGAAAGGTGAGTTCAGCAATGTGGTCAACAATCCCATAGAACAGACCATACATTTTGATGCTACCAAAGGTAGATTTATTAAATTAAGGGCTACAAAGGTGGCAGGTGAGGATACCAGGGCGTCTTTCGGTGAGATTGGGATAATTACAGCGAATAAATAGATATGGATTTACAATTAAGGGATAAGGTCATAATAGTTACCGGCGGATCCAAGGGCATTGGAAACAGTATAGTAAACATTTTGGCTGCCGAAGGGGCAATTCCGGTAATTGTAGGTCGCACCAAAGAACATGTCCTGAAAGCCGTGAAAAACATTGAAGATAAAGGTCAAAAAGTATTTTATGCTTTCGCGGAGTTGACCGACCCCGAACAATGTAAAGACGCGGTGGCCAAGGTGGTGGAAAAATATGGGAGAATCGACGGTTTGGTGAACAATGCAGGAATCAATGATGGTATTGGATTGGAAGATGGGAATTATGACGATTTTGTTGCATCAATCAGTAAAAATCTTACCCACTATTACCTGATGGCGCACCATGCACTGCCCGAACTTAAAAAAAGTAAAGGCGCTATTGTCAACATTGGCTCTAAAACCTCTATTACCGGCCAAGGAGGTACTTCGGGCTACGCAGCTGCCAATGGAGGCCGCAATGCCCTTACCCGCGAATGGGCGGTGGAATTATTGCCCCATGCCATTCGTGTAAACGCAGTTATTGTGGCAGAATGCTATACACCGCTTTATGACCGATGGATAAAAACATTTCCAAATCCAGAAGAAAAATTGAAAAAAATAACGGATAAAATCCCTTTGGAGAACAGAATGACATCTGCGGAGGAAATAGCCAATATGGTTGCATTTTTGCTATCGCCAAAGTCGAGTCACACCACAGGGCAGTTGATTTTTGTGGATGGAGGGTACACCCATTTGGACAGAGCTTTGTAAGCAAGTTAATCCTGATAAACCAAATAGATTAAAAATGAAACGCTATGCGCTTGCTCTAGATCTTAAAGATGACCCAAACCTGATAGCCGAATATGAGGCTTATCATAAGGAGGTTTGGCCCGAGATTAAAAAAAGCATCTTGGATTCAGGTATCCAAAGCATGGAAATATATCGGCTGGGAACCAGACTTTTTATGACTGTTGAAGCTGACGATAATTTTTCATTTGAAAGCAAGGCGGAGGCGGACTTAAACAATCCGAAGGTGCAAGAGTGGGAAGAATTGATGTGGAAATACCAGCAGGCATTGCCTATGGCAAAGCCAGGAGAAAAATGGTTGTTGATGCAAAAGATTTTTGAGTTGAAGTAGAGTTCAACAAACTTGAAAAAAGGAATACGGTGTTTCTGCCGGATCAATAAATTGAAGATACAATGGAACGTAGAAAGTTTATAAATCAGATTGGGACTGGGTCGGCCGCTTCATTTTTAGCACCCCTGTTATTGTCATTCAAACCCTCAATGCTTTCCGATGTCCAGGGGTCTCTTCGTTTCGGAATTGTAGCTGATGTGCATAAAGATTTAATGCCAGATGCAGACCAGCGTTTGGAGAAATTTATCTACGAGGCCGTTCAGATGGATGTAGATTTTATTATCCAGTTGGGCGATTTTTGTATGGCCGATTCGAAAAACCGTGATTTTCTCCACATTTGGGAAACCTTTAAAGGCCAAAAATATCATGTACTTGGCAACCACGATATGGATAGGAACTCAAAACAGGAAATGTTGGATTTCTGGGGCATGCCCAAAACATATTATTCCTTTGATTTTCATAACTATCATTTTGTTGTATTAGATGCCAATTTCTTATATCAAGATGGGAAGTTTACAGATTATGAAAAATCCAATTTCTATGTGAACAGTAACCTCCGAACTTTTATTGATGATGAACAAATAGAGTGGTTCAAAGCTGATTTGGAGGCCACACAGTTACCAACCATTGTATTTTCCCATCAAAGTTTATGGCATTACCAATGGGGAGTGAAAAATCGTTTGACCCTTCAGAAAATAATGGAGGCCCATAAAGAAAAGGTAATATGTTGCATGAACGGCCATAATCATATCGATTTTCACCATCACCAGAATGGCATCGATTATATCGAAATCAATAGCATGTCATACCAATGGATGGAAGATAAGTACAAGAATATGGAGCGGTATCCCAAAGAAATGTACGAGCAATATAAATGGCTCCCCAATATGGCCACCTATAAAGACCCTTTATACGCATTTGCCGAATTGCGGTCAGAGGGCACGCTTGCCATTGAAGGTGTAAGAAGTGAATGGATGCCACCATCGCCTTATGAGGCAGGAATGCCCAAACCTATTTATGGTAATGCGTATTCACCAGAGATTTCGGATTATAAATTAAGGTTTTAGCAAACAATTATTTTGAAGTTGTAAAACATGAGAGTCCATAAAACAAATAATTTGGAGTACAATACCAGATATCCTTCCATAGAAGATTTGAGAACAAGGGCTAAGCAACGAATTCCTAGGTTTGCATTTGAATATTTGGATGGAGGTTGTAATGAAGAGGTAAATCTTCGAAAAAACACTTCAGAAATACGTGAGGTGGAACTGAAACCAAAGTATCTCAATGCCAATCCAAACTCATCGTTAAAAACAGAACTTTTTGGACACGAATATGACGCTCCTTTTGGAATAGCTCCCGTCGGATTACAGGGATTGATGTGGCCAAACGCCTCCGAAATTTTGGCAAAAGCCGCTTTTGAACACAATATTCCCTTTATTTTGAGTACCGTGACCACATGCAGTATTGAAAAAGCCAGTGAACTGACAGAGGGGAAAGCCTGGTTTCAGCTATACCATCCAACCGAAAATAGTGTCAGGGACGACATGATAGCAAGGGCTCAAGCAGCCGAATGTCCTGTTTTGGTGTTGTTGTGTGATGTGCCCACATTTGGATTTCGACCCAAAGAAATCAAGAATGGACTTTCAATGCCCCCAAAAATGACCATCAACAATATGCTTCAGATTTTGGGTAAACCTAGATGGGCCATGGAGACTTTATTGCATGGTCAACCTAATTTTGAAACATTAAAACCCTATATGCCCAAAAATCTCAATCTTAAACATTTGGGGCTTTTTATGGACAAGCTTTTTTCGAAACGAATGCCAGAGGAAAAAATCGGCCCGATTCGTGACAAATGGAAAGGGAAATTGGTACTTAAGGGTGTGGCAACGGAGGAAGATGCAGAACGGGCAATAAAATTGGGACTGGATGGAATCATTGTTTCCAATCATGGTGGAAGACAGTTGGATGCTGGTGAATCCACTATAAAACCGTTGACCAGAATAGCAGAAAACTATGGAGACCAGATTAAGGTAATGATGGATAGTGGAATACGTTCCGGACCTGATATTGCGCGAACCATGGCAAGCGGAGCCGATTTCACTTTTATGGGACGTTCCTTTATGTATGGAGCGGCTGCCTTGGGTAAAGAAGGAGGAAACCACACTATTTCGTTGTTAAAGACCCAACTACAGCAGGTAATGCACCAAATTGGGTGCGAGCGCACTACCGATTTTCCGAATCATTTAAAAACTTAAGCTTATTATATCGCATTGAATGGAAGTTAAATGTTAGAATAATAAAGTTCTGTTAAAAAGTTGTATATACAACATAGGAAATTATCTTTGCGGTATGAAATATCAATTAAAGCATTGTATTGGGTCTAGATTGAGACGTTTATCCAGGGTTGCGGATGGGCATATCAGAAGATTTTTGGGGGAATATAAGATTACTGAAAATCAGCTAACGATCTTATTCACCCTGCACGAACTTGGATTGGTTGAACAGGGAAAAGTTGGAGAGGTACTCTGTCTAGAAAGATCAACCGTTAGCAGAAATGTAAAGCTACTTGAAAAAAGGAGTCTGCTTGAACGATCTGCTGAATATAGACCGGAAATTCAATTAACAAAGAAAGGAATGAATTTGGTAAAAGAACTTATTCCCCAGTGGGAGATGGCTATGGATATTTTGGTTGATAAATTAAACGATGATGGACTGCAAAGTCTTCAAAAGTTGGAAAACAGATTACAATAAAAAATTTACTTAACATGTTGTATATACAACTTTCAAATATTTTAAAATGAAACGGATGATTCCATGGAAACAGGCCCTAATAACAGCTTTGGCGGTGTATCCCTTATTGCTCTTCTTTGAATGGTTTGTGAAACAAATTCTTCCTGTGGATCAAATGGACCGCAGGGCTGTACTTTTTGTTGTGGTGGCATTGATCGCTACCTCTATGGTATTTGTAATAATGCCCTTGTTGGTCAAATTGCTTGGCCCATGGCTTTTTAAAAACAATAACAATTAAAATTGATTCTATGAAAACAAATCAACAACAGTCAAAATTATTACGTACAAAAAAGGTACAGATTGAAAAGTTTGGATTGAGCATTCGCTATGCAGAATTGGGAGACAGTGAAAACCCCACCATACTCTTATTGCATGGAGTTCCTGAAAATCTTCATACCTGGTATGACGTTGCTCCGGCATTATCTAATGACTATCATGTTCTGGCGATGGATTTTCCTGGTTTTGGGGGTAGCGAAGCGTTCGAAGAGCTAAATGACCACAATCCAAGAAATTTCGCAGCCGTAGGGATGGATTTTTTGGACACCCTCCAAATTGACTTTGCACATATCATGGCAACTGATATTGGTCTATCCCCAGCATTGATTATGGGCGTTGAAAATCCAAATCGAATAGGAAGAATTATCGTAATGGATGGTATTCCTTTTCCAACTACAGCATTTTCCTCGTGGGAGGTTAAAAGTTTTGGAAGGAAAAATTCCATTCGGGCAAAGGCCCTTATCAAGTGGTTTCCTAAGATTTCCGCTCAGATTGCATATAACAAAGGGTTTTATCGGAACAATAACATTCCCAGGGAAGTACAGAAAGAATTTCTTGCCGATGGTTACAATAAAATCACCCAAGATGCCTTTCTGTCTTATTTTCAAAACAATGCTCCAGGACAGGCGTATTTGGAAAGTAGGATACATGAAGTTAAGCAACCAGTTTTGGTTGTTTGGGGCAGACATGATCGTTTTATCAATTTCAAACTTGGAGAATTATTGGCTGAGAGATTGCCTAATGCCCGCTTGGAAGTGATCGAAGATTCCGGACACTTTGTCCAAATGGATAAACCAGATAGACTTGTGGAACATGCAATGGGATTTTTAAAAGAAGCTAGACATGAGCCTAGAATTATTAATATTTAAAAAAACAAGATGAAAACTGAGATTTTAATTACCGGTGCAACCGGAACGACAGGCCAGTACGCTGTAAAACATTTACTGGAAAAAGGAAAAAAAATTAGGGCCATGGTTCGTACATTGGATCAAAGAAGCGAAGCCCTAGAGTTCCTTGGAGTAGAGGTGGTGAAAGGAGATTTTATGGACCTGAATAGTTTGGAAACTGCCATGAAAGGAATAAAAAGGGCCTATTTTTTGTATCCTTTCTTAGACTACTTGCCCAAAGCAACGGCTTATTTTGCCAAAGCAGCCAGAAATAACAATTTGGAAATGGTAGTTGCTATGTCGCAAATGGGGGTAAGTGAAAATTCACCAAGTCCGGCTACACAAAATCATAGCATAGCGGAACGTATTTTAGATTGGGCAGATGTGGGAGCCGTGCATATCAGACCAGCTCTTTTTGCATGGAATTATTTAGGTTTTGCTGCCCCTACTGTTTCAGACCATCAAAAATTCTATTATCCACTGGCCGATGCCCAATATTCCATTGTGCACCCTAAGGATGTGGGTGAAGTAGTCGCAGAAATTCTATTGGATGCCAATTACACCACACATGTGGGAAAGCGGTATGAACTAACAGGACCAACAGTTCATTCGGCAAAACAGGTTGCTGAAGACATTTCAGAAACAATAGGTAAAGATGTAGATTATGTGCCTATTCCGGTAGAAACTTGGATTGAGAATATCAAATCCCATCCAACAGTTAATGAATTTTTGGCAAAACATTTAAAAGAATTCAGCTCGGAAGTAGGGGATGGACGGTTCAATAGAACAACGGCAACCGTGCAAGAAATCACAGGGCATAAACCCCGCAGTTTTAAAGCGTATTTAGAGGAACATAAAGAAATGTTTACTTAGAAAGGTATTAAGCATTTGGAATTAGTTCTCCAAAACAAGTATCTATATAAAAAACCTGTAAAAAAGCTTACAGGTTTTTTACATGGTTGATACCTTGTAAAAGTTTTATGGAGCTTAAAATTGATAAGATGTTTTCCATAATTAATATTTTGTAATGTTTTGGGAATTATGTTCTGCATGCCATTTGTTCCAGTGCATCGTATTGAGCTGACCTTAATCATAATTAAAAAGTTACGTACTTCCTATATTGACCTTTGGGACCGAAAAAATCTAAAAAAAATGACACTTACAGTTGTCATACTGGTTTTATATATACTGATTGCAATTGCAATGGTCATCGGTATTTTGGTCAATGGTGCAAGGCCATCAAAAACATTGGCCTGGCTTTTGGCTATTTTTACAATTCCTGTTGGCGGGATTATACTCTATCTTTTGTTGGGTAGAAACAGAAGGAAAAATAAGATACTCAGAGAAAAACAAGCGGCTTTTTCTAGGAAGCTGACGCCCATTCCTAATGAAATATTGAATACACATACAGAATATGGTCGTCTTATGGCTCTTATCAATAATAATTGCAGATTTCCTCCAACATTCAAAAATTCCACAACCTTGTTGAAGGATGGAAAGACTACGTTTGAATCAATTTTCAAAGCGCTTGAAGAAGCAACCCAATACATTTATTTACAGTACTACATTTTTGAAGATGGTGAATTGGCGGACCGTCTTTTGAAATTATTCAAATCAAAAATAGTTCAAGGGGTCAAAGTACGAATGATCTATGATAGCATTGGCAGTTATACCTTGAGCAAAAAGTATGTAAAAGCCCTTAAATCAGTAGGAGTGGATGTATATCCTTTTCTTCCTTTTCGTTTCGATTATTTTCTTTCCTCACTTAACTACCGAAACCATAGAAAAATAATTATTATTGATGGGATATATGGATTCACCGGAGGTATAAATATTTCGGACAAATATCTGAGGGGAGACCCCAACCTTGGAACATGGCATGATATTCATTTACTGCTCTCCGGCCCTGCCGTCAAACAATTGGAAGAGGTATTCATTGCAGATTGGTTTTTAGTGGCAGAAGAACAGTTACAATTGGGGAATTGCGCTAAGGAAAAGTTCAAAATCCATGGAAGCCAGATTGTTCAAGTTGTTTCAAGTGGTCCTGAAGATGATTTTCCCAACATACAACAGGTATATTTTGAGATAATCAATGAAGCCAAAAAATACTTGTATATCACAAATCCATATATCATTCCTGGAAATGAAATTTTGTTGGCGTTGCAGACCGCTTCATTGAGCGGGGTGGATATTCGTATTTTGGTGTCGGAACAAGCAGATAGCAACCTAGTGGGTTGGACAGTCCGTTCTTACTTTGAACCCCTGCTAAAAGCTGGGGTTCGTTTGTTTCTTTTTCCAGATGGTTTCCTGCACAGTAAAGTTATTGTCAGCGATGATGCGATTGTTTCCATAGGGACCGCTAATATTGATGTTCGAAGCTTTGAACATAACTTTGAAGTTAATGCACTGATCTACGACACGGATTTTTCGCAGAAACTTAAGACAGATTTTTTAGAAGATTGTGCCAAAAGCAGTGAACTGACCTATTATGAGCACAAACAAAGATCGGGTGTAACAAGACTAAAAGAGGGAGCAGCAAAAATTTTCAGTCCCATTCTGTGATACTTTCCTCCGGCTGCAGCTCATTTACACATTTTTTCCGATTAGCCCAGGCATCGATGTTTTCAAAGGTGGTTTGAGCAATATTGCGTACCGCTTCGGTGGTCATAAAGGCTTGATGTGGAGTCAACAGAACATTGGGCAAGGAAAGCAATTTTTTTAATCGTTCATCAGAAATGCCGCTCTTTGAGTTATCAGTAAAAAAAAGCCCTTTTTCCTTTTCATAAACATCTGTTCCGTAAGCAGCGATATGCTTATTTTCTAGGGCCTCAATCAATGCTTCGGTATGGACAACAGCTCCCCGCGCAGTATTGATCAGTACAGTATTGGGTTTCATCAGGGCCAAGGTTTTTGAATTGATGAGATCATAGGTCTGTTGGTTTAAGGGTACGTGCAGACTTATAATATCGGCATCGGCACATAGCGTTTCCAAATCCACATAGTTTACATTGTATGAATCCACTAAATTTGAGTTGGGTGTCAGGTCGTTCGCCATAATCTCACAACCAAAACCGTGCATGATCTTGCACATTACCGATCCTATGTTTCCAGTACCGATGATTCCAACAGTCTTTCCTTTTAAATCAAAACCCATAAGACCATTCTGTAAAAAATTAAAGGCATGTACCCGTTTGTTTGCATTAATAATTTTTCGATTGAGTGCCAGAAGTAGTGCAACTGCATGTTCTGCTATGGCGTAGGGAGAATAATCGGGCACGTTGGCCACTCTTAACTTATATTTTTTTGCGGTTTTAAGTTGAACATTGTTGTATCCAGTGGAACGCAGTGCGATATATTTTACCTCAAGATCTTTTAAAGTTTCCAAAACGATGGAGGAGGCGTCATCGCCAGAGAAAATGGATATGGCCCTATACCCAACAGACTTAAATGCCGTATCCAGGTTCAGGGCCTCTTGGAGGTAAGTTACTTCGTAACGACCATTGTTGGCCTTTTCCAGATAAGGAATTTCAAAATCTTTGGCACTATAAACCAATACTTTCATCGCCATCGTCCTTAATTTCCTTTCTGAAAATAATATCCTGTTCCTCTAGGGCGAACACAACTAACTTGATATACTCGTCTATGGTCTTTTCTATATTTACCGGGTCTGTAATATCTATTGCGCCCCTCCATATCAATTCTCGTTCCTTGTCAACACAAATACAATACAAAGAAGTCTCTGCGTGGTACACGGTGTATTTATCGTAATAATCGGTTTCGTAATATATGGGTTGGTATTCGAGGTAATCCTCCCTAAATTTTCCATAGAGGCCATCTATTTCAGACATTCGCTTTCGAAATTTGGTAAAATCCTCCGAGCCTATGACCTTGGTAAAGAGAATAGCATCAAAATCTTTGTCCAATAACTGCTGTTCCACATCATCAAGTTCTTCTTCGGATTTGGCCGAATCTGTAAACGAAACATCAAAGAGGTCAATGCTGCGCATGGCCTCAATGTCCCTTTTTCTGAACTCTCGTCTGAGTTTGGTTTCAAAATCTATTCTGGCATCCTCGTTTTGGGTCATTCCCACAATGAGTACTTTACTTGCATCGAAAATAACATAGTCCGGATTTTTCCAATTACTCACTAGCTGGGTTGTAGCGCAACTGCTCAAAAGTAGAATTGCTATTCCTATTGAAACTAAATTTCTCATGACGGTGTTTTTAATGTTAATTGAGAAGTCTTTTTTGTTTTTGCGATTTCATTATTCCTGATAAAAGAGCAAACATTTTCTTTTTAAGGTTCCTATATGTAACCAAATAATGGTGAATGTCAGTTGTAAGATCAATGTGTGTTTCCACGTAGGCCTTCTCCATTTTGATTTGGTCAATATCATCGACCATTATTTGTAATAACCTTTCATGGGCCTGTACCAACTCTACCAGCCTTACAAGCTGTTTTTCGTGGTCCAAAAGCTCATTGACCAATTTTTTACTTTCGGCAAAAATGCTTTTATCTGTAAGCTGAAGGGTATAAGATTTCACCAACCCGTTTAAAAATGTTTGTTCATCGGCGCAAAAATGTAGTTGGGATAACCAATCCAAGGATTCTGTGTGCATTTCATCGGCACTCAGCCATTCTGCATAACGGTATCGTTTTTTTGATTTGTCCATTGTGTAACAAATTAAATTAGTTATTGTCCAATTTTTTAAACCGCTTGTGGAAGCAACCTAGTGTTTACTAATGTAGACCACATTGCTCGAATGAAGAATGACAAAAATCAGTTTGGCGGTTGCTCCCAAATCAGTGGGTTGGTTTATTCTTTCTTAGGATACCACCAGCGTAGTTGAAAATTTCCAGTTTCAGGTTTTGAAAATCTTCTATACATGCCATAACTTCAGCTTTGATACTTTCATGTTCTTTTTGATAAGCTTTATCGCACGATTTTGCCAAACATTCCAAAAGGCCACCTAGTTCACTTTCATGCACTACCAACCTTGTTTTGGCTTCATTTTTTTTCTCTTCCACCTTCTTGATTCTGGATTTGTAATCCATGAGTCGCTCAAATAAGTTGGGTGTGTTTGGTTCAAAAACATAGGAGTTAAGTAATCGATTGATAAAAAGTAGCTCATCTTCCATCAAGAGAAAATGGGATTTCCACTTTAAGGATTCCCAATGGAATTTTTCAACCGTTTTTTCGGGTTCCTTTTTTGTCAAAGAATTTTTCATGGCCTCATTTTTACACAATTTAGGCCATTGTAAACCCCTATAAAATGATGTGTATCAATGCCATATCCGAATCGCTGGATAATACCAAGACAGAGATGTGATCAAAACGGTCAGTTTTTTGGGATTGACCTAGATCATTTCAAAATGAAGGATTCACTCCTAATTTAGATTCAGTTAAATGAAATGAAGCGTGTAACCTAAAACTCAGTATTATGTCATTAGTAAAATTTAAAAGAAGACCTTTTCGGAATCTTATTTCATCGGATTTTTTTGATATGGATGATTTTTTTGACAATCGCATGTGGGACCGCAGTTTATTAAGTGGTCGTTTTTGGAATGGAAAAACCATTGATCCTGCAATGAACATTAAAGAAACGGATGATAATTTTGAAATTGAATTGGCAGCTCCCGGTTTTGCCAAAAAGGATTTCAATGTAACCATTGATAATGGGTGCTTAAATATTTCTGCTGAAAAATCAACCTCCGAAGAAGAAGAGGATGATACCTATACACGTAGGGAATTCAGTTACGATTCTTTTGAGCGTTCCCTACAACTTCCTGAAAGTGTAAAACAAGAAGAAGTAAAAGCAAAATACAACGATGGTATCCTTAGCTTTAAGTTGGCCAAAAAAGAGGAAGCCAAAAAACAAAAACCAAAGGTGATAGAGGTTTCATAGCTGACCCTTTGTAAAGAATCCCTGTTGCCATAAAGTATTAATACTACTGCTTTTGGTAACGGGGATTTTGTGTTGTTTAAATTGATGGTTACTTTCTTATCAGCCCCACCTATTCAATTTTCCGTATTGTTTTTTTATCCAAGTCGTATGTAGATATGACCAATGTCATATGTCACCCGCAGGTAACCAAATATCTTTGAGAGATTTCAATACGCGAAACCATCTAACCCAATAGATTTTGTAATGGAGCCTTGATTATCCCATGAAACTCCAGGTGGATTAAGTATGTAGTTAAAGATGGACAATTGCAAGAACCAAGACTTGAGGTCTATAAGCAGTTGAATAAACCACGGTATCAAAAGTTGTTTTGATGAACGAGCTTGATTTCGAGAAACGAAGAGTCCCGAAAACTCCTTTAAAAGACTTGGAAAGGGAGAAATTAAAAAATTCCATTTCCCAAATGAGCTACGAAACCATATTGGAAATAGGAAGTGGGGTATTGGATGCGGTAAACAGCGGCATCGTAATAGCCGATGCCAAAGCCAATAGGTTTCCAATCATATTTGTAAATAAGGCTTTTGAAGAAATTACGGAATACAAGTTAGAGGAGGTATTGGGCAGAAATTGCAATTTTCTTCAAAGCGATGACCGCCACCAAAAAGAGATTACGGTCATACGAGACTCTTTAACTGCAGGGACTTCTTGCAACGTTACCCTTCGTAATTATAGAAAAAATGGTTCCATGTTTTGGAACGAACTTGCTATTACCCCCGTCCGTAGCAAAAAAGGAGAGCTGACTCATTTTGTTGGTATCCAAAATGATGTTACCCAGAAAAAGAAATTGGAATTGCTTCGAAAGGCTAAAGGTGAGATTCTTGAAATGGTTGTTAAAAAGAACCCTATTACGCACATTGTCAAGGCAATCCAAGAGACCTTGGAGCAGCAAATTCCAGGCGGAATTGTTGCCATAATGATTGCCGATCAGGTTAAAAGAATATTATCCGAAGTCAACGCACCAAAACTTTCAAAGGACTTGACCACAACCTTATTGGAAAATGTACCCATAAAACCCAATTTCTGCTGCTGTGCGTCGTCAGCTTACCATAAAAAGAGAGTGATTCAGCAAAATATTCAAGAAGAGATAAAATGGGAAAAATATCTTGATTTTATCAATGACAGCGGATTGAAATCTTGTTGGTCATATCCCATGTTGGATGCCAATAATGAGATTTTAGGAGTACTGACCATTTTTCACAAAAGCACCACAACTCCAGCCAAAACCAATGAGGAGCTCATTTGGGAAATGGTGAACTTGGTAAGCTTGGTGGTTGAGCAGATAAATATAAGGGAACAATTGCAAGCTAATCTGGTTGATTTGGAGTCCTACTCAAAAGGATTGGAGCAAAAAGTAAGAAAAAGGACAAAAGACCTAAAAAAAGCTGTAATGGACTTGGAAGTTACCAATGTTGAACTTATTGGGCAGACTAATGAGGCAAAGGCAGCGGAGCTACGAGCTGAAACCAATGAAGCCATTTTAATGGCCATTATTAAAGAATTTCCAAAAGGGGCCATCTTGTTGGTAGATGCTCAAATGCATATCCATTTTATGGAAGGTGCGGAGCTGAAGGACATTCAGCAACAGGTAAAAGGTGTCCGAAGAATTAAAATTGACAAATTGAAAGGCTTTTCAGACCAGCGTAAAAAGTTGTTTGTTCAATATGTACAACGTACCCTTAAGGGTGAACATCTAAGCTTTGAAACAGAGTATCGCCGAGTGCCATTTGTCATTAATACAACCCCACTTTCCACAGAGAATGGCAATATTACCCACGCCCTTTTTGTTTTGTTGAACATCACCGAAAGAAAACAGAATGAAAGAAAAATGCTCCAAAACCTTGAAAAGGAAAAGGAGTTGAGTGATTTAAAATCGCGTTTTATTAGCACGGCGTCCCATGAATTTAGAACACCCCTGAGTGTTATTCTCTCTTCCGCCACCTTGATTGAAAAACAGAATGAACAGGGCATGGAAGATAGAAGGTTGAAACACCTGAACAGAATAAAGTCAAATGTCCAGCATTTGGTAACAGTCCTCAACGATTTTCTTTCCTTGAGCAAATTGGAGGAAGGCAAGACCGTTGCAAAACCCGAATGGTTTAATCTTATTGATTTTTCAAAATCAATGGTGGACCAAATGCAACTGAATAGAAGAGCCGGTCAACGTATCTTTTTTGAATATGATAATTCTAAAATACCGGTGTACCTAGATGGGAAACTTATGCGACATGTGTTTTTGAACCTCCTTGGCAATGCCATTAAATATTCGGGAGAGAACCAAAAGATTTCCTTAAAAATAACTGTGGATGACAAAAAGATATCCATTTTGGTAAAGGATGAGGGTATGGGCATACCGCTAAATGAACAACAATATCTTTTTCAACGTTTTTTTAGGGCGAAGAACAGTTTGAATATTGCAGGAACAGGCCTCGGGCTCCATATCGTAAAACAATATGTGGAGCTTATGACAGGAACCTTAAGTTTTGAAAGTACAGAAAATGTGGGGAGCACTTTTACAGTGGAATTTCCTAAAATCAATCAAGAAAATGAAAAAAGTATTAGTAATTGAGGATTATAAAGATGTTCGCGAGAACACCATGGAAATTCTGGAACTGGCTAACTATACAGTAATGTCCGCAGAAAACGGAAAAATAGGTGTCAAAATGGCCAAAGAATGGCTTCCAGATATCATTGTGAGTGATATTATGATGCCCGAAATGGACGGATACGACGTTTTAAAAATCTTGTCCCAGGATGAACAAATCGCTGGAATTCCGTTTATTTTTTTGACCGCTAAAGATGAAAAAGGTGACTTGAGAAAGGGAATGAGTCTTGGTGCGGACGATTATCTTTTTAAACCCTTTGAAGCACAAGAACTATTGGATGCGATAAAAATGCGTCTAAAAAAATCCGATTTTCTGCAGCAAAAATTTTCCAAGACAGCAAATGGGGTGAATCACTTTTTCAAAGAGGCATCAACCTATTTGGGAATAGAATTACTATCCGATGATAGAAAACTTCAAGAATTCAAGAACCGCGAAGAAATTTATCAAGAAGGAGATGCAGCACACCACCTTTATTTCATTCAAGAGGGAAGCGTAAAGGTGTTTAGGGTCACCGAAAGTGGTAAGGAAATGGTGACAGGAATGTACGGTGAAGGTGATTTTATTGGCCAACTTTCCCTTTTAAACAGTGAAGGAACCTATTTAGATACGGCAATTGCGTTGGAACGCGCAAAAGTTATGAGTATTCCCAAAGAAGATTTTACGAAGTTGGTGTATAAGAATAGGGAAGTGTCCAATAAATTTTTGGACATTATTTCCAATAATATGATCCATTTACAAGAGCAACTGGTCGATGTGGCCTATTCCACGGTAAAACAAAGAACAGCAAGGGCGTTGTTGGAACTTCATAAAAAAGGTTTTATTGAAGACAAGGATAGCAAAGAAAGAATGGGAGTGGAAATACTCCGGGAAGATTTGGCAGGAATGATAGGAACGGCAAAAGAAACAACCATTAGGGCCATTACCGATTTTAGGGAACAAGGATTGGTGGGTGTGGGTAAAAAAAGAAAGTTGGTCCTGCTAAATAAAAACAGGTTGAAGCACATTGCGGATTTTGGAAATTAAAGCAAACAAAAACAGGGAGTCTAAACTCCCTGTTTTCTATGAATAAATCAAATCTCTCATCAATACAAAAACCAAACGTTTACAAAATTTTATCGCTAAAACTCAATAATCAAATAATTTTGGTATCTCCAGAAATAATCCATTCACTCTGGCAATTGTCACCTTACGACGGCAATCACCATTTTCCTTGCTTTTTAAAAGAGACCGGAATACCTAAATACCCCGGTCTCACAGCAGGTGTTGCATCCATTTTATCACCACTTATTTTAACTTTCAGTGGCCTGTGAAACAGGCGGAAAACCAAATGGGCGGTAAAACTTTTGTTTTCCCCGCTTAAGTCATGAATCTATTGCTATCTCCATGACCCTTACCAATACTTTATGTGTGAGAACGTATAATTATGGTGCTAATTTATGTACATATGCCTGAGTGCGAAATGATCTGGATCATTCCACAATATTTTTTTTAACCGTAAACAATATGGTTTACTATTGATTACTGACACATGTCATTAAAATTGAGAAGATGTCGACCTATTTTTGTTTGTGAATAAATGCTTCTTTATATGTTGAATTCAGAAAAAGTAGGTAACGAATTTTACCAAAGTTTGGGCAAATTATACTATGCCATGGCCATGACAGATGGTACTGTAAGGCCAGTGGAAGTAAAAAGATTACGAAAATATGTGCGTCAACATTGGCTGGATGTTGATGGCATGGAAGATGAATTTGGAACAGATTCCGCTTTTCAAATAGAAATTGTCTTTGATTGGTTACAAGAGGAGGAAAAGGAAGGAAGTACCTATTTTTCGGAATTTGAGTCATTCTATAAAGAACATCCTGAAAAATTTTCACCCAAGGTTAAAAAACTTATTATAGAAACCGCTGACTCCATCGCTTCCTCATTTGCAGGCAAAAACAGGTCCGAAATCGTATTTTTGCAAGAGTTGAAAGATATTTTGGGCGACTGATCAATATCACCATATAACAATATATGCATTTGCAAGAGTACATAGATCACACCTTATTGGCCCCAACCGCTACAGTTGCTGATATTAAGAAGTTGTGCCAAGAAGCCATTCAATATCAATTTAAGGCGGTATGTGTACAAGGCTGCCATGTTGGTTTGGCCAAGAATGAATTGAAAGGCACCCCGGTACAATTGGCTGCCGTGGTGGGCTTCCCCCTGGGAGGCATGTCTACAAGATCCAAGGTTTATGAAGCCCGGGAATGTATAGAAAATGGAGCGGATGAGGTGGACATGGTCATAAACATTGGCTGGCTGAAATCGGGTTTGGACCAGCAAGTTAGGGATGAGATATTCCAAATTAAACAGGAATTGGGTGATAAAACGCTTAAAGTGATTTTGGAGAATTGCTACTTGTCCGATACGGAAATAAAAAAAGCATGTGATTTAGCAGTTTCGGCAGGAGCTGATTTTGTGAAGACCTCCACAGGCTTTGGAAATGGAGGGGCCACGTTTAAAGATATAGCTTTGATGAAGGAAGCAGTTGGCGATAGAGTTTTGATCAAAGCTTCCGGAGGTATCCGCGATCGAGAGAAGGCCCTTAAATATATTGAAATGGGCGTGTCAAGAATTGGGACGTCTTCAGGGCCAAAACTCATGGAGGAATCCTAAAACAAAGCTTATGAGTTTACATATTGAAGCTAAAAAAGGAGAAATAGCAGATACGGTTCTATTGCCAGGAGATCCTTTACGGGCCAAATGGATAGCAGAAACTTTTCTTGAAGATACCCATTGCTACAACAACGTACGTGGTATGTTGGGGTATACCGGTTTCTATTTAGGCAACAGAATCTCCGTTCAAGGAAGTGGCATGGGCATACCTTCTGCCTTGATTTATTTTCATGAATTAATCAACAACTATGGTGTAAAAAACCTCATAAGGGTTGGTTCCGCCGGATCATATCAACAGCATGTAAAGCTTAAAGATGTTGTCATTGCCATGTCCGCATCAACAACTTCTGGCATTAACAATACACGTTTTGTAAATTCAGATTATTCCCCTACCGCAAGTTTTGACCTTTTTAAAAAAGCTGTCGAATATGCCCACGAAAAGGATATACCCATACATGCCGGTAATGTGCTTTCCTCTGACGAGTTTTACGAAGATGACCCCGAAGCCTATAAATTATGGGCCAAATATGGAGTACTTTGCGTAGAAATGGAGGCTGCGGGGCTTTATACCGTAGCAGCGAGACACAAGGTGAACGCTCTAGCTATAGTAACTATTTCAGATTCCTTGGTTACTGGTGAGCAATTGACCGCATCAGAACGGGAAACCTCTTTCAACGATATGATAAAAATTGCTCTTTCCCTTGCTTAAATACCTTTGTTCAAGTATGATCTAGGTCATTTGGTACAACCGCGTTGGCATGCATCTTTGCTATAAAATTATTTGTTCATTCAAATAAGTTGGCAAAAGAGGAACAGAACCACTAATACCATAAGGTCATGAGAACAAGATTCATGCTACTTGCACTACTCATTTTAATAGTACTTGGTTGCAAAGAAAAAACAGAAAAAGAAATACAAAAGCCTATAACTGTTGAGGTTGAGAAACCGAAAAAACTACCATCCGAGATTATTAAAATCGCACATTTTGCTGGAATTTCCCTTTCCGATAGTATTGACATCAGTTCGAGGATTGGTTTCAAGACACTTGATTCCAGTGGAAAAATTGATAGTGTAGACATGGGTAAGGCGATTAAGTTATACAAAGCATGGCTCAAATCTGGCCAAAACAATGCTTATCCCCTCTTTGAAATCAAGGATGCCGATGATGTGATTATAACTACAGCGAGTAAAGGATATGGCGGCAATATAAGAGGCACATTTTTAATTAATAGAACCTCATTGGAAATTAAAAAAACGGAGTTTGAACATATGGCAGAATCGGAAGGATATGGCGCTGCAATAGCTAATTCCTCCTTTGAAGATCAGTTTGTGGGGGCAATCATTGGTTTTGATAGAAACTCTTTCGGATTAAACCAAAATGGAAAGCAAATATTGAAAGGCATAAAGACCATAGATGGAATTTCCGGAGCTACAACGACCAGCCAACTTACGGTTAAAATGGTCAATGACGAGTTAGGAAAGTATAAAGGGTACTTTTTGGGTCATAAAGGGCAATAGATTTAAATCCTTGAACCTCTTCCTCCTCAACTTTTCATTTTTGAAAGATTTTGAAGATCAATGATAATCAGAATGTTGAACTGACCCAGATCATTGCCCCTCAAGGTATTACCCAATACTTTTAGTTATAGGAACAGAGGTTGTTCCATTATGAATTGATAACTTATAAATAAGAAATGTCATGAAAAAACTACTATTAGGTCTATTGGCTTTAGGACTGACCACTCAAGCGTATTCCCAAATCGTTAAGACAGAAGAACTATCCGAAGTGATAGTATATGCAACCAATTATAAATATTTGACCAATGTAAATACCCAGGAAGTTGCATCTATTCCCGTGACCATGTTAGAGCGAAAGGCCGCGGCCTACAATATTAAAAACTCTGATATCTATCATGATGAATACGATTTCTATGAAGTCACTTTCTACATTCCGGACGGCAAAATCTTGGCTGCATATGACAAGAATGGGAAAATTATGAGAACAGTGGAAAAGTATAAGGACATCAATTTACCCAATACGGTAAAAAAAGCGGTATATAAAAGATTCCCTGGATGGACAATCACCAAAGATGTTTACTTGGTACGTTACCATGATGATAAAGGAATAACCAAAAAGTATAAACTTAAACTGGTAAATGGTGATAAGGTGTTACGCACCAAAGTGGATGCTGGAGGAAATTTTCTATAAGAAAATCAGACACGAACCATAAATATTAAATCATGGCTGTTTTAAAAGTGATAGAAATTTTGGGAAACTCTACTAGGAGTTTTGAAGATGCAGTTCAAAATATTGTAACAGAGGCATCACAAACGGTAAAGGATATCAAATCTGTATATATAAAAGAAATGCAGGTGACGGTGGACGATAATAAAATTGTGGAATACAGGGTAAATGCCAAAGTGTGTTTCGGAATTTTGGAGCATACTCCAACCGCGTGATAACCAAATTGGGCATCCCAATTTAAAAGGGATGCCCAATTGTTTTAAGTTAGACGGTGTTTTACTTTTTCCAGCGGTGCAATTTTGGAAGTCGGGAAACCATCATAGAGGCAAAAAAACTGGGAACGCCCTGTTCCATGATTTTTTGTGTGCAAAACTGTTTCATTTGCTCAACGGTGAAATCGGGCTGGGTAAAAGCTCCATTTTCATAACAATAGCTACAATACATTTTGCTTTTGGAGCCATCTACGTTGGAGCCGCCTTTTTTTGGGTCTTTTTTAATGGGCATGCCACAGCTTTGGCAATTTCTATATTTCTTCATACCCTTAGTTTTTCAGTGCCAAACAAATGTCTACAATGTGTTTTCCCTCTGGATGCTGTGTTGGATCATTTTTGTATGATTCATACATGGCCCCCTCTGCCATATTCAAATGCTCTTCCTTAAGATAATCGTACATTTCCAACCAAGCTGATTCATATTCCGTTGGCAGAATTTCAAAAGACCCCACCAAATACTTGCCTTTGGGCAAAGTCATCATTTTGATATCATCAGTTGGCTCATAAGCTTCAGGAATTGTGTAACCTACACTTATTCGTTGTTGATCAACCGGAACCATTTCAGAGTCATGATATACCGTAATTGTCTCCATTTCGGGATTAGCTGCCAATCCTTGGGATTTAATCCATTCCAATGCCTTGGTAAAAAGTCTTCCAAAAAGTTCAGTATCCCCTTTATATGGCCCAATATGGGTTATATAGGCCAGTGTACGTTCGGGAAAATCACGTATTTCCACCTTTTGTACTTTTGTTGCTTCCATAGTATTATTTATTTATATGATTTTCTTTTTCCAAAGGATTCAAGTGCCTCAGCACCTAATGTCAAGAATCAAAATAAGAATGAAAGTGGATGAATTCAAATGACCTAGATCAGTCATATTGATTGAAATTTATGGTTGATAGGGGTCATTTCAGCGCTGACAACGGTGAAGTATATTGGATATACTTTTTAAAAGATGTAAAACCACAAAACCAACGGTAACTGAACAGATAAGAAGTACTGTGAACATTTGTCACAAGGGATTTGAACTTAAGTTACCCTAAAAAAATATAGTGATGAAAGAGATGAAGGAAATTTTAAGCGAGATCGTTCTCTTGACCAACCAGATTGAAATGGAGCATCCGGAACTGTATAAGTTTCTTGATGAACAACCTATGACTATACCCGTTGAAGATAAGCCCGAAATAGACCAAAAGACTATGGAAGAATATCTTTTGGGACTAAGGCAGTTGTTGGAACATTATGTGGAGGAGCATCAATTTAGATGAGTTTTGAATGCTTTCAGAGATTAGGTTTAATTGAATCATGCGAAAGAATAGTATAAGATTTTGAGCAAAATTTATTAGTTTCATTGCAATTCCGCTTTATTTTCGAAGGCAAAACCTGATGTAGATGATAATCCACCAATTTGACCAAAAAAACTCACTCCTAAAAAAGTTTATTTCTGAAATACGAGATGTAGAGATACAAAAGGATGCCATGCGATTTAGAAGAAATATAGAACGAATAGGGGAGGTTTTAGCTTATGAGTTGAGCAAGACCCTAGATTATGAAAGTACTATGGTGAATACCCCTTTAGGAACCAAAAAAACAGCCTTGCCTACCGATGAACTTGTTTTGTGTTCGGTACTCAGAGCTGGTCTGCCCTTGCACCATGGTCTTTTGAGTTATTTTGACGGTGCGGAAAATGCATTTATTTCAGCCTATAGACATCACCCAAATGACGCCGATGAATTTGAGGTTATTGTCAAGTACCTGGCTGCACCATCCCTTGAGGGAAAAACCCTGGTGCTCACCGACCCCATGTTGGCAACAGGTAAAACTTTGGAAAATGTGATTCAGGCCATGAAAAAGCATGGAACACCAAAAAAAATCCATATCATCTCCGTAATTGGTTCTCGGACAGGGGTTTCCCATGTGGAAAGGGTGTTTCCGAAGGAAACACAACTATGGATCGCCGCCATTGACGAAGAACTGACCAGTAAAGGATATATCGTTCCTGGATTGGGAGATGCTGGTGACCTGTCCTATGGGGTTAAATTGTAGGACCATCATTCACTTACCTCTAGTTTATAGAAAAATATCGACTGTTTCATACAATTGGGGAATATGACATTTCCATCCCTTTTCATCTACTATTTTTACTTTAAAGGCATCTAGGGCAGTTGTTTCACCGTGTATAAGAAAAACCCTTTCAGGGATATTCTTGATGCCATTTATCCAATGCAAGAGTTCTTGTTGGTCGGCATGGGCAGACAGACTTTCCAAATGAACAATTTTGGCTTTTACAAGATGGTACTTTCCAAAAAGCTTAAGTTCATGAGCGCCCTCCAACAGTTGTCTTCCCCGGGTTCCCTCGGCCATGTAACCCACGAGCAATACCGTTGTTGAAGGCAAATCGATTAGTTGTTTTAAATAGGTCAATACCCTTCCTCCGGTCACCATACCGCTTCCGGCTATCACAATTTTGGGTCTTGGGTTGTCTATGGTCTCCCAGGTTTCCCTATATGAGCTTATAATGGATACATGATTGACCATGTTGTTGTACTCTTGGGGGTTGAGTTTGAGCCAGTCAGGAAATCGCTCAAAGACATCCAATACATTATTTCCCATAGGGCTATCCACAAATATGGGAATGTTGGGAATCTTGTTCTTTTTGTAAAGTCTCCAAAGTAGGTACATTAGAGACTGCAATCGTTCAACCGCAAATGATGGGATTATCAATGCCCCTCTTTCATTGATGGTCCTGGATATTAAATCGATAAGAATATCCTCCGAATCCTCTTTTGGATGATTTTTGTTGCCATATGTACTTTCTATGAACAGATAATCTGCCCAATCCGGTCGTAGCGGTGGGTCCAAAAGGTTATCTTCCATTCTTCCAACATCCCCGGAGAAAACAAAATGTTTGCCATACAGGTCCAATTCAACAAAAGTAGATCCGATAATATGGCCATTACGTCTAAACCGAACTTTGCATTCAGAATTCAATGTTATCCATTCTTCATTGTTTACACTTTGAAAAAGATCCAGGGTTTTAGTTACATCATGCAAAGTGTACAAGGGTAATGGGGGTTCATGTTTGCTATAACCTTCTCTATTGGCTTTTTCAGCTTCTTCTTCATGGATTTTGGCACTGTCCTTCAATATGATTTCGGTAATGGCCAAAGTTGGGGAAGTACCTAAAATGGCACCTTTAAACCCTTCTTTTACCAACTTGGGCAGGTATCCTGTGTGATCTAAATGTCCATGGGTCAACAGTACCGTATCTATTTTGGATGCATCGATGGGCAGGGGAAGCCAGTTTTGTTCGCGAAGTACTTTCGCGCCTTGGAACACTCCACAATCCACCAATAGGTTGAGGTCAGGTCCTTCCAAATAAAATTTAGAACCGGTAACCGTTCCTGCTCCTCCCAAAAAATGGATTTGAACCTTTCTCATGAACGCACTAAAGCTGACATAATAAATCCATCTCCTTCAAAATTCTTTCTTTCCGTCCATTGGAAATTCCCAAATGGTCTAGATAAAACAAATCTCCCAACAATTGCCTACACAATACGATGTCCCTGCTTAATAGAAATTGTTTTTCACGGTTGGTAAGTAGCGTGGATACGGTAATAGGATACAGGCCCAGTCTATCGATTCTATCCCTTAACCCATCTCCATGTGGATAATCCCAGCTTAACAAATAAAGTTCAGCACACTTTCCATAATTAAGTGCATCGGTAGTAAAACGGGTATTTGTCACAACCCACCCTAAAGTGGTTTCATTTGCTGCCTTTTTGTTGGATTCCATATGTCGGATTACATCGTTGAACCGGGAATGGACATAAAGCGGCACCTTAACATTACATTTTCGACCTTCTTCTCCATGAAATTTACATTCAATAATGTTCAAAACGCCATTTTTGGTCGCCATAACATCAATTTCATGTGGAACGCACTCCCCTTGAGCCACCGTGCCCACTTCAGTATCGTAGCCAGAGTATTCTAAAATTCCACTAACAAAGCGTTCGAATGGAAAACCGGTGGGACCCAGCTCGTAAATGGCTTTTTTTAACTTGTATTTTGAGGCATAAACGGATTTTTGCTTTTTGAGCATTGAAAAGGCACGATTGTAGATTTCTTTGGTGGAGATGCCCACATAAAGCTCATCCATCACTTGAGCTACAATTTCATTCACCACCGTATTATGGGCTCCACTTGCCATCAATGAGTTGCGAAGTTTGTCTATTGAAAACTTCACGGTTTCCCCTGAAGATTTTATAATATCGAATTCTTTTTCGTCCATTCACGCTTAGTTGACAGATTTATTGGGATGTGGGGATGTTAATCGACCTTGAAAAAATCACGAATCATAGCTTTGACCTGATTGTCGGTCATACTATCTTTTTTGGTCGCTATTTTTACCTTTTTTGCGATTTCAGGATAGTTTTCTTCCAATTCAGTGTGGAATTTTTCAAAAATTTCTGCTGGACCGAATAGTGCAACACCCTTCGCATCCTTCAAATAGGGGAGCAAATTCTTGAAATAGTTTCTCATCTGGTGCTTTTCCCGTTCTAAATATTTACTATCCTGAACCACATCCTGGGGCCCCCATCTGGTTTTGGAGCGAGAGCCTCCCTTTGGATTAAAAAACTCAATTTCAGAAAACAGGGTTTCCATACGCTCCTTACCGTCTTTAAGCGTTACGATTTTGGCCTTTTCCTTGTCCATCCAAATACCAATATTTTTCATAAGACTTTGTTTTATCGGTTATCGTTTAGTTCTAAAATTGGAATTGTGGCGTCATAACCCAGTTCTTTGATAAGCGGATTGGCAAGAATACTGCCGAAGAACCAATGCTTTTTATTGACAAAGACGACCAAATCACAATTTTTGTTTTCCATAAAAGAGAAAATGGCTTCGGGAACCTTGCCTTTTGGGAGAACATGGTTTTCAAAATCGACACCTAATAAAATATCTTCTAAAAGCTCTTTATTGTTCTCTTGTTTGCTACTGAGTTTGGATTCGCGTTCTACATGCACCACATGAATTTGGGAATTATGGAGTTTTGCTATTTCCAATAGATACTTTAGTTCCCTTCTCTTAAAATTGGCCTTATAATCGGTTGGAAATACAATTTGCTTTGGAGGGGTGTAGTCAAATTGCTCAGGAATGGCCATTACGGGGCATTGCACAATTTTCTCCATGATATTTACGGTATTGGTGCCGAACGCCTTGGATTCAGAACCTGTAAGGCCCTTGGTGCCCATCATTACCAGATCAATATCTTTTTTGGCGATGGTGTCGCGCACTGCTTCCAAAAGATAGTTAAAGGTGGAAATGGTGTGGTAGGTATGTTTTGGGTTATCTTCCTGGAGATTCAGGATGGCTTTGAGCTTTTCAAATCCTTCCTCGGATTGTTTTTTTGCTGCATCATAGGTGCTATCGCCCGGTTCTGGGACCATCATGTTGTCCAGGGTGTACATATTCACGTGGAAGGCATTCAGAAAATAGAATTCGCAATATTGATCCTCATATAGCTTCATGCCATACCTAATGGCATTGAAAGAATTCTGCGAGAAATCCGTGGGAAATAATATTCGCTTGTCCATGATTTTGTTTTATTATCTAAAACTAACTTCATGAAAGCACCTTTGCAATGACCGTTGTCAGTCTTTACAGGGGATGACCAAAAAAGGAATATTAAGATATGAGGCGATTTCCATAATAACAGGTTCCCTAATGATTTTTTCAAACAAGCTGTGCTCATAATTTACCATAACCAATAGATTTACCTTCAAATCCCTTACAAAATCATTGATTACCTTGGCTTTTTCCTGGTAATGGGGTCTCCAATGGGTTGTATGTTCAATTTTACCAAGTTCTTTTTCAAGCATAGCCTTATTGGCTTTTTGGTTTTGGTTTAGCTTCTTGTCCTCACCAACATTCATGATTTGAACTTCGGATTGGTACATTTCAGCAATATATAACAATGGTTCCAGTACATCATGGGAGAAGTTCCTCTTGTAATATGTGGCAAATGCGATTTGTTTTGGTTGAACGAATTCTGTCTCCCGGGGTACCATAAGTACAGGACATTTTCTGATGCGGCCTATGGTCCGAATGGTATTTCCACCCAAAAAGATTTCCTTGGCCCCCATTTTACCTTTGTTACCCATGACCACAAGATCTATGTCCAAATCAAAAACACAACGCCCAATGCATTCAAGCATTTCTCCTTTTTTGGAAACAATTTTGAAGGTATGCTTTGGGTTTTCGGTATCGCGGTTGATTCTATGCACCGTTTCGGTTAATCCTTCCTTGGATTCATCTGCAAGTAACTTTAGCAATACTTTTCCACCTTCCTTTTGAAAGCGGGGAGTCTTCAGGGCAACATACTCGTCATACACATTGAGAATGTGAAACGTACATTGTTCACCGGTCAAAAGCTGGGTGGTATAATGTAAAGCATTGTATGCATCATTTGAAAAGTCTGTGGGCACCAAAATGTTTTTCATGACATCAATATTTAATCAGGGCAGGGAATAACCATAAAAGGAATGTAAAGGTTGAGACCTATTTTATTGATAACAGGTTTTAGGAACAGCCGCTCTAGAAATGTATGTTTGTTCATGATCATGACTAGGAGGTTGATCTTGTTCTTAAGTTGGAATTCATTGATTCCGTTGATTACCTCATTGTTGGGCATATCGTGGAATATATGGGCAAAAGGCTTTAGCAATTTTCCCAACTTCTCTTTATTGGCAATTTGGGACTCCGTCAGGGCATCACCGGTGGCCACGTGCAGCACATCGATTCGGGAAATATGTTCATTGGCCAGATATAGCAATTCTTTCAGCGCTTTTGTTTTATAGGATATTTCGTAATCGGTTGGAAAAAGAATTTCTTTTGGGGTTTCATAGGCAAACCCATCAGGAACTGCAATTACGGGACATTTGGCTTTTTTGATTACATGCACCGTATTGCTGCCAAATAGCAGTTCCTTGGCGCCTGTTGCACCTTTTGTGCCCATTACGATGACATTTATTCCCTCATTTTCTACCATTTCCGATATTTCATCCATTAGTGTATTGAATGCCGCCTTGATACGAAACTGGTGCAACGGATTTTTAAATGATGTTTCCAGATTTTGCTTTATATCGTCCAACTGTTCCATGGCATTTGTATGGTAGAAGTCGTCCAATCCGATTTGTTCCGAACTGAAAGAGGCATATTCTATATAATAGATCGGGGGAGAATAGGTATGTAATAAATAGAAGAGACAGGACTCATCTTTATAAAGCTCTTGGGCGTATCGGATAGCATTAAATGCATTTTCCGAAAAATCGGTGGGCAATAACACTTTTTTCATCACAATTCTATTAAGTGGATATGTATCAAAGTTACTGCCGGAGGTCTTTCAAGTCCATGATTTTGGTCAGTTTGCAATAGCAATGATTTTTCTAAATTTCAATCATTAAAAAAGAGATAAATGAAGACAAGTTTTACAAAGCTTATTAAGTCGAAACCTCAAGTTTTGGTGGATTTTTATGCGGATTGGTGCGGACCGTGTAAAATGTTGGCGCCAATTCTGGGCCAAGTAAAAGAGGAACTTGGAGATCAAATACGGATTGCAAAGATTGATGTGGACAAAAACCCAAAAATTGCTGGGAAATATCAAGTCCGAGGTGTTCCGACAATGATTCTTTTCAAAGAAGGAAAACAGGTGTGGAGGCAATCAGGAGTGGTCCAAAAAAATGAGCTTATCAATATTATCAACTCCCACTGAAATTTTGTTACTCCACCTCTGGCAGAACCAAAAAGGGCACGGAAGTATTGAAAGCCAACTTTTTGATCACACCGGTAGTGAACAATGATTCAAAAAAGCCATGCCTGTGATAAATCATGGCCAAAAGTTGCACGTTTCGTTCTGTAATCAGTTCAGAAATGGTGCTTGCCAAGGAATCTGTTTGGGATACTTCTTCAAAACTGAAGTTGATGCCTTTCATTTTCTTTTTCAACAAAACTTTTAATTTTTCTTGATAATCGGTCAAAGGCGCACCATCAATTACGTGCACAACCTGAATTTCAGCACCGGAATTTTTGGCCAAGCGTATAACTGGGTGCAATTCTATTCTTTCATAATAATGATCAAAGTTGGTGGCAATCATGAATCTTTCAATGCGAACGTGTTCATAGGTTTCTGGTACCATTAAAATGGGACAAATACGAATGCTTTCGAGCATTTTAACGGCCCTACTTCCCATAAAAAGCTCTTTTAGGGCAGAAGATCCTTTGGTGCCCATCACAATGAAATCGATGTCTTTTTCAACGATGAAACGTTTTATACCTACAAACAGATCTTTTAATAGAAGTTTAGTTTCAAAATAGTGCTCCGAACTCGTGGATTTATTTTTGAGCTTTTCAGCTGTTTTTGCGAGTTCTTTGTTCAATGATGCTCCCCGCCCAGTGGAGGCAGCACCTGGGTCAGCATGAAGCATATAAAAAGTAGAGGCCTCCTTTTTGAACAGCTCCAGGGCATATTCGGACGCTTTTAAGGCATTTTCTGAAAAATCCGTGGGTAAAAGAATATGTTTCACATTCAGAGTGTTAAAGATCTTTTGTTAAATAGTGTCTGGTAAGATCATCAGTGGCACTTGCGAATGGAAGGCCACACGTTTTACTATCGGCTCTCGGGTAAGTTTTTCCATAAACGTATGTTGATAGTGTATAATGGCAATCAAATCGGCTTGCTCTTCTTCGGCAAATCTGTTAATGCTTTTAGCCAGTTTTGAGTTGAATTCCACCTCGTAAAACTCAATGTCCAATTCACTCAACCGATCCTGCAGAATTTTTTGATTTTGTACCTGAACTTCACTTTTGTCAAACTCCTGGGTTAAATACAGGATTTTACATTTTGCTTTGGTGAGCTTGGCCAATTCAACAAGTGGTGTAAGTTCATATTTGTCAAAAAACCGGGAGAAATCTGTAGGGAAAACGATGCACTCTAGTTGCTGCAGGTTGTATGCTTTAGGCACAAGTAAAATAGGACATTCCCTAACGGACTTTAACACACGAACGGAGTTGGTTCCCATAAAAACCTCTTTGGCTCCGGTAGCGCCAAGCGTACCCATGACAATATAGTCTATGTCTTTTTGCGTTTGGAAATTTTTCAAAACACCGGCCAAATCGCCTTTTAAGGAGATAAATTGAAAGGTGTGCAGCGGATTTTTATGGTTTTCTTTTAAATAAGTTTCAATTTTTTTCAATCCATTTTTAGAGGATTCAGCAAGCGCATCAATAATCATACCTGTGCGAACGTAGGTTCGGGCACCCATTACGTTTTTTTGGTTTGGATTATAAGTATTGAGGACAAAAAAGTTACAGGAAACATCCTTAAAGAGTTTAAGGGCAAAAAATATGGCATTCCAAGAATTGTCCGAGAAATCCGTGGGTAAGAGAATATTTTTCATAGCATATTATTTTTAAGTTACAAGAGGAGTTGTATCCGGTATCACCAAAAAGGGTATAGTGGTGTGGAAACCCATGGCATCTATATTGGGCTTGATTAAAAGCCGCTCAAAAAAGTTGTGTTTTCTGTTCATCATTACCAAAAGGTCGATATCATTTTTCCCAATGAACTCATGTATTGCATTTGGCATGGGGTTTTCGTTGTCCCATTCAAATTGGCGGGTTACATCCTTCAGTTTTTCATTGAGCAACTGCTTGTTTTTTCTTTGTGTTTCTGAAATATGTGCCCGCTCGTTTACATGGAGTATTATAACCTTGGCATTTAACATTTTCACTTGACTCAATAGGAATTGAAGTTCTTCCATTTTGTAATCACTCCAGTAATCTGTGGGAAACAAAATGGTTTCCACCTTTTTATATTCACATTGTTCTGGAACAACCAAAACGGGAACCTGGGCTTTTCGAAGCGTATGTACGGTATTGGTTCCCAAAAAAATCTCTTTGGCGCCAGTGGCTCCCTGTGTGCCCATAACAATAAGGTCAACATTCCATTTATCACAGGAATTTTTGATTTCATCCGTCAATGTATTGAAAGATGAAAGCATATTGTATTTATGATTGGGATTGGAAAATTCTTCTTTAGCGTAATTAACGGTTTCTTCAAGACCAATAAGTGAAAGTTCCACGCTCGAATCTGGTATTGCACTGAACGTGGGTCCGCCCATTACATAATCCATTCTATAAAATGCAGGGGTATAGGTATGTAAAAAATGAATGTTGCATTCCTGATTTTTTAAAAAGTTGAGTCCGTAGGCAATGGCATTTCTTGCGTTCTTTGAAAAATCCGTTGGTATCAAAATTTGCTTCATGGTCTCCGTCTTTTGCTATCGGGCAATGTTTTGCATCACCATTAAGGGAACATCTGTCCGCAGTCCTAGTTTGTCCACTGTACCACGGTATAATAGGTCTTCTAAAAAGGAGTGTCTTGAATTTATCATTACCAACATATCCACTTCATGTTTTTTCCTGTAGCCCGAAATACCTTTTAACACATTGTTGTATTGTAGGGTTTTAAAAAACAGATAGGACCTTGAGAGCGCTCCTTCAACAAAGCGTTTATTATCTTCTTGTCGGTGCGATAGGGTGTCAAATTTTGTAAAGTATATACAATGTATCTCTGATTTAAAGAATCCCGCTATATCATCCAAAAGCTTCAGTTCCCTTCTTTTATAGGGTAATTGAAAATCAGTAGGGAACAAAATATGCTTGGGTTCGTGATATTCATAATTTTCTGGAATTGCAAGTACGGGACACTTTACATATTTAAAAACCTGCACGGTATTGCTCCCAAAAGAAGTGGTCTTTTCCATGGAAGCTCCCTTGGTTCCCATAACAACAAGATCTATGTTCTTTTGATCTACCAAGTGGTTAACACTATCAACAAGCGATTCGAAGACCACTTCAATTGAATATTTGTGCATGGGATTGGGAATGGGATCCTGAATGCGGGCCATCGTATTCTCCAGCGCTAATGTTGCTTTGGATTCCAATTCGTTTTTAATGAGATCCAAATCCTTTTTGGATTTAGATCGTCCAGTTTCGTAGACTTCGTCAGCATACGCATGGACAAAATAAAAGTGGGACCTACTGCACCTGAAAAGATTTAATGCATAATCAATGGCATGATCTGCATTTTTTGAAAAATCGGTAGGTATCAGTATTTTTTTCATTGCTTTTCACTTTGTACTGTTCTAAAAGTATCTGTGAAAAGTCAATTACCAAATGATAAATATCACTATCGGACTAAAAGTTATGGTTCAGGTTATTCGTGAATCACGAACATTGGTACAGAGGTATGGAAACTCATGGTTTCTACCTTGGAATCAAAAAATAACTGTTGCAGAAAATTCAAATTTCTAGCAATCATAGCAATCATTCCAATCTTGTTTTCAAGAACAAAGTCATGAATGGCGTTCACTATTTTTTTGTCAGGGATAATATCAAAGTCATACTTTTTTGGGAAAACCTCACCCAAATAATCAAAAAGATAATTTTTGTTTGTTTTCTGACCTTCGGTAAAATCTAACTGAGAACCGGAAACATGAACAACATCAAGATTTGCATTACTTAAATCTAAGATTTCAGACAAGCTCTTAAGCACTTTTGGGGTATAGAAGATGTTAAAGTCCGTCGGAAAAGCGATACGCTGCAAGGGTTTAAACTGTGCCTTCTCAGGAACAATAAGGGTATTGCACCGAACTCGGGTGATTATTGCACCGGTATTGCTCCCCATGACCTTTTTTTTCAGGTTGTCAATCCCTGTGGTGCCCATAACAATAAGATCAATGTGCTTTTCGGATATTTGTTTTTTTACAGTATCGATTAAGCCACCATACTCCATTTGGGCGTAGAAATTATGCTCTTTGCTTTTAAAATGATGGCTGGCTTTGTTTAGGAAACCGTCCAAAAGTTCCTTTTTGTCAAACTTGGTTTGATCTTTTAAATCAGTTGGTATAGGAAAAAGTCTTGCTGCATCTATAGGTTGATCCCTTAAGTCCGCTACGTGTAGAATATAAAAATTGCATGTTACCTTTTTATAAAACGCAACAGCATAGGACAGGGCATTCCAAGAATTCTCGGAAAAGTCTACTGGGACCAGAATATTTTTAGAAGTTTGGTTTGACACAGCTACAAAAGTAGCTCTGTAAAAACATGGTTTTAATGACAAATGTCATGAAACAACACTTTTTTAACTAACGTATTGGAGTTGTTTTAACTGAATAATCCGAATATTCCTACCCTCTATTTCAATAAGTCCTTCTTTTTTAAATCCCGAAAGGGTTCTGATCAAACTCTCCGTCGCAATACCTGCCACGCTGGCCAAATCACTTCGTGAGATTTTAATGGGCTCCTCAATTTTTCGGTTTAAAATTTCAGCAAATTGCAACAGGGTCTGCGCTGTTTTTTTTCTAACCGAGCTGTATGCCATTTGAAGGAGTTGGTCTTTGAAATCGGTTATATTTTCAGACAATAATTCCATAAGTTCCAGCGAAACCGTATGGTTATTTTCCAATACATCTTTCAATTCGCTCTTGGAAATGGCCGCTAATTGTGTAGCCTCTACGGCCGTAGCCGATTCCAGGTATGGTACATGGTCCATAAATGAGGTAAAGCCCAAAAAATCATCAGCACGGTACAAGGAAGTGATCAACTCTTTTCCATCCTCATCCATTTTATGGCATTTCACCACTCCTTTAAGAATTAAAAAGATTTTATTGGAATGCTCCCCTTCTTTGTAAATGGAACTGCCCTTGTCATAGTCTAGGATTTCACCATTGTCATCGAAAAAAATCTTTAATTCATTAAGGGAGCGCATTTCGTCCTCATTGCGCTTTCCTGCCGAAGCGGCTGTCATTTTTTGAAGGATTTCCGCCTTGGCCAATCTACTTTCAATGGCACTGATCAAATCTTCTTCTTCAAAAGGTTTGGTAAGGTAATCATCCGCACCCATATCCATTCCTTTTCTTATTTCCTTGTGTTCCGTTTTGGCAGAAAGGAATATAAATGGAATATGTTTTGTTGTGTCGTCGGTCGAAAGTTCTTCCAAAACACCATAACCATCAACTTCGGGCATCATAATATCACATACCACAATATCCGGTATTTTTTCTTTGGCCATTTGAATGCCGACTTTTCCATTTGGTGCTGTGTACACCGTATAGTCGCTGAGTTCGAGCAATTCAGCGGTATTTTCCCTTAACGCAAGATCGTCCTCAATCAATAATACTGTTTTCATTTGCTTTTTGGTTCTTCAAGGTTGATGGGGATTTCAACAACAAAGGTACTTCCGCTGTTCTCTTTGCTGGTAAACGAAATATTTCCTCCCAAATTTTCAAGGTGTTGCTTCACAATGTTCAAACCTATACCGGTACCTTGGTTGAGCAAGGCGTTGTTGGCCCTAAAATATCTATTAAAGATAAACTTTTGTTCCTTTTCAGGGATACCGATTCCTTGGTCTTCAACTATCAATTGCAAACATTTGTTGCTTTTTAAGACCTGAAGATTTATTGTGGTATTTTCTGGGGAATACTTTATAGCATTGTGCACGAGGTTAGACAGCATTAATTCAAAGATTTTCTCATCAAATGTGATAGTGACATCATCGATATCCTCGGGATAGTTGATTAATTGACCTGATTTGAGCAGTAAATTTGCATCATAGACCACTTGATTAACAACTTTGCTCAACGGAAACTGTTCCACATTGTAGTTTACCTTACCCGTCTCCAGTCGCTCAATGGATAAAAAATCATTGAGTATGGAATCCAATTGTTTCACCTTGCTTCTTATGGTGGAAATATGTTTGTCCCTCCGCTGCTGTTGTTCAGATTCGGTATATTTCGATAAGAGGGTCGTGGAAGTGAGAATGCTGCTCAAAGGAGTTTTAAATTCATGGGAAACCAACGAAAGAAATCGGGTTTTCAATTCGTTCAGTTCTTTCTCTTTTTCCAATGCTTGACGCAATTGTTTGGTTCGTTCCGCAACGGTACGCTCCAATTTTGCGGTATAGTCTTTTCGATCTGTAATGTCCATAATAATGGCGACCAAAACTTTTTGGCGTCCAATAAAAGAGCGTTGCAAGTGCACTTCCACGGGATAAGTACTGCCATCTTTGCGTAGATGGATGGTTTCAAAAGTAATTTTCTCTTCCTTTCCGGACTGTAATGGGGAGATGAGCTTTTTAAAGGAAGAAGTGTTGTAGTTTGGTTTAATATGAAGTGGAGTAAATTCTTGCAATTCTTCCGCCTCGTATCCCAAGTTTTTTTGAGCCCCTTGATTGGTACGCAAAAATTTCAGGGTTTTTGAATCGATAATATAAATTTCATTCAGCGATTCTTCAAAAATCCTGTTCCAGTGGTTGCGTTCTTCTTCAGCTTCAATACGATCGGTTACATCATTTTGAATGCCCACAAAGTGCGTTACCTTCCCTTGGGAATTTTTTATCGGGGTAATGGAAACCTTGTTCCACCATAGCGTACCGTCTTTTTTGTAATTCCGAATTTCAACTTCACAACTTTTTCCATCCCTTACAGCTTTGTGTAAATCCCTTACTCCTTGTTGATTATTATCCTGTCTTTGTAAAAATCGCAGGTTCTTGTTCAAAATCTCCGCTTTCGGGTATCCGGTTAGCTTTTCAAAGGCAGCATTGAGGTAAATTACCGGATTATCTTGTTGTTGGGTATCGGTAATGGTAATCCCATTGATAGCCGAGCTTAAGGCCTTGCTCCTCAGGTTTAAGTCTTTTTCAATGGCCTTTCTCGCGGAAACATCCATGATCAATGCCATGACGTAGATGGTTCCGTTAATGTTAAATGGATTGAGGCCCGCTTCAATTGGAAATTCTTCACCATTCTTGCGTAGCCCATAAAGCTCACGACCTTCGGCCATTTTTCGCTTTCCACCCTGCTTCATAAAGCCTTTAAAGTGACCACCATGGGCATGATGGTAGTTGGAGGGAATCAAAATGTTCAAAGATTGGCCTACAAGCTCATCCTCATCATAGCCAAAGATTTCATTGGTAGCGGAGTTGACAGCAACAATTTGTTGCCTTTCATTAACCACTATAATACCTTCGGATACTCCTTCGGAAAGGAGATTGAACATTTCACTGTTTTTCTCAAAAACTTGCATGTTATCTTCTTTTGATAAATCACAATTTGTACAACACAAACCAGTAAGGAAAGTGTTTAAAAACAAGAAGGTATACCAGGATTATTTGATGGCCAGCCTGTTACAGGAATGGCCACATTTGCTCAGTCTAAAAATACAAAAACCAATCAAGAAAATTGTGTTGAGTGTGACATGGTTTATTTGTTGAATTGGTTTAAACGCAAATTGATAATAGTCATATCCAGAACCAATTTGGAAAACTACATTTGAGAACGCGTTAAAAAAATGAAAGGATGAAACAGTCACAAATTGTTGGCAATGAATTATACCAGAGCTTGGGAAAGCTATTTTATTATATTGCCATGGCGGATAAGAGTATCAGGGTTGAGGAAATTGATAAATTGAAAGCCTTCATCAGAAAATATTGGTTGGATGTAGATACTATAGAAGATGAATATGGAAAAGATGCTGCTTTTCAGATAGAGGCGGTTTTTAATCGATTGCTGGAATATGAAGTCGATGCTGAGGCCGGTTTTGATGAATTCAAAACATTTTATGCTGATCATATGGAGCTCTTTGATTCCTATATCAAAGTACTCATTTTGGATACAGCCCACGCTATTGCCAACACGGTTTACGGTAAAAATAAGGCTGAACTTATAGCATTGGCCAATCTGCAATTGCTTTTTCAATAGAATTTAGAATACTGGAATTAAATAAAACTTTTCAATTATTAATTCAACTGGTCAGGTCGAGCGCAGTCGAGACCGTTTTAAGCATCAAGGTTTTATCACTTCTCGACTGCGCTCGCATCGACAATTACCTAACTTCAAACATCTATTTTGAAGGTAATCACCGGAATTTTGGCATGATTGGCCATCGCTTCACCTATACTGCCCTTTAAAAAATGGGAAATTCCTTTTCTTCCATGGGTGGGAATGGCTACGGCATCGGCCCCAACCTTTTTCGCATAGTTCAATATTCCTTCCTCTATCGAAATGTCATTATAAACAACTACTTCCTCTTGAATAGCAAATCGCTCTCTATAGTATTTCAGTTTTTCTTCAATGGAAGTATCGCTCAAAAACTTTATTGAAGGTGTGTTTACAAAAACAGGATATACAGTTGCATTAAAAACCTGTGCGAACTGCTTTACCCTTTTATATGTTCCAATAATTTCATCTTTAAAATTCCAAGCGAAGACCAGTGCTTTGAGCTTAAGATTATGCCTAGGTTGTTTGATTACAAGAACGGGAACTTCGCACGTACGGACTACTTTTTCAGTATTGGACCCTACAAAAGTATCCTTGGCGCGACTTACCCCGTGAGATCCCATGACCACAAGGTCAATGTGCAGTTCCTTCACAATAGCATTGATTTCACTGAATATTTTATAATTCTGAACCAATTTCAACAGTTTCAGCCCCCTTAAATATTCCTTGTCCAAGAAAGGTTTAAACCGTTTTTTGGCCAGTTTCATATAGTACTGGGCCTCCTTGTATTCCTCAGCCTCGTTTTTCGACAACACGGATTCAGAAAGACCGATCATATGCAGTACATAGATTTCCATATGTTTCTCCCTTGCGATTTGGGCCGCAACCTCCAAGGCGTACTCCGAATGTTTGGAAAAATCAACAGGAACTAAAATCTTTTTCATGGGAATGGGATTAATAATCCATTTTCAAATGTAAGGGACCATGGTTTCAATACATATGACCATAATCAGGTGTACCAGATTTTATTTTTTTGGAAACCTCTTATGCCGCATCTGGGCAAGCTGATCTATATCAGTTTTTTTCTTTGTCTTTTTGAAGAATTTTGTTGTCGCCGCAACTTTTAATTGTAATGGAAAAATTTGAACGCGGAGCAAAATGATGAACTTATGAAAATAGAACAGATTTATACAGGATGTTTGGCCCAAGGGGCCTATTATGTTGAAAGTAGGGGTGAAGCTGCTATTATTGATCCTTTAAGGGAAGTGGAACCTTATATTAAAATGGCAGAAGAACGGGGAGTAAAAATAAAATACGTTTTTGAAACTCATTTTCATGCCGATTTTGTTTCTGGGCATATTGATTTGGCTCAAAAAACGGGAGCACAAATTGTGTACGGACCTACAACAATGGAAACGGGGTTCGATTTTATATCTGGAGCTGATGGACAAGAGTTTAAGTTGGGAAATGCTATCATTCGACTCATTCATACACCTGGGCATACCATGGAGAGTTGTTGTTATCTGTTAATTGATGAAACGGGAACCCCAACTTCATTGTTTACAGGTGATACCCTGTTCATCGGAGATGTAGGTAGACCTGATTTGGCTCAAAAAGTCATTTCCGACCTTACCCAGGAAAAATTGGCAGGCTTACTGTTTGATTCACTTCGCAACAAAATAATGCCACTGAACAATGACCTTATTGTATATCCTGGCCATGGAGCGGGCAGTGCATGTGGAAAAATGATGAGCAATGAAACAACGGATACCCTAGGACATCAAAAAAAGACCAATTATGCCTTAAACCCCTCCTTGAGTCGAGAAGAATTCATAGATAGTGTTTTGACCGGACTTACACCCCCTCCAGGGTATTTTCCACAAAATGTATTGTTGAATATCAAGGGATATGAAAATATTTACGAAGTGGTTAAAAAAGGAACCAAACCACTTACGGTGGAAGTCTTTGAAGTAGCAAAAGAGGAAACCTGTGCAACCATTGTTGATACACGAAATGCCCAAGAATTTGCTAGGGGATTCATTGAAGATTCGTACAATATTGGATTGGATGGGAGTTTTGCCAATTGGGTGGGAACCACAATTGTTGACATAAAAACCCCTTTATTGATTGTTACTGATGAAGGAAAGGAAGAAGAAGTTGCTACTCGTTTGGCGAGAATTGGCTTTGACAATACATTGGGCTACCTGGAAGGGGGCATAAAAGCATGGCAAAAAGCAGGAAAACAACTAGAACGGATAAAATCTATTTCTGCAGAACGATTAGCATCTATCATGGAGACAAAGCACGTCAATTTAATAGATGTTAGACGTAAAAGTGAGTACAATAGTGAACATGTACTACATGCACTAAACATGCCCTTGGACTATGTAAAGGATAGCCTTAGTGAGATTGACAAGAGAAAAATTTACTACGTGCATTGTCAAGGAGGGTATAGATCTATGGTCTTCATCTCTATTTTAAGGTCAATGGGCTATGAGAACCTAATTGATGTTAAGGGAGGTTTCAACCATATGAAAGCTTCTGGTAAATTTGATATATCCGACTACAAAGCTCCTACCACTATGCTTTAATGATTAAAGCGTTACCTGTTTAGAGTTGACGATGATCATTTCATATTGAGAATCCAAAACATACCTTGAAACTCATAAAATTTACAATTATGAGAACTATAGGTATGTTTTTGGTATTGATGTTTATTGTGCAAACCTCTTTCAATGCTCAGGAAAAATTGGAGGGCTTAAACCAAATCACCGAATATAAAGAAGGTCTTGCAGCCGTACGAAAAGGAAACCAATGGGGATTCATCAATAAGAAAGGTGAGCTGGCCATTGACTTTAGGAACGACCTCGTTTGGAACAAAGATGCAAAGCCCGCTAATCAAGGTTTACTGGGAATCCGATACCCTTCATTTGAAAATGGCATGTGTCCAGTACAACAATTGGAAGATGGGATACCCATCTACGGATTCATAAATACCCATGGAAAATTGGTGGTGGACTATCAGTTTTTAAACGTTTCATCCTTTAAGGATGGATATGCAACAGGTGTATATTTCGACAAAGTATTAAGGGGGACAAACGAGTTCAAGTTAAAAATCTACGACTTTAAATTTCATGATGTCTTGATAGACTCCAAGGGTAAAATTGTTGAGTTTTTTGATAGGCGCTATAACATACAAATGACCAAAAAAAGATATAAAATGCCCGCACTTCGTGTTAAATACCTTTCCAAAGACATGGTTGCCATTTTTGTTGAAGGAAAAGGATGGGAAATCCGAAAAGTGGTTCTTTAAAATATCTGGACTACAAATTCATATACCATGGAAAATTTGTTGGGTACAAGTGACCTAGATCATTGAGCATGCCTCGAACAACCACGTACTTTGCAAAAAGCTTTGATAATGTGGTGGATACTACTTGTGGCATTGCTTGTTCTTTTTGGGGTTTACCTGTTGTTTGCACCACTGGTGCTGTATATGGATACAAAGGAGAACACCTATTTTGTGGAGCTGAAAGGGTTGGCCAAAGCAAGTTTTGAACCTGACAAATTGGAACTTGTCAAAATCAAACTACGGATAGCTTTCATAAACTTTGACTTTTATCCCTTAAGAACAAATCGTCGCTCCAAAAAGAAGGCAGTTGGCAGGGAAAAGTCTAAAAAAGCGCACAAAATGAGCCCTAGGAAAATAGCAAGGTTATTGAGGTCTTTCAGCATCAAAAAATTGTATCTGAATGTTGATACCGGAGATTTTGTGTTGAATGCCAAGTTGTTCCCATTATTTAATTTTTTGAATCACCATGTTGGAAGGTTTAATATAAACTTTAATGGAAATAACAGGATGGTTCTAATGGCAAGTAATAGACCCATAAACATTATCAAAATATTTGTTAACACTTAAAAATTAAAGTCATGGAGTTACATTTTGAAGAATTATTGAAACAAATCACAGATTTTATCAAATCTGAAGCGAACACCGACACTGTGATCGGAGAGCAGTTTGAACTTGGAGAATTTAAATGTGTGCCTGTTATCAAGGTTGGTATGGGATTTGGCTCCGGAGGAGGAGAAGGAACTGAGGCCAAAGGTAAAAGAGGCGAAGGTATGGGAGCGGGTGCTGGCGTAGGCATTGAACCCATTGGTTTTTTAGTAAGCAAGGAAGATAAAATTTTCTTTGTGGAGGCAGGGAAGACCCATGGTCTTTCGGCAGCGATAGAAAAGGTTCCAGAAATGGTTACAAAACTGGCCGAGAACAGAAGTAAACAAAAAGAAACAGCCTAACCATTCAATATCACTTTTTCAGGAGAAGTAAGAAGAGGAGGCATTTGGCCTCCTCTTTTTTATAAGACTGTAGTATATACATTCCATTTATATTATCCGAAACCTTTGGTTAACAGAAAAACCCCCAAAAACAACAATAACATATAAAGCACCTGGAAAAACTTAACATTTTTAAGCTGTAGCCCTTCTGCCAATTTATTGGAAAATGTAAAAAACATAATCCCGATGAACAAGGAAATCCAACCGATCAGTGTAATGATTAATCTCCAGTCATTCACCCAAATGTTATGGGCCAAAATGTTCAGAATTCCCATAATAATGGCCATAAAGGCCGTAATTAAAAGAAACTTTGGGTCTTTTAAGTAGCCAAAAATGTCACGGATACGTTTTGGGTTGAAAACCAGCACCACAAAAAAGATGATTAGGTATAATCCCCAAAATTTGGCCAATAATGCTGATGTTCCCATGTTTTCCGATTAATAAGCTATCCCAAAAGTAACCTTCCACGATACCATTAGTTATGATTTTTGTCATTTCCAATATTAGTTGATGTACCTAATTTCACTGAAACTTCAAATATGAAAGGTGTACTCAAATTGGGCAAGGTGTCCGGTATCGGAATAGAGGTCCACTGGACTTTTACGTTGTTATTGCTCTGGGTTGCCTTTTTAGAGATACAAAGAGGTGGAAACATAACTTCTATTCTTGTTAACATGGCCTTGGTGATAGTACTTTTTTTCTGCGTAGTGCTGCACGAACTTGGTCATGCTCTAACAGCAAAAAGGTTTGGGATAAAAACAAAACAGATTACGCTTTTGCCTATTGGCGGGGTTGCTTCACTGGAAAAGATTCCCGAAAAACCAGCTCAAGAACTTATGGTGGCATTGGCTGGCCCGGCAGTAAATGTTTTGATTGCGTTGTTTTTGCTCCTTTTTATTCCCTTACAAAGTTACTTGGGTTTAGATGTTGAAGCTTTGGACAAGCTTGTAACCGCACCCGATATCCAAACTTTTCTTTTCTTTCTTTTTGTCGCCAATGTAATGTTGGTTGTCTTTAATATGATTCCTGCTTTCCCCATGGATGGTGGTCGAGTATTTAGAGCTTTGTTAACCTTTAGGTTAGGTCGTGTTAAAGCAACTCAAGTTGCTGCAGGATTGGGACAAATCTTGGCGGTTCTCTTTTTTATGTTCGGTCTGTTGTTGAATCCTTTTTTGATCCTGATTGCATTGTTCATTTTCTTTGGCGCCTATGGCGAAAACCAGATGGTGAAACAAGGAGCTTTGCTCAAAGGCCACCTTGTAGAGGAAGCCATGCTTACCAATATTACCATATTGCATCCATCCACGACCGTAGAAGAAGTCATTGAAGTTTTGCTCAAAGGAACCGAGAAACATTTTTTAGTTGCCGATAAGAATGAAGTCTTGGGAACCGTAGACCACAAAGCGGCGTTGAAATATGCAAAGGAACCCCAACGTTCGGTCAATGAAATTATGAGAAAGGAAATTCAGCAGGTTGAGTCTTCCACGGAAATCACGACAGCATTCGAAATGTTGGCTAAGAAAAACATTGATCTTTTGGCTGTGACCAAAAATAAAACACTGGTCGGAGCCATAGACAGAACAAACATTGGAGAATTCATACTCTTACAAACCAATTTATCTGCTCAATAAGATGAGATGTTTCAATCAAATTGTAATTGTCATTATCGCTTTAATTCTTGCGGGATGCGGTAATGGGGATGGTAAAATCCTTCCCAAAAAAACAAAAATTACGGAATCGGTATACGCCTCGGTGACCATTCAACCGGATAGTCTGTATCAAGCGTATGCCATTGTGGCTGGAATTTTGGATAAAAACCTTGTGGAAGAAGGGGATATAGTGGAAAAAGGACAATCTATTCTTCAAATCATCAACAACACGCCCAAGTTGAGCTCTGAAAATGCCAGACTGGCCTATGAGCTTGCCAAAGAAAATTACAACGGCTCGGCGGCCATTATCAAAAGTATTGAGGATGAGATAGATGCGGCAGTTTTGAGGTTTAGCAATGATTCCATCAATTTCTTCAGGCAACAAAATCTATGGAATAAGAAAATTGGGTCCAAAGCGGACTTTGACAACAAAAAACTCGCATTCGAGCTTTCAAAAAACAACCTGCAAGTATTGAGGAGCAAATACGAACGCACAAAAAAGGAACTATCTACTCAACTTCAACAAGCGGAGAATATTTACAGAACCTCTCAAATTGCAACAGAGGATTTCACCGTGACCAGTAAAATAACAGGAAAGGTTTACGCTCTTTTCAAGAACCCTGGCGAGATCGTGACCACAATGGAACCGTTAGCTTCGGTAGGACGAAGCGATAAGTTTATAATAGAAATGCTGGTGGATGAGGTGGATATTGTGAAGATACGTGAAGGGTTAAAAGTGATCATATCACTCGATGCCTACAATTCCCAAGCATTTGAGGCAAAAGTGGACAAAATTTATCCTCGCAAGGATGAACGTTCGCAGACCTTTACCATTGAAGCTGTTTTTTTGAGTCCGCCGGAAGTTTTATATCCCGGATTGGCTGGGGAAGCCAATATAATAATTGATGAAAAATTGGAAACACTGGTGATTCCGAAGGAATATTTAATAGATGGAAACCAGATTTTAACCGAAGATGGCCCCGTTGCTGTTACAGTTGGCCTCCAAAGTTTGGACCAAGTTGAAATCACATCAGGGTTACATGCCGAAACCTATATTCTAAAACCAGAAAGATGATTAACTGGAAGGTGATATTGGGCATTGCCAAAACCCATTTGGTTACCAAAATGAAGTCTACTGTGACGGCATCATTGGGAGTGACCTTTGGCATAGGGGCCTATATAACCTTGGTAAGTTTTATGACTGGGCTTAATAAAATGCTGGATGACCTTATTCTCAATCAAACCCCGGATATTCACCTGTACAATGAAATTGAACCTTCGGTAAAACAACCCATTGCTTTTTTTGAGGATTATGCAAAGGCATTCAATATTGTGCATTCCATCAAACCCAAACAGAGTCAGACCAAAATCCACAATGCATTACCAATTTTAAGTCATTTGCGAAAAAATGAATCCATAAGGGGCGCTACGCCACAGATTCGCGCCCAGATTTTTTATTTATCGGGCTCCATAGAATTGGGAGGTAATCTAGCGGGAATCGATGTAATGGAAGAGGTTCGCCTGTACAATATGAACGATTATATTGTTAAAGGGTCGCCAGAGGCCCTTCAAAACACGGAGAATGGAATTTTATTGGGAGCAGGAGTTGCCAAAAAAATGTCCTTGGATGTTGGGGACAGAATCCAGGTTAGCACTGTTAGGGGAGCTATTTTTCCTTTAAAGATTGTAGGCATCTATCAAAGCGGAATATCGGATATAGACAATATTCAAAGTTTTGCAAAACTCAAAACCGTGCAGCGGATTCTTGGTGAAGCAGAGAACTATATTACGGACATCAATATTAAACTGTTCAATATGGATTTGGCGGTTCCTATGGCAAGGCAGTTGGAACAACAATTTAAGGTAAAGGCCACCGATATAAAGGAAGCCAATGCCCAATTTGAGGCTGGGACCACCATACGAAATCTAATTACCTACTCGGTTTCCATAACCCTTTTGATCGTTGCAGGATTTGGAATCTATAATATTCTGAATATGTTGATCTATGAAAAAATGAAAGATATTGCCATTTTAAAAGCCACGGGATTTTCTGGTTTGGATGTGCAACTGATCTTTATGAGTCAGGCTATGCTGATTGGAATTATTGGAGGACTGAGCGGTTTGGTCATTGGTTTTGGCCTTTCAAGATTGATAGACAATGTTGCTTTTGAAACCGAAGCACTTCCTACCATAACCACCTATCCCATAAACTACAATCCATGGTTTTATGTTATTGGAATCTCCTTTGCATTGCTGTCCACTTTTGTAGCGGGCTACTTACCTTCTAACAAGGCCAGGAAAATTGATCCTGTTCGAATAATCAGGGGCACTTAAACCAAGAAGGATGGGACTAGTATTAAAAGCGGAAAAAATCAACAAACTCTTTAAAAAACCGGTAATGTTCCATGTGATCAAAGACATAGGTTTTGAGGTAAAGCAAGGCGAGTTTGCTTCCATAATGGGCAAATCTGGGTGCGGAAAGTCTACGCTGTTGTACATTTTGTCCACCATGGATACCGATTACGAAGGAAAATTGTTCTTGAACGACAAGCTTGTTACTGGAAAGCCCCAGAAAGAACTTTCAAGGATACGCAACAAACATATCGGGTTTGTGTTTCAATTTCATTATCTCCTCTCGGAGTTCAGTGTATTGGAAAATGTAATGTTGCCCGCCAAAAAATTAGCAGAAAAGACTGATAGTGAAATTGAGCATAATGCCATGGAAAAATTAAAAATGCTCAACATTGGACATTTGGCGAAAAAAAGGGCCTCAAGAATCTCGGGAGGCGAGAAGCAACGGGTAGCCATTGCGCGGGCATTGATCAATGATCCTTCCATATTGATGGGAGATGAGCCCACAGGCAATCTGGATAGCTATAATTCTGAAAACGTGTTCCAGATATTCAAAAAACTCAAAGAAGAGCAAGGACTTTCCTTGTTGGTGGTGACACACGATATGGATTTTGCCGAACGAACAGATAGAATCATACAGATGGAGGATGGCAGGATCATTAGCTAAAATGTTCACTCCTTGTTTTCCATTTTCCTTTGTTCTTTTTCTTGTCTTTTAAAATATCTATGGGTTAAAAAATTGTGTTTTAAAGCCTCCATGTTCTCGTTGAAACGTTCTGTGCCTTGTTCAATATTATACATTGTTCGTTGTAATTGGTTGGTCAACAGGGTGTCTTTTACCAACAAATTTAAGGTACCCTTTCCTTCCTTCATTTCATTGACCATTCCGTCCAGATGTTGCAAAAGGCTATCCATAGCGACACTTGAGGTTTCCATGTTTTGAATGGTATTCCTCATTTTTTGGCCCATTATTGAATCGTTTAGCAAGACTCCGGCAACACTTTCTTCCAGATCAATCGCTTTTATGATGGAATTGAGTTCCTTCATCGCCGAATTGGCTTCAACACTGGTATATTTTAGATTGACCACAATTTCTTGAAGATTTTGGGCCATTAGGGTATCGTTCAACAGTTTTCCGAGAGTACCTTCCCCATTTTTCAAAGATTGGGTGACCTTGAGCAAATCAGCAGTGAGCAATGCCGCATTTTGGTTGGTAACGTTCAAAGTGCTCAACATGTCTTCCGCGCCAATGCGACTGTAAGAATCTATTTCCTCTCCGTTGCCCACAATTTCACTTGACCCTTTGCCCGGAATGATGTTTACGATCATACTTCCGACCAATCCATCGGAACCTATGGTCGCAATGGCATCTTTTTTAATATGCTCATGCATTTTTTCCTCTATGGACATACGTACCCGTATGGTACTGTCATTTTCCATTTCAATGCCTTTGACCGTACCAACATTGATTCCTGAATACCGTACATTATTGCCCAGTTGAAGCCCATTTACATTGTTAAAAACAGTGGTAATGGTAAAGGTCTTGCTAAAAAGGCTTTGGTTATTGCCGATTAAATATGAAGCAATAATTATGAGAATGGTCCCGAGAACCACAAATAAACCAAGTCTTGTTTTTTGGGTGTTTGTCTTTGCCATAGCGTATCATTTAAAGAAGGCCCGTACCTTAGGGTCGGTAGCCTTAGAGAGTTCTTTGAACGTTCCTTCGGCATAGTTAATGCCGTCTACCAACAAAATCATCCGGTCCGAAATTACCCGCGCACAGTCCACATCATGCGTAATGATCAGTGAGGATGTTTGGTACTGCTCTTGAATGCGGAGCATAAGTTCTATAATCTCTTTTGATGTTATGGGGTCCAATCCGCTCGTGGGTTCATCATAAAGGATGATTTTTGGTTGCATGATCAAAGTTCTGGCCAGGGCCACTCTTCTTTTCATTCCTCCAGAAAGTTCACTGGGCATTAGATCTATGGCGTGGGCCAATCCAACATTTTGGAGAGCTTCCATGACCCGTTTTTCAGCATTTAAGGCCCCATCAAATTTGTCTTTGTGCCTTCTCAGGGGGAATTCCAGATTCTCGCGAACGGTCATTGAATCGTACAGCGCACTTCCCTGAAACAAAAAACCCACATCCCTCCGAAGTTCATCCAAAGCGATACGGTCCAGTTCTTTCAAATCTTTTCCCATGACATTCACGCTACCACTGTCTGGCAACATTAGGCCAATAAGGCACTTGATCATTACCGATTTTCCGGAACCGGATTTGCCCATGATCACCAAATTTTCTCCTTTAAAGAGTGTCATATTAAAACCGTTGAGTACATGGTTGTCCCCAAAGCTCTTGCGGAGCTCTTTAATGTCGATTACCACTTCAGGGTGAGCAACTTGGGCATTCTTGTCCATTATTTCTGCTTCCTCTTTCATAATTCATAAAAAATATCAGATATGAAAACCGCAATGAAATCCAAGATAAAAATGAGCATGGAGGCCATGACCACCGCTGTGTTGGCGGCTTTGCCCACTCCCACAGTACCTTTTTTGCAATTATACCCCTTGTAGCACCCCACCAAACCAATGGCAAAACCAAAAAAGAAGGATTTGATGGTCGCTGGTATCAAATCTCCATATTGTAGGGAATTGAATACTTCGTTGAAATATAGTTGGAATGATACATCGCCCTTAAAATATTCCACCAACGAAGAGCCATAAAGGGCCAACATATCCCCAAAAACCACAAGGAGAGGTATCATGAGCGTTGTGGCGACCACCCTTGTGACCACTAGAAATTTGAAGGGATTTGTACCGGAAACCTCCATGGCATCAATTTGTTCTGTGACCCGCATGGAGCCGAGCTCAGCACCCATTCCCGAAGCAATACGTCCTGCACAAATGAGCGCTATGACCACTGGACCTACTTCTCTGACAATTGAAATGCCCACCATATCTGGCATCCATGAAACGGCGCCAAACTCCTGCATGGTAGGTCTGGTCTGTAAGGTAAGTACCAGGCCAATAATAAAACCGGTAATCCCGACCAAAGGAGTAGATCTATTACCAACACTGTAACATTGGCGCAATAGTTCATTAAATTCAAATGGAGGTTTAAAGACTTCCTTGAAGAAACGCCCGGCGAAGTAGGAAAGGTCACCGACCTGTCTCAGAAAATCAATGGTATTGTTTCTTATTTGAGCTGTAACGGTCATACCTACATCGCTTTAGAACATGTGGTATTATCAAATATACCTATGGATGTAGCCTGCTGAAATGACAATTATCACGAATACCAACGACTTCTATTATTTTATGGATATGTTTATCATCCCATGAATTCATCAAATCTGTCCAACTTTCTACGCAACATCAGCACCTCGTTCTGAAGCTCCGACATCTTCTGTAACAATTGTTGTATTACATCAATTCCTTCCAAATTGACATTCAAATCTTGATGTAAGCGTACCATTTTTTCGAGTTTGGGCAGTTCTTTGTGATGAATGTGCGGTTCTTTTTCGATGTACAATAATTCAATCAGTTGGTTGTCTGCCAATTTCTTGACAAATGATTTTTTGATATAATGATATTTACAGAACTCAGTTATGGAGATATGGATTGATTCTTTCATGACGCTTGTTATAATTGGGTTTGCTTAAGCTGCTCGAACAGCTGCTTTTGTTCCGTGGTCAACCGTGATGGAATTTTTACGAGATAGGTAACAAACAGATCCCCGTATTGCCCTTCCTGTTTGTATTTGGGAAAACCTTTGCCTTTTAATTTTACTTTCGCACCATTCTGGGTCTCTGGCTTCACGGTCAATTTTACCTTTCCGAAGAGTGTGTCCATAGTTATTTTCCCACCTAGAACTGCGGTTGTCAATGGTATTTCAATGGTTTTGTACAAATTGGCACCTTCACGTTTAAAAGCAGTTGTGTTGCTTATGGAAAAAGTTATGTATAGATCACCGTTGGGGCCTCCGTTCATTCCTTGGCCTCCATGACCGCTAATTTTTATGGTTTGCCCATCCTCTATTCCAGCAGGGATAGTGATTCTGATATTCTTGCCATTTAGGGTCAAGGTTTGTTTGTGGGTAGTATAAGCAGCCATCAGATCCAGTTGGAGCTCGGCATTGTAATCCTGACCTCTAAACTGCGCAGGTCTTCTTTGACCGCTAAATCCGCCGCCAAACATGGACTCAAAAAAATCGGAAAAATCTGCAGAAGTTCCACGAGAATAGGTGTAGCCCCCAAATCTATCATCACTTGATTTGGCTTTGCGTGCTTTTTCAAATTCTTCAGCATGTTGCCAATCTTTTCCGTATTTATCATATTTTTTTCGCTTTTCGGGATCGCTTAGAACTTCATTGGCTTCATTTACTTGCTTGAATTTTCGTTCCGCATCAAGATTGTTTGGGTTAACATCCGGATGATACTTACGGGCCAACTTCCGGTATGCTTTTTTTATATCGGCTGCCGAGGAATTTTTCTCAAGGCCCAAAACTGCGTAGTAATCTATGAATTCCATTAGCTGATTTTCGTTTTGATTATTGTTTGAATAAATTCAACATAAAATCCTATGAATGTTGAGGAGGGGCGTATTCACTTTTTGCATATTCATGGGTTTTAAATTCTTTGGTAAGCGCTTTTACGGTCTCTTGATATCCTATTTCAAAGATTTCATCGATATGATCTGTGTTGAACAAGCCATATTTGCTTAGGGTCTTAGGATATATGACCAAATCGCATAGCTCAAACTTGGTTATTGAATGTTGGTGTATTCTTAGATGGAAGGCCCTATCAAGTACGTTATAGGAATGTTTAAATTCTTCAAGGGCCATTTTCCGGATGGGACTTGCATAGATTCCATATATCACTTCGCATTGTTCTTTTATGGGACTGACAGGGAAATTATCCAAGATGCCGCCATCAGAATATAATGTGCCCTTTATGCTTACCGGTGTTAGGATTCCTGGAAAAGAGGCGGATGCTAAAATGGGATGTATCAAAGCGCCTTTATCAAAAACATTGACTTTGGCATTTACAAGATCTGTAGCGGTGATGTACATTTTTTTGGAAAGCACATCAAAATTGTCTCTTTTGAAATAATCCAATAGAAAATCGTAAAAGGTTTCCACATTGAAAAAACCCGCTTTTTTTCTTGATAATCTGGAAATATGAAACAGTTTAATTTTCTTAAAGATTTCTTTGATGTCTTCGGGGGAATGGTTAGCTGCATATAATGCCCCCACCAACGCACCTGCACTAGCCCCAGATATGATGTTGGGATAAATGCCAAACTCTTCCAAAGCCTTTATGCCACCAGCATGGGCGACACCTCTGTGGCCTCCTCCAGATAAAACCAATCCAATTTTTTTTGCTCTTGTACCCATGACTACGCAGTGTTTAATAAAATGGTACTTAGACCAATTCCCAGGATTAAATAGAGAACAATACGCTTAAACCGGTTTTGACTCATTTTATCCAGAATTTGCTTGCCCAAAAATGTTCCTATTATTCCAACAAGTATTAGAATTGGAATTAAGTATAAATCATGTTTGTGTACATAACCATAGTAGGTATAAAAAATACTACGGTTAAAATCAATGCCAAGGTCTATGATGGCAGAGGTGGCAATGAATTTTTCCTTTTTCAGATTAAAAGCGGCCATGGTAATTCCACGAATTGCACCTCCTGTACCCAAAATACCGGCAAAAAAACCTGATAACGTACCTCCGATAAAGGCATTTTTTTTAGTTGCTTGTATTATAAGATCCTTCTTTAGTATGAAAACCAAACTCAATGCTATTAAAAAACAACCAAGAGCATATATGAGCAATTTGGGGTCTACATATTTGCTTACAATAGCACCAAGTGACACAAACACTATTGCCGGAATTCCTAAATAAATTGCCAATTGTTTGTCAAAACCCTTTTTAAAAAAAGCAATTTTGGTGATGTTGCTAGAAAGGTGGAAAAGCGCCGTTATACCTAAAACAGACTGAAAATCCATAAAATTGTTGGCCAACGGGACAAAAAATACCGATGAACCAAACCCTCCTACAGTACCCAATACTTCGGATAAAATTGATAATATGATAAAAAGCGGGAGATATCTAACTAACATTTTTGATTCTCTTCTGCTAAATCTATGATGGAAATGAAATGTAACAAATGATATAAGTCAGATAAAACTTAAAAACAGGGCTCTTACACTTGAGATTTCAGTATTCATAAGGACAAGGTGAAATAAGACTTGTTATGGTGCAACATTGCCTTTTAAAAATAAAAGACTTCTCAAATCGTTAAAGGATTGGGAGATGAGTCCGTGGAGTTTTGGCATGTTTGTTGTTTTAATCTCATTTCCAAATCTTTAGAATCATGAAAAAGCCTCAACTATTTGCTTGTTTTCTAGTTTGTCTTTGGTTGGCCTCTTGTGCCAGCTCCGGATATGTACATTTAAATTATCCGCAAGCCCCTGAGTTAATTTTACCACAAGATATCGATGATATCGCGGTGGTCAATCGCTCTCTTACCAAAGAAGAAGATGCATCGAACAAAACTCTGGAATCAGTAGCTTCTGGAGAGATAATGGGTTCGGATAAACTAGCCTCTGATGAAGCTATTAAGGGCATTTTTGATGGCCTTCAAAACAAAGGACGTTTTAGAGTGGCTATACCCTCCGAATTGCGGTTAGCCGGAACCGGAACCAGACTTACCCCAGACATCTTAAGTTGGGAAACCGTTAATGAAATTTGCGAAGAATCAGAGGCAGATGTGCTATTGGTTTTAGAAAACTTTGATTCTAATTCCGATTTTGTGTTGAATACAGCCATTGAACAGGTGACTTCAACAATACAAACTGGTAAACCAAGCGGACGTATTCCACAACGGGCCCGAGTAAATGTAAAAAGTTATTGGAGACTTTATGATCCCCAGAGCAAAACCATCATAGATCAGTTTCAACAAACTTATCTAATGAATTTTGACCTGTCTAATGGTGTAATCCCCTTTACAGCTTTACCGGAAACGGCTTATGAATCAGGATTAGCATACTCCCGTCGATTTTTTCCTGGGTTTTATAGGGTTAGAAGGGATATGTATAAAAAAGGAAAAGGAAGGGACAAGTACCAATTTGAGATAGGTTGGAGAAGGACCGAAGTTGCAAATTGGACGGAAGCTATAGAAATTTGGTCTGAAATTGCCAACAACACTTCCAGTAAATCTGCTGGAAGGGCAGCATATAATATAGCTGTAGCGCACGAGGTATTGGGAAATACTGACATGGCATTACAATGGGCCCAACGTTCCTATCAAGATTATGGTGATAGAATGGCCCGTGACTACGCTAAGATTCTTTTAAAAAGAAAGCGTTGGGGACTATAATTTCAAAATTGGGAAGACCTTTTTTTACTCAAAATGAAATAAAAAAATCCTGTAAACTTTGTTTACAGGATTTTGATGTGACCTGACTGGGGCTTTAATCCCAATCATAACCACATGATATTCAGGTGTTTGAAATTTATTTTTTGCTTTAGGGCACCTGATGGGGCACCCCTTATGAAAATATTTGCTCAAAGAACGTGTTGTTCAACAAAAGTCGCTAAAAAAAATTAAAAACAAGCTGGGCTAAAATGAAAAGTAGGAATACATGTCCAGTTAAAATCAAAAGACCTGAAGGATATTTTTTTATTTTCGCTGCTTTGACAAGTATCAGGTTGCCCCGTAGATATTCAAATGAATTTGGACTGTCCTAACCCAAAGTTAAATCATAGTTTCAACAATTGTTTTTGATGCTCTTTCCTTAGTTTGATCATGTTTTTTATTGATTTACGGTTTTCTTATATCTTTTTGTCCCGTCCAAAATACACATCGGAAGGGGTCGGGTTCTCCTATGATTTATGGTATCTCCTGTTATTGTAATAGTCCACAAATTCTCCTAGCCTTTCCTTTAGTCCCCTGGCAGATAGTACTGGTCCATCCAACGATCTTCAAATGGGAAAAGTAGGGCTAGCACATCTGGTGCACCATTATGCACTTATCCCAATATTGCCGTGAGACGGCCATCATATCAAAGGCAGATGGCGTGACCAGTCCACGGGACTTTAGTAAGCCATACATAGTGCTCTCCGAGATATAGGTTCTCTGCATTCAAACCTACCAGAGGAATCTCGCTAAGATTTAATGCACGACACACTTAGTGATCTATCGCTAGAAAACGCAACTTTTTGCAGTGAAACCATGGCTCAATAAAGGGTAACTCCGTTAATACAAGAAAGATAGCTATACATTGTAAAATAAGTTGACAAAAAGTTAATAAAATATATGTTTTTGTAAAAAAACTATACTTATATGAAAAATATTTATAATTTAGTCATACAACCATACTAATAAGGAGGTGCTTAGGGAAGTACAAAGCTATTGATCTAGCGACCTACGGATGAATCTTATTGGAAAAACAACGAACTAACTAAAACTCAAAATGAAAACAAACAAAAAGTGGAAGGTAAATTAAATACAACATTTTCTGTATAATAGCTTAACATCACTTCATTCCAGATTTGTTTTCTTTGGCATACTATGAACAGGGTATATGTAGAAGGCTGTAATTTAACTTTGTTGGCCCAAGAGGTAAAAAAATCCGATAGAAAATCTTTTTCTACACTTTTTGAACTGCTTTGGGAACCCATGTATGCCTATGCCAACGCCATTACAATGGACGAGAATGTATCCAAAGATTTGGTTCAAGATCTATGGATGGATTATTGGAATAGAAGGGAAAGCATAGAGGCCGTAAATATCAAAAGCTACCTGTTCAAAGCTATACGCTACAAATGCCTGAATTACCTGAGGAACACTAAATTCAACCAGACCCATATCGAGGTCGAAGATAAGCTATTCAAACACCCCGAGATCGATGAGCTATATGACATGTTGAACCTTACAAGATATATTGAAGCTTCCACCTCTGAATTGCCAAAAAGGTGCAGAGAAATATTTTTATGTAGCAGAATCAATCAATTGTCCAACGGCGAAATAGCCAAAAAGCTTAATGTGTCCAAACATTATGTTGAGAATCAACTATCGCGTGCGTTGACCAAGATTCGTAAGGATCTGGCACTGGTCAAAAGCATTCTTTTCTTTTAAAATCTCAGGTCACTATATTTTTTCATAAATATTTGTTTTTCAATGTATTATGACGAGTTCTGTGGGTTTGTACTATTTCATAATATGTTAATTAAATGTTAAAATAATTTAATCTAGGGGAGTTTTATACCACTCATGTTACTAGTTATTAAGACACCCAACAACATTTTCAATTTAATGGATAATAAAGGAATAAAAGGGTATATCAAAAAGTATTTGGAAGGAACTATATCCGAAGAGGAAGAAAAGCAACTTGAGCGGTTCGAAAAACATTTGGTACAAAGCAATGCCCATAAAGTTTTCAGAAATGCCCATCATAAAAGGATGGTTAAAAAGCAGTTGCAAACCGTTATAGACAATCCATTTAAAAAGAAAAGGCGTCAATATTTGAAAATTGCGGCTTCCATTGTCATTATGTTGGGTCTATCCATAACTGCTTACTATTCAGTTCGAAAACCACAGGTGGAAATAACCAGTATAATTACTAGCACAACTGAATTGGGACAAAAAATGAACATTACATTGAGTGATGGTACCAAGGTCAGGTTAAATTCTGGCAGTGCCCTCACTTTTCCACAGAAGTTTGGGTCCGATGCCCAAACCCGGGAGGTTGAGTTGGTAGGGGAAGCTTTTTTTGAAGTGGCCAAAGATGCCAAGCGTCCTTTTATCATTACTTCCGGCGGGCTCAAAACCACGGTGCTGGGAACCTCGTTTAACATAAATGCCTACCCTGATAATGAAAACATTACTGTTACCGTGGCCACAGGGAAGGTCATGGTAACATCAAATGATGATGAGTTTGCCTTGGACCCCAATCAACAAGCGGTTTATCACAAAGAACAGAACGGGATTATTAAACAAGAGGTTGATATTTTGTCCTTCGTAGAATGGAAGAACGGAACATTACGAATGGAAAACATAACTCTCAAGGAGGCGGCCAAGGAACTCGAAAAATGGTATGGGGTAAAGATAACCTTTGAAAACCCCAGATTGAGCAAATACAAGTTTGCCGGTACATTTTACAACAACGAAAAACTTCAAGTGGTACTTGAAAGCATTAAATACGCTTTAAAGGAAATTGACTATGAGCGGTTAGGAGAAAAGGAGATTTTAATCAAAGAAAAATAGAACAAGTATGAACCTAAAAAAAAACTATGTAAAAAATAAGTAAAATAAAAAAGCAGCCTGCGTATCACTTTGGCGAGCGGTACAGACTGCCCAATAGCTCAATGATTATTAATGAATAACCACCAAAAACTAAGTGAAAATATGAATTCATTCGCATTTAAACAATTAATCAGATTGACATTCAAGACATTTTTTGCAGTAATAGTTATAGCACTTATAAATCCAATGTTTGCTTCTGACGCGAGAGGTCAAAAATTGGACAGCTATTATGTAAACCTTTCTGTGGAGGATGCTACAGTGGTCGATATTATCAAGAAGATTGAAGACCAAACCCAGTTTAAGTTTGTATATGGCGATAAGCTCAACAGACTTAATGATCGATTTTATTTCAACGAAGGCAATATGTCTTTACGATCAATCTTGGAGATTATGGCCATGGAGGCCGGACTTACCTTTAAAAGAATTGATAGGAATATTTCAGTTCAGATCAAACCAAAGGCAAAAATTAAGGTTCTGGAGGAACCTGTACAAACGGAAATTACAGGTACAGTGGTGGATGAGGATAACGTTCCTTTGTCCGGTGCCACAATTTTGGTCAAGGGAACCACAAATGGAGTGGCAGCTGACTTCGATGGAAATTTCAGCATCTCGGCATCAAAAGGAGATATTCTGGTGATATCGTATGTTGGATTTAATTCGAAAGAGATTACAGTTGGTGACCAAACTCAAATTACGGTAATCTTGCTGGCTTCCAATCAGCTGGAGGAAGTTGTTGTAACTGCCCTAGGAATCAAAAAGGAAAAACGAAAAGTGGGCTATGCCGTCCAAGAAATCAAAGGAGAATCATTGCAAAAGGCAATTGCCCCAAACGTTGTGGAATCACTTACAGGTAAGGTGGCCGGACTCATTGTTACCAATAATGGTGCGGACTTCTTTTCTGATCCAGGTATTTTTCTTAGAGGTCGCGAGCCTTTGCTTGTTATTGACGGTGTTCCTCAAGAAAATAGCGATTTTTGGAATATTTCATCCGATGATATTGAAAGTATCACGGTACTTAAAGGTACGGCGGCATCTGCACTATATGGTTCGGTTGGTATAAATGGGGCTTTACAGGTTACCATGAAGTCTGGAAAAGGGCAAGAAGGTACCGTTGTGTCCTTCAATTCTTCAACTACTTTTCAGGGTTCTTTCATCCGGATTCCCAAGATACAAACGGAATATGGTCCGGGAAACAATGGATTCTTTAGGTATGGTGGAGGTCTTGCTGGGGGAGATGGCCTAACCCAGGGAGGAGGCATAAACGACTTCGACTACTCTATTTGGGGGCCAAAATTTGATGGAAGATTATTGGAACAGTTCGATTCACCGATTGATCCAGATACAGGATATCGCATTCCCACACCATGGGTGTCGCGCGGCCCAGATAACCTCAGAAACTTTATGGAAGTGGGTCTTTTGACATCCAATAACATAACGGTGCAGACAAATACTGAAAAAGGATCTTTTATTATTTCCAATACCTATAAATATGCTAAAGCTTCCACTCCCGGACAGCGATTGGATATCAATACCATCCGTTTAAGGGGAAGTTTGGATTTAACCGATAAAACGGTGCTGGAAGGTTCACTGCAACATAATTATCAGTTTTCTGATAATAGGATAAGGGGTTCTTACGGCCCTACATCACCCATCTACAATCTGGCCATTTGGGGAGGTGCACATTATGATATCCGCAATTTTAGAAATCCATGGGAGGAAGGCAAGGAGGGAATCCGTCAAAATTTTGTGGAACATTGGCGCTTCAACAACCCATATGCCATGGCCCATGGATGGAAGAGACCCTGGACCAAACACGATATCATCAGCTTTTTGAGGATTGACCATCAATTTAATAAGAATTTGAGGGCATATGTGAGAACTACGCTCAACACCCATTCCTTGACAAATAATGAAGAAATATCCAAGGATATTTACAATTATGATATACCGGATAGGCAAGGTCGTTTTAGATACAATTCCACTAGGTATTTTGAAAACAACACGGACTTTTTAATTTCTTACAATAACAGCTTTTTTAATGATGATTTTGGTATAAATGCCACTTTGGGAGGAAACCAAAGGTATATTAGAAGACGATTGGAAAGTGCTAGCACCACTCAATTAATTGTTCCTGAGGTGTTTACGCTGCAAAATTCCGTGGATCAGGTTACACCGACCAGTAGTGTACATAAAAAAGGAGTCTATAGTGGATACGCCACACTGGACCTTTCGTACAAAAACCAGTTTTATGTTGGCGCCACAGGAAGGGTGGATCAATCTTCCTCTTTAGTGAGAAACAATAATAGATTTTTCTATCCATCAGTTTACTTTAGTGCAGTGTTGAGCGATGTGTTCAACCTACCAGAGGCTATTAGTTTCTTAAAACTGAGAACAGCTTTTGCAAGCGTTGGCGGAGACCAAATAGGAAGTTCAAGCAATCCTTTGAACGATGTTTATAATGGGGTCAATTCTTACGATACAGGTAGATGGCGAAACAATCCAACGGCGACTTTCCCCTCAATTTTGGAAAATCCGAATTTGAATCCTGAATTCAATACATCCTATGAGTATGGAGCAGAGCTTAAATTGTTCAAGGGCCGCTTTGGTATCGACTTTTCGTATTATGAGAATACCTTTGGCCCACAAATATTTGAACAATCTTTTTCTTCTTCCTCGGGATATTCGGGAATTCGTTCAAATGGAAGAAAAACCCAAACGCGTGGAATGGATTTCTCCATAACCGCTATACCGGTTCAAACAAGGGATTTCTCATGGTCAACGATTATCAATTTTGACAAGTTCAAGAGTTATCTGATTTCTCTTCCCCCACTTGAAGATGGGACAATACCTGAACGAGAGGGAAGGGTTTATGTTGGAGAAGAATTGAACAGGTATTTTTGGTTTGAATGGGATCGTACATCAGACGGACAATTGGTGATTGGTGACAATGGATTGCCGGTTAGCTCTCCAAGTAGGGATTTGGGTAATACTGCCCCCGATTTTACGACCAGTATCAATAATACGATACGATACAAAAACTTTTCGCTTAACTTTTTGATTGATGGCCGTTTTGGAGGAACCTCATTTGACAGGTATTCTCGGGACTTATGGCGATCGGGTTCCCATGAGGATGCTGTTCATCAAGAGCGTGAACTGTCCAATATTGCTTTGGCCACCGGTGGAGATGCCAGAACCATGTTGATTGAAGGGATGTCAGTGGTTTCCGGAGATGTGACTTTTGACCCTGAAGGAAATGTTTTGGAAGATACTCGTGTCTTTGAGCCCAATACAACAAAAGTGACCTACCAAAACTGGGCCCAGAACTATAAGGGAGATTGGAGAAGCAACCAAATCGAAAAAACGTTTGCCAAGCTTCGTGAGGTAACCCTGTCGTATAACGTGCCATCCAAAATCTTGGATAAAACCTTTTTGAAATCGGCAACTGTATCCTTGATTGGAAGAAACTTATTGTATTGGACTAAGGACGATACTTTCCAAGATTTGGACACCTATACACTTATAACGGGAGATACCGATTTACAGCAACCGTCACAAAGAACGTACGGATTCAATCTAAACCTACAATTCTAAAAAAATGATGATGAAAAATACAGTGATAAAATCAGCGCTGTTGCTGCTAATTGTTTTGGCAACGAGTTGCTTGAAGGAAGATGATCTTTATGAGAATCCCAACGATCCAACAACGGTCTCACCAAGTTTGATCTTTTCGGCGATAACCCCAGGTGTGACCACTTCGTTCACCGATAGCTATATAAGAATGCAATACCATATCTGGATTGCCACTGATGGAATCAGCAATGTTAATTTCAGAAGTGGATTTGGCGGCGGTTTTTCTTATGGAACCATGCGTAACATTCTAAAAATGAATGAGGAGGCCGATTTGGCCAATGCACCGGAATACAAGATACTTGGAAAGTTCTTGCAGGCTAGGGCTTATATAGAGATGACAAGGAGAATGGGAGATATTCCATTGAGTGAGGCCCTACAGGGGGCTGAAATACCAAGGCCTAAATACGACACCTCTAAATCGGTTTATATACAGAGCTTAAATTGGTTGGACGAAACGAATGCCGAATTGGGAGCTTTTATAGCGGCCAATCCTGGGTTCAATTTGGTTGGCGACCTATATTATGGAGGAGATTTGACCAAATGGCAGAAATTGATCAATTCTTACACCTTAAGGATCTTGATTTCTCTAAGCAAAAAGGAAAATGATCCCGATGTTGATGTTAGAGGACGCTTTGCCAACATAATTAGCAACCCGGATAGGTACCCGATCTTCACCAGTTTAGCGGACAATGCGCAATTGGATTATAAAAACGAAGATGGTTTTAGACAAACATATAACCCTGACGTTGCAGTCTACAGGGCTTCTGTAAATTATGCAAGCACCTATATCGATTTATTAAAAGGTTATGCTGACCCTCGTTTGTTCCAAGTAGCGGATCCTACCCAAGCAGCGATAAATGCAAATCCTGGAAATTTGGAAGCTGTTAAGTCAGATTTCAATTCCTATGATGGTGCAGACCCAACAGTAGATCCCACCACAAACATTACAAGAAGGCAAGAAGGAGAGCTTTCCTTACCTAATGAGGAAAGGTATTGGAACTTTGTTGGGCAACCAGGGATATTGATGAGTTATTGGGAACAGGAGTTTAGCATTGCCGAGGCCGCCCACAGAGGCTGGATATCCAATGACCCTAAAGTACATTATGACAATGCTGTGAGGGCATCCATGGAATTTTACGGGGTGGCTGAAGATGCAATTGCGGCCTACTTGACCGCCTCTGGTTCAGAGTATGTCACCGGTGATGCTGGATTGACAAGGTTGCTAGAGCAAAAATACATTGCCTTTGCAGAAAACTCTGGTCAAGAATGTTTCTTCAATATTCGAAGAACAGGAGTACCAAATCTGCCATTTTCTGGATTTAACGTAGGGCCCTCAGACCCAGGTTACCCTGTTCGTTGGACCTATCCGGGATCTGAGGATTCTGATAATACGGAAAACTATAGAGCTGCATTGGTACGCCAATTTGGCGCCGAGTTAGATGACGTGGACAACCTGATTTGGGAACTCAAAGATTAACAACATTAAAAAAATGTACAATGACAAAAACAAGCATATTTAAAATAATCAGAGTTGCCGGATTCATCTTGCTATCTGCCACGCTATTTTTGAATGGCTGTTCGGTTGATCATGGACAAGGCTGGGCAGACTCCAGATATACCACAAATTTTAAATTCTATTTTGACAATCCCAATCCAAAGACCGGGACTGCATATACAGCTGAAGAGCTTGCCGCGTTGGATTATGACCCATCGGTGGAAGGTAAATTCGAAGAAGGAGACCCAGTGGTGCTATCCTTTGTGCTTCCAAAACAAATATCGGAGCTTAAAGTTGTTGATACTTCAAATGAGAATGTACTGTATACGTTCAATGAAGCAACTGTGGACGGCGACAAATTCCGGATTGGAATATCAACTACACTTACGGACCTAGGCCTTCTTGCCGTAAAGGATAGAAAAGGCCTAAAATTTGATTTTACCTATCAAGATGGTGCTGTTGGCAGTGTAATCTATAAAATAACTTATGCAAAGTTCGAGGTTATTGACCCAAATGCAGATTTATCATTGGATTTGATCGGATATTGGAGGTTCAATGATGCCAATAACCTTTTGGGGGCAAGTAGGGGGAATGATCTTGCTCTTGGCGGTGCGGCTTCCCATTCAGCTTCATCGGGGGTAGATGGCAATGATGGTGCGGCCCATTTGGACATAGGCACTTGGTATGATGTAGACCATGGTATGCCTGCCTCTGGAGGCGACAGGGTCAATGAATATACCATGATCTGGGACGTAAAAGTGGCCACGGCCGATTTGGGCAAATACATTTGTTTGTTGCAGTTTAATACGGCCAATGACACCGACGGGGCTGTTTATATCCATCCCAATGCAGGGTTCTGGTTCAATGGTGGGCCTGGTGGTCATGCCGAAGGAACCATAAAAGGTGATACTTGGCATAGAATTGCGATGACGGTAAATGCTCCAGAAGTGGTATTTTATGTTGATGGTGTAGAAATATATAAGGATGAAGTATTGGCCACTCCAGATGGAACCTTTTCTTTAGATCCATCCAAATTTATAATTCTGGGTGAGAATAGTAGTAATGATGGTAATGGAGAGGACAATCCTATTTCCATAACCGAATTTATGTTGTTCAAAAAGGCATTTTCAAAATCGGTTATAGAAGGCCTACCTCCAGTTTCCGAGCCGGCAATAAACGATATTTCGCAGCAAGTTGTTGGGCGTTGGAATTTTGATGATGATGCAGACTTATTAAAAGCTCAGTTGGGCAACACTCTTGCTCTTGGCGGAGCCGCAGCCCATTCATTCGCTCCTGGAGTAGATGGGGATGATGGTGCGGCTCTTTTGGACATAGGCACTTGGTATGACGTGGACCACGGTTTGCCTGCTTCAGGTGGTGACAGGGTCAATGAATTCACCATGATATGGGACGTTAAGGTGGCCACTGCTGATTTAGGTAAGTACATATGCCTTTTCCAACACAATACCGCCAACGATACCGATGGCGCGGTATACATACATCCCAATGCAGGATTTTGGTTCAATGGTGGTCCTGGAGGCCATGCAGAGGGTACAATACAAGGGGATACCTGGCATAGAATCGTCTTGACCGTTAGTTCTCCAGAAGTTGTTTTTTACGTGGATGGGGTCGAGATATACAAGGATGAGGCCTTGGCCTCGACGGATGGTAACTTCTCCCTAGATCCATCCAAATTTATAATTCTGGGTGAAAATAGTAGCAATGATGGTAATGGAGAAGATAATCCAATAACCATCAGTGATTTTATATTGCTTAAATCCGCTTTGAGCAAATCAAGAGTAGAATCACTTCCCGCCGTGGATCAACCGGCATTTTAGTGAATACGATAGAGTTTGAGTTAGGTTAGTTTAAGGTGCCCATCTTTACGATTTCGATAAGGGTGGGCATTCTTTTGAAGTAACATTCCTAAAAAATTACCGATGAAAAATAAAACAACGCTGAAAATAGCCATACTTTTTCTGTTAAGCTTATTTGGATGTAGCAGTGACTCCAAATCTGATGATGGAACTACAGATCCGCCAGTAGATGATACAATTACCCATAGGGTATTGATCATTGGTATTGACGGTTGCAGGCCAGACGCAATATTAGCAGCAGATACCCCAAACTTGGATGAATTAATGGCCAATGGCACTTACTCACTTGATGCCCGTTGTTTGTTCACTACTTCCAGTGGTCCAGGATGGACCTCAATGCTAAGTGGGGTATGGCAAGACAAACATGGTGTTGAGAACAACACTTATTCAGGTGCGAGCTTTGTAAATTACCCTCATTTTTTTAAACGCATTGAAGACCAGAATTCTGAAAATAGAACAGTCTCCATTGTGCAATGGAACCCCATAAACGATAACATGGCGTTAAGAGAGGCAGATGTGGTAATCAATGGAGAAACTGATGAAAATGTCAAATCGCATGTTGTGCACGAATTGTCGAATAATGACCCCACCGTACTTTTTGTGCAACTTTCCAATGTTGATTTTGCCGGGCACGCAACTGGTTTTACACCTAACAATCCAGATTACATAAGTGCCATAGAGAAGGTGGACACCCAAATAGGAACAATCATGGCTGCAGTGAGGAGAAGAAAAAATTATGACAAGGAAAATTGGCTCACTCTTTTGAGTACAGATCACGGTGGTTTGGGAACCACCCATGGAGGTCCATCTGACGAAGAAAGAACCATTTTTGTGATTGCCAGTGGTGATAACATACCAAATAGAAAAATCGAAGCTACAATTGAGGAAGTTACCATACCACCAGCTGATAATTGTTTAAATAGCAGCAATGAACTTTGGTTCAATGAAGCTTATGCACAAGTAGCGCATAATGCCAGTTTCAATTTTGGAAATACAGGAGATTTTTCGCTCGAATGCAGGGTACGATCGTCCGTGCCTGGTGATGTGGGTCTAGTCGGAAAAAAGAACTGGACCAGTGGTGTAAACAAAGGATTCGTCTTCTCCTTTATGCCAAGCAATAAGAATTTTAAGGTCAACGTTGGTGATGGAACCAATAGGGTTGATATAAATGCAGGGGAAATCACCGATAACGAATGGCATACCCTCAGCGCCACTTTTGATAGGGATGGATTGATAAAAGTTTATGTAGATGGACAATTAAAGGCAAGTGCTTCCATGACATCCATTGGTGACATAAATAATGACCTTCCATTTACCATTGGGGCTGATGGCAACTTCAATTGGAAATATCGGGGATATGTGGCCGAAGTAAGGTTGTTCAGCACCTTGCTGGAGGCATCCGATATTGATTCATGGAAGTGTAAAGTTTTGGACAATACGCACCCAAAATATGGCAGTATTGTGGGACATTGGGCACTTACCGAAGGATCTGGAACCAACATAGTGGATTCTGGTCCAAATAACCACCATGGCACCTTGACAAATACACAATGGAGAGATGCAACCTCCAGCACGGTGCAGACGGTCAAAAATTATGAGGCCACACCAAGAACGGTTGATGTGGCAGTGACCGCCATGAATCACTTGTGTGTTCCCATACAAGAGTCTTGGGGTTTGGAAGGAAAATCCATAACAAATACAGATTGTGCCAATTAAATCTCAATCACAATATAAAAACATGACGATGCAAATATTCAACAATTTTATAAAGGCATTTTTCACATTCACCATCATTTTTTTTCTTTCAGGCCCATCTTTTGCACAATCGTCCTGTAAGGTAAAACAAGAAGATATAAATGTTGAATACACTGGGCAGTGCAAGAAAGGTTATGCGGAAGGATTCGGTAAGGCTACAGGCGATAAGGATTCCTATGAAGGAACCTTTAAAAAAGGATTGCCACATGGTGTTGGAACCTATGTTTGGGGAAATGGCAATACTTACAAAGGAAGCTTTGTAAAAGGAAAAATGGATGGCAAAGGTGTTTTGATTATTAAAAAGTCTGACCAAGAGGATTTAGTAAAGGAGGGCTACTTCAAAAAGAATGAATATATCGGAAGGTATAAAACGGCCTTTGCTGTTACTTCCAAAAGAGAGGTCAAAAATGTTTTTATCCAACAAGATCCTCGAATGGATACTGGAAACATCCATGAAATTACAATCAAAGTAAAATATCTTGGAAGGTATGTGTATCCTAACATTAATGTTATCGATGCAAACAATACCCACACCGAAATGCGGAACGGTAATTTGATTTTAAGAAATGTCTCTTATCCAGCTAAAAAAATTGAACTTTCCTTTAAACATGAAGGATTTTCAAGCCGAGTGGTGGTAGACATATATGCCGAAGGCAATTGGATTATAGAGATAACGGTATGATGAACTAGTTATCAAATCCAATATTCGATAAAAAACAAAACAATAATTTTACTATTAGTAAAAAATTTATACTTTAGTGAAAAATTAATATTGGAATAAAAGAGCTTACCAAAAATGAAAATCAACAATAGAAATTATCCAGATCAAAATAAGCCCGTGATAGGAGTATGTATGGACGGGACCTCCTATCCTTACTATGAAGCGGCCAAAGATGTAATGCCAAACCTTCAACGTTTTATCAAAGAAGGTTCCATGGGGATGGTAAAAAGTGTGATCCCTTCATTCACCAACCCCAATAACATGGCCATAGTTACTGGCGTTCCTCCCAAAGTGAACGGCATTTGTGGAAATTTTTACTGGGATACCGAATTAGAGGAGGAAGTAATGATGAACGATCCCAAATACTTAAAGGTTCCCACCATTCTATCGGAGAAAAGCCAAAACGGGAAAAAGGTTGCCGTGGTAACGGCAAAGGACAAATTGCGTAAAATGTTGGCACATAATCTTGATGGTATCTGTTTTTCAGCGGAATTTGCCAACCAGGCCACTTTGGAGGAAAATGGCATCGAAAATGTAGAACAAGGCTTAATGGGCAAAGAAAGACCTGGAATTTATGATCCATATATTTCCGTTTATTGTATAGAGGCAGGTGCAAAACTGTTGCAGAAAGAGCATTTTGATATCATGTACCTGACCACAACGGACTTTGTCCAGCACAAATACGCCCCTGGTGATCCTGAGGCAAATGATTTTCTATCCAAGATTGACCACTGGTTGGGAGAGTTGGATAAGTTGGGAGCTATCATAGGTGTTACCGCCGACCATGGAATGCAGGCAAAGACCAATACGGATGGAAGTCCAAAAGTACAGTTCATCGAGAAGTTATTGGACGAACAAGAAATAAGAACCAGGGTGATACTTCCAATTACAGATCCTTATGTTGTTCATCACGGGGCTTTGGGTGGCTATGGAACCCTATACTTGGAAGATAAAGGGCAATTGGAGGAAGCTAAAGATTATTTGTTGAGCCTGGAAGGAATAGAAACCGTGCTCACCAATGCAGAAGCTGTTGAAAAGTATGAGTTGCCCTCTGATAGAATTGGCGATTTGGTCATTTTGTCCGACGCCGCAACCACAATAGGAAGAACCCCTGAATGGCATGATTTGGATAAGGTGAAAGAGGGACTTCGTTCCCATGGTAGCGAACATTCACAAGTGGTTCCCATGATCTTCAATAAAAAATTGAATGGCGAATATGCCGAGAGATTAACAAGTGGAGAATGCAGGAACTTTGATTTGTTCCATTTTTTGAGCAACGGATTTTAACCTTAAACATTAGTATTACAATGGCGACAGATGCAATAAACCAAAAAGAGGTTAAGAGCGACCAGATCATCGAATTTGGTAGCATCATAAACGGTAAACAGGTAAAGACAGATGAGTGGGTGGACGTATATAACCCCTATACCAAGAAAAAAGTGGGAAGAGTGGCATCCATCGACACCATGACCCTAGACAAAGTGCTCAGTGATACCAGAAACACCAAAATCACCCTAACAAGATATGAGCGCTATGATATCCTCAACAAGATAGCAGATGCACTTGAGAAAAGGGTGGATGAGGTAAGCCGCATGATTACTGATGAAACGGGACTTTGCCTCAAAGACACGAGATATGAGGCCAGTCGGGTTTCGGATGTGCTTCGTTTTTCGGCCATGAAGGCACTCGATGATGATTCCGAAGTATTTCCCTGTGATGTTTCAAAAAATGGAAAACCTAGAAGAATCTATACCACTCGTGTACCTTTGGGATTGATCAGTGCCATTACACCTTTCAATCATCCCATGAACCAAGTGGTACACAAGATTGCTCCCGCTATTGCCACCAATAATACGGTAGTCTTGAAGCCTTCCGAGAGAACGCCGCTATCAGCTTATTATTTTGCCCAATTGGCTTTGGATTGTGGACTCCCACCAAACATGCTCAATGTGGTGAACGGAGCAGATATCCAAGCTACTTCGGAAATGATGACCGTGCATCCGGATATCACAATGGTGTCCTTTACTGGAGGCAGCAAAATTGGAAAGATCATCGCTTCCAAAGCTGGGTACAAAAAACTGGTTCTTGAACTTGGCGGAAGCTCCGCTCTTTTGATTTTGGATGATGCGGATATCGATGAGGCCGTAGAAGTGACCATGGCCGGTACCTTTAAGAACTCCGCCCAAAGATGCACCGCTATTCGTAGGATATTGGTGCACGAGAGCATCGCCGACACCTATGCGGAGAAATTGGCAAATCGTGTCAAAGCAATCAAATATGGAGATCCCTACGACCCAGAAAATGATATGGGCACCGTAATAACCGAAGAGGCGGCCAAAGAAATGGAGGCGCGTGTGCAGGATGCCATTGCCAACGGAGCGGTCTGTTTGGCGGGCAACAAGAGGGACGGTGCACTCTTTGCGCCCACGGTACTTGACCATATTAAAAACGAGCATGAAGTGGTGGCAAAAGAAACTTTTGGCCCTGTAGCCCCGATCATTAGGTTCAAAACGCTTGATGAGGCCATTGAAATTGCCAACGACACCCCATACGGACTTTCCGGTGGTGTGGTCAGTAACCATTGGCCGTCCATCCAAAGGGTGATTACCGAATTGGATACCGGCACCGTAAACGTGAATGAAGCACCAAGTTATCGATTGGAATGGACCCCGTTCGGTGGGGTAAAGGACTCTGGCTTGGGATATAAAGAAGGTGTTATAGAGACCATGAAGGGATACACTTATGTAAAAACGTATTCATTACCTTGGGATATAGCATAGAAACCCATTAATCAACCATCAATAAATAATCGAGATAGTAATGAATATTACAAGAAATATACTGCTCAACCCTGGACCTGCAACAACAACGGATACCGTGAAATTGGCCCAGGCTGTTCCTGATATTTGTCCGAGGGAAAAGGAGTTTGGGGATTTGATGGAATTTTGTTCAGCGGAGATAACCAAATTTGTAGGGGATCCCAACGAATATACAACAGTTCTTTTTGGAGGTTCGGGTACAGCAACGGTTGAAGCCATTTTGAACTCCGTTGTCCCCGCCAATGGAAAAATATTGATTCTTGACAATGGGGCGTATGGAAAAAGGATGTGCCAGATCACCGAGATTTATAAAATTGACACGGTAGTCTTTAAATCTTCATCCATTGAACCCATTGATTTGGCAAGTTTGGAAGCAACCATTGCCAGTAACAAAGATCTGACCCATTTGGCAATGATCCATCATGAGACCACAACCGGACTATTGAACGATATATCCGCTGTTGGTAAACTGTGCGATAAATATCAGCTCAGTTTTGTAGTGGACTCCATGAGTGGTTTTGCGGCCATTCCCGTTGATATGAAGGCCATGAACATCGATTATCTGGCAGCCAGTTCCAACAAAAATATACAGGGAATGGCAGGCATTGGTTTTGCCATTTGTAATAAAAAGGCCTTGGAAAGAACAAAGGAGATTCCTCCACGAAGCCTTTATCTAAACCTGTATGCTCAATACGCCTATTTCGAAAAGACCCACCAGACAAGGTTTACGCCCCCCGTACAGACTTTTTATGCGCTTAAACAGGCCATTGTAGAGACCAAAAAAGAGACCATTAAAAAGCGTTATGAACGGTATTCAAAATCCTGGGAGACCCTGTTGGATGGGCTTGAAAGATTGGGATTGGAATATCTTATCGATAGGAAGCATCATTCTAGGATTATCACATCCATAATTGAGCCAGAAAGCGATAAATATGATTTTGATGAAATGCACGATTTCTTTTATGAAAAAGGGTTCACTATTTATCCAGGCAAGGTCAATGATTATGATACCTTTCGGATTTCGAACATAGGTCAGATAGATTATAAGGATATGGAGGCCTTTTTGGAGGTACTTAAGGAATATCTGAAAAAAATTGGCCATTTGGATTAAGTCACGGCATAAGCTTGTGAACACTGTAAACATATTAGTCGGAAAATGGAATTGACCAAAGAGCAAAAATACTGGAGGAAAAGGATTTTTGCCCTCACCTGGCTAGCTTATGCAGGATTTTATTTCTGTAGAAAAAACCTGTCGGTTACATGGAGTTCTATGGAGACAGATTTGGGTCTGGATAATTCTGACTATGCTACCATCATATTTATATATAGCCTTACCTACACAGTGGGACAATTTGTAAATGGATATCTGTCCGATTGGTTTGGACCTAGAAAAGTGGTAAGTGTTGGTCTGTTTTTAGCGGCCATAGCGAACTTCTTTTTGGGGATTTCATTCTCCCTGGGGATTATTATTTTCCTATTGGCACTTAATGGTTTAGGTCAATCCACAGGTTGGAGCGGTTTGGTCAAGAACATGACCCCTTGGTACAGGAGCAATGAAAGAGGAATTGTGATGTCATGGTGGTCAACATGCTACGTTATCGGAGCTTTTTTGGCCACTGTCTTTGCCACCTATGTTGCGTTTGATATGGAATTCCTGTCTGAACTGGGCTGGAAAAGAGGGTACTTTTTTCCTTCCATTGTTTTGTTGGCGGGAGCTTTTATCTACGCGCTTTTCACTCGAAACAACCCCAAAGAGATAAATCTTCCAATTATTGTTGAGGATAAGTACGAAACAACATCAAATGGCTCATCTGGAAATAGAGAGATATTGAAGTTATTGGTCAAGAACCAGGCACTTTGGGTTTATTCAAGTTGTTATTTCATCCTCAAGATGACCCGTTATGCTTTTCTATTCTGGTTGCCAATTTATCTTGAAAAATCCCTGGAATACAACACCAGTCAAGCTGGGTACATTTCATCAGTTTATGAATTGGTGGGCTTTTTTGGGGTCATACTTGCTGGGTACGCCTCAGATCGGCTATTCGGTTCCAAAAGGTTCAGTACCGTGTCGATCATGATGGTAGGTCTGGCGGTGACCTGTTTAGTGCACCCTGTATTGGTGGGCTATGGAATGGCCGGGACGGTAATCAGTATATCGCTGATTGGTATGGCCACTTATGGACCCGATTCATTGATCTGTACGGCAGGAGCCATGGATGTGGGTGGTAAAAAAGGAACAGGTATGGCGGCCGGGATAATCAATGGCATGGGCTCTGTTGGCCAAATGTTCTCCGGGTTTATAGTTGTGGCAATAAACGAAAATTTTGGATGGGACAGCCTATTTGAATTTTTTGTGGTCATGTCATTGTTGGGAGGTGGTTTGGCTGCGCTCAAATGGAATTTCAAAAGCCCAGATAGATATATATAAAATAGAATAAGATAATTCTGAGATCAATGAGTTCGGATACTGTTGAAAAAGTAGATTTGGTGATTATTGGTGGTGGGGTCTTTGGATGCGCTATTGCATACTACTATAGTCGGAATAACCCAGGAAAAAAAGTGGTATTGTTGGAGCGGAACGAGTTAAACAATGCCGCTACCAGCAGGGCCGCTGCCTTAATGACCATGGTACGCTCAAAACGTTCCTATATTCCCTTGACCATTGAAACCTTCAAAGTAGCCAAGGAAATGGAAGAAATGTTGGGCGAAGTCCTAGATTTCAAGTATTCCGGAATGATGCATGTTGCAGCTAGTGAGGCAAAGGCCAAGGACTTGGAAAGCCTAATGCAGATTGCCAAAGAATTTGACCAGGAAGCTTATTATATTACAAAAGAAGAGGCACAGAAAAAAGCTCCGTGGCTAAAGGTCGACGAAGCCCTCAAGATTGGATTTGTGCCCAATGAGGCCTATTGTGATCCCTATATGCTTGGAACATTTTTTGCCCGCTGTGCCAGAAAATATGGAACCGAGATACGTTTGGGAGTTGAAGCACTCAATTTGATAAAGGAGGGCAAAAGTACCATTACCGGAGTCCACACTTCAAATGGCAATATCCAAGCAAATACAGTTGTGGATGCTGCGGGCGTATGGGCTCCCATCCTTGCCAAAGAAGTTGGTGTTGGTTTACCCATGGCCCCGGTAAGAAGTCAATATTGGATTACCGAAAGAGCAGATATTTTTCCTGTGGAATCGCCAATGGTACTTTTGCCCGACGCCCAGGCATATGCCCGTCCAGAGGGAGGAAGTCTACTTTTTGGGATACGTGAGGGAAATTCGGTGGTGGCCTCTCCAAAAAATGTTCCGAATGATATAACCGATTTTGTTTTTAGTGCCGATGAAGGAATGGATGATCTTGCCGAAAATGGGGAACGGTTGGCTCGTTTCTTTCCTTCGTTCTATGATACGGGAATCAAATATTATGTGGCAGGATTTTCAGGATACACACCAGATTCTCAATTAATATTGGGTGAAATTCCAAGAATTGAAGGGTTGTTGATAGCTTCGGGATGCTGTGGTGCCGGAATATCGGTTGCAGGAGGTGTTGGCTTGGGAATAGCAGAACTGGCAGCTGGCAGACCAAATCCTTTCAATTTTTCAGAATTCAGTGTTTCCAGATTCGGTGATATAGATCCTTTTTCAGAGGAATGGTTGAAAAAGTGCGCAGCGGCACGTTCAAATAAGGTAAGTGGCTAGTGAAGGCTTTATTTCCAACTTGGTATTGGAAGGATATAATTCCCAGGTCTATTGAAGTTAAAGTAGAAAAGCTGATATGGGACTGTCAAATCAAGAACTCAAAAGATATTCCAGACATTTGTTATTGTCCGAAGTTGGTATTGAAGGCCAAAATAGGTTGAAAAAAGCATCTGTGTTGGTTGTGGGCTTAGGGGGTTTGGGTTCACCTTTGGCCATGTATTTGGCCGCCGCAGGAATTGGTAAATTAGGTTTGGTCGATTTTGATGTGGTGGATGCGACCAATTTACAGAGACAGATAATTTATGGTACATCGGATATCGGGAATCCAAAAAACCAATCAGCATGTGAACGACTAAGTGAAATCAATCCTGAAATCAACATTGTTAGACATGATGAGGCCCTTACCTCCGAAAATGCAATGCGAATTATAGGAGGATATGATATTGTGGCCGACGGAACCGATAATTTTCAGACCAGATATTTGGTGAACGACACCTGTGTGCTAGCCGGCAAACCAAATGTGTATGGATCCGTATACCGCTTTGAGGGGCAGGCAAGTGTATTTGGCGCTGAAAATGGACCATGTTATCGTTGCCTTTATCCAAATCCACCCAAGCCTGGCTCAGTGCCTTCCTGCGATGAAGCAGGTGTCCTCGGAGTTTTGCCAGGCGTTATAGGGATGATTCAGGCTACCGAAGTGATAAAACTCATACTGGACAATGGAAACCCTTTGGTCGGAAGGTTGTTGCTTTATGATGCCCTTCAGATGAGATTTAATGAAATCATACTTAAAAAAAATCCCGATTGCCCTCTCTGTGGGGAAAAAAGGACCATAACGGAACTTATCGATTATGAAGCATTTTGTGGTTATCCGGAAAAGGAGGTAAACAAAGATGTTTCGAACGAGATAAGTGTCGCAGGGCTTTCCAATCTTTTAAAATCCAAAGAGGACTTTTTTCTTTTGGATGTAAGGGAACCTTTTGAGCGCGATATCTGCAATATTCCAAAAGCTGTACTTATTCCCATTGGAGAGATAATACATAGTCTTTCAAAAATTCCTAAGGATAAAAAAGTAGTGGTAATGTGCCACCATGGAGGGCGTAGCAAAAAAATTGTGGACTATCTCATGGGAGCTGGATATCAAAATGTTTACAATCTGGAAGGAGGCATTGATCGATATGCCCTGGAAATTGATGAAGATATGGAACGTTATTGATGGTTTTAACTTCTCAAATATTTAACGATATTAATTTTACTATAAGTGAATAAAAGTGCATATTTGTTAAAATGAGATATCAAATACATTTCCTGAAAGATTCACCAAGAATTTGCTTGTGGCTTTGGATGTTTACCATTCTGTTTTTGGGCTGCAAACGAGGGAATGAACAAGCATCTTCTATTCTGGTCTATTGTGCAGCTGGAATGAAGCCTGTGTTGGAACAGGTGGCCCAAACCTACCAAAAAGAATATGGTACTCGCATCGATTTACAATATGGGGGCTCCGGAACACTTCTGTCCAACTTGAGAGTGGCAAAACAAGGTGATTTGTACATCGCTGCGGACAGAAGTTATATCGAAGAGGCCAAAAACTTTGGATTAGTAGCAGAAACCCAACCCTTGGCCTACATAAAACCGGTGATAGCTGTTGCCAAAGGCAATCCATTACAGATTGATAAACTTAATGATTTGTATGACGAAGGGATAAAACTGGCCATTGCAAATCCAGATGCAGCATCTATTGGACGATTGACCAAGAAAATGTTCACCGAAACCGGACAATGGCAGAAATTACAAAGCAATGTCTTTGTGCAGATGCCCACCGTGAACGAGGTGGCCAATGCCATTAAACTGGGAACAATTGGCGTTGGAATAATCTGGGATGCAACAGCAAACCAATACGATGAACTGGAAGTAGTCCAAATTCCAGAATTTGAAAAGTATGCCAAGAATATCACGATCGGAGTGTTGAATTCATCCACCCAAGTTACCGAAGCCTTGAAGTTTATGCGCTTTTTATCAGCAAGGAACGAAGGACTAAAAGTGTTTGATCAATTGGGCTATAAACCTGTGGAAGGTGATATATGGGAAGAAAACCCTAGAATTCTTTTTTATAGCGGGGGTGTGAACAGATTGGCGGTTGATGGGACTATCAATGCTTTTGAAGAAAGGGAAGGCGTCAAAGTGGACAGGGTTTATAATGGTTGCGGTATTTTGGTCTCCCAGATGAAAGCGGGCCAACATCCCGATGCCTACCTATCGTGCGATGTTTCTTTTATGACCCAGGTGGCGGACAGATTTGAAGGTATAACAGATGTTTCAAACACAAAAATGGTAATTGCCGTACAGAAAGGAAATCCAAAAAACATTCAAAATTTAAAAGATTTGACCCAATCTGATCTTCAACTAGGGGTTTGCAACCATGATCAAAGCGCACTGGGCGCACTCACCAAAAAACTGTTGGAGAGCCAGGGAATTTGGGAAGATGTCTACAAAAATGTACGCTCCCAAACCCCGACGGCAGATTTGTTGGTCAACCAAATAAGAACAGGCTCTTTGGATGCTGTGGTGGTTTATGAAGCCAATATTGCACAGGTAAGGGACAAGCTTGATGTGGTCGTGCTTACGGAAAAAGAAGCAACGGCCCTTCAAAATTTTGGAATTTCAGCCAACTCCCAGCATCAATATTTGGTAAAAAGATTATTTCAGTTTATTACAAGTAATAGATCAAGGGAACATTATGTTGAAAACGGCTTCACTTGGATTTATAATGATCCCCATGCATTTCAACCATAAAGTATGAAGACCAATGTGTTAAAAACAGAAGGAGACGTTAACCTTTCGGAAGAGCGGACGAAGTGGCAAAACAAGAACGTTTCTGATAAAAGAACCCGCCATTTGTTGGAAGAAGATTCGCGGTTGTTTCTACACCAAGCCATGTCCACGCCGTGTTTGGATGTGCTGTCGGACTGTTCCAACGCCTCCATATTTAATATGGACGGAAAAGAATATTTGGATTTTCACGGGAACAATGTACATCAGGTGGGTTTTTCAAACTCCCATGTAATAGATCAGATAAAAAAACAGCTAGATACCCTTTCGTTTTCAACAAGAAGGTACACCAATGAGACAGCTATAAATTTTGCCCGAAGACTGACGTCCTTGTTGCCCAATGGGCTGGACCGGGTACTGTTTGCCCCGGGAGGCACATCGGCAGTGAGTATGGCCCTTAAATTGGCCCGTGCGGTCACAGGAAGGCACAAAGTGATTTCCTATTGGGATTCGTTTCATGGTGCTTCACTGGATGCGATAAGTGCAGGGGGCGAAGCAGTGTTCAGGCAGCAAATGGGCCCTATGATGCCGGGCGCGATTAGAATCCCGCCTCCCATGCAAAACGAGGGTTTCTTTGAGGATGAAATGAAATCGGCCGATTATTTGGAATATGTAATCGAAAAAGAAGGAGAGATAGGCGCTTTTATCGCTGAGACCGTCAGGAATACGGATGTGCAGATTCCCTCAAAAGCCTACTGGCAAAGAGTGCGTGACATTTGTACCAAGCATGGTGTGCTGTTGATTCTGGATGAGATACCCATTGCTTTGGGGCGTACCGGAAAAATGTTCGCTTTCGAAAACTTTGATATTCAACCAGATATTCTGTGTTTGGGAAAAGGTTTGGGCGGAGGAATAATTCCCTTTGCGGCCATGGTATGCCGCGAAGAATACAATATCGCTCAAAATATCTCATTGGGGCATTTTACCCATGAGAAGAGTCCCGTTGGCTGCGCCGCGGCCAATGCCGTAATAGATTGTATTGAAAATGACAGATTGTTGGAAAAGGTGAACAACGATGCCCATTTTATGAAGTCAGAGCTTGAAAAGTTGAAAAGCATATACCCCATAATTGCACATGTCAGAGGATTGGGACTGCTGTGGGGAGTAGAGTTGAAACACCCCGGTACAGATGTGGCCGCTAGCGCTGAGGCTGAAAAAATCATGTACAGTTGCCTTGAGCAGGGGTTGAGTTTTAAAGTATCCCAAGGTAATGTCCTTCAACTTTCCCCCGCATTGACAATCAGCGGAGAAGAATTGGAGCGTGCGATGAATATTTTGCACGGGGCATTTGCATCATTATAAATTTAATTAGGAATCAAAGAACAAGGTGAACATATCAAAAAGTTAAAAGTTAGGTCCAATCTTCCTTTCTATCTGGTAATGGGCATAATTGCCTTTACCTATATCTTTTTGATTTTGGCCATGATGGCGGCCGACTTTTCATACACTACTCCCGGACATATTCTCGAAGCGCTTGCAAGCAAAGAAATTCAATATGCCATAAAGCTGAGTTTGATCACCTGTACCGTGACCATGATTTTGAGTGTGCTGGTGGCCATTCCTATTGGATATTTTATGGCTCGATTTGATTTTAAGTTGAAAAAGTTCGTTGATGCTATTTTAGACATTCCCATCATCCTTCCTCCTCTGGTGATAGGATTGAGTCTATTGATACTTTTTCAAACCGCCCCAGGCCGTTTTATCGAAGAGCATATGCGGATTACATATACGGTTTACAGTGTGGTCATTGCACAATTTATGGTTGCCTGTGCCTTTGCAGTCAGAACCATGTACGTAACTTTTTTGCAAATAGACAATAGACAAGAGCAAGTTGCCTTGACATTGGGGTGCAACCAAAAACAGGCATTCTTTAATGTATTGTTGCCACAAGCAAAGAACGGAATATTGACCGCAGCTTCCCTGGCATGGGCCCGGGCACTGGGAGAATTTGGTCCCATTCTGATTTTTTCCGGAGCTACCCGAATGCGCACTGAGGTTTTACCGACCACAGTTTTTTTGGAAATGTCTGTAGGGAACATTGAAGCCGCCGTGGCCGTTTCCTTGATCATGATAGTATCCGGATTTGCGGTATTGATGATTGTAAGGATGTTCGGTAACAAAAAACTCGCCGTACAATGATCCATTGCAAAGACCTACATATCAAGCAAGGCAACTTTCATTTGGATGCCATCAATTTTAAGATAGAAAAAGGAGAGTATGCAGTTTTGATGGGAAAAACGGGTTGTGGTAAAACCACAGTTCTGGAAGTCATCTGTGGATTGAGAAAGATACAAAGTGGTGAGATTTGGCTGAACAATATCGAAATTTCCCAACTATCACCCGGAGAACGAGAAATTGGTTATGTGCCGCAAGATGGTGCCCTTTTTCAGCACATGGATGTTGCCCAAAACATGGGATTTGCACTAAAAATTAGAAAATGGGATAAAAAGGACATTGAACAAAGAGTAAGTGAACTAGCTGGCATTCTTGGTATTGGACATTTGTTGCATAGGCTCCCGCAAAGTTTGAGCGGTGGTGAAAAACAGCGTGTTGCATTAGGTAGGGCACTTAGTTTTTATCCGAATATTTTGTGTTTGGATGAACCTTTGAGCGCCCTCGATGAAGAAACCAAAGAAACCATGTACGACCTACTGCTGACCCTAAAAAAAAATTTGAAAATAACAGTTCTGCACATATCGCACTCAAAATCTGAAGCTAACAAATTGGCTGATAAAATATTCAGGCTGAACAATGGAGATTTGGAGGAATAAAAAATAGTTGAAAATGAACAAAAAGATAAAACTGGTCCTTACTGCCCAATTAAAAGACGCTGCTGGAGTAAGTGCAGAAGTTGTTGAAATGAATGGAGTTGAAAAACTTCAAGAAGTGATTCGGTCAGTAGGGAAACGATATGGAGAAACTTTTGAAGCAATCCTTTTCGATGAAAATGGAGACTATCGCCATTCCAATCTCATCGTGGTAAATCGAGTCCAAATAAATTTTGAGGATGAAATCAATATCAACGATGGTGATGAAATCACTTTAATGTCACCCATAGCAGGAGGATAATGGAAAAACTCACGCAAGAAGAATTAGCGACCTACGAATGGCAGCTAGATGTCCCGGAACATGGAGTGGAAGGTCAAGAAATGCTAAAGAACAGCAGTGTTTTGGTCTCACGGTGTGGAGGATTGGGCAGCGTGGTCGCTTATGAATTGGCGGCTGCAGGTGTTGGCACTTTGATTCTGGCACACGCAGGAAATGTGAAGCATAGCGATTTGAACCGACAATTATTGATGACCTATGATTGGTTGGGAAAACCTCGTATTGAATCGGTGGAAAGACGATTGAAAGAACTCAACCCAAGGTTGAACATTATAAGTGTTCCGGAAAACATAAATGAGAACAACGTATCGGATTTGGTGCAACAGGCTGATGTTATTGTGGACGGAGCTCCTTTGTTTGAAGAACGTTTTTTGATGAACAGGGAGGCGGTACGTCAAAACAAACCGTTGGTGGATTGTGCCATGTACGAGCTCGAAGCACAGATTACGACCATAATTCCTGGTGAAACAGCCTGTTTGTCTTGTCTGTACCCCGAAAAACCCAAGGTGTGGAAGCGTAGATTTCCGGTTTTCGGAGCAGTTTCAGGAACGGTTGCCTGTTTAGGAGCCATGGAAGCCATTAAACTGATTTCAGGTTTTGGCGAGTCGCTAAAAAATAGATTGTTGACCATGGATTTACGAACAATGTCCTTTAGGACAGTACAAATAAAACTGAAGAAAGATTGTGCCATTTGTGGTCATTAAAACAGTATTCCAATGTTGGTATTAAAAGAAATAATTCATAGAAAGTTCAATTTTTTGATGGGCCTGTTGGGAATGGTGACCATTACCTCACTGGTGGTGGCATTTTATACCATTACAAAGGCCACAAAGGATGAGACCCGACTGTTGACCCGAAACATGGGCTTCAATGTCCGGATTATTCCAGGAGAATCTGACATGAACACTTTTTGGCTTCAAGGGTATTCTGATAAGACCATGTCCGAGCAGGTGGTAGACAAGATGATTGAACAAAAATCGGTCAATTACGCACACCTAACGGCCACTTTGCACAAAAGAGTACAATGGAGGGGCAAGGAAGTGGTTTTGACCGGAATTTCAAAAGATGAGCGAGAACCATCTGGAGCAAAAAAATCAAAAATGATTTTTGCCATCCCTCCGGGAAAAGTATATCTCGGTTACGAACTGTCAAAACAATTCACTATTGATGAAGGCGATAAAATAGAGCTCTTCGATTTGACCTTCGAAGTGGAAAAAACACTTTCCGAAGCAGGTAGCGAGGATGACATCCGAATTTATTTCGATTTGGAAACCCTTCAGAAATTGGTAAAAATGGAAGGTAGGGTAAACGAAGTCATGGCACTCAACTGTATGTGCTCCACAGATAATGGAGATCCACTGGGCGAGTTGAGAAAAGAATTGGGTCTTATTGCACCCGAAGCCAAGGTAATCATGAACTCCAGTATTGCCGATGCAAGGGAAAAACAGCGAAAAATGACCGATAAATACTTTGCCATGCTGTTTCCCATAATTTTGATCATTTGTGCTATTTGGCTCGGGTCAGTGACCATGGGTAATGTTAAGGATAGAACCCACGAGATAGGCATTATGCGGGCCATGGGCTTTTCAAGCTATAAAATAGGGCAGTTATTTTTCCTCAAGGCCATTTTGATAGGTATCGTTGGAGCGATGATCGGTTTTGTGATTGGAACACTACTGTCCATGCAATTGGGACCAAAAATTTTCAACGTTACCATGGTGGCCGTGAAACCTGTTTTCAATCTTCTGTATTGGGCTTTGTTGATAGGCCCGGTATTCGCCGTATTGGCCTCATTGATTCCGATTGTTTGGGCCATCAACCAAGATTCCGCTAAACTTTTAAACGAGCATTAAGATGATAAATATTACAAACATCAACAAAAAATATGCTTTGGGAAAAAATGAGGTAGTGGCCTTGGACAACATCAATTTAAATATTGATACTTCAGAATTTGTTTTGATCAAAGGGGAGAGTGGAAGCGGAAAATCCACACTTCTATTCATCTTGGGTGGAATGCTGAAACCATCCTCGGGAGAGGTGAACATAAAAAGGAAAAGTCTTTTTCGGCTATCAGAAAAAGAACGGACAAACTATCGTGCCAATGAAATAGGTTTTGTCTTTCAATCCTATCACTTGTTGCCGTATTTGAATGTGCTGGATAATATTTTATTATCCAATAAGCTAAATGGCACACAAATATCTAAGGAGGAGGTCTTGTCTGTTGCTGAAGAACTTGGCATAAGAGAGCGACTAAACCACAAGCCATCTGAATTGAGTTCGGGCGAAAAACAACGTACTGCATTGGCACGTGCCATGATTACAGAACCATCCATAATCCTTGCCGATGAGCCAACCGGAAATTTGGATGAAAAAAACGCAAGGGAAGTCATGAACTTTTTACAGGCTTTTCAAAGAGCAGGAGGCACGGTAATTATGGTGACCCATGGCAATCTTGCCGATGAATATGCCTCAAGAATCATATATCTGAACAAAGGAAAAATAATCGACCAATCATAATTGAAAAATGAGAACAACATTTAAAAGCTTATCGTTTCACCTTTTGATTTTGGTGACAACCATGTTTTTGTTTCAGAGTTGCAAGGAACAACAAAGCACCCCACAAGATTGGCCCCAATTTAAAAAAGACAACTACCGGAGTGGCAATTCTGAAGTACAGTTGGATGTTTCCACACTTGGCCAAGATTGGACTTACCAAGCTTCCCAACAACCTGTTCCAGCCTGGTACGGCCCTGCAAAGGAAGATACCTACGCCAAAAGTGGGCCATTGCCATCCATGCGCGATTATGATCTGGCCTATTACCCAATAATTGTTGGGGACAGGTTGTATTATGGTTCATCAGCAGATAATGCCATTCATTGCCTGGATGCCAACACCGGGAAGGAGTTGTGGACCTATATCACGAGTGGCCCCGTGCGAGTGGCACCAACTTTTTATTCGGGAAAACTTTATTTCGGTTCAGACGATGGCTATGCTTATTGTATCAAGGCATCCAATGGAAAATTGGTCTGGAAATTTTCTCCAACTGAAAAAGTCCATGAAAAAGTGATGAATAACAATTCATTGATTTCGTTTTGGCCTGTCAGGACCGGGGTTTTGATTGAAGATGATGTTGCCTATTTTGGCGCATCACTTCTTCCTTGGAAAGAATCTTATTTCTGCGCTGTGGATATACGCACCGGTAAGGTAGGTAAAAAGGGAACCTATATCCAAAAATTTGAAGAACTGACCCTTGAAGGCTCTATGGCTTCGACCGGAACCAAGATCGTGCAACCACAAGGTCGAATTTCCCCGGTATTTTTCAACAAGATGACAGGGGAGAACAATGGCCAATTGGCAGGCACCGGAGGGTGTTTTGTTTTGATCACACCAGAAAAAAATATTGTTCATCCTCAGACCTCTCGTGAAAAAAGCATAACCGAATCATTCGGTGAAGCAGTGGCCCCGATTGCCGATGGAGATAAAAAACAGGCCGATTTCATGTCTTTTAAAGGCGGAAAGGAAATGGTAGTGAAAAATGGAGTGAGCTATATCCTTACCGATAATTCCATCTCGGCATACGACAGGGTTTCAAAAAAGGTGATTTGGGCAAAGCGCAATTATTTGGCACATCGATTGATCATCTCGGGAGATATGTTGTACCTAGGGGGCACCGATGCCGTTTATGCGGTAAGTACCAAAAATGGAAATGCCTTGTGGCAAGCAAATGTAGAAGGGACGGTATATGCCATGGCTGTGGCCAACGATGGTCTTTTTGTTTCTACGGGCGAAGGGCGTATTTATAAGTTTGCTGCCAATAAAAAGGAAAACCCCTTATATGCGATAAATAAGGATAAACCTGCGGAAATTGATAATGAGATTGTTGACCTTTGGACGCTGGAAGATGGAAATCTTGAGCTTTCAGTAGGGCCTTTTGTAAATATTCTTGCCCCCAACAAAGTTGAAGTCCACTTCATCACGGAAAAACCCGTGTCCAGTACCTTAACATGCGGCAATGCCTATGGGCAACAGACCATCGTTGAAAGCGGTGCAAGCACAGAACACAGAATCATTGTTGAAGATGTTCGAAAAGATTTTTCCTATCAATACCAGATTTCCATTGGTGATGAAAAAACAAAGTCTTTTGAATTCGATAATTTTTTCAATTTCACCTCATCAAGAAATGAAACTGATCCAGCTCCTGACGGTAGCAGTGATTTGTTGAAGGAAATAAAAAAATTGAACAAAGACCAAAAAGGCCTGGCTGTGGTATTTGATGCCGACAATCAAGACCTGGCTTTAGAAATTGCCCAATACACACCCTTAAAGGTGTTGTTTTTTGAAACCTCAAAATCCAAAGTTGAAGATTTAAGGGAAGAGTGGCAGTCCACGGGATTCTATGGTGGAAAAATTGCAGCCCATCATGTTAAGGATTATGGTCGATTGCCCATAACGGGTGATGCGGCCAATATTGTTATGGTGAATAATACCGACATCGGAAGTGCGGATGAAGTCATTAGGCTTGTAAAACCTGACGGCTATGCAGTTTTGAACAAAGAAAATGTCGATTTTAAGGATTGGATAGATCAATCAGAGCGCAAATGGCAGGTTGATGAAATTGATAAAGAAGAATTGATGCTGTTGAAGAAAGCGGCATATGAAAATGTAGGGCAGTGGACCCATCAATACGGCCGGCCGAACAACAGCGCTTTTGGAGGAGAGAGTTTATGGGGTTCCACGACCACCGATGATTTTGAGATTCAGTGGATGGGACGGCCCGGGCCAAGGTTCCAGACCGATAGAAACGGAAGAAAACCGTCCCCGTTGGCAGCCAACGGAAAGATGTTTGTACAGGGAAGGGAACGCATTATCGCCGTTGATGCCTTTAATGGCAACGTTTTTTGGTCCAAAGAAATTCCACAGCTCAGCAGAATGAATGTCATTCGTGATTGTAGCAATTGGTCGGCAGATGACGACTATGTTTATTTGGCCCACAAAAGCAATCTGCTCAAAATTGACAATACAGATGGAAGCATATCCCGTATAATTCCGGTGGTAAAAAGTACAAACGAAAAAGAAAATGACTGGGGCTATATCAGTTTGTTGAATGATAAAATTATTGGGTCTGCCGTTCCAAAAGGGAGTAATTACACCAACTATTATGGTGGAGAAGGGTGGTACGATGCCCAATCAGGGCCATTGGCATACAAAGTGGTCAGTCATTCACTTTTTGCCAAACAAAAACGGGATGATAAAGATTTATGGGTTTATGAAAGAGAAGGAGCCTACATCATAAATCCTACCATTACCATTTCTGATGACCAAATTGTATTTGTGGAAACTAGAAATCCGAGATTTCAACTTTCAGAAGACCTCAGGGCTGGCCCTGATGTGTTCCAAAATATGTATTTGGTCGCTTTGAATTCCGATACTGGCGAAATTAACTGGGAACAGGCTATCGATACCAAACCAGGTTTGGCAGCTTACTTTATGGCAGGTAGCAATGGGAGAATCGTAATCGTTTCATCCTACGAAGGCACATATTATATCTATAATTACGATTCCACTTCAGGCAAACCTATGTGGGAAAACCAATTGCCTTGGCCGGCCAATCACCATGGGGCCCATTTTTCAAAACCGGCCATTGTAGATAATCGATTGATTGTAAAACCCGGAGTATTTAAATTGGATACGGGAGAATTACAGAAGCAAGAAGTACCCAAGGCGGGCCATGGATGTGCCAGTTATGCACTTACCGAACAATCTGCCTTTTATAGAGGGTATAGTGTGACACAATTTAACTTCGACACCGACAAGTTCACGCAATGGGAAAGGTTAAGGCCCGATTGTTGGTTGAGTACAATTCCCGCCCATGGAATGATCCTATCACCCGAAGCGGGAGGGGGGTGTAGCTGTGGAAATTGGTTCGAGACCTCTATGGTATTTGCTCCTAAATCCAGGGCGCCGATAACCTTCATTTATGAAGACAGTAAGTTTTTGGATTCGTTGTCAGTGACCATCAAAACAAAAGGCGATAAGGGCATTTATTATACTTTGGATGGAAGCGAGCCGACCAAGACATCGAAAAAATATGATAATCCTGTGGTTTTGGGCAAAACTTGTACACTTAAAGCGGTGGTTTTTATCGACAAGGATGGATACGAAACACCTTTTTCAAGAACTAGGGAGTTTACAAGGATAAGACCAGAACCAAAAATTGTGGAAAACCCACAATTAATTGATGGTCAATGGCAGTTTTCCCTCCAAAGAGAAGGAAACTCTGGAGACATTCATTATACAGTTGATAATACATGGCCTACCCCTGAATCTCCTAAATACACATCCCCAGTTGCGATGGATGTAAATACTTTGGTAAAAGCAAAAACCTTTTGGAAGGATGGCGATGTTGTGCTTGAAAGTGAGGAAAACAGCTTTGAGGTAAAGATTCCGGATTTGATGGAAAGTGTTTCTGTCACCAATGCCCAACCTGGAATCTTGAGAAGCTATTTTACCCCAGACGGAAATTTAGAAAAGTATGACCTTGATGTTTTGAAACCCAAGGAGGCGGTCGTGGTACAGCATATAGACGCCGAACCTTATGAGCGTGACAGAAAATTTGGGCTGCGCTTCAAAGGGTATATCAATATTCCGGTTGATGGGGTGTACACTTTTAGTGGCAAAACCCTTTTGAACATCAGTATGTTTTCTTTACATGATAAGTTGGAAATAGATAATAGGGGAGGAAATAAAGAAATGAGCAAGGTATTGGCCTTGAAGAAAGGGTTGCATCCCTTTACATTGGATTTTTTAACAGGAAATGGAACTGGAATTTACAACCTGTATGTCAAAGGTCCAAAAATGGAAAAAACACCCATACCTGCAGAAATGTTGTTTTACACTAAATAAGGCAAAAATGAATAAGCTAAGAATTTTTTTGGGCATACTTTTTATGCTGTTTGTGACCAGTTCCCAGGCATGTAGGTATACCATTCGCGAAATAGGCTTTTCAACCTTGTCAAGGGTTACCTATGTCATCTACAAAGTAGATGAAACCACTTCTTTTTTTCCAAGACAGCAAGCCGAAGCCTTTGCTGAGGCTAATGTAAAACCGTTGACATTAGGGTTTAATGAAGATGCTGGTAACCCAATCATAAGTTTTGTGAAATCAGAAGGGTTGAAACTCCCTGCCTATGTTTTGGTAGACCAGAACAATAGAATGTTTGCATTGGCAGCAAATCAATCCAATGGCACATTGCAAGAAGAAATTTTGTTTTCACCCCTTCAAAAAAGGATGGTCTCGGAGTTGCCAAACATTTATGCGACAGTGATTTTGGTCGAAGGAATAGACTCTAAAGAGAACAAAATTGCTAGGGATCTGGTATCAAAAGCGTGTACACGAATTGAAAATATTATTCCCAATATGCCCAAACAGGTTGAAATAGGCCCGAACATGGCGGTAATCTCAAGGGCCAATTTTGAAGAAGAAAAAATCTTTTTATGGAGTTTGGGCATTGAGTCCATACCGGCCCAGCCTGCGGCTTATATTTTATATGGAAGGGGAAGAATAATGGGTGATAAAATAGATTACAATTCCATAAAGCAGGACAATATCTACAAGTTACTTTCTATAATTGGAGCTGATTGTGAATGCGGATTGGACCGAAAATGGATGTTGGGATATCAAATACCGCTAAATTGGCCCAAGGAAGTAGGACAACATCTTAGCGACAATCTGGGGTTTGATGTGGACAATCCAATGATATTGGCTGAAATGAGTCGCATATTGGCCATTGAGAACAGGGTGCCAAAAGACCCGAACAATGTCACCTTTGAGCCTCTGGTTTTGAATTTGGACGACGAATTTGGTAAGGTACCAGAAATTGAACATACCGTAAGCGCATCGGGAACAGACGATGAATTTACCGTTGGACAAACCATCACCTATACAATCATATTTTTTCTATTGACCAGTTTAATTGGGGTGATTTTTGTGTTAAAGAGAAAAAAATAAAATTTGTTTCAATTTTGTACTTTCACAAGATTGAAAAAAGACAAAGTAAATTCTTGTTAAAAATGGTAATTGGCATCATTTCCGACCATAATAACAACCTTAAACTTTGTTAAAAGAACCAAGCTTCTTTCTATGGATGATATTTTAATGAATATTGGGAAACATCTCAAACAGGCAAGACAAAAGCGAGATATGACCCTACAACAGGTGGCACTACGGGCAGGTGTTAGTGCGGGACTAATTTCAAAAATTGAAAACTTAAGAACCACTCCGTCATTGCCCGTTCTGTTAAAGATAATGCAGACCTTGAGCATTGATCTTTCCGAACTTGACCTGACCAATTCTAGTGACAGTAAATATGTGCTTGTAAAAAACGGGGAAGGAGAAAAAGAAGATCGGGAGGATTCCAAGAACTTGGAATATGTGCACCTCTTCTCCCGTGGCATTTCGGACCAAAACCTAAGGGTGTATATTGTAAATGTAGAGCGAGGTGCTGACAGAAAACCTATTTCCACTGATGCCACGGAATTGGTTTATGTTATTAAAGGAACGGTTGTCTATACTTTGAATGATGAAGCCTTGACCTTGGAGGAGGGTGATTTGTTGTTCTTTGATGGTTCCATTCCACACGGTGTTTCCAATTCGTTTGACCAAGGTGCCGTGCTGCTAAAGATTTATTTGGTACATCAGTATAAACAATGATATCGTAGGTTATTACAAATAGCACCCTACATGGAAAAGCAAAGAATTTACTTTTTTGAAGAATAATTAAATGTATTATTAGATTTAATACTTAAAAATATTGTTTGAATACAACTGTTAGGCATTGACCTAATAAAGGACTCCAACCTACTTTCTATCTCCATCCTAAATTAAAATAAATGTAATATATATTGCCATTTGTATCTGAAGAGTTCCGGAACAAGCGGGTAAAATTTTCTTGACAGGTACAATGAATGGCATTTGTGCGAATTCAAGTGTCAAAATATGAGTCATACTGAAGAAGTTATTCAGCAGGTTTTCATCGAAATACTTTTCAAATGAAGGAGGATATGGAGGAATGGATTTTGTAATGGCATACCGTATAATAGATTGTTTTAACAAAGGACTACCTCAGGATATGGATGTGTATGATGGGGTTGCTTGGTCGGTAGTTGGCCCTCTTTCCAAAATTTCTATAGAAATGGGAAGTAGCCCGGTGCCATTTCCTGATTTTACCAGAGGACAGTGGAAAAATAGTAGAAGCTTGGGAGTGCTGGAAACCCAGTGATTTTTGATTGGTACTTCCAATAATTCCAATACATATCCAATATTGTAGGATGATTTTATGAGGGGATTGCTTTTGTCACCTAAGATGTGTCAAACTATTATATTTTGTTTACTGAAAGGAAGGTTTTCAATCAATTTTCGAAGTCAAGGTAGGCGAGCGAAACTTGGTTTCGCGCTGCAAGCCCCAGATCTTGCCTAACTAATACTACTGAGCGAGGCATAGCTCAGTAATCACTTTTTGCGCTCCTCTTGAAACGTTCCCATTCCCCTTCAGTGATCTCGATTTTGAGATAGTCCTTACCAAAGGTGCTCTTCACTTTCCTGACATTTTCCATGACATAGCTGAATTCCTCCCTTAAACTTTGCAGTTTCCATTCGACTCGCTCCAATCTTCTTTTGGGTACCATGACCTCAATTTGTTCCTTTTCCTGTGGAGGTACACTTTTTGGTCTAGGCTCGGCCTTTGCGATTCTTTTCTTCTGGGGTGCCTCTCCCAATAGGAGGGCAAGGATGGCATTGGAGGGCCTGGTCTGTGTGATCTCGATGTTACGGATGATGGCAATGGAAGACTCCGTGCGTTTGATGGCCACTTCAGTTCTTTTCCTGTTCTTTCGGATCTCATCCAAGATCTTGTTTACGGACTCGTCGGATGGATTAAGTCCGTTCCATTCAAAAAAATCCATGATCTTTTTGAGCGCCTCGGAATGTGAGGGTGCGACCTTTTTGGAAAACCTTCGGAACCTTTTGGCCACTTCCGTCCTCAGGTTGATGGTACTGTAACTGTAGCAATATTTTCCCTTTACTATCATTTTGCGACATTTTTTTTCGGTGTTAATGCGGGTTCGGAGCGGTTTTGCGCCAAACTTTCCCAATCTCGGTATTTTCTATTTCTTCTGTCATCCCAATGTCCATGGGACTTTGAAGCATAAATGGGTCATCGTAGCACCGGCTTGCCGTGCTACCCTCTCGCTATACAGAACAACTCCTTCAAAGTCGCTGTTCCGATATACCTTCGGCCGAGGCATTGTCTAAATGATATTTATCCTCAATGAGCTTCATATCCTCCCTCAACTTTTTGTCAATGACCTTGGCGTAGATCTGGGTGGTCTTTAAAGATTGATGCCCCAGCATCTTACTTACAGATTCGATAGGAATCCCATTAGCCAAGGTAACGGTGGTGGCGAAAGTATGCCTTGCCAAATGGAAGGTCATATTCTTTTCAATATTACAGACAATAGCAATTTCCTTGAGGAAGGCATTCATCTTTTGGTTACTGGCCACGGGGAACAACAAACTGTCCGCTGAACTTTCTTGAAAGGTTGAATATTTCTGTAGTATTTTCTTGGCTACCGGTAATAAGGGTATGCTGCTCCTGGCATCTGTCTTTGAGCGGTTGATCTTTATCCAACGATTCCCATCCATCCCAATAACAAGATGGTTGGCCGATAACTTTTTCACGTCAACATAGGCCAATCCTGTAAAACAGCAAAAAGCAAATATATCCCGCACCTGCTCCAATCTTTTCATTGAAAACTCTTTTACCATCAAAGTGCGAAGCTCGGTTTCTGTCAACACCTCTCGTTCGACTTTTTTCCATTTGGCCTTCCAATGATAAAAGGGATCTTTGCTTACCCAATTGTTGGCAAATGCAATGCGCATGACTTTTTTGAAGTTTGTTACATATTTGGTGATGGTATTTTGGTTTCCGACCTCCTCTGTTTTCAAATAGTGGTGGAAACTATTGATGAACTTAAGGTCCACTTCTTTGACAAATAAATCTTTTGACCCATGTTCTTTTTCAATGAAACAAGAAAGATGGTTTCGGGTGCGGACATGTCTCCTATAGGCCCCATATGAGTAATCGATGCCAACCAACTGTTTGATCTGCTCATTGTGCTCATCATAGATGCACAGAAGGGTTTTATAAACTTTTTCTTTGTTCAAAAGTTTGTTTCTAATGGTCTCAGCGGTGAACGGCTTGTTTTTGATGGCCAGTTTGGAATGGATGTTAAATGCTTTTGATTCCAATTCACTTATATAGTGGTTCAAAGCCTTTACGCTTTGATTGGACCCTTTTGCCCTTCCCTTTGAAGAGCACCATTTAGAGGGTAAGATCTTTCGTTTGATGCTCAGTTCGGTTCGATTGGCATCGACGGTAATTCTGAGATACAAAGGCGCCCGTCCCAATTTGTCAGATTTGCTTGTCCTGATATAGCAAAGGACAGCGAAGGAATTTGTTTCCATGATAATGTTTTTTCAAGGTTTAATTTGAACAGAACATTTTCAGTGAAAAAAGAAACCCAATTTTTTAACAAGCCTCCGGTGCCCTTTTTATGGAAATTGCAATGGGGCACCGAATAGGGCACCGGATGCGGTGCCCTTAAATGATATCAAATGAAATCATAAAAAATGGAAAAGCCTGTAAATCAATAAATTACAGGCTTTTTGAATATTCCATGAAGTCTTAAAAGTGACCTGACTGGGGCTCGAACCCAGGACCCTCTCCTTAAAAGGGAGATGCTCTACCAACTGAGCTATCAGGTCAAAAACCGCTTCGCTAATCTGCGTAAGCGGGTGCAAATATAAGCCCAATAATTTATTAGACAAACCCAAATAATGATAAATTTGTGTTTTTTTAAAAACACCTATAAATCCATCAAATGAAAGTAGTTTTAGTAGGGTATATGGCAAGTGGAAAATCATCCGTGGGAAGATTGCTTGCGAAACAATTGAACATGGTGTTTATTGACTTGGATGACTATATTGAACAAGAAACTCAAAAATCCATTAGAACTATTTTTGATGAGAGGGGCGAGATTTTCTTCAGAAAACTCGAACATCAAATGTTGGAACAGGTGTTAAACGAAAAAAAGGACATGGTACTTTCAACTGGCGGGGGAACCCCGTGCTATGGCAATAATATGGACACAATCTTAATGCAATCCGACCATTCCGTCTATCTACAATTGCCCATTTCAGTTTTATCGGATAGAATCAGCAAAGAAAAAGAAACGAGACCCTTGGTAAAGAATCTGTCAGACGATGAGCTGCCCGAATTTATTGGCAAACATCTTTTCGAGAGAAGACAATTCTACGCAGATTCAAAACATACAATTGATTGCGCCAATAAATCTTTGGAGGAGGTAGTAACTGAAATAAAAAAACTACTCTAAATAAACAGCATCATTTTTCGATTCGAATTCTACCCGAATATGCTCATTTAGGGATGTGGACAACGAAATACCTTTGTAATCGGCTTTTATGGGGTATTTTTTGTGGTTTCGGTTGACCAAAACTGCAGTCTTCAATTGTTTGATTGGGGATTTTAGAAAATGGTGCACCCCATAGATCAAAGTAGTACCCGAGTTTAATACATCGTCGACCAGAACAATGGACTTGTTTATATAGGCCTCTTCCTCAATTGACGTGGCAACTCCGCTTTGTAATGGATTTTTTTTATCCATTTGCAACTTACATAGCACAATTTGAGCATCCGTAATTTTTTTAAGGACCGCTGCAATTTTTTTTGCAAAGTTCAATCCTCCTCCAACAATACCGGCTACTACAATCTCTTTTTCGTCCACATTGGCCTCATAAATCTGATAAGCAATACGCTTTATGGTATGTTGAATTTGTTCGTGGGTAAGAATGCGGTTGACCATAAAACCAGATTTTGTTCAAAGATAAAGAAACCAATCATTCAGACTCATCCAAATAACCATCAATATCCCTTCTATCTTTTTTGGTTGGGCGTCCCAACCCTTTTTTTCTATAATGATCTTTGGCATGTTTTAACAATGCCGTATGCCCAAAAGCTTCTTTTGGGGTAGTATCCTTTCTGTAAATGTCTACCAGTTTTGCTCCAATCCTGCTCTCAGGGATGTCCAAAACCGTAAGCTGATGGTCGATTTGGTTTTTTCTCAACACAATATTATCCATAGGATAAACCTCGCGCGAGGGTTTAACAACGCTACCATTGATACGAACATGCCCTTTTTTAACAGCATTTGTGGCAACGTTTCGGGTTTTATAGTATCTAATACACCAAAGAAACTTATCAACGCGCATAAACTCTGCAAATCTTTGTTAATGCCATACACAAAAATAGCGGAAAATTGTATCTTGCGCAGCTAAATTACAAACTTGATGAAGCACGGAATTTTTGTTTTCTTATTGGTAGCGGTATTTTTTACTTCATGTAACAATGATGATAATGGCGGACCCGATGTGATTACGGTACCCCCCCGATTATTGGCTGAAGTAGCCCCCGAAAATGATGAGGAAATCAAAGAGTTCTTGCAGACGCACTTTTACAACTATGAAGAGTTTGAGGCGAACCCCAATGCTCTGGATATTACGATAAAAATTGACACCATTGAAGGTGCAAATGCTGACAAGATTCCATTGATTGACCAAGTCACGCCTGTTGAAATTAAGGTATCGTCCAGTCAATTTGGTCTAAGCGAGGAAGAAACTGATATTCCTTTTATATACTATTATTTGATTGCTAGAGATGGTGGGGGCATGCAACCTACTGTTGCAGATTCTACTTTACTTCGATATGAGGGGATGCTTTTGGATGGAACTAAATTTGATGCTGTTCAAAGTTTTCTTTGGCAAGAGTTGCCTTTTACAATCCGTGGTTATGGTCATGGAATATCCAAGATTAAGGCAGCATCAACCAATGGCTTGGTGGTGAACCCTGATGGCACTTTTGAGTTTAACGATAGTGGTATTGGTCTAATTATACTACCTTCAGGGCTTGCATATTTTAATGGGACAGGGGCCGCAGGAGGCCTACCAAGATATGCAAATCTTATTTTTCAAGTTGAAGTGGGAAGGATAATAGAGAATACCGATAATGATAATGATGGGGTTCCTTCCATTTTGGAAGATCTTAATATGAATGACTTTTTATTTGATGACAATACAGATGCCCAGGGAGAGGAAGATGCTGGTTTAACAATTAGATTTGCCAACTTTCAAGATGCGGATGATGACGGAGATGGCGTATCCACCAGAAATGAAATATCGGATGATAATGGGAACATTATTTTTCCGTACCCAGATGCTAACAGTGATGGTACACCGGATTATTTGGATCCTGATACAAATTAAATAGCATAAAAAAAGCCACCTTTAAGGTGGCTTTTTTTATATTTCATGTGATTTTCTAATTGAGTTTTAAGGAAAGTGCGAATATTACCTGTGATGGTCTTGAATCTACCCGACCTTCAATATTGGTAATATTATTGCCGATGAATCTGGCTTCATTCTCCGAAAATCCTCGTTCATAACGAACATCCAATCCTATTTTTCCAAGATTGACACCAACACCGGCATTCAATCCAACAGAAAAATCATTTTCAACATCCTGAACTTGCAAATCGCCAAGATCGTTACTTAAAACATATTGAAAAGCAGGTCCAGCAAAAACATGCAATGGTCCTACAATCTTAACACCAATAAGAACTGGAAGATCTAGTTTTGATAAATCGTAGTCATTGGAGTTGCTCTCCACATCGTATGTACTTTTAGTTTTGGTATAAACCAATTCTGGGCGAATGTACATTTTAGGAAAATCCAATTTTCCCCAAAAACCAAAATGATAACCTGTTTTTCCTTCTGCACCTTCCACAACATTTTGTGCAGAATTGCTAACTGTTTGAATAAGGTCACCGTTCTTGTTATAGCTCAGTCCTGCCTTGATTCCCCATCCTGTGCCGCCTTGGGCGAATGCAGCGGTACCCATAAGGGCAAAAGCCGCCATTAGAAGCGTTTTTTTCATAAGTGTTTCGTTTTAATTGATTGTAGCAATATCAAATATGATACCGAAAAATCTATTTTCGTTTCAACACTTTTAAAACGGCTTCTTCGATGGCTTTATTGTTTAGTCCATATTTATCCATCAGCTGATCAGGTGTACCGCTCTCCCCAAAAGTATCTTGGGTGGCCACAAATTCTTGAGGTACAGGATAATGAGAGGTAAGTACTCTGGAAACACTTTCACCAAGTCCACCTAAATAGTTGTGCTCTTCTGCTGTTACAACACAGTCAGTTTTCTTGACAGAGGCCAAAATAGCTTCATCATCCAATGGTTTAATGGTGTGTATGTTGATCACTTCGGCTGATATACCTTGACTTTCCAATTTTTCAGCTGCAATTAGGGATTCCCATACCAGATGACCGGTAGCAATGATGGTCACATCTGTTCCTTCGCTGAGCATTAATGCCTTTCCAATTTCAAATTTTTGGTCAACGGGGGTGAAATTGGCCACTTTGGGTCTTCCAAATCTTAAGTAAACTGGGCCCTCATGTTCTGCTATAGCAATTGTGGCAGCTTTGGTCTGGTTAAAATCACAGGGATTTATTACCGTCATACCTGGCAACATTTTCATAAGGCCGATATCTTCCAATATTTGGTGCGTAGCACCATCCTCTCCCAGCGTGAGTCCCGCGTGCGAGGCACATATTTTTACATTTTTGTCCGAATAGGCAACGGATTGACGAATCTGATCATAAACCCTACCGGTTGAGAAGTTGGCAAAAGTACTCGTGAAAGGAATCTTCCCACCAACTGTTAAGCCAGCAGCAATTCCGATCATATTCGCCTCGGCGATACCCACTTGAAAGAACCGTTCTGGGTTTTCTTCGATAAAAGTTTCCAACTTAAGTGAACCTACCAGGTCGGCGCAAAGAGCAACAACATTTGGGTTAGTTCTTCCCAGTTCGGTCATTCCCGCTCCGAATCCACTTCTGGTGTCCTGTTTTCCTTGATCTATATATTTGGTCATGTCTGTTTCTTAAGAATTAATAATCACCTAGAGTTTCTGGGTTTTGCGCCAATGCGGTTTCTAATTGTTCATCGCTTGGGGCTTTTCCATGCCAAGCATGGGTGTGCATCATAAAATCTACCCCATTGCCCATTTCTGTGGTCATAACCACACAAACAGGTTTGCCTTTTCCGGTTCTACTTTTAGCTTCTTTTAAACCTGCGATGACTTGATTCAGGTCGTTTCCATTTTCAATTTCCATGACATCCCAACCAAATACCTTGAATTTTTCAGCAACATCTCCAAGGGGCAACACATCTTCGGTGCCACCATCAATTTGTTGTCCATTTCTATCTATCGTAGCGATCAAGTTGTCAACCTTGTTTCCCGCCGCAAACATAATGGCTTCCCAATTCTGTCCTTCTTGCAATTCCCCATCACCATGTAAGCTGTAGATTAAATGATCATCGCCATTCAACTTTTTGGACAATGCGGCCCCAATGGCTACTGACATTCCCTGGCCAAGAGATCCAGAGGCGATTCGAACTCCAGGAAGACCCTCATGAGTGGTTGGGTGGCCCTGTAGGCGTGAATCAATCAAACGGAATGTGTTCAACTCGTCAATTGGAAAATATCCTCTTCTTGCCAAAACACTATAGAAAACAGGTGAAATGTGTCCGTTGGAAAGGAAAAAAAGATCTTCTCCATGTCCGTCCATATCAAATCCATCCTTGAGTTCCATAATTTCATTATAGAGTGCAACAAAGAACTCGGTACAGCCCAATGAGCCTCCCGGGTGTCCTGAATTTACCTTGTGGACCATTCGTAAAATGTCCCGTCTGACCTGGATCACTAAATCCTGTAATTCTTGCGTGTTTGGCATTGTTTTTATTTTATGGTGGCAAAAGTAACCGCAATCGTTATGCTACACAAGCACTAACAAATTATTTTACAAACCTCTTTTTAACAGTTAAACTTTATTTTTTTGTTAAGGCTTTGTGGAAAATGAGATAGCTATATTTGCGGTCTTAAATACCAGTGTTGAAATTTACCTTACTTCAAAAAGATAAAGAGAGCAAAGCTCGGGCGGGAAAGTTGACTACGGACCATGGCGTAATTGAAACACCCATTTTTATGCCGGTGGGAACGGTAGCCTCCGTAAAGGGAGTGCACCAACGGGAATTGAAGGACGAGATAAATCCTGATATTATATTGGGCAATACGTATCATTTGTACCTGAGACCAGGTGTGGAGATTTTGGAACAAGCAGGCGGCTTGCATAAATTTATGGGTTGGGACCGCAATATTTTGACAGATAGCGGGGGCTATCAGGTATATTCCCTTTCCAACAACAGAAAAATAAAAGAGGAAGGGGTAAATTTCAAGTCACATATTGATGGTTCTCGGCACTTTTTCACTCCCGAAAATGTAATGGAGATTCAACGAACCATTGGCGCCGATATAATCATGGCATTCGATGAATGCACACCCTATCCTTGCGATTACAATTATGCCAAGCGCTCCATGCATATGACCCATAGGTGGCTGGACAGGTGTATATCCCATTTGGAAACATTGCCTTTTAAGTATGGTTATTCCCAAAGTTTTTTTCCAATAGTTCAAGGCTCTACCTATAAAGATTTACGAAAACAATCTGCAGAATATATTGCATCAGTTGAGGCCGAGGGCAATGCCATAGGAGGACTTTCCGTTGGTGAACCCGCTGAAGAAATGTATGAAATGGCCGAAATAGTTTGCGACATTCTTCCAGAAGACAAGCCAAGATACCTGATGGGCGTTGGTACACCTATCAATATTTTGGAGAACATTGCCTTGGGTGTAGATATGTTCGATTGTGTGATGCCTACCCGAAATGCACGAAATGGGATGTTGTTCACCGCACATGGTACTATAAACATCAAAAACAAAAAATGGGAAGCGGATTTTTCACCTATAGATGAAATGGGCATCACCTTTGTTGATACGGAGTATTCCAAAGCATATTTACGCCATCTTTTTGCAGCCAACGAATATTTGGGGAAGCAAATTGCCACCATTCATAACCTTGGTTTTTATTTATGGTTGGTACGTACTGCCAGAGAGCGTATTTTAGCTGGAGATTTTAAGGAATGGAAAACCAAAATGGTTAAACAAATGGATAAAAGATTGTAATGCTTACCATTCTTGACAAATATATTTTGAAACGCTATTTGGTTACCTTTTTGGGGATGCTCATGCTTTTCGTTCCTATCGGCATCATGGCCAATTTAGCGGAAAAGGTGGGTAAAATTATCGATAACGAAGCTCCCCTTGCCGAGGTTATCGTGTTCTATGGCAATTTCACCTTGGTCATTGGAAACTTGCTACTTCCCATATTTTTATTCCTATCCATCATATTTTTCACCTCCAAACTTGCCAGTAATACCGAAATAGTGGCCATTTTGAGTTCTGGTGTTTCGTATTGGCGGTTTTTAAGGCCTTACGTTATTGGAGCTACTTTGGTCGCCATTCTTATTTTTTTGATGGGAATGTTTATTGTGCCCCATGCGAGTATCGGTTATAATGAATTTGAGTACGAATATTTTAAAAAGGGGAGACAGGTTCAAGAGACTTCCAACATCTTCAATCAATTAAATGAGGATGATTATTTATATGTGAGCAGTTTTGATCCTGCTCGTAAAAATGGAAGGGATTTTACCTACGAACACTTCAATAAGGACAAAAAGTTGGAATGGAAAATTTCTGCCAGTAGCATTAGATGGATAGAAAAAGACAGTATTTATAGACTTACCAATTATGTAAAACGAAAATTACAGAATGATGTTGAGATTATCGAGACCAAAAGGAGGCTCGACACCATTTTTACCTTTAAAATAGAAGATCTTACACCCGTTTCCTATGTGGCGGAGACCAAAAATCTCTTTGAACTCAATGAGTTTATCGATGATCAAAAACGAAAGGGGGCCTCTAATATCAATGCGTATATTTTGGTAAAGTATAAACGATGGGCGCTGCCAATCGCCGCATTTATTCTAACCATCATTGCCGTGGCTGTTTCTTCCGTGAAACGTAGGGGTGGAATGGGATTGAACCTTGCATTTGGTATAGGGGTTGCGTTTATTTATATCTTTTTCGATAAAGTATTTGGTACTTTGGCAGAACAATCTGGATTTTCCCCGTTACTCGCCGTAGTAATCCCCAATCTCATCTTTGGGGTATTTGCTGTTTATATGCTTATGAAAGCCAAGCGCTAAAAACCAGTGTAATTTTAATCCATCAATTTTTAGGAGTGTGCTGTAAAGTTTTATATTTGTCCCCACCATATTCTGAAATCAACTTTACATGGAGTATCTCGATTTTGAACTTCCCATAAAAGAACTAGAGGACCAATTGCAAAAATGCATGGTCATAGGAGAGGAAAGTGACGTTGACGTCAGCGAGACCTGTCAGCAAATAGAAAAGAAACTCGGAGAGACCCGAAAAGAAATCTACAAGAACCTTACCGCTTGGCAAAGAGTACAATTGTCAAGACATCCCAATAGGCCATACACCATGGACTACATCAATGCTATTTGCGGCGACAGTTTTTTGGAGCTCCATGGTGATAGAAATGTAAAGGATGATAAGGCGATGATTGGCGGTCTTGGTAAAATTGGGGACCAGAGCTATATGTTTGTAGGCCAACAAAAAGGATACAATACCAAGACAAGGCAATATCGAAACTTCGGAATGGCAAACCCGGAGGGATACCGTAAAGCTCTTCGTTTAATGAAATCCGCAGAAAAATTTGGGATTCCGGTGGTGTGTTTGATAGACACTCCAGGAGCTTATCCAGGAATTGAGGCCGAAGAACGTGGCCAAGGAGAGGCCATTGCGCGAAATATCTTGGAAATGACCCGCCTAAAAGTTCCAATTATTGTTGTGATCATTGGTGAAGGTGCTTCCGGAGGAGCATTGGGAATTGGCGTGGGTGACAAGGTGTTGATGTTGGAGAATACATGGTATTCAGTGATTTCACCCGAATCTTGTTCTTCTATTCTATGGCGTAGTTGGGAATTTAAGGAACAAGCCGCAGATGCCCTAAAACTTACGGCCACAGATATGAAAAAGCAAAAACTAGTGGACGAGATTGTTCGTGAACCTTTAGGAGGAGCACATACCAATCGCGAAAAAACCTTCGAGACCGTAAAGCATAAAATTTCCACCCATTTTGAAGAGCTCAAAAAGTTATCACCAAAAGAATTGGTGAAAGCGAGGATGGAAAAATATGCCTCAATGGGCGTTTTCAACGGGTAATTAAGGTTTTACAGCGGTCATTGTTTTTTATTAGATTTTTTCTTCCAACATTTTAGGGTTATTAACAAACTTTCTAAGTTTTCAACATTAACTTTGTTGAAGACCTGTGAACATCACATTCCTTAAATTTAAAGTTAACTAAAGGTTAATTAGCTACATTCGCACTCATGGACAAGCCAAGCCCAATTATCGGTCGCAAAGTGGATAAATCCACGCTCATTAATTTAGAGCGAGGTAAAATTCCACCGCAAGCCGTTGATTTAGAGGAAGTTGTGCTAGGGGCGATGATGATTGATAAAAAAGGGGTGGATGAAGTAATAGATATCTTACATCCCGATGTCTTTTACAAAGATGCACATCGGTTTATCTATGAAGCTATCTTTAAATTGTTTGAATCTTCCGAGCCGGTGGATTTATTAACCGTTTCGTCACAATTGAAGAAAGAAGGACGGTTGGAAGCGGTAGGAGGCGACTTTTACCTTATAAAATTGACCCAAAAAGTAGCTTCTTCGGCACATATTGAATTTCACGCACGGATTATCCTTCAGAAATATATCCAGCGAAGTCTTATTAAAATTTCAAGTGAGATTATTGAAGATGCCTACAGCGAATCTACAGATGTCTTTGATTTGTTGGACAATGCTGAGGCAAAATTATACGAGGTTACCCAGGGTAATTTAAAACGCTCTGCGGAAACAGCACTTGATTTGGTTATTCAGGCCAAAAAGAAGATTGAAGAGATTTCCAATAAGGAAGGAATGAGCGGAATCCCTTCGGGATTTGATAAACTGGATAAATTAACCTCAGGTTGGCAACCCAGCGATTTGGTTATTGTTGCCGCAAGGCCGGGTATGGGTAAAACCGCCTTAACCCTGTCCATGGCGAGAAATATTGCCGTTAATTCCGAGATTCCGGTGGCCTTCTTTTCTTTGGAAATGTCATCAGTACAGTTGATTACAAGGCTAATTTCATCAGAAACGGGGCTTTCGTCAGAAAAATTACGGACTGGTAGATTAGAAAAACACGAATGGGAGCAACTCAATGTTAAGGTCAAAGCCTTGGAAAAGGCTCCATTGTTCATCGACGACACCCCATCACTTTCCATATTTGACCTTAGGGCAAAAGCCCGTCGATTGGCTTCTCAGCATGGTATTAAGCTCATCATAATTGATTATTTACAGTTGATGACCGCGGGCGGAAGTCAAAAAGGAGGAAATCGCGAACAGGAAATTTCAACCATCTCAAGAAACTTAAAAGCGTTGGCCAAAGAACTGAACGTTCCTGTCATCGCCTTATCACAGCTTTCAAGGGCGGTAGAGACCAGGGGAGGAAGTAAGCGGCCTATTCTTTCTGACTTGAGGGAATCTGGTGCTATTGAGCAAGACGCTGATATTGTTTCCTTTATTTACCGTCCAGAATACTACAAAATTGACGAGTGGGACGATGAAGAACGCACTCCAACCCAAGGTCAGGCCGAATTCATTGTGGCCAAACATCGTAATGGTGGCTTAGATAATATTAGGTTAAAGTTCGTTGGCGCTCTAGGTAAATTTGATAACTTGGATGACTTTGATTCCCCATTCGAATTTCAATCGAAGATGAATGCGAATGAGGAAAATCCTTTTGCAACACCAAATCTTCCCAGTACAGATGAGGCATTTGGTAGCGCAATGAATAGCGACGATGACCCAGATAATGACGTGCCTTTCTAAGAAGATTAATCCTATGTTGCCTCGAGCGCAGTCGAGAGGTCTTACCCTATTCTTTTTTCTTTTCATTTTTTTTAAATCCTTTGCATCGGTAATTCTTATTCCTATGGATGCAGAAAGCCAAGAAAACCATTTAAAAGCATACGGTATAACATATTGGGTGCTGACCAAACAACAAAAGGTGCAATGGCTGCTGAACTATAGAGGAGGCTCATTTTTATTGCCGGATGGAGAAGCCATACGAAAGGAATGCCAGATACGGGGAGTTTCTTTTGAGGTATTGTCTAATGCGAAAGCAGAGTCCATTTTAGATGGAATCAGCAGCCCTTCTCAAAATCAAGAAGCGGTAATATTGGAAAAGGCACCAAAGATTGCTGTGTATTCCCCAAAGGGGAACCAACCTTGGGATGATGCTGTAACCATGGTACTGACTTATGCTGAAATCCCATACATCACTATTTATGATGAAGAGGTGTTGGACAATAAACTAGCGCTTTATGATTGGTTGCATTTGCACCACGAAGATTTTACAGGACAATATGGTAAGTTTTATGGGGCATACCGAGCGGCCCCATGGTATATTGAAGGAAAAGCGGAAGCCGAGTCCCTAGCGCAGAAACTTGGCTTCAATAAAGTATCTGAAGAAAAAGGGGCAGTAGCCTTAAAAATCAGAAATTTTGTGATTGGTGGTGGATTTATGTTTGCCATGTGCTCGGCCACCGATAGTTTTGATATTGCCTTAGCTGCTGAAGGTGTGGACATCTGCGAACCCATGTTCGATGGAGACCCTTCGGATGCCAACTATCAGGGGAAACTGGATTTTAGCAGAACCTTTGCTTTTTCGAATTTTGTTTTAGAACGAAACCCTTTACGGTATGAGTTTTCATCCATTGACATGACCAATAAACGAAGAAATGTACCAAAGGAATCGGATTATTTTTCGCTGATGGAGTTTTCGGCCAAATGGGATCCTGTACCAACAATGCTCACACAGAATCATACCACCTTGGTCAAGGGATTTATGGGGCAGACAACGGCTTTCACACGTGATGAGGTTAAACCCACGGTCATGGTCCTTGGTGAAAACAAATTAAATGGCGAAGCACGGTACATCCATGGCATAAAAGGCAAGGGGTTCTTCACTTTTTATGGCGGGCACGATCCCGAAGATTACCAACACAGGGTGGGAGACCCTAAAACCGAATTGGAATTACACCCGACCTCTCCTGGATATCGTCTTATACTAAATAACGTATTGTTTCCAGCGGCCAGAAAGAAGAAACAAAAGACTTAATTCTTCTACTTACTTGTTTTAAATAACTTTCTAAATACTTAGCAGCACTTTTTCCAATTACTTCTAGGGGAATAATCGCTATTCAACAATGAGGTATAGATGATCCTACCATTCTGGAAAAATGGATGTTCACTTTTTTGTTTAATAAAAATATAGTATTATTGTGATATCAAAATAATATCATATGAAACACGAAAAATCAATTAAAGCTTTGAATGGTTACCTAATGTTGCTTGTATTGTTTATTGTGATAGCCATGACGATTGGAGCGTTAATGGTTAGACTCATCCCCGTATTCATAGTTTTTTTCATTGCTGTCATTCTGGTTGCCAAAGGGTTCTTTATAGTCAATCCCAATAGCTCAAGGGTCATGGTTCTATTTGGAGCTTACAAAGGAACGGTTCGGGAGAATGGATTTTTTTGGGCAAATCCTTTTTATACGAGACAACGAATATCACTAAGAGCTCGCAATTTTGATAGTGAACGAGTAAAGGTGAATGACAAGATTGGAAATCCAATCATGATCAATGTAATTTTGGTTTGGCAAGTTGCTGATACATATAAGTCCGCTTTTGATGTAGATAACTATGAAGAATTTGTAAGGGTGCAAACGGACGCAGCCGTAAGAAAACTGGCCGGTTCATATCCCTACGATAATTTTGATGATGAACAGGCAGAATTAACCTTAAGGTCTGGAATGGATGGGGTTAATGAAGCTTTGGAAAATGAAATTACTGAACGTTTGGCTATTGCAGGTATTAAAGTTATGGAGGCTAGAATCGGATATTTGGCCTATGCTCCGGAGATAGCAAGTTCAATGTTAAAACGACAACAGGCAGTTGCCATTGTAGCTGCAAGGAAGAAAATTGTGGAAGGCGCCGTTGGAATGGTGGAGGATGCATTGATCAAATTGTCCACAGATAACATCATTGACTTTGATGATGATAAGAAAGCTTCAATGGTCAGTAACCTCATGGTGGTATTATGCGGTGATAAGGAGGCAGTTCCGGTGGTGAACGCGGGGACACTAAACAGTTAATTCGTGAGTAAAAGAAAATCTTTTGTTCTAAGAATCAACCCAGAAATTTTTAAACAGATTGAAAAATGGGCTGATGACGAATTCCGAAGTGTCAATGGTCAACTGGAATGGATAATAAACAAAAGTCTGAAAGATGCGAAAAGGTTGCCCAAAAAAGAAAAACCGGGAGGAGATGGCTCAGAATGACTCAATATTTTCCTTCAGAAAACGGTTAACTTCTGGTGAGTGAAGTGATAACAGCCTGGTGCTTCGGGAATTTTGATATGAGTTCTTTTCGCGCTGGCAGAACAAAATCGCTAAAATCAAATCCAGGAGCGACAGTGCAACCTACAAAAGAATAACTATTCGCCTCAAGCGTTTGAGCGGCAAACCAATGACCTGCTGGCACAACAAACTGAGGCACTTCACCCTTTAAAAAATCACTCCCCACAATCTGCTCGGAATACTCACCTTTTTCTGAAATGATGTGTAATTTCAAGGGAGACCCTGTATAAAAATGCCATATTTCATCTTGATTTATCTTATGAAAGGCTGAGAAGGTATCCGATGTCAGTAAAAAGTAAATACATGTGGAATAATTTCTTGTACCACTAAATTTTTCGGGAAGGGCATATTGTTCTATTTCCTCAGCACTTCTATAGGTTTCTTTGAAATAACCTCCCTCCGGATGCGGAGTCAATTCAAATTTTTTAATCAAATAATCAATATCGCTCATACCAGTTGTTCCAAGATTCGTTCCACACCAAAATCATTATTGCTCGACGTCTCAAACTTTGATATTTTCTTTACATCTGGATGAGCATTGGACATTGCAAAACTATAGTTGGACAGTTCCAGCATCTCCAGGTCGTTATTGTAATCCCCAAAAACCATAACTTCATCCGCGGAAAGTCCATATGTATGCATTAATTGACCAAGAGCGTATCCTTTGTGTGCATTTTTATGGGAAACATCGACCCAATTGGAGCCGGAAACTTTTACTTTTAATGGGCCTTCCAAATGTTTTACTGCTGGGTAAATATGCTTTTCGGAATTCTCAAAGTGGTAGATGGCAACTTTTAAAACCTGGTCGTTGACCTTGGTTTGATCAGAAACAGCTTCAAACTCCGTATAGTATTCTGCGAGTAGGTTTAGGAAATCGTTTGAATGACCATTTGCGTAGGCTTTGTTATTGCAGCACAGAACCGGATGAGCATCCGGAACATTGGAAAGGGCAGAAAGTACTTCGCTGACATTAATTTTGTCAATGGGGGTAGTAAGCAAAACATCCTCTTTTTGTTTTGTAAAGGCACCATTTTCAGCAATAAAAATCACATCGTCCTTTATTGTTTTCAATTTGTCCACCATGCTGTGATATTGCCTACCACTGGCGGCTACAAATTGGATTTGTTTCTCCCTCAGAGCATCGAAGAGTTCAAAGAATCTATGACTTACCTCATGGTTGGAATTTAGCAGTGTCCCATCCATATCAGAAACCACCATTTTTATATTTGAAAAGTCCATCGCAAATTTTAAAACATCAAAGGTATGGCTTGGGGGCGAAATGATGTAAACTTTGTATTAATTTCACGAAATATGAAATTTTATCAGAAAGAGCTGCGACTTAAGCCCTACAAAAGAGGCTTTCATTTAATAACCGATACCATCGTTGATGCTGTCACCGGGTTGCAGGAGATCAAGGTTGGAATTCTACAGGTTTTTATTAAACATACTTCTGCCGGATTGACGATCAATGAAAATGCTGACCCTACTGTTCGGGTCGATTTTGAAAGTCATTTTAATCAGATGGTTCCTGAAAATGCTCCATATTATATCCATACCTATGAAGGACCGGATGATATGCCCGCGCACATAAAGGCATCTTTGCTAGGCAGTTCGGTTCAGATTCCAATAACCAATGGAAAGTTGAATCTGGGCATATGGCAGGGTATTTACCTTTGTGAGCATCGCGACCATGCTTCTGGAAGGAAACTAGTTATAACTGCTTTTGGAAGCTGAAATTATTTGAATAGTTTTTTATTGATTTTCTTCACCCACATGCGGTACATTTTTTTTGATGGATGTAAGCTGTCCGATGCGATTAAGGAGGGATTTACCCACGCGTTTCTTGACATTTTTGTAATCTCTATGAAAATAGCTCCCTGTTTCTTGGTTTCTTTCTCAATAAATGTGTTATAAGCTTTTAGCTCCCGAACAATTTTTTCTTTATCCTTAAAACGCGCAAATGGGGTGACACTCCAATCAGGAATGGAAAGCACAAAAACGTTTTTTGGCATGTTTTTGGCCATTTGGATGCTATTGCTCAAAAGCAATGAAAACTCCCTTTCGAATACTTCGAAATCCACTCCTTTGTATTGATTGTTAACACCTATCAAGAGGCTAATCCGATCATAACTCGGTTCCAACCGTTCATTTTGAATGGCTGATAATAAATCAGTGGTTGTCCAACCAGCCTTGGCTAAAACTTTGAATGGGGCAATATCAATTTTCTTTTTTCGGGCTTGATGCACAAATTGTAATGGCCAGCTATTCACTCTAGATTCACCAGTTCCAGCCGTATAACTGTCCCCGAGTGCGAGAAACGAAACATTATGGTCCTGTCCAAACGAAATTACCGTTGCAATTATGGCGATGACAGTGGTTGGAAGAGATTTTACCATGCTTCAAATAAAACCTTAAAATACAAAAATCCCACTCAGCCGAGTGGGATTTTTAATAAGCGGGGTAAGTTTATATTAACTCTTATTTTACTCTTTCAACGATTGCTTTAAAAGCATCTGGGTGGTTCATTGCCAAATCGGCCAAAACTTTTCTGTTAAGTTCAATACCGTTGGATTTTACCTTGCCCATGAATTGGGAGTAAGACATTCCGTGCATTCTTGCACCTGCATTGATACGGGTAATCCAAAGTGCGCGGAAATTTCTTTTCTTGTTTCTTCTGTCGCGGTAAGCATAAAGCATTGCTTTCTCTACCGCATTTTTGGCTACTGTCCAAACGTTTTTACGTCTTCCAAAGTAACCTTTGGCTTGCTTCATCACCTTTTTTCTCCTGGCTCTAGAAGCAACTGAATTTACTGATCTTGGCATAATGTTTCATTTTTTTGTAGCAGGCGGTCAATTTTTGACACTTTTATAAGCCTGACTCCATGGTTAATAATTAATGTACCTGATTGAACAATTATTTTAATCGCAATTGTTCTTTAATACTGTTGACATCAGACTCATGTACTAATGTAGAATGTGTCAACTTAAGCTTACGCTTTTTCGATTTTTTAGTCAAAATATGACTCTTAAAAGCGTGCTTCCTTTTGATTTTACCAGAACCAGTAAGCTTGAATCGCTTTTTGGCACTGGATTTTGTTTTCATTTTAGGCATTTTCTCCTATTTATATATTACGCTGAATAAAGCTCAGCATCCCGCTTTAATTTACTTTTTAGTCTTAGGGGCAATGAACATGGTCATTCGCTTTCCTTCCAACTTTGGCATTTGTTCAACCTTACCAAGCTCTTCGAGCTCTTGGGCCAAACGCAACAACAATATTTCGCCTTGGTCTTTATAAACTATGGACCTTCCTTTGAAGAAGACATAAGCTTTAAGCTTGGCACCATCTTTTAAGAATTTCTCAGCATGACGCTTTTTAAATTCATAATCATGGTCATCCGTTTGCGGACCAAAACGTATTTCCTTTACAATTACTTTAGTGGCTTTGGCCTTCATGGCCTTATCCCGCTTCTTTTGCTCGTAAAGAAATTTTTTGTAATCAATAATTTTACAAACTGGAGGATTTGCTTTTGGCGAAATCTCTACCAAATCAAGTTCCAGTTCGTTGGCCTTGGCCAGTGCTTTTGAAATCGGATATACTCCTATTTCCACATTGTCCCCAACAAGTCTGACCTCAGGGGCTGTAATCTTTTCATTGATATTATGAGGGTTTTTGTTTTCCCTCCTTGGTTGGGGTCTAAATCTTCTTCGTATTGCTATGACTTATACTTTTTAATTAAACTCAATTTTTTAGAACGACTTTAAGGTACTATTTATTTCAGTAGATACCAAGTCGGAAAACTTACTTAAGCTGATGCTTCCAAAATCCTCACCTCCATGCCTTCTTACAGCTATGGTTTCGGCTCCTTCTTCTTGCTCACCAACAATGAGCATAAACGGAATTTTTTTGAGCTCAGCCTCACGAATTTTCTTCCCTACCGTCTCATTCCTATTATCAATGAGCGCGCGAATTTCGTGATTTTCTAAAGAATTCAAAACTTTTTCAGCATATTTTTCATGTTTCTCACTGACCGGCAGTACAATAGCTTGAGTTGGAATTAACCATAGGGGGAAATTCCCGCCGGTGTGTTCCAATAACAATGCCACAAAGCGTTCCATGCTTCCAAAGGGTGCACGATGGATCATGATTGGCCTATGAAGCTCATTGTCACTACCTTTATAGGTAAGGTCAAACCGCTCGGGTAGATTGTAATCAACCTGGATTGTACCCAATTGCCATTGTCTGCCCAATGCATCTTTCACCATGAAATCGAGTTTTGGACCATAAAAAGCAGCTTCGCCACTTTCAATTACAAAATTCAGTCCTTTTTCCTCTGCGGCATCTATGATGGCTTGCTCTGCCTTTTCCCAGTTTTCCGCATCTCCAATATATTTTTCAGGTTTTTCAAGATCACGAACAGACACTTGTGCCGTAAAATTTTCAAAACCTAATGAACCCAATACATACAATGATAGGTCAATAACCTTTTTAAATTCATCATTCAACTGATCCGGAGTACAAAAAATATGGGCATCATCCTGTGTAAAACCTCTCACCCTTGTAAGCCCGTGCAGTTCTCCACTTTGCTCATACCTATATACGGTGCCAAACTCGGCATATCGTATGGGTAAATCCTTATAGCTGAACGGACTGCTATTGTAGATTTCGCAATGATGGGGACAGTTCATCGGTTTTAGCAAAAACTCTTCCTCATCTTTGGGTGTATGGATGGGCTGAAAACTATCCTCGCCATATTTTGCATAATGACCTGAAGTTACATAGAGTTCCTTCTGACCAATATGGGGGGTCACCACCATTTCATAACCCGCTTTTTTCTGTGCTTTTTTCAAAAACTGCTCCAAACGTTCACGCAGTGCAGCCCCTTTTGGAAGCCATAAAGGAAGTCCTTGTCCCACTTTTTGCGAAAATGTGAACAATTCCAATTCCTTGCCCAATTTTCTATGATCACGTTTTTTGGCTTCTTCCAAGAGTTCAATATATTCGGTGAGCTCTTTTTGTTTTGGGAATGAAATACCGTAAACACGAGTTAGCTGCTTGTTATTTTCATCGCCTCTCCAATACGCACCTGCAACACTTAAAACTTTGATGGCCTTAATGATTCCTGTATTGGGAATATGTCCGCCTCGACATAAATCAGTAAAAGTGCTGTGGTCACAAAATGTAATGGTACCATCCTCCAGATTCTCAATAAGCTCAACCTTATATTGATTGTCCTGTTCTTTATAATAGGAAAGTGCTTCAGCTTTCGAAATACTTCGCATTTTGTAATCATGCTTTCCTCTCGCAATTTCCAACGCCTTCTTTTCTATCATTGGAAAGTCCTTTTCAGAAATAGATTGCTCGCCAAAATCCACATCATAGTAGAATCCATTTTCGATAGCAGGACCTATGGTCAATTTAATTCCAGGATATAGTTCTTCCAAAGCTTGGGCAACAACATGGGAGGTTGAGTGCCAAAATGCTTTTTTACCTTCATTATCTTTCCAGGTATATAAAACCAGACTACCATCTTCCGTTAATGATGTGGTGCTCTCAACAGTTACTCCATTAAATGATGCAGAAATAACGTTCCGTGCCAATCCTTCACTAATCTCTTTTGCAACCTCTATCGGAGTAACACCATTTTGATGTTCCTTGATGCTTCCGTCAGGTAATGTAATCTTGATCATTCCTTTATATATGATAATAAGCGCACAAAGATAACACCTTGCACCAAGGCACACAATAGAGTTGCAGGTTGATTTATCTCCATTAAAGGAGATGGAAAGTATTGTAAAAACATCAAGGCTCATTAAAAGGTTTATATTAAGGACACAAATTGAAATAATGTATTTTAGGTTGAGTAAAATGAATAAGATGTTTTTGAAGGATCTGATAAAAAGAACGATGTTGCTCCTTCCCTTCATAGGGTTTGCTTTTTGCTATTCCCAAGAAGTGGAAGAATTAATATGGTGGAATCCAATAGAGGAGAATGCTTCTCAATATTTTATTGAAGGACAGGCTTGGCCTAATGAGGTTGAAGGCCCCTATGATCGTCTTCCAAAAAGAGTTGCGGATAATCTGAGCCATGGAGTTTATGATTTGGGAAAGCAATCTGCCGGACTTATGATAAGATTCCGAACAGATGGGTCTAGAATTCATATAAGATATCAGGTAAACAATAAAAGTAATTATGCATTTGAACATATGCCGTCTACGGGAGTAAGTGGAGTGGACCTATATACTTTTGATAACAAAGGAAAAGAAATATGGTGCGCCGCTAACCGCAAGTTTTCAGATACAATCTCTTTTGTCTATAAAAAATTGGGAACTTCAAAAATTATGAGGGAATATAGATTGCACCTTCCATTGTATAATCAAGTAACCAAGCTAGAAATAGGAGTTGATACAAATTCTAATTTTTCACCTTTACCAATAAGAAATAAGAAGCCCATCGTGGTATACGGTACGTCCATTGCTCAAGGAGCATGTGCATCCAGACCCGGAATGGCATGGACAGCTCAATTGAGTAGATTGCTTGATATGCCTTTAATAAACCTTGGTTTTAGTGGCTCAGGTCGATTGGAAATTCCAATTATCGACCTAATGACGGAAATAGACGCTCAGGTTTATATTTTGGATTGTATGCCGAACCTAACCCCTTTAACTTGGCAAAATCTTGGAATTACCAATGATATTGTTTTTAAAGAGCGGATTATAAAAGCGGTTAAGGGGCTAAGGTTAAAACGAAAAAGAACACCAATTTTGTTGGTGGAGCATGCCGGTTATTCAGATGAATATGTTAGTCCTGCGAGCAAGAATCGTTTTGCAAAAGTGAATCAACTCCAAAAAGAAGCGTATGCAGAGTTGATTGATGATGGGATTGAAAATCTTTATTATATGACCAAGAATGACATCAATTTACAAATGGATGACACGGTGGATGGGGTGCATCCAACAGATTTGGGAATGTGGCGTTATGCCCAAGCATATATTCAAAAACTTACGGGCATACTCGAATAGATTGTGGAATTTCGTTTTTAACCCTGATAAGGGTTACTAAAATTAGACTCTATTTTGACTATCCAAGTAGTATTTTTAGCTTGAAAATGAAGTTTTTTTGTTTCCGCAAACCCTTGTAAAACAAGGCGTTTTGAAAGGTTGAATGAGATGTGGACAAAAATCTTTGAAAAATTTTCACGAATAGTTTGGTCAATAGAAAAAAAGGGTTCTATATTTGCACCCGCTTAGCTGATAGGGCCAGGCGTAAAAGAGTGGGATTAGGGGGCTTGATTTGGCCCGATTTTTTTTCTCTTTTGAAGATTTAAGAAGTTCATTTGACATATTGTATAGA